>NZ_CP080523.1:0-600000 GCF_024746795.1 Mesorhizobium sp. AR10
ATGAAAGTAGCCATCGCGGGATTCCTCCTTGAATCGGTCAGTTTCCTGCCGAATCTAATGACCCTGGAGGATTTCAAGCGCAACGAGTCGCGAGGAAGCGAAATGGTGGGCCGTCACCGCGGAACGGAGACGGTCCTGGGCGGCTTCATCGACATCTGTGACCGCGAAGGCACCGAGATGGTGCCGATTGTCTGGACGTCAGGCGACGCGACCACGCCCGCCGCAGATGACGCGTTCGACCATTATTGCCAAGTTATTGTCGACGGGCTGAGAGCGCACGGCGGATCGCTCGACGGCGTTCTCCTCGATCTTCACGGGGCATGTACAACTCCGACGCGCCACGACCCCGACGGCGACATGGTGCGCCTGGTACGCAACGCGGTCGGACCGGACGTTCCGATCATGCTCGCGCTCGACTACCACGGCAATCTTGATGCATCCACGATCTCCGATGCTACAGCCACCTTCGGCTATCACTATTCTCCCCATATCGACATGGGTGACACCGGCAGGCGAGCGGCGGAATGCCTCTTCAGGACCTTGCGACGAGAGATCAATCCCGTGACGGCGATCGCCCGACCAGGTGTCATGGTTCCGAGTATTTTCAGCGCCACGACTTTGCACCCGCTTTCGAGTTTCGTCGCCCGCTCGGTCGAACTTCCCCACACCACTCCCGGATTGTTGGACATCTCGATATTTGCCGGGTTCTCTTATGCAGACGTGCCGAACTGCGGATTCTCCGTCGTCGTCGTTGCCGATGGCGACCGGAGTCTTGCCGAGCGAACTGCAATTGAACTCAGCGACAGCATATGCCAAGCCCGTCGTGAGCTCCACATTCCTGGACTGGTTCGAAATCTGGAGGATGGGGTGGCTTACGGGCTCGAACGGGCAAAGTCGGCCAAAGCGCCGGTTGTCCTGCTCGAGCATGCCGACCGGATGAATGATTCCACTCACGTGCTGCGTGAGTTAATCCGCAGGGGAGCGAGCAACGCCGCTGTGCCTTTCCTCTGGGACCCCCAAAGCGCAGCCGCTGCATGCGAGGCCGGCGTCAGAAAAACCATTCACCTGAATCTTGGTGGCCGCTCGTCGCCAAGGTCGGGAGGGCCGATCCCCGTCGAGGCGAGGATTCTGCAGGCGGGCGAAAAGCGCTATTCAGTGACCGGTCCGATGGGTCGCGGCGCCAAAGTCGACCTTGGTCCGACCGCGGTGCTTGACATCGGAGGCATCATCGTGAGCGTCACCACGAATCCTGCCACGGCGATCGACGAGGACCCGTTCATACAGTTTGGTATGCGGGCGCAGGACTTCGCGATCATCGTGCTTCGCTCGAAGACCCACTTCCTGGCGGTCTACGAGCCTCTGGCAGAGGAGATCGTCATCATCGACACGCCCGATTGGGGGCCAGCGGACCTCAAGACGCTGCCATACCGGCACGCCCCGACCGCCACGTCCTATCCGTTCGTCGATCATGTATGACAACTTGTCGCTCCTTTCCGTTCGCGACCTCTCGGTCTCGCTTGCCTTACGTCGAGGCGGGGTCATTCCCGTGCTCGATGGCGTCAGCTTCGATTTGGCCCAGGGTGAGGTTCTCGGCATCGTGGGCGAGTCGGGCTGTGGAAAGAGCCTGACTGTGAGATCGCCTGCAATGTTGTCCCCCTGAGGGGCTTATTTCGCTTCGAATCCTAGCCCCTGTTTTCCAGTTCTGGTGATCCTTCCCGCTTTTTGAGGCGTTGGTGCATGGGTCCGGACTTGAGCGGCTGTCGATCTTTGAAGCGGCAGGCTATGCCGTGGCCGCCTTGCGGCGGGCGGATTTCGGGCGTGCGCAGGCAAGCATGCGGTTGAGGACGGAGCAGCCGATGGCGACTTCGGTCTTCTGAACGGGAAGCGACCGTGCCCGCAAACGCCGCCCGATGGTGGACTTGTATCGCCCTATGGCGGTCTCGACCAGCGAGCGTTTGCCATAACCGTTGGAGACCTGCCATTTCATCCGGCCGTCTCTGCCGATTGCGGCGATATGCTGGTCCCTTTGGCCGGCAGGTCTATCGTCGAATGGTTCGACCGCGTTGGCACGAGGCGGAATGACGATTGCGGCGGCAGCGCTATGATCGATGACTGCGTCGTAAGTCGGTTTTCCGTCATAGGCGCCGTCAGCAGTAAACTGTCCGATCGGACCGCCAATCTGGTCGAGTAGTGGCTCAACTTGAGAGACATCGCCAGCGTCCTGATCAGTCAGGGTATGGGCAATGATCTCGCCGCTGTCGGCATCCAGTGCCAGATGCAGCTTGCGCCAACTGCGACGGGATCTGGCGCCGTGCTTCTCCTCCAGCCACTGACCCGCGCCGTAGACCTGCAGGCCGGTGCTGTCGACAAGAACATGCACTGGTCCCTCCGGCGGAACCTGGCGATCATGCCGTTTGTTGGGCGATTGCCATGTCCGCGCCCGACGGCTCAGGGTAGTATGATCGGGGACAGCGAGCGCCAGCCCCATCAGTTGCAGCACCGATCCCAGCAAGCCTTCTGCCTGGCGCAGCCGCAGGCCAAACACAAGGCCCAGCGTCAAGGTGGTCTCGATCGCCAGATCAGAATAGCGGTGCTGGCCGCCACGTGTCTTGCGTCTTGGCGCTTGCCACCCGGACAGGGCTTCCGGCGTCCCCCACAGGGTCAAACTGCCGCGATGACGAAGTCCTGCCTCATATTCTGGCCAGTTCGTCACCCTGAACTTCATCTTCTCAATACGATGGCGGCGGCTGGTATTGTGTTTGAAAGGCATGGCTACGCTACAAAGGCTATTGCGGTGACCGCTTGCCTAAACCCACACCAATAAAAGATCCGTGCACCAACGCCGAGGAGATCGCAAAACTCAAACATCAGGCTCGGCGATATGCGGCGCTGGAGGCGGGACAATGCCGGGGAGCCCTCGTCACCACTATGAGCCTCGACGCTCGCCACCTAGACAGAGGCAGCCCCAAACGAACCAGGTCATGCGGCCCGACCCGCGGATGAGAGATTGTTGACCGACGTTCAAGTCCCGCCTCTTGCACCTCATATCCGCCGTACAAGTGCCTCGACCGCCGATCGGATCGGCGGGCCGCAGCTTATGTCAAAGGCCATTGTCAGCAATCATGAGAGTGGATTGATCGAGACAAAAGAGTCCGGTGTTGGAGTCCCATCGGTGTTCGCATGTGCGACGATCGGGCATGCGCACCGGTATTACATTTGACGTCACTGCCGCCGACAGGTTCCGGCCCGAAGCCATCGTGGCAAAGCACGGTTCGCCGCAGAACCATGCGGGGCGGGCGAAGATCATTCTGATGAGCGATGACGGCTTGGAAACTGTGGCCATTGTGGAGGCTACCGGCAAATCGAAGACCTGCGTGTGGCGATGGCAGGAGCGTCTGGCTGGGTGCGGTCCAGCGCCGCTCGGCAGTTGTAACAAAACGTACAGTTAAATTTACAGATACTTTGCACCCGCCAATCCCCGACGATGCTACGTTCACGCGGCTGAGTAGGCACGGCTGAAAAAACTGATGCCGATTTGCGCTACCACCGCCCGGCAACGCGATCCCTAGCCATCGAGGATGTTTCCATGACCCAGCTTCCCCTTTCCTCCCCGCCCTTTCCCGTTGAAGAATACCGCTCGCGCCTCACGGCATTGCGCGTAGTCATGGCCGAGCGGCAAGTGGACCTCCTTATCGTCGACCAGCTCGAACACCTTCAATATTTCGGCGGTTACTGTTGCACAGGGGCCACGTATCACGCCTTGCTTATCACCCTTGATGGGGAGCCTCTTGCTGTGATCCGTGCGCTCGACGTTCCGGTCTTCAGCGAAATGAGCTGGCTCACCGATTGCTTGGCAATTGGTGATAGCGATAATCCTATCAAGGTCGTCGCTGAGACGATCGTAGCCCGAGGACACGGAGCTTCGGCTATAGGCGTCGAGCGCGACAGCCACTTTCTCACCGTGAACCGGGCACTGGAGCTTCAAACCTTGCTACCGGATGCCTCGATAGTCGATTTCTCCGGTATCATGTGGGAAATGCGGCAGGTCAAATCGCCGCTTGAAATCGCCTATCTGGAAGTAGCCGCCGAGATATGTGACCGCGCGACGGCCGTGGGTTTCGACGCGGCTCGAGCCGGTGTCAATGAGCGCGAGGTCTTCGCAGCCATGACTGCTGAAGCGTTACGCCTTGGTGCGGACAATGGATACCTCGGCGTTCTGGTGTCGGGCCCTCGCTCGGCAGCCCTGCACGGGGAGTTAGGCCACCGCACACTTGCCGAGGGGGATATCCTGCATGTCGAAATGGTCCCGAAGTTTCGCGGCTACGGGTCGCGGATGATGCGCCCGAAATCGATCGGTGAGCCAACCAATGAACAAATGCAGATCGCAGAAACGATGATCCGAATCCAAGACGAGCAGTTTCGCGCCATGAAGCCCGGTGCGGAGTCGAAGAAAGTTGACCATATCCTGCGAGAGGGCATACTGGCGGCCGGATTGCGCGACAGCTACACAAACGTCACCGGCTATACGCTCGGCCTCCTCTCAGGCCCGCGCGGCTCTGATTTCACCCGTGTTTTCCTCGCCGACAGCGATTGGCAGTTGCAGAAAAACCAAGTATTCCACATGTATACGTGGGCCGGTGGCATGGCATTTAGCGAAACCATCGTCGTCACACCGGAGGGCGGAAAGCGCCTGACTAAAATGGAACGCAAACTTTGCCACTGAGGTCCGTCCAACGCAAAGGTTGAGCTATGACGGATTTGGATGACGGGGTTGATCAAGCGGCGCTTTGCGGTTCATTTAGTGTCTGAATCATAATGACCGCGTTGGTTTCAAGGCCTTGCGTGCCTTCGGGTGAGCATTCGGATGTTTGCGATGAAGATCCAAGCTTCGGCGGAAGCGATGGTGCGCTCGAAGTCCTTTGCCAGCCTTCGGCATCGCCCGAGCCACGCGAAGGTTCGCTCCACGACCCAACGGCGCGGCAAGACCTCGAAGCCTTTGGCCTTGTCCGTGCGCTTGACGATTTCCAGTGTGAACTTTCCGACCTTTTGGGGCCGGAACAAGAGCTGTTCAGAAGGCGTTGTCACGTTGTTTGAAATGTGGCCGCGTGAGGCCGACACCGCGCTTTTCAGGCAGGCCGTGCACTCACGGCCTGCCACGCGGCCATTGCCTGGCGTCGATGGGTTCGAATTTGTGCTGCGGAGCGGTTGGTCTGGGATGGGACGAAGAGATTTCGGACGGCGGAGAAGATCGACACGAAATGCTGCAATGAGCCGACCGACCGGAAACCCTGTCGCGTTCGTTCCCGTTTTCGGAACGGCAGGTGAGAATTCTCCGCCCGGTTGTTCAAGCCTTTATGCGAGCGGTGTTCCACGTTCGGCATGAGCTGGCGTTGGGCCGCCCCGTAGGAGCGCAATTTGTCGGTGATCATACGCTTTGGCGGCAGACCCTGCTTCTTCAGAAGTCGCGTCAGCAGGCGCTTGGCGGCCTTGCTGTTGCGACGCGTCTGGACAATCTCGTCGAGCACATATCCGTCCTGATCAACCGCTCTCCACAACCAGCATTTCTGACCGTTGATGCGCACCGCGAGTCGAGTGGCCCGGGGGAATTTCACCCCCAGGCTCTCACAGATCCGGACGTGAGCGTCTCCACTCATCCGGCTCCTACCGTCCAGCCGTTGCCCGATACAGCAATCGCCAATGTGCAAACAGCGCTGGCTCCCGACGCCTTACGTCCTGGACCCAGTACCGCGCACGCCGACGATGGCGTCTCAGGCGTCGATATTTCGACATGGCCCAGCGTGCCAGGCGCAGATCGAGGTGCATCAATGCTCGGGAAAGTGCCGATTTGTGGTAACGACCATAGTAGTTCATCCAACCACGAAGGATCGGATTGAACATCTTGGCCAGATCATTGATGCGCTTGTCGATACGGCGGTCAAGCTGCCAGTCCCGCATTGTCTGACGGATGGCTTTCGCGGCTCGGTTGCTGATACCCGGACTGAAATTGACGAAGGTCTTGCCCCATCGGTTCATTGCCAGTCTCGGTCGAAAGGTGTAGCCGAGAAAGTCGAACTTCTGATTGGGGCAATGCCCCCGCCGAACGTTATCCTTGCAATACACGATCTGTGTCTTGTTTGGATGTAACTTCAGTCCGCATTCAGCAAACCGTTGCTCAAGATCCGTTTGCAACTTTTGGGCCTGACGCTCGCTGCTGCAATGACAAACGGCATCATCGGCAAAGCGTTCAAACGGAATCTCAGGACGGTGTTTGGCCATCCACCGATCGAACGCATAGTGCAAAAAGAGGTTCGCCAGCAAGGGTGAGATAACTGACCCCTGCGGAGTTCCCCTCTCCCGAGGTTCCAAAGTGCCGTTCTCCAGTTGCACGGGAGCCGTCAGCCACCGTTCAATGTACAACAACACCCACGTGCAGTCGGTGTGCTTTCGCACCGCCCGTAGCAACAGGTCGTGTGGAATGGTGTCGAAGAAGGCCTGAATGTCGAGATCGAGAACCCAGTCATGGCGCCAGCATCTCTGCCTTGCCATACCCACTGCCTCGAGTGCCGACTTGCCGGGCCTATACCCATAGGAATCGGGATGGAAATGTCTTTCCAGTTCCGGTTCCAGGTATGCCTTCACCACCCCTTGCGCAATCCGGTCTGAGACCGTGGGAATGCCCAACGGCCTTGTACCACCTTGCCGCTTTTTGATCGCGACCCGTTTGACTGGCGGCGGAAAGTAGCTGCCAGATGACAATCGGTTCCAGAGCTTGAACAGGTTGTTCTTCACATCCCGCTCAAAATCCTCGATCGACTGATCATCGACCCCGGCTGCACCCCGGTTCGCCTTTACCCGTTGATAAGCCTCCCAAACAGCCCGTTTAGGAATATCGAACGGCTTTGCTTTACCCAAAGGCTCCTCCCGCATGACGGTTGACCTTTCGATAAAGCTGGACAGTGTTGCGCCTTCGCTCCAACGCCATTACAGCACCTTCTTCACTACTACACGCAACTCCGTCCCTGTGCCCCGCATCGGTACTCGGATCCTCATGGTGCTTCCACTTGGATGTCTCCCTTCGCATCGGGGCGACAGGTTCCCACGTTCCACACAAGAGCCTGAAGCAAGGTCACGCCGCCTTCATGCCGGACGCCATCTGGGCAGTAGACAGGTATCTCCCAGACTTCTCCCGGGTTAACGAAGCCCACCCGGTTTTGACGCCATCTATGCACTTTTCGACACGTCGTCAGCGGTTCGCTCACGCTCGTCTCCTTGCATCTTACCTGACCGGATCAAGTCCGGCCTTTTCCTCAACGCTCACCACCATCGCTCTTTACGACAGCAGCTTGAGGTGGTTTGAAACCCGCTCCTGCAAGCCGGCTTCGAGGGGCCAGCCCTCATCTCCTGTGCAGCATGGCTGCTTGGGAAGTGCCTAAATCATAGCTCCTCCTTCGCGCCTTCGTGGCGCACCTTCATCCAGATGCCAGACATCATCTTTCATCGGCGACTTGCGGCGTATGCGGCGCGCATAATCAGGGCCGTGCTTTCGGCACCATCGGCGGGTCTCGTAGGAAACGACGATCCCGCGATCGAGCAGCATTTCCTCGACATCGCGCAGGCTCAGATTGAAGCGGAAGTAGAGCCAGACAGCACGGGCCACGATTTCGATCGGATAGCGGTGGTTCTTGTAGGTCGGTGCACTCACGGTCATGGGCGCGCTGCTACCTCAATTTCCTTACCCCTCAATCAATGTGACAGCACCCCTTTCCGGCGGGTTTCGCTTTAGTCATCGTATTTCCTCCATGCGGTTCCACCATGCACCGGGTCAAGTCGGGATTGTCAATAACAAGTGGGACATTTCTCGGCATAATGTACTCACCTTTACCAATATTTTTGGGGAATGCGAAAAACTTTGCTTGACTTGTTAGTCAGAAATTGTCTACGAATTACCGGCAGAAAGTCGACTTTTTGTAGTTGCAACTCGTATGGAGGAACGTGTAGTGCCTAATGCGCAGCTTTATTACAATGGCCATTCTGACGCCGATCACCATCCCCGTCATCGTTGTCGGCGTGGCGACCTACTTCGGCTTGGCGAAGCTCAGCTTGATAGGTACCGAGACCGGAATCTATTGGCGCACACGATTGGAGCAATCAGCTGCTGGTGAATTTCGACAAACGACTCGTCCAGGCTGCTAAAAGCATGAAGGCGACGCCGTTTAAGGCTTTCATCAGAGTGAATCTGCCGCCTCGACAGCTCTCGCTGAGGTGACGGCCCTTAACTGACGAACGAATGGTGCGTCATGGTGGCGCCTCAATTGAAACAAATCAAACCAATGGGCTTCAAATGTTGCAGAGCCAGGGAACGCAGGCCGGCCAGGTCTTGGGTATTCTAGAGCTAGAGCCAGAACCTACCGTTCCCCCCACACCCGGAACTCTGCAAGATTCGGCCACGTTCAGTTTCCCCATCATAGCGGAAACTGTTTCAGGAGCCTGGGTGAATGTTGTCGTTCCTGGTGATCCAGCGCTCGAATCGGCTTACGTGGCAGCCGCACGGCGTCTAGTGGAACGCGGCGCTGTCGCGATAACCGCCGATTGCGGCTTTTCCATCCGACATCAGGCCGCCGTTGCTGCTGCAGTTAGCGTCCCAGTAGCACTGTCAGCTCTGATGTTAGTCCCGGTCATTCTACGCCAACTACCGGCAACGGCGAAGCTCGCGATTCTAACCTTCGATGCTGCGTGTTGTGGAAGAGAGCTACTGGACCTTGACGATCCGTCTGAGCAGGCACGGGTTGTGATTGGCGGCGTTGAGAATGGGCAAGCCTGGTTGAATGAGATGGCGCGACCACCGTTGCCAACAAGTACCGCCGTCCTGCAGAAGGACGTTTGCACCCGAATTCAAGAACTACGAGAGACGCACCCAGAGATCGGCGCAATATTGCTTGAGTGCACGATGTTCCCTCGCGTTGCGGAATCGATCCGTCGTTTCACAACTCTCCCCGTGTACGACATTACGACCCTCTGTCGGATGGTAATGGAGTCGGTGAGCACTCATTCGTCAGAAGCGTCAATTATTGCTGATGGGGTCTGAAGGACCCGCTATCCCGCCACTCGCGGAAATATTCGCAATATGAGGAGGATTTGTTTATGTCTATCCTCAACATAAAGAACACCGCCATAAAAGGCTCCTGGCTCGCGCGCCACCTGCCTGGCAGGTTTGTCGGAAATCGTGCTCTCGCTGAAGATCGGCAACGATATTGTTGGCCTTGACCGCATCTATGACCTTGCGTGACTTTGATCTGAAGGAACTTTATCTCTGGCCGATCAACGCCGACCAGCAGGGCACGCCGCAACAGGTGCGGTGTGAGATAGCTGCTCCCTCGCTCGACACCAGCCAGCGTTTGTCCGCCGGCATTGCGTCGAGTTTCGCCCGGATCGGCGCTATCGCTGCTGTGATCTTCTTTTTGTAGGGCATCGGCATTGGCTTTGTAGGTCTCGGCATTCTTCGGGTCGTACTTCACGAAAGCGTCGCGGATATTGTCGACATAAATCAGCGCATTCTTCGATGACATCCAGCCATGGGGATTGGGCTTGCCAGCGTAAGGGCCTTCGGCGATGCCCATCGGTTCGACCCCATCGGAGACGACCGGGATCGCAATTCCGGGAGGTGAACATGGTATTCCACATGTATGCTTCGGCCGAGGGCCTTGCGCTTTGCGAGACCGTTCTAGTGACACCCGAAGGTGGCCGACGTCTGAATACGACGCCTCGGAAGCTCTTCTCAACGGCTGTTTGAGACAGTCCCCGCGACAGCCGCCCCCAAATTCACCGGGGACGCTCACAGCCTAGGCCGCTGCGGCAGCGGCCCGGGCAGCTTGGTCGTAACTCCCGGAAATTGCACGAAGGAGCCCGGCCAGACGCGACACCTCGGCGGGATCGAGCCCGAGCTGCTGGACTGCGCGGACGAGTAGCGCCTCGCGAACCTCGGCGTAGCGCCGGCAAAGTTCCTCCCCTTGGCTCGTCGTTGTGATTGTCTTTTCCTTACCCTTCCGGCCTCCGGTGACCAGACCATGGCCTACTAGCTTTTTTACCGAGTACGTGACGAGATGAGAGTCTTCAATGTTCAGAACCAGACTGATGTCGGCAAGCGATTTCGGACGCATGCGGTGGTGAACAAGGTGCAGAACAAGGATGTCGAGTGCTGCGAGATCCGGCCCGCCCGCGGCTGACATACACCGGACCATCCAACGATGAAATGCATGATTGGACATGGTCAGGGCAAACTCCAATTCGGACAATTGAGGGATGCTAGAATTCGCCAGGTGCGCCGACGATACAACCGGCCCGACTCCAGCAATAAGGACGCGGGACAGGTCCTCGAAAGGTGCCGCCGCTTCATTTCCGGATTCTGGTTGCGCCTTTCCGGCGGGTTTCGCTTTAGTCATCGTGTTTCCTCCATACGGTTCCACCATGCACCGGGTCAAGTCGCGAATGTCAATAACAAGTGGGACATTTCTCGGCATAATGTACTCAACCTTTACCAAGACTTTGGGCAAATGCCAAAACTTTGCTTGACTTGTTTGTGATAATTTGTCTACGAATTACCAGCAAAAAGTCGACCGTTTGTCGTTGCAGCTCATATGGAGGAATGTGTGGTGCCCGCGATCGAGCAGCATTTCCTCGACATCGCGCAGGCTCAGATTGAAGCGGAAGTAGAGCCAGACAGCACGGGCCACGATTTCGATCGGATAGCGGTGGTTCTTGTAGGTCGGTGCACTCACGGTCATGGGCGCGCTGCTACCTCAATTTCCTTACCCCTCAATCAATGTGACAGCACCGTCAGAGCTTGCTCGAGTTCCCGGTGGTAAGCACCAGTCGCCTCATATGCCACGCGCTCGACTGACCATTGTCCCAGCCATGCAATTAAGGCTTTATGGCCACTGGCAGTATTGGCAAACTGCTGGTTGCTGCCTGCAGGATAGGCAAGAGGTGGCTCGGCAAAATTGGACAGGGTGATAAGTGGAATTTCTGCCTGAGATCGGCATGAGTGCCGGAACAGGAGAATCACGAATGAGCAGACGACCACGCCGGAACCACAGCCCGGCTTTCAAGGCGAAAGTTGCGCTTGCGGCGATCAAGGGAGAAAAGACGCTGGCCGAGCTGGCGCAGCAATATGATGTGCATGCGAACCAGATCACGGATTGGAGAAAGCAGCTTCTGGACGGGGCCTCGAACGTGTTTGGCGCGGCGGAGAAATCGGAGCCGACGGTGGACATAAAGGCCCTCCATGCCAAGATCGGAGAGCTGACGCTGGCCAATGATTTTTTAGGCTCGGCGCTCGGCAAGGCCGGCTGGTCGGGGAGCGCAAGACGATGATCGACCGGGAACATGAACTGCCGATTGCCAAGCAGGCGGCCGAACTGGGGATCAGCCGCGGCAGCGTCTACTCCCTACCCAAGCCGACATCGGCGGCAGACCTGAAGCTGATGCGGCGCATCGACGAATTGCACCTGGATTACCCGTTCGCGGGCAGCCGCATGTTGCAGAAGCTTTTGAAGCGCGAAGGCTATGAGACGGGTCGCCTGCATGTGCGCACCTTGATGAAGCGCATGGGTATCGAGGCGCTCTACCGCAAGCCGCGCACTTCGAAGCCGGGCGACGGGCACAAGATCTATCCGTATTTGCTGGGCAAGCTGGCGGTGACGCGGCCCAACCAGGTCTGGGCGACGGACCTGACCTATATCCCGATGGCCCGCGGCTTCTGCTACCTGGTTGCTGTCGTCGACTGGTTCACGCGCAAGGTACTGAGCTGGCGGCTGTCGATCACCATGGATGCGGCGTTTTGCATTGAAGCCCTCGAGGAGGCGCTGGCGACATACGGCAAGCCCGAGATCTTCAACTCCGATCAGGGCAGCCAGTTCACCAGCCATGACTTCACCAAGGTCCTGCTCGACCGGGAGATCAGGATCAGCATGGATGGCAAGGGCGCCTGGCGCGACAACGTCTTCGTCGAGCGTCTCTGGCGGTCGGTGAAATATGAGGAGGTCTATCTCAAGGCCTATAACAGCGTTCGCGAAGGGCGGGCGTCGATCGGAAAATATCTCGATTTCTACAATCGGCGACGTCCGCATTCCAGCCTTGACGGCAGAGCGCCAGATGAGGCCTACTTCACCCCGCTACCGCTTCCCGAGGCGGCCTAACCAGAGGCAGTGTTCCACTTATAAATCGGGAATTCCTGTCCAAACAAACCGAGCCACCTCTGCATGAGCATCGAGTGTTGCTTTTGAGATATCGATGCCGATGGTTTGTGGTAGGGTGTCGCTCATCTTTTCCGCTATCCTATTCTTGTCATCCGGGCCCAAAGCCCCGGTTTCCGTTCAGGCCTGATGGAAAAGAAAGGGGTGATCACACTAATCGACGGTCCTCAACGACCTAGACAACTTCGATCCATCCCCTCCCGCCCGATCCGGAATGGCCACCCCGGATCGGGCATCTCTTACTGGACCAAACGGCTTGGAAAGTCATAAGACAAGACAACGGCATCTAGGGGATGCCAATTCCGAAACACCGGGTGTGGGCGACATTTAGGATGCGATTGATCAAGCTTGAGAAGCTGTGTCCGGCGGTCGTTGCGGCTGTGACATAACTGGAGTGAATACTGAGCGACGGCATCGAGTTCATCTCTAGGACAAACGGCTGGCCGGAGCGATCGATCCGGAAATCGACGCGGGCATAGTCCCGGCAGTGGCAGGCACGGAAGGTCGCAACCGAAACATCCCGCAACATCGTTTCAAGCTGGCTCTCGATTTGCGCCGGGCAAATCTTCGGCACCGCTGCGGCCGCCACGTACTTCGCATCCCAATCCAGAAGACGCGTTTCGCGTTCGCCGAAGTCCTGCTCTACCAGGGGCAACACCTCGAGCTCTTCGTTTCCGAGCAGCGCGACAGCGATTTCTCGACCGTCGATGTATTCTTCCACGAGCGCATCCTGCGCATACTGCGTGACGATCACTTCCACGGCCAGCTTCAACTGAGCAGGTTCATGTACGAGTTGCAATCCGAGGCTGCACTCTTCGAGACGCGGCTTCACTATTACTGGGAATCGCAGGTCGCCGGTACTCTCGGTACCGCGACGCATAACGCGAAAATTCGGCGTCGGCACGCCGCGATCGCGGATGAGCGTCTTGGTGATGACCTTGTCGTTCGTCAGCCCATGCCCGAGCAGGCTCGATCCGGTGTATGGAACGCCGGCCATTTCGAGCATGGCCGGAACGTGGGTGTAACGGTATTCGCCCTGAATTCCCTCTGCCAAGTTGAAGACAATTCCCGAAGGGCGGGCCTGCGGATCGGGTGGCATGAACCGCTCGAGCGTAACGAGCAGTCCTTTGTCGCCTTCGCACAGCAGCGTCTCGTGGCCGCCCTCTTGCAGCGCCGCCACAACTCTTTCGACGGTCCCTTGCTGCGGCCAAGGCTGCGGCGGCTGCGGCCAAGGCTGACCGAACCGGTTAATTACACCGTTAAAATCATTGTTCGTCACGATGGCTATTCGCATAAGCTACTCCTTGGATGTTTGCCTGCTGTCACGTTCATTCGCTCGGGTTTGGTTGCTTGAGGGGAACAGCTCGTCTGGACTCCGCGCGCGCCGCCGGTACGGCCGGCCAAGAGGCGAGAGGGCTTGCTCCCTCCGACAGGCGGAAATCGCAATGTTTCTTGATGTAGGGAAGCAAAGCCGCTGCTGGGAGAATGACAGCGGCACCCGCGACGGACGCGGCAAAGCTTCAATCGGCGGGATCGCACTCAACGGTGCAACGTCCATTGCATTGATTTGAACCTTCGAGCAAGTTTCATGTGGACCCCTGGGCCGGAGATGCGAGACCGCTATGGTCGCAGCGGATCCTTCACCGTGTCCCATGCAATCGGCGTGCCACCGAAGAGGTTGTGCGAGCAAGAGGGGCAAAATCACGTGTTTCCCGCCGCAACGGCGGAATACTTGCGCCTCAGCATGTCAGCTTCCGAACACAGACCTCTTCAACAGGACACAGCTCAACACGACAACCGGACGATGAATGACGTTTCTCGTGCCAAACTCGAACTTTAGCGAAATGAGGATTTGGGGGGCGCATTGCCTCAAGCAAAATGTTACCGATGCCGCGCTCCGCGGCAAGCTGCTGACAATGAGCCCGGCGACGATGGATCGGCTTTTGGCGGAGGTACGTGTTGTGGCTCGCGGCGGCCAGCGTCGGCGAGCAGGAATGAGTTCGGCGGTTCACCGATCGGTGCCGGTGCGCACCTTCGGGGACTGGAATGATCCGCCGCCCGGAATTTCGTGGCGCATTCCGGCACATCTTCGTCCGGCAGCTTTGTGCAGACGATGGTGTTGACCGACATTGCCACGGGGTGGACCGAATGCGTTCCTGTCCGCACGCGCGACAGCGGCAATGTGATCGTGGCGATCAAGCAGGCCCGCTCGTTCTTTCTCTTCCCCCTGCTGGGCGTAGATTTCGACAACGAGAGCGCCTTCATGAACGAGTTCGTCGTCACCGGGAAAGTGAGGAACTGGAGCAGAAGAATGGCGCCATCGTGCGTCGCCTGGTGGGATATGGTCGGTTTGTCGGCGCGGAGGCAACAGCCGCCCTTGGTCAACTTTATGCTGTGGTGCGGCTTTACGGCAATCTGTTCCAGCCGTCATTCAAGCTTCAGGAGAAGACGCGGATCGGCGCTCGTGTGATCAAGGGCTATCATCCGCCAGTTCCGCCTGCGGCCCGTGTCCTTACACATCCGGGTGTGGCCGAGGCCGACAAGCAGCAGCTACAGGCGATGATGGAAGCCGCCGATCCCGTGCTGTTGTTTGCCGGTATCCGCGCCGCGCAGGAGGAGCTTGGACGGCGGGTCGACCGTCGTGGCCTGAATGCGAAGATTGAGAAGCCGGCCGTTATCGATCTCCAGCGCTTCGCCGCGAATCTGAAGACGGCCTGGAAGAGTGGCGAGACACGACCAACGCATCGGCGGCCGTATCGACGGACCAAACCCTATCCGAAAGAGACCCAGCATGTACGAGCCGTTCGAGGCGTAGATCAAGGCATGGCTCGAGGGAGAGCCGGCGCTCTCGGCAGCAAGTGTGTTGCAACGCCTGACAAAGATCGACCCGCCGCGCTTCAAGGAAAGTAAGCGGTCAGCCGATAACGTCAGGCCTAAAGTTCCAAGGCATGAGCATTTCGATTTCGGATGCGGGCCAGCCTTGAGCGATGCGGGTCAAGGTCTGCGAGAGCCAGTCGAGCGGATCGACGCTGTTCATTTTGCAGGTTTGCAGCAAGGTGGCTACCGTCGCCCAGGTTCGTCCACCGCCGTGGCTGCCGGCGAATAGACTATTCTTTCGCGTGATCGTCTGGGGCCTGATTGCACGCTCGACGATAATGACCGTCCATCAGAAAGCGTTCCAGCGCCTCCCGCCGGGTGAGCGCGTAGCGGATCGCCTCGGCGGTCTTGGATTTTCCGGAGACCTTGCCCAGTTCCGCTTCCCATAGATCGAAGAGGCTCGCGACAATGGCCACGGACTTTTCCTGACGCAGCGCGGCGCGGCTTCCGGCATCCTTGCCGCGAACCTCGTCCTCGACCTTCCACAATTCGGTCATGGCGATGATCGTTACCGTCGCGGCCTGCGAGACCCCGCTGATGTGCAGGTCGTAGAATTTGCGCCGCAGGTGAGCCCAGCACCCGGCGAGCCGGATTGTTTCATTGCTGCCGGCTTTGGCCCGTGCCTTGACCAGGTTGGTATAGGCCGAGTAGCCATCCACTTGCAGGATACCGCTGAATCCGGTGAGGTGGCGCGCCACGCAATCCGCACCTCTGCTGTCTTCAAAACGATAGGCAACCATTGGCGGACTGGTTCCGCCATAGGGTCGGTCATCCCGTGCGTAGGCCCACAACCAGGCTTTCGTGGTTTTCCCGGAACCAGGGGCAAGGGTGGGCAAGGTCGTCTCGTCGGCGAAGACCCTTTCGCCCTCCTTGATGCGCTCCAGTATGTAATCAGCAAGCATCTGCAGTTCGAAGCCCAGATGCCCCATCCATTGCGCCATCAACGACCGGCTGATCTCGACGCCGTCGCGCAGATAGATCGCCTCCTGCCGATAAAGCGGGAGGCCGTCGGCGTATTTGGAGACGGCGATATAGGCGAGCAGCCGCTCCGTCGGCAGGCCGCTTTCGATGATGTGCGCCGGCGCCAGAGCCTGGACCACGCCGTCACGGCCCCGGAAGGCGTATTTGGGACGGCGCGTGACGATGACCTGGAACTTCGGCGGCACGACGTCCAGCCGCTCGGATCGATCCTCGCCGATCAGAACCTTTTCAAGCCCCTCGCAGTCGGCCGGGATTTCCGGCTCGACGACCTCCTCGATGCGTTCGAGGTGGGCAGCAAAGCCCTTGCGCGGACGCGGGGCGCGCTTCGGCTTGTTCCCGACCGCGCGGTCGAGTTCGCTCCGGATTTCCGAAAGGCCGGTCTCGACCTCTTCGAAGGCAAAGGAGGCCTGCTCGTCGTCGATGGCCAGGCGTAGCCGCTCGGAACGCGTGCCATGTTGCGTGCGCTGTAAAACTTTCAGGATTGACGTGAGATTGGCGATCCGCTCGCTGGCGCTTTTCTCGACAGCTTTCAGCCGGGCGACCTCCGCCTCAGATGCTGCGATCCGAGCGTCGGCGACTGCGATCCGGGCCTCGCTTGCAGCCTGCTCGCGAGCCATGGAAAGGATCATCGCCTTCAGCGCATCAACGTCGTCGGGAAGGGCAAGACCCGGTAGCGCTTCGAACGGAATACGTGAAGTGCCCCCGAGAATGGGTCCAGGCCGCCATCCCTGACCAGCGCCATCAAAGATGCCGCGCCCTTGCGGAAGTCGACCGGCTGGCACGACACGTAAACCACCACACCGGAAGCGATCATGCCTTACGAACCGCGCGGATGATCCTCGCCAGGCGATCGGGATCGACATCGCCGCCGGCGCGCACCACTGCGTCGCCAATGACGATTTCCACCGTGTCGCTGCCCACCGCTTCAAAGCACGTGAACTTCGCCGGCTTGCTCGCTCCCTCCGTCAGTGGCGCAACCATGCCCGACGAAAGCGCCTTGCGGCGCCACGCATAGAGCTGCGAGGGGTCCAGCCCCTCGGAACGCGCAACCGCCGACACATTACCCCCTGGCGAGAACGCTTCGGCGACAAGCCGTGCCTTCTCTTCGTCCGACCGATGGCGCGGCTTGCGTCGGGACGGCACAGGCTCCGCCGTCAAAATCTCGAATGTTCGATGATGGCTCATACTGTCGCTCATAGATCCCATGGGCTGGATGACGGCCGCCGTTTTTGCAGAATGAGTGGTCGTCCTGCCAACCACCTAATCTGAGGAGACTGCGATGCTTAAGACCGATATCCCGACGACCGCCGTCCAAACCAATCTTGCCGCAATATTTCTGTCTTTGGAACTGTCCCGTTCGACATGGCTCATCACGTCGCTGTCACCGGGGAATGGCGAAAAGATGTCGAGGCACTCGGTGGCAGCTGGTAATATTGTCGGTCTAATTGAGTTGTTCTCGAAGCTGCAGGAAAGAAGCCGAGCCAGAACCGGGCAGACGTATCCCATCATTACGATCCAGGAAGCTGGTCTCGATGGTTTTTGGGTCCACCGATCGCTCGAGAAAGAAGGCATCGAAAGTCACATCGTTGATGCGGCTTCAATCGCTACGCCGCGCCGCCGGCGGCGCGTGAAGACTGATCGTGTCGATGGCGAGGCGCTGCTGCGTGTTCTGCTGGCCTTCAAGAGGAAGGAACCGCGCGTATGTGCGATGGTGCGGGCCATTTCCCATGAAGAGGAAGACCGGCGGCGGATCGGCCGGGAGCGGAAAGCGCTGATGGTGGAACGTGTCGGTCACGTCAATCGGATAAAGGGGCTTCTTTTCTCGCAGGGTATCAGCGAATACGAGCCCCTTCAGAAAGATCGACGCCAGCGCCTCAAGGAACTGCAAACAGGTGACGGTCATATGTTGGCACAACATATGAAAGCCCAGATTGCCCGTGAGCTGGACCGGTTGGAGCTGGTTATGGAGCAAATCAAGATGGTCGAGGTTGAGCGTGACGCACTTATCGCAGAGCAAAGCGCAGACAAGACCAAACCGTCGCCGGTCACGATGTTACTTGGGATCAAAGGCGTCGGCGCGGAGTTTGCGAACATCCTATGGTCGGAAGGTCTGTTCCGGCCTTTCGACAACCGCCGCCAGGTCGCGGCCTATGCAGGATTGGCACCGACGCCTTGGCAAAGCGGCTCGATTAACCGCGAACAGGGCGTGTCGAAAGCAGGCAATCCGAGACTGCGCACGACTTTGATCCAGCTAGCCTGGCTGTGGTTGCGGCATCAGCCGGATTCGGCATTGGCGCAATGGTTCAGGGGGCGTGTTGAACATAATGGTGGTCGCATGAAGAAGACAACAGAGGTGGCTCGGCAAAATTGGACAGGGTGATAAGTGGAATTTCTGCCTGAGATCGGCATGAGTGCCGGAACAGGAGAATCACGAATGAGCAGACGACCACGCCGGAACCACAGCCCGGCTTTCAAGGCGAAAGTTGCGCTTGCGGCGATCAAGGGAGAAAAGACGCTGGCCGAGCTGGCGCAGCAATATGATGTGCATGCGAACCAGATCACGGATTGGAGAAAGCAGCTTCTGGACGGGGCCTCGAACGTGTTTGGCGCGGCGGAGAAATCGGAGCCGACGGTGGACATAAAGGCCCTCCATGCCAAGATCGGAGAGCTGACGCTGGCCAATGATTTTTTAGGCTCGGCGCTCGGCAAGGCCGGCTGGTCGGGGAGCGCAAGACGATGATCGACCGGGAACATGAACTGCCGATTGCCAAGCAGGCGGCCGAACTGGGGATCAGCCGCGGCAGCGTCTACTCCCTACCCAAGCCGACATCGGCGGCAGACCTGAAGCTGATGCGGCGCATCGACGAATTGCACCTGGATTACCCGTTCGCGGGCAGCCGCATGTTGCAGAAGCTTTTGAAGCGCGAAGGCTATGAGACGGGTCGCCTGCATGTGCGCACCTTGATGAAGCGCATGGGTATCGAGGCGCTCTACCGCAAGCCGCGCACTTCGAAGCCGGGCGACGGGCACAAGATCTATCCGTATTTGCTGGGCAAGCTGGCGGTGACGCGGCCCAACCAGGTCTGGGCGACGGACCTGACCTATATCCCGATGGCCCGCGGCTTCTGCTACCTGGTTGCTGTCGTCGACTGGTTCACGCGCAAGGTACTGAGCTGGCGGCTGTCGATCACCATGGATGCGGCGTTTTGCATTGAAGCCCTCGAGGAGGCGCTGGCGACATACGGCAAGCCCGAGATCTTCAACTCCGATCAGGGCAGCCAGTTCACCAGCCATGACTTCACCAAGGTCCTGCTCGACCGGGAGATCAGGATCAGCATGGATGGCAAGGGCGCCTGGCGCGACAACGTCTTCGTCGAGCGTCTCTGGCGGTCGGTGAAATATGAGGAGGTCTATCTCAAGGCCTATAACAGCGTTCGCGAAGGGCGGGCGTCGATCGGAAAATATCTCGATTTCTACAATCGGCGACGTCCGCATTCCAGCCTTGACGGCAGAGCGCCAGATGAGGCCTACTTCACCCCGCTACCGCTTCCCGAGGCGGCCTAACCAGAGGCAGTGTTCCACTTATAAATCGGGAATTCCTGTCCAAACAAACCGAGCCACCTCTAACCATCGTCGCGCTGGCGCGCAAGCTGTTGGTCGCGCTTTGGAAGTATGTCAACTCTGGGGTCATCATCGACGGCGCCGTCATAAAGGCGGCATAACGCTTTCACTCTCCCCCTTTAAGATACCACCAAGGTCTCATGAACCCTGGTGGTTCCAGGCCGACGACCGAGAGAATCTTTGGCGAAATGCCGTCTCATAGAATGGTTTTGTCGACCTGAGCCCTGCCCGCCGGAAGCGGGATGTTGGTGCAGCCGAAATAAAACGGCGACCGTATGTGAGGTGGATGAGGCTCGGCAAAACGAGCCGTGTCACACAGTCGGGCTTGGAACCTGGAACCGATACATTGAGGACGACTATATGTTCTAACTAACTTGACACAGATGTTCCCATGTGAGGATTCTCCGCATGATTCATGCTGAAAATGAGCGATCTACCGCCTGCACGCTACGTGGGGATGCCTACGCGCTTACCAAGGAAAAGAACCTGAGAATGGAGCAACGGCTTGTGAAGGCCTGGCGCATGGAAATGGCTGGGCTGATCATCCTCGATGGCGGTTGGATGAAGAGCTGGCCCCCTCGCGCTCGGTAACATTCCGCGGTGAGGGCAATAGGAGGGCAATTGTGCATGTCGCCTGACAAGAGCGAACAGCCGGCCTTTTCCAGCGCCTTGCGCAAAGCCGGACTGTCACTTTGTCGGGTCCGGGACACAAGGTTGCTGAACCAATCTCTTGTTTGGTCTCAGGCTAAATAACTGAAGTGCTACCACAAAATTTTGTCTCTGGCCGACCTGCCTAATTGGCATGAGGTTTGCGGCATTGGTTGCGAGGCGGCGGAAGCTGTCGACTGGCATTCATGTCGTGGCTGACACCGCAATCAATCGAAGGAAAGGAACATGTCAGGTCTGCGTTGGATCTTATTCTACGGGAGGAGGGCATCGGCAGACCGGCAATGCCTCCGCCTAATAACGGGCCGACCTGCGCCTGAGCGTCTCCTTCTGCTTGCGTGTGATGACCGCGATCTCCGTCGTGATTAACGATCCCTTGTGAGAGCCGCTCTTCGACCTATCGCAGCACATCGATCGATTCCCGTCGCTAGGACTGAGACACTGCAGTCGTGCGTCGGCGTAGTGATCCATAACCGAAAGAGGAAACCTGGAGATGAGAAAATTCATTGCCGCCAAGCTTCATTGTATCACTGTAACCGATGCGAATTTGAACTACCACGGTTCAATAACTCTGGATCCAGATCATTGCGACGAGGCGGGTATTCTTCCAATGGAATTCGTTGAGATCTGGAATAAAGCTTCAGGTGCGCGAATTAGCACGTACGTCATTTACGGCGAGCGGGGTTCTCGTTGCTGTGTGCTGAACGGAGCCGCTGCTCGCACCTGCCAGGTCGGGGATGAGATAATCGTTTGCTCCTCCACATACATCGAGGAGCATCACATGGTAGAGATCAAACCGCGAGTGCTGACGTTCCACCGGGACAATTCTGTCCGCGACCGCATGTTCTACGATGGTTGGATCAACGATGATGGAACGAAGGCGTTCGCGATTCGCGAGGGCTCTCCTGACGGTAACACCTACCCGAGTCGGGCCAATCGCTGATAGCTCACGGGGGCGCAACTCCGCAAGGGGGTGTAGTTTCGCCGATTCGTTCAAATCTTTTTCTGCACTATGCGTTTCATCTGTGGATGAAACGGACACATCCCGACCTCCCATGGTGTCGGTATGTGGATGACGGGCTGGTGCAATGCCGGACCGAGCAGGAGGGCAGCAGCTGTCAAGGCTGCGCTTCGGGTGAGGCTGGCGAGCGATGTCACGTTGTCTGCATACGAACGCGTTGAGACCTGCGGTCGCTGATGTCAGCTGACCACGGCCACGGCTTTCCATTCCGCCATGGCCTGCAGGCGGTGAATATGTGTAGCGAGAGCGGAGCGTTTTGAGCGGGGCGGGACGAAGAGATTGCGCAGAGTCGAGAAGATCGAAGCGAAGCGTTGCAGTGCTCCTAGTGATCGGAAGCCTTGCATCATCCGCTCCCGTTTTCGCAGCGGCACATGTGCATTCTCGGCGCGATTGTTAAGGCCTTTGTGGGATCGATGCTCGACGTCGGCATCACCTGTCGCCTGCTGCTCCATAGGAGCGCAGCTTGTCGGTGGTCATGCGCTTCGGCGCGACGCCTTGCTTCTTCAACAGCCGCGTCAGCAAATAATGCAAGCCGCTAAAGAAATCTGCCCCGGTTACGCCCTGTCAGCGGTTTTCGACCGTCGTCGACACCCCATTCCTCGTCCGATACCCCAATCCGCTCGCCCAACGCTACCTCCAAAAGACAGCCTTGAATCAGCGACCGAGTCTAGCGTCAAGCTTTGTCCACGAAGCCTAGCTGATGCTCCGATGCCGAGCGCGTAGTTAATGAGATTGCCAAAGGGAATACCATCGTCGAGCAGACGTTCGAGTTTGGCACGAGAAACGTCACTCATCGTCCGGTTGTCGTGTTGAGCTGTGTCCTGTTGAAGAGGTCTGTGTTCGGAAGCTGACATGCTGAGGCGCAAGTATTCCGCCGTTGCGGCGGGAAACACATGATTTTGCCCCTCTTGCTCGCACAACCTCTTCGGTGGCACGCCGATTGCATGGGACACGGTGAAGGATCCGCTGCGACCATAGCGGTCTCGCATCTCCGGCCCAGGGGTCCACATGAAACTTGCTCGAAGGTTCAAATCAATGCAATGGACGTTGCACCGTTGAGTGCGATCCCGCCGATTGAAGCTTTGCCGCGTCCGTCGCGGGTGCCGCTGTCATTCTCCCAGCAGCGGCTTTGGTTCCCTTCGCGTCTGGCGGGCGGCAGAGAAGCCTGTCACATCCAGATGGGGCTTCGGCTTCGCGGCGAGCTGGACGAGGCGGCCCTGCAATCGGCCTTGGACGGGTTGGTGGTACGTCATGAGGTGCTGCGCACCTCCTTCGGGGTGGAGGACGGCGAGCCGTTCCAGCGGATCGGGCCGGCGGACGTCGGCCTGCCGCTGAAACGAGACGATCTGACGGCGGCAGCGGATGTGGGGGCGACCGTCGTCGATCTGATGCGCCATGGAGCGCAGGCGGCGTTCGACTTGGAAGCCGGGCCGCTGATCCGCGGACGGCTTGTGCGCTTGGCGGTGGACGATCATGCGCTTCTGATCACCATGCACCACATGGTCTCGGACGACTGGTCGCGGACGATCCTGACACGCGAACTCAGCGAGCTCTACGCCGCGGCCCGGGAGGGCCGCGCAGATCGGCTGACGCCGTTGCCGGTGCAGTATGCGGACTACGCCCTTTGGCAGCGCCGTTGGCTGGCGGGCGAGGTGTTGGAACGTCAGTCGGAGTACTGGCTCCAGATGCTGGCGGGCGCGCCAACGCTGCTGAAGCTACCGACGGACCGGCCGCGTCCGGCACAACAGGATTACATCGGCAACTGCGTCGAGTTCGCGTTGCACGAGCCGCTGACTACGCAGCTTAAGGCGCTGAGCCGGCATCATGGGACGACGCTGTTCGTGACTCTGCTGGCGGGCTGGGCACTTGTGTTGGCGCGGTTGTCGGGTCAGGACGAGCTGGTCATCGGCACGCCGAGCACCAATCGCACGCGCCCCGAGATCGCGGGGCTGATCGGCTTCTTCGCCAACACCCTAGCGCTGCGGATCGATTTGTCGGGCGATCCGACGATGGAAACGTTGCTGGAACGGGTGAATGCCGTAGCGCTTGGCGCGCTGGCGTACAAGGAGCTGCCGTTTGAGCGAGTAGTGGAACTCGTCAATCCGCCCCGCAACCTGGCGAATACCGTGATCTTTCAGGCTATCTTTGCATGGCAAAGTAACGCGGCGGAGCCGTCGGAGCTGCGGGGGCTCGAATTTGAGTACGTCGGCATTGGCGACCGTGTCGCGCAATATGATCTTGCGCTTGACCTTGCTGAGGTCGGCAATACGATTCGTGGGAGGCTGACCTACGCGACGTCGCTATTTGAGCGGAGCACGGTCGAGGGGTTTGTTGGGTATTTGCAGCAGGCGCTGAGCCAGATGGCGGCTGACCCCGGGCAGCGGGCCTGGTCGGCGCCTCTCCTGATGGCGGAGGAACGTCATCTTCTTCTGGCGGAGTGCAACTCGACAAAAGCGGCCTATCCGCAGGACCGCTGCATTGACGAGCTGTTTGAGGCGCGGGTGGAGCGGGATCCGGAGGCGATCGCGGTCGCCTACGAGGACCAAGGCCTTAGCTATGGCGAGCGGAACGTGCGGGCGACCGCGGCGGCGGATGGCTTTTGCCCGCCTCAATCATCACCCCCCAACTCGGACTCGGGGCTCCAAACTGCGGTCATGAATTTCATCGAGGGGACCCGCGTCGTTACCGAGGACAAGCTACAAGCCAACAGCATCACGCGTTATCATGTCACAAAATTCTATCGTAAACACATCACCAACAGTGGTTACTACGACCAGCTTAAGTACATTGTGGAGCCCTCATTCGAGGAGTTCGAGAGTCCCGGCAATCTGGATACGAGCGGCGAGCACGACAACACCGTCGTGCCCGGACTTCAGCACAAGTACGCCCAGACCGGGTTGTTGCTGGTAACGGACCGTTGCGCTTCATATTGCCGTTTTTGCTTTCGCAAACGCATTGTCGGCAAGGACTCCGATGAAATCGCACCTGACTTCGCCCAGAGTGCGCAATATATTGGCAGCCATCCTGAGATGACGAACGTGCTGCTATCCGGGGGAGACCCGTTCGTGCTCAGCACGGCCAAGCTCGACAAAATTCTCGATCATCTGCTGCCGATCCCACACTTAGATTCAATTCGATTCGGCACAAAAATGGTCGCCTATCAGCCTAAGCGGTTCGAGGATCCCGCTTTGCCGGCTTTGTTCCAACGTATCCATGAAGCGGGTAAAGCCGCATTGATCGTCACACATTTCGACCACATCGGTGAAATCTCGGTCGACGCAGAGCGCAACATTCGCTCCTTGCGCGCACGGGGCGTACAGTTCCTCAACCAGTCCGTGCTTCTCGCGAAAGTCAATGATGATTCCAAGATCTTGGCGGCGACCTTTGCCAAGTGTCACCAAATGGGTGTCCGCCCCTATTATCTCTTTCAAGGCAGGCCGGTGAAAGGCGCATCGCATTTTCAGGTTTCACTGCGCCGCGGACTAGAGATTGCGCACGGCATCAACCAACGTCTCAGCGGCATCCAAAAGACATTCAAATACATCATGTCCCATTACACAGGAAAGATCGAGATCCTTGACCTCGGAGCCGATGGTCGCATGTATATGCGATATCATCAAAATAAGATACCAGAAAAGATCGGAAGGATCTTTTCCCGGCCGCACCTTGAGGGCGCCTGCTGGTTGGACGATTTGCCCGAAGGATGAGATCGAAAAGGCGCGCAATGCTGATTCCCGACCCAGAGCGAATGGAGCATAAAAGCTTCGCCGCTTCCATGCGGCACGATGAGGCGGTGGTACGGCTTTCCCGCTCGCCACTGGAGCCGGGCTGGAAATGCTACAGGAGCAAACCCGCTCGCCGGTTGGCCGGCCGTACCGGTGGGGGTGCAGGGTCCATACGAGCTGTTCCCATCGAGCAACCAAATCCGAGCAAATGAACGTGACAGCGAGCAAACATCCAAGGAGTAGCTCATGCGGGTAGCTATCGTGTGGAACCATGATCATACGGGCGTGATCAACAGGTTCGGTCAGTCTCGTGGGCAGGACAACGACCACGGGACAGTCGAAAGGGTGGTGGCGGCATTGCAAGAGGGCGGCCACGAGACGCTAGTGTGTGAAGGCGATAAAGGACTGCTCACTACGCTCGAGCGGTTCATGCCACCCGATCCGCAAGCCCGCCCCTCGGGAATGGTCTTCAACATGGGATACGGAATTCAGGGCGAGTACCATTACACCCACGTCCCGGCCATGCTCGAGATGGCCGGTGTCCCATACACCGGATCGAGCCCGCTCGGGCATGGGCTGGCGCATGACAAGGTCATCACCAAGCGGCTCATCCGCGATCAGGGCGTGCCGACGCCGAACTTTCGCGTGATGCATCGCGGCACCGAGAGTACCGGCGACCTGCGATTCCCGGTGGTGGTGAAGCCGCGTAACGAATCCGCCAGCCGCGGATTGCAGTTCGTACATGAGCCCGCTCGGTTGAGGCAGGCCGTGGAAGTGATCGTCACGCAGTATTCGCAGGATGCGCTCGTGGAAGAATACATTGAGGGGCGGGAAATCTCCGTTGCGCTGCTTGGAAACGGAGAGCTCGAGGTGTTGCCTCTGGTGGAGCAGGACTTCGGAAACCGCGAAACGCGTCTTATGACTTGGGAAGACAAGATGCATATGGCGGTCGCGGCGCCGCAGAAGATTTGCCCGGCGCAAATCGGGAGCAGGCTTGCGACGATGCTGCGGGATATTTCGGTTGCGACCTTCCGTGCCTGCCACTGCCGGGACTATGCCCGGGTCGACTTCCGGATCGATCGCTCCGGCCAGCCCTTTGTCCTAGAAACCAACTCCATGCCGTCGCTCGATATGCGGGACTCTTATGTCCTAGCCGCGACGACCGCCGGACACAGCTTCTCGAGCTTGGTCAATCACATCCTCAATGTCGCTCACACGCGGTATTTCGGAAACGGCAGCCCCAAGGCCGAACACGCGTCGAATCGCGACCGGATTTTTCCGCCATAGCGTCGTCGCTCACGATCTCTGCGTCATCCGCCAGATTGAGACAGAGTGGCGGCAATGTAATTTGGGAAAATCGTTGAGCAGGCGCACAAGAAAGACCACTACGCGAATTCACTGCATCCTTAGACGCAGGAGTTGTTGCCGCAACCCTTCCTGTGTCCGAAACTGGACAAGAATGTCGGAACCCCGACCAAAGGGTCGCCTGGGCCGGTCCGCCGGTGCGGAAAGTGGTGCAGTGCGGACGGTGAGCCAATCCGGCATGCCACTTGCTTTAATGATTTTGTCACGGAGGAACGTCAGCGGTGCTCAACGGAGTTCAGTGATGATGGACCAGTTTCTCAACGTTAATGCGCTGGCGGTCATTTATGGGCCGCAGCACGACATGGAGAGCTTGTTACTTGAAGTCGCCACCGATCTCGTCCGCGCTGGTGTACAGTCGGCCGGACCCGGCAACAGAATGTCAAGGCGCCTGCGACAAGGCCGTGGCACATGCTGGTTACCGACCGTATGACCGGCTGTGCGATCCCAATCGAGTTACCTCTTGGCAGCGGCGCAGCGCCTGCAGGAGCGATCCAGCCCGCGCCGTCGAGGCATCGTGTGCTGTCACGCGTCCCTCGACGAAGAGGTTGCGCTTATCATTGTTCGTGAAGAAACGGCCGATTTACTGGTTCTCAGCATTTATCGGGTCGACTAGGAAATATCGGCATGGATTTGCCCGTCGCAAGTGCCATCAAGGACAGCTACGAGCTGTTCCCGCGACAAATGAAGGTCGCCGCACGTTGGTTGCTCGACCACCCCACGGAGGTCGCACTGCTGTCAATGAGGGAGCAGGCGCGCCGAGCAGGAGTGCCTCCGGCGACACTAACGCGCCTCGCAAAGCGCCTCGGCTTCGATGGTTTCAACAAATTGAAGGAGATATTCGCCGACAGCATCAGGGAACGGCCGAAAAGCTTCGCGGGACGTGCAGAAGAATCAATGGCACGACGAGAGGCCGAGGGGGATGGCGTCCTCATCGGCGATACGATCAAAGCCTTGCGGGGCTATCTAAGCGACTTCGCGCAGCCCTCCGCGATTGCGGCGCTGGCAGCCGCCGCCGATCTCATGGTGGAATCACGACACATTTTTTGTATCGGCCTCCGCTCAAGTTTTCCTGCAGCCCAGCTGATGCACTATGTCGGGTCATTGCTCGGCTCGCCCACGATATTGCTCGACGGAATAGGCGGGACGGCCAATGATCCGCTCCGGTTTGTCGGTCCGCGAGATGTCTTGCTAGCAGTTACTGTTAGCCCGTACACTCGCTACACAATGCAGGTCGCCGAGTTCGCGGTTTCGCGCGGTGCGAAGCTAGTCGCTTTGACCGACAGCGAGCTATCTCCGATCGCTAAACTTTCCGAAATTGTGATCCGCGTTCGGACCGAAATGCCTACGTTTTTTCACACCATGACTCCCGCATTCGCAGCGGTGGAGTGCCTTGTGGAACTGATCGCGGCCCGGCGCGGAAGCCGCGCGCTTGAAGCCTTGGCGGCGAACGAAGCACATCTCGCAGCATTCGATACTTATGTCCTGCAGATACCGCGCGTGCCGCAGCGCCCGCGCCCGCCGAGGACGCGCCGGCGTTGTAGCCGAACTTCCACGCGTTGCCGGTGATGCGTGAAAACGCAAACGAGATCTTTGGATACTTTGTAACCGGGGCAGATTTCCGGGCCGTCAAGCTTTAGCGGCTTGCCTTACGAGGTCTGGAACCGAAGGAAGGCCTATCATGTCAAATCTTGCCGTAAACCGAGCGATCTTTCCATTGCTGAGCGTGCCTAAGGCCACCTCCAGCAATAGGGATCAATCCAGTGCCAATGTCGAGGCGTACCCAGCCGGATTTGCTTTTCCGTTGTCCGCAGCGTTGCTGCAAGGCATCCCGAGAAGGAAGTGGTGCACGCCGTTGCGCTCCGGTCACACGTTCGGCGGGAGGTACTGACGATGTCTTCAGAGTTTGCAGAATTCCGTCACTTGGCCGAAGCGGTTCGGCCGCTTTGTGTCACTTTGGGTATGATCGGCCCGAGCCGCTTGGAAACAGATCGCCTACAGCAACCGAACCTTCGCGACGTCGCAGGGGGTATTGCGAGCATCTTTGAGGCGCTCGATTTTTCGGCATCCTGCCCTTCACTCGACAACGCACAGGGGAGGGGTACGGGGCCCTGTGCGGATCTCGCTGCCTTCGCAGCCTCCCTCTATGGTGCCCCATTTGCGCGTATAGGCATCGCAGGAAGCTCCGGATCAAACGTCACAAGTGCCCTTGCTCTTCGCCACCTTCTTGGTCGCCCTGCGAAGGTTCTTATCGACAGATCCGCGCATGTCAGCGTAATCGGTGGACATGCCATAGCTGGCTCCGAAGTAGCATGGCTCCAACGACGGTTCGACGTGACGATTGGCGTCCAAGCACCACTGTCACATCAGGACGTGGCCATTGGCTTGGAGGCCAATCCCGACACGGACGCGGTCATCATAACGTCGCCAATTTACGACGGCTCGCTGGCTGCAGATTTCGACTCCCTTCGACGGATTTCCGATGCCCGAGGGGTGCTTT
Organism: Mesorhizobium sp. AR10; assembly: GCF_024746795.1. Taxonomy (NCBI): domain Bacteria; kingdom Pseudomonadati; phylum Pseudomonadota; class Alphaproteobacteria; order Hyphomicrobiales; family Phyllobacteriaceae; genus Mesorhizobium; species Mesorhizobium sp. AR10. The sequence goes on from NZ_CP080523.1 coordinate 29,005, forward strand.
TGATCGTCGACGCGGCTTGGGGCTTTTTTCATGGTCTTCTGCATAAATGCGGCTTCCCGCCGTCCGCGGCAGGCCTTGCAGATGCCACCATCATCAGCCCGCACAAAAAGGGTTGCGGCCTGTCGCAGGTCTCGCTCACTCTGTTCCAGAACCGGAACTTGATGGCTGCATACGACGCCGTCTCCGACATGGGCCTTGCCTCTACAAGTCCTGCATACTACGCGCTGCTGCCGCTGGAGGTTTCGCTCAATTTTTGGGCAAGCAACCAGGGTCAGGAATGTGGTCGCGCTATGGTGGAGACCGCGGAAGCGTTTGGGACCGCGATGGCACGGCTGCCGGGGATTGGCCGGATCCGAGCGACGGATCTCGGTCAACACTATATTGATGATCCGTGCCACGTTCTTCTGTCAACTCGTGGTACCGGGCTCAGTGGCTACGATATTCTCTCTGCACTTGGAAGTCGCTTCGATGTCGATGCTGAGATGGCGACCCTGACCTCAGTCCTCTTTCTGTTCGGTCCTGAGCACTTGGAGACTTGGCGGTACACTGTCGATGCGATGGAAGAAGTCCTCCTGACAACCCCGCGTAGAGGGTCGGTCCCGGATTTCGCCCCGCCGGATGAGCCAGCAAAACAACTGCTACCTCTGCATGCTGCGATGTTCGGGCCCAAACGACCCGTGCCACTTGATCATGCGATCGGACGCATCTCAGCCCAGCAGATCGGCGCCTATCCGCCTGGGGCGGCCATCATAGTCCCAGGCGAGATCATAAGCCGGAAAGCGGTTGAATATCTCTGCACCGTCCAAGCCGCCGGCTCTCGGCTCAAAGGCGTGGATGGACGTCTAGAGGAAATCGGCTTGATCGTCTCTGACATCGGAATGGAAAAGGCGTTGGTGCACGGATCGTTTATTGGTGTGGGTTTAGGCAAGCGGTAACCGCAATAGCCTTTGTAGCGTAGCCATGCCTTTCAAACACAATACCAGCCGCCGCCATCATATTGAGAAGATGAAGTTCAGGGTGACGAACTGGCCAGAATATGAGGCAGGACTTCGTCATCGCGGCAGTTTGACCCTGTGGGTGACGCCGGAAGCCCTGTCCAGGTGGCAAGCGCCAAGACGCAAGACACGTGGCGGCCAGCACCGCTATTCTGATCTGGCGATCGAGACCACCTTGACGCTGGGCCTTGTGTTTGGCCTGCGGCTGCGCCAGGCAGAAGGCTTGCTGGGATCGGTGCTGCAACTGATGGGGCTGGCGCTCGCTGTCCCCGATCATACTACCCTGAGCCGTCGGGCGCGGACATGGCAATCGCCCAACAAACGGCATGATCGCCAGGTTCCGCCGGAGGGACCAGTGCATGTTCTTGTCGACAGCACCGGCCTGCAGGTCTACGGCGCGGGTCAGTGGCTGGAGGAGAAGCACGGCGCCAGATCCCGTCGCAGTTGGCGCAAGCTGCATCTGGCACTGGATGCCGACAGCGGCGAGATCATTGCCCATACCCTGACTGATCAGGACACTGGCGATGTCTCTCAAGTTGAGCCACTACTCGACCAGATTGGCGGTCCGATCGGACAGCTTACTGCTGACGGCGCCTATGACGGAAAACCGACTTACGACGCAGTCATCGATCATAGCGCTGCCGCCGCAATCGTCATTCCGCCTCGTGCCAACGCGGTCGAACCATTCGACGATAGACCTGCCGGCCAAAGGGACCAGCATATCGCCGCAATCGGCAGAGACGGCCGGATGAAATGGCAGGTCTCCAACGGTTATGGCAAACGCTCGCTGGTCGAGACCGCCATAGGGCGATACAAGTCCACCATTGGGCGGCGTTTGCGGGCACGGTCGCTTCCCGTTCAGCAGACCGAAGTCGCCATCGGCTGCGCCGTCCTCAACCGCATGCTTGCCTGCGCACGCCCGAAATCCGCCCGCCGCAAGGCGGCCACGGCATAGCCTGCCGCTTCAAAGATCGACAGCCGCTCAAGTCCGGACCCATGCACCAACGCCCGTTACCACGACCTCGCGGTTCCAGCCGTTGCAACAAAACCTACAAATCAATTTACAGATACTTTGCATCCGCCAATCCCCGACGATGCTACGTTCACGCGGCGGCTGAGTAGGCCCGGTTGAAAAACTGATGCCGATTTACGCTCGATCCGCCGCAGAAGTCGGAGATAGGAACCAATGGCAAGAAAAGCGCTCATCTTGATTGAAGGCGATACATCGGGCAACGGTATGCTATATGTGCAAGCGGCCCGGCGACTTGGCCTTCATCCAATCACTCTGTCGGCTGACCCGACTCAATACGGCTATGTTGCGTCGGAATGCATTGAGGCAATTCGTGCCGATACAGACAATCTCGATGCACTGATCCGTGAGTGTTCTCGGTTGCGAACGACTTATGACATTGCGGGTATTACTGGTTTCGCCAGTCTGGGCGAGTCGGTCTATGCGATGGTTGCCAAGCTCTGCCGGCATTTCGATCTACCGGGACCGGACCCCGCATCCATTGAACGATGCTGCGACAAGTTCGTTCAACATCAGATCCTAACGGAGGCCGGCGTTCCAATACCCGGTTTTCGCCTGGCCGCGAATGCAACGGAGGTAGAAGACTCTGCCACCGACATCAGGCTACCGGTGGTTGTTAAGCCAGCCGTAGGCACCGGCAGTACCGGTGTCCGATTGTGTCGCACAGTCGATGAGTTGGCCGAACATGCGACCCATCTGTTGGGGGGGCAGTGCATATCGGACTCTCCGCCGAAGGTATTAGTCGAAGAGTTCGCACAAGGCTCCCACTACAGCATTGAGGTAATGGGAAATGAGGTCTTTGGAATCGCTGCCGCTGACTTCGGCCGCCCACCTCATTTCGTCTGTCGCGAGTATATCTATCCAGCCACGCTGACTGATGACGAGTATAGGCGGATCGCGGATGTTTCACTGAGGTGCTTGCGCGCTCTCGGCCTCGGCTGGGGTCCAACGAACATTGATGTCCGATGGACGAAGCTTGGCCCAGTGGTCATTGAAGTCAATCCACGTCTTGCTGGCACGCCCACTCCTCAACTGGTTAAGTTGGCTTACGGTGTCGATCTCGTTACCGAGCACATCAAGCTTGTCATCGGCGATGAATGGAATTTGTGCAAAAGACATTCGCGCACTGCGGTCGCGCGGTCTCTTATTCCTGATCGCGATGGCATCCTCGATTGGATTGATGGCGACAGTCAGGCGGCGGCTATATCGGGTGTCGCCGAGGTCAAGTTCTATGCTCAACCCAAGATGCCGATCGTCAGGAAAGGCGATTGGCGAGACAAGATCGGATATGTCACTGCCGTTTCACCGAGCCTTCCTCAGACCGAGGCGATACTTCAGCGTGCCGTCGACCTGATCCATTGGTCGATCTCACCATTTCCGGCCGTTGGCGAACAGGAGCAATCTGCGGCCCCTGACATCGCCGCACCTGCGCAGATGGCGCCAGGTAAGAGGTGATTGTCGTAGAAGGTTGACGCAGTAGAGAGATGGATTTGTCGCAAGGGGCTGAACCGGGGCGCATGGAAGGATCCGTATCTGCGATACGCGGCGAGAATGGTGAGGTGCCCGACGATTGGTGGGTCCGGATTGAGGCGTAACGTCTCTCTCTCTTGGAGAATGGCACTGGCAACGGCCTGACGCCCAGCATCGTCACAATCGGCGCTTCATATGTCGAGGGGCCTGCGCAATGCTTCCTTGAAGTTGCAGCTCCGGCGGATGCTATCGTCTTAAGCCTCCTGGGATTTTAGGCCAAGCACTGACAGACCAGTCAAACTGGTGTCCCTTGAGCATCGTAGCTTGCTGAACTGAGTCCAGCGGCTCCGGGCCAGACCGCCGGGCAATTGAGACGTTGCAATCGTACAATAGGACCCGACATGGAACAGAAAGCGCCGATCTGCGGCTATAGGCAAGTCCCGGTCACCAATCGACAGATCCTGGCGATCGCCATTCCCATGACGGTCGCGTACCTCACGACGCCGCTGGTCGGCCTCGTAGACTCGATCGTGATCGGCCGAATTGGCGATGCCGCGTTATTTGGCGGTCTTGCGGCCGGGGCCATGGTTTTCGATTTCATCTTTGTGGTCTTCGAGACTGTGCGCTCCGTTGCGTCCAGCCTTGTCGCCCAAGCCTTCGGGAGAGGCGATAGCCTGGAAGAGCGGGCGGTCTTCTTGCGCGCATTTGTCATTGCCGCCATCTCCGGCTTTGCTCTGGCGCTGCTTGCACCCCTGATTGCCTCAATCAGCGAATGGTTCATTAATGCGGAACCTGCCCTGACTGCCGCGATGGATCTTTACATCCGCATCCGCCTTCTCTCGGCGCCTGCAGCGCTTATCAACTATGTAATCCTCGGCTATTTGGTAGGTCGCGCCGAAGTCGGTATCGGACTTTTCCTGCAACTCCTCCTCAATGGGATGAATATCGCGTTAACAAGTTTTCTTGGCGTTTATCTCGGCTGGGGTATCGCAGGAGTTGCTTGGGGAACGATCTGCGCTGAAGTCGCCGCCATGACCGTCGGCATGGTCATCCTCTTTGGGCGTTTCTCCGCGATGCCAAAAATATCGCCCCAGCATACGTTAAACGTCGCGGCGATAAGGTCGATGGTTCACCTCAATGGCGACATCATGATCCGTTCCTTCGCGCTCATGGGGGCATACATCCTTTTCATGCGGCAGAGCGCGCAGCTAGGTACCGCGACACTCGCCGCCAATGCGGTGCTGATGCATTTTTTACTGTTCGCTGAGTACTTCCTTTCGGGGTTCGCGACCGCAGCACAGCAGTTCGCCGGTCGTGCCATCGGCGCCGGTGATCGGCCGGCTTTCTTGCGTGCCGTTAGACTGACAGCGGGTTGGGGATTCGCGCTTGCAGGCTTTATGAGCGTCTTGCTCTTCGCGTTCGGCGAACAGCTTGTCGGCACCATCACAAAGGCCACGGACGTGCGTACAGAGGCGGTTCCCTATCTTTCTTGGGCGATCTTCACGGCACCAAGCGGCGTGCTTGCCTTCCAGATGAACGGCGTCTTCCTGGGCGCAAGCTGGTCGCGCGACATACGCAACATGATGTTCTTGTCCTTCGTGACCTTTGTCACAGCTTTGTTTGCGCTCGGGCAGATATTCGGCAACAGCGGGCTCTGGGCCGCCTATCACATTTTTCTGCTCGTGCGGGGGACTAGCCTGCTGTTGCTCATGCGCCGCCGCCTCCGCACCACATTCGCGAAATGACCAGTCGATCGGCGGTCGGTCACTTCGAGTGATGTTGATTTTGTTGCTACACTACGAGCTGATTTCAGCACAGAGGACCGTAGGATCGTCGTCGAATAGCGAGATTTGTAAGCGCCTTGGTGCGGGAGATTGTTTGTCGGGCGCATAGTCGTCTACGCGGTCGATGTTCACCGACAAGCCCGGCCTATGCTATGCCCTCGCCGGTAGAGAGATCACGCCGGAAGTCAAGCATCGCCGGCACAAGGAGCTAAACAATCGGGTCGAAAACTCCCACCAGCCGATGCGACGACGAGAACGGATCATGAAGCGTTAAGTCACTGGGCCAGCTTCAGCGGTTCGTCTCCATCCACGACCCATCGGCAACCTGTTTCACTCTCCCCGCCATGCTCTATCATCTTCCAACCATCGCGATCTGCGCAGCACTACCATGAAATTCTGGCTCGAAATCTCCCATGTCGCAGCAGCTTGAAGACTAACTTCGCTGGCCATTGCTGTCCGGCCTGTCGATAACTTTACGATGTCGTTCCATTTCATGATCTATGGGCTTTGCGCGATAGATGGGGACGGTGCCATATGCAAAGGCGTTCGGCCGAAGCATTGCCGCCCTTCCTTCGCCGCCTAATAATCGAAAGTGGGCAGGAACACCCGATCAAGATCACTGCCTGGTCATGCAACCGGAATAGTAGCCCAGCGTGTAAACGGTTGAAGCAGCGTCGAAGCCCTAAACTCGTTGAAACATCGGGGCGTCCGGTTGGATGTGCGGCCACGTCGGTCCCTCTCTGGGCTACGAGATGCCCGATTGTCGACATTTTGTTGATAAAACGTTTGCAAAATCTTTATGAATATGTCATCTTGACTTCCGTCGTCGGGTTCAGGGGAGCTCATATGGGGAATGGCAGCGGAAGAAGTGATTGAAAGGGCTGGTTGATCGGCTCAGGTTTGTTTTCCCTCACCCCAATCAAGATCGTCTCGAATTCTACGGCATCTACGCCCCGGCATTACATGGCTGTTGCGCCAAGATCGTTCCAAAGGAGCTTCTACTAAATGACGAATGTCGATCTTTCTTTCTCGGTTGAAGAATACCGGTCGCGGCTCGCTAGCATCCGACGGCAAATGGAGAAACAGAACGTCGATGTTCTTGTAGTGGATGATGTCGAAGCGATGACGTGGCTCTCGGGTTACGGCGTGTCCGAGACACTCTGGAGGTGCTGCTGCATTCCGAAGGAGGGCGAGCCGTTTCTTCTCGTGCGCGAGCTTGATGTTGCACCGGCGCGGGAGAAGAGCTGGTTCAGGGATATCTTGGGTTTCGTCGACTGGGAAGAACCCGTCGACGTTCTGGTACAGGAGATCGGGAAACGCGGATTGGCCGGCGGCCGGCTTGCGGTCGATTTCGAATCCCATTCAATGACGCTCGCCCGGTTTGACAAGCTTCGCAAGGCGCTGCCCGATACAGACTTTGTGGATTTCGGAAAGACGACCTGGGAGTTGCGCCTGGTCAAGTCGACCACTGAAGTCAGCTATCTTCAGCGAGCGGCCGAGATTGCGGACAAAGCGATGGCGCGAGCCGTCAAGGCTGTTCGGCTCGGCGGCACCGAGCGTGATGTCTCTGCAGCGGCGGCTGCTGCCTATCTCGAATTCGGTGCCGATGATGCCTACGTCGGCCCAATCACTTCGGGAACGGGCTGGGACTTTCTGCACGGCCACCTTCACTCGCATCCGCTTGAGCGAGGAGCGGTCGTACACATTGAATTAATCCCTCGTGTCCGTTGGCACACGGCGCGTCTTATGCGCTCAGTGGTCGTGGGTGAGCCTACAGACGAGCAGAAGCGCGTTGCTAGCACTTTGGCTGAACTCCAAGAGCGTCAGATTGCGGCGATGCTTCCCGGTGCCAAAGCGCGCGATGTAGATGCTATTTTGAGAGATGCAGTAGTCGCGCAGGGCCTTCGCGAAAGCTTCAATAACATTACGGGGTATACATTGGGGCTCTGCCCGCCGAGCACTCAACGTGCGAGTGACTTCACCCGAACTTTCAACCCAACCGCCGAATGGCTTGTTCAGCCGAACATGGTCTTCCACATGTACGTTTCCGCTCACGGGCTCGCATTCAGCGAGTCTGTGCTGGTCACGGAAAGCGGGGGGCAACGGCTCACTCAAACGCCACGCATGCTCTATTCAACTGAGGGATAGGCCAAATGAGTAAATAGACCAAGAATGGGTCTTGTAGAGAAGGGGATCAGAAAAAGCTAACGGGCTAAAGGTATGTCTTCCGGCCGATCTTTCCAAAGTTTCGGTCGCTGAAACTGAGGAGGAGATGTGAGTGGCTGTGCCACTTGACGGGTCCGGCAATTAACAAACTCAAATACAAAGGGAGGATACGGAATGATGAACCATTACAATCGCGGCATCGTTGCAGTCGCTGCGTTGGCGGTCGTTGCAGCAAGCTCCGCCGCAAGTGCCACGGAAAAGCTAACCATCGCGTCCTTGGGCGGCGCTTACTAGCCTGAATAATTCACGGCGGGTTGGCGGATGTGGTGCAAGCCGTTGAAATGACGTAGGATTTGGTTGCTAAGGCCGATCCGAATCATTTCCCGGAGACCACACCCGCCATGAATGATCTTACCCTGCCGCTGAGCGGTTTGTCATCAGTGGGCGGCAAGTCCGTCGTCGCCCGTTTCGACGGAGGCATGTTGTCCTCCAACTGTGGCGTTCTGGGTGCTGGCCGAGGTGGAAAAACGACTGCGGGTAGCCGACCGTCTGGCGCGTTGCATCGATGATCCGCGCTGCCCTGACCAGGTCGTCCACAGCCTGCCGGACATGATCGGCTTTCGCATGAAGATGATCGCCGCCGGCTATGAGGATGGCAATGACGCCAACCGGCTGCGCTCCGATCCGGTCTTCAAGATGGCCCAGGATGCGCTGCCGTCGGGTCGGGATCTGGCCTCCCAGTCGGGCTGACGAAGGCGAATAATGTTGATAGTCTCGTTCATGGCGTATCGCTCTCCTTGAGAGGTTCTGGCAGGTTTCATCACCCGCCTCGATACGCCGCCCTTCTCAAACGTACGCATACGGCGAAGGCCGCATGATTGGCACACGCGCGTGCGCGCGGCAGGCTCTATGATGGCGTTGCGTGAAGGTCAGGCGGTCTGCTGATCGACCGGTTTGTCGGCATCGCGCAGCTTTTTCCATTGCCAGGGCAGAAGTTCGTGCAGACGCGAGGCGGGAAGATCGGCAATGCGGGCCAGGACGTCGGCGAGCCAGGCTTTCGGGTCGGCGTCGTTGAGGCGTGCCGTGGTGATGAGGGTAAGCATAACGGCGGCGCGGTCGGCGCCGCGCTGGGAACCGGCGAAGGTCCAGTTTCGCCTTCCCAGAGCCATCGCAGGGTCATTCTGCCCATGTCGGGCAGATGGTAGAGTTTCATTATCGCTGGCATCCATATTACGGCGGCCGATTTCGGCATGAAGGTAGAGCTGGCTCGGTTTGTTTGAACAGGATTTCCCGATAAGTGGAATCCTACCTGTGTTTAAGCCGCTTCGGGAAGCGTGATTGGGGTGAAGTAGGCCTCATCGGGCGTTCTGTCGTCAAGGCTCGAATGAGGTCGTCTCTGGTTATAAAAAGTCAGGAATTAACCGATGGAAGCACGTGCCTGGCTGACGCTTTCATAGGCATGGAGATAGACCTCGTTGTATTTGACGGTTCGCCATAGGCGCTCGACGAAGACGTTGTCGCGCCAGGCGCCCTTACCATCCATGCTGATCTGGATTTTCTGATCGAGCAGGATCTTGGTGAACTCGATGCTGGTGAACTGGCTGCCCTGGTCGGAGTTGAAGATTTCCGGCTTGCCATATCGGGCGAGCGCCTCCTCGAGTGCTTCAATGCAGAACGCCGTGTCCATCGTGATGGAGAGCCGCCAGGACAGAACCTTGCGCGTAAACCAGTCGACGATGGCGACCAAATAACAAAACCCACGTGCCATCGGGAGTGGAGTAAGAAGCGCAGATGCGCTTCTTCTCCCCGAACCGTACTTGCACCTCTCAGCGCATACGGCTCTCTGTTCAAGCTTGGCCCATGGCCATTGCAACATCATGGTAGTGCGACGTGACAGTACTGCGGTCTTCGATCCGGAAGATGTACGGATTCGTCTCCGGATTGCGCCACCGGAATTGCGTCTTGGGGCTTGAGACAAGCCGTTTCAACGCTTTTCCGACGGGGTCACCGCGTTCATTGCGACCAAACACGAGCCAGGTTTTCGCCTTGCCCGGTTCTGGGACGCGGCACCATTTCCGCATCAAGGGCTTGATGCGGGATCGGTACTTGTGTCCCAGCCAATGCGCCATTTTCCAGAACACGACATGGTCAGAGGTGGCTCGGCAAAATTGGACAGGGTGATAAGTGGAATTTCTGCCTGAGATCGGCATGAGTGCCGGAACAGGAGAATCACGAATGAGCAGACGACCACGCCGGAACCACAGCCCGGCTTTCAAGGCGAAAGTTGCGCTTGCGGCGATCAAGGGAGAAAAGACGCTGGCCGAGCTGGCGCAGCAATATGATGTGCATGCGAACCAGATCACGGATTGGAGAAAGCAGCTTCTGGACGGGGCCTCGAACGTGTTTGGCGCGGCGGAGAAATCGGAGCCGACGGTGGACATAAAGGCCCTCCATGCCAAGATCGGAGAGCTGACGCTGGCCAATGATTTTTTAGGCTCGGCGCTCGGCAAGGCCGGCTGGTCGGGGAGCGCAAGACGATGATCGACCGGGAACATGAACTGCCGATTGCCAAGCAGGCGGCCGAACTGGGGATCAGCCGCGGCAGCGTCTACTCCCTACCCAAGCCGACATCGGCGGCAGACCTGAAGCTGATGCGGCGCATCGACGAATTGCACCTGGATTACCCGTTCGCGGGCAGCCGCATGTTGCAGAAGCTTTTGAAGCGCGAAGGCTATGAGACGGGTCGCCTGCATGTGCGCACCTTGATGAAGCGCATGGGTATCGAGGCGCTCTACCGCAAGCCGCGCACTTCGAAGCCGGGCGACGGGCACAAGATCTATCCGTATTTGCTGGGCAAGCTGGCGGTGACGCGGCCCAACCAGGTCTGGGCGACGGACCTGACCTATATCCCGATGGCCCGCGGCTTCTGCTACCTGGTTGCTGTCGTCGACTGGTTCACGCGCAAGGTACTGAGCTGGCGGCTGTCGATCACCATGGATGCGGCGTTTTGCATTGAAGCCCTCGAGGAGGCGCTGGCGACATACGGCAAGCCCGAGATCTTCAACTCCGATCAGGGCAGCCAGTTCACCAGCCATGACTTCACCAAGGTCCTGCTCGACCGGGAGATCAGGATCAGCATGGATGGCAAGGGCGCCTGGCGCGACAACGTCTTCGTCGAGCGTCTCTGGCGGTCGGTGAAATATGAGGAGGTCTATCTCAAGGCCTATAACAGCGTTCGCGAAGGGCGGGCGTCGATCGGAAAATATCTCGATTTCTACAATCGGCGACGTCCGCATTCCAGCCTTGACGGCAGAGCGCCAGATGAGGCCTACTTCACCCCGCTACCGCTTCCCGAGGCGGCCTAACCAGAGGCAGTGTTCCACTTATAAATCGGGAATTCCTGTCCAAACAAACCGAGCCACCTCTCTGTCTTGCACCTTGCCAGTCTGGCTTTGCGGTGCGGTTGGTGCCGTCGCAGGAGTGGTTGGAATTGTGAGTTGGCGTAGTCTCCGGGGTGTCAAACCTCGAATCATCCGGCGTTAGAGCGCCGGACAGGAGACTACGCCATGACAAGGACTACCATGAATGCGGAAGCCGTTCATCCTGGGGATGAGGCGACGAGCTATCTTTTCGACAACTGGTTTGATCCGATTGAAGCTGGCCTGCGCGAGCGGGTGCGCGGCTTCATCGAGACGATGCTCGAGACCGAGCTGGACGCGGTGCTTGCCCGTCCCCGTTATGGCCGGCAGCCGGCGGCGCGCAGTGATGAGACCACCGGTGTCGCCGGCCACCGCCACGGCAGCCGGACGCGCACGCTGACGGGGACCTTCGGCACCACCGAGCTCACGGTTCCGCGGGCGCGCCTCGATGCCGGCGAGGACAAGACGGTGGAATGGAAGAGCAAGGCCTTGCGCGCCTATCAGCGGCGCACGATGGCCGCCGACGCGCTGATCGCGTCGAGCTACCTGGCGGGCACGAACACCAGGCGCGTGCGGCGTGCGCTCGCCGCGCTGTTCGGCGGCGCGATCGGCAAGGACGTCGTCAGCCGCACCTGGCGCAAGGTGAAGACGGACTGGGACGCCTGGAATGCCCGCTCTCTGGCCGACGAGCCGATCGTGCGCCTGATCCTCGACGGGACGGTGGTTCGTGTCAGGCTCGACCGCAAAGCGACCTCGATCTCGCTGCTCGTGGTCATCGGTGTGCGCGCGGACGGCCAGAAGATCCTGCTCGCGGTCAAGAATATGGGTGGCGAGACGACGGAGGCCTGGCGGGCCATTCTCGACGATCTCGTCGGGCGCGGCCTGCGCCGACCTGAGTTTCTCATGGTCGATGGCGCACCTGGCTTGGACAGGGCGATCGCCGCGCTGTGGGACGGGGTGCCGGTGCAGAGATGCACGGTTCACAAGCACAGGAATCTGCTTGCCCATGCTCCCGAGCGGCTGCATGAGGAGATCAGCGCCGATTACACCGACATGATCTACGCGGCCACGCCGGAGGAGATCGAGAGCCGCCGCAAGGCGTTCCTGCGCAAATGGCGGCTCAAGTGCCGGGCGGTGGCCGATAGCCTGGAGGAGGCCGGCGAGCGTCTCTTCGCCTTCACCCGGCTGCCGCCGAGCCAATGGAAAAGCGCCAGAACAACAAACGCGATTGAGCGTCTGCATGAGGAGTTCAAGCGGCGCATCAAGACCCAGACCGTTCTGCCTTCGGCCGAAACCGCGGCAATGTTGTTCTGGGCGTTGATGGCGTCCGGTCAAATCTCGATGCGAAAGATCGACGGCTGGCAGACGCTTCCTACGAAGCCACGCGATCAGCAGATTGACCTCGCCGCATGAGCCGATAATCTTAACCTACCGGAGGCTGCTCCGCCGAATTCCAACACGACCCGCTACGGCACCTGCGGTTTTTTAGCAATCACTATTGTTATTCCTCATACGGACATCGCTAAAAGCCTTTCGACTGCACGGCCATCAAGCCCTCCCACGCCTTCGCGAATATCGGCGCCGATAGCTTGGGCCACAGCCTCCTCGTCGCGTCGTCGCAAGGCCTCAATCGCCTCCTGATGGCGATCGACCAGATAAAATTCTGCGACATGTTCCATGGCTATTCCAAGAATTGGCCCGAGTTGAAGCCATAGGCTCTCAATCAAGGGCATAGCCACTTGCGCTGGATTGGCCTTATATATGCGCCGATGGAATTCCTGGTTTGAGATGAGCGCCCCTGCCTTGTCACCAGCGGTGATAGCGGTTTCGACAGCGTCGTCGAATGCGACTAGTTCGTCGATCTGTAGTTCGGAGAGATGCACGACAGCTCTTCGCGCCGCATGACTTTCAAGTACGATGCGAAGCGCAATCAGTTCCTCGAAACGCGCCGGAGTAGTTTTTGGCACGACGATGCGACGGTTTTCAAGGAGCTGCAACGCACCAACAGAGGTAAGCTGCCTCAGGGCCTCTCTAACCGGCGTCGGGCTACTTTCCAGAGCGTCCGCAATGCCGCGGATAGTGAGTGACATGCCAGGTTTGAACGCTCCTACCATGATAGCCTGTCTAAGCCGTTCGAAAACATACTCCTGTGTTGTCATGCCTGTAGGTCTTGGAAAGGCTGGCATGTCCGGCTGGTCCAATGGGAGCAACTCCTTTGCTCGATAAGTTGACTTCTGAAAGACGACCTTGATCGCATCGATTGAATTATGTCAACATTGCCGTGATGTGATCACAGTGATGATATAAATATACAATCAGCGACATCGACACAGTCGTTAACGACCCCTGCAGCGACAGAAGCCGTCGCCGGCATTTTCCGAGCCCGCCCAAACATGCGGCGCGATTGCACTTCCTCCTCAGCCGGGCGCCGCTTGGCGAGTGTTCGCTTTGACAAAGTTACATAGCAGCTTTGTTGCTTCAGGTGTCTCGCTCACCGCATCAAGCAAGGCTCTGGAATCCTTGCCTTCCTGCCGTAGGACATCGGCTCGGAAATTGATGATCGCAGACGAAATCTCCGGCGTGAACTCAGGATGGAATTGGGTTGATATCGCCTCGGGGCCGAATCGAACAATCTGGTGCTGATCATGATCTGAAGCCGCCAGAGAATAGGCAGTCGGCGGGAGACTGATAATCGTTTGCATGTGGGTCAAATGCGCTTGGAAATGCTGAGGCAGATCCCTCAGCAACACGTCCTGCGATGCCTCTGGCAGGAGGCGTACCGTCTGGCATCCGATTTCTCTGCACTCAGGATGATATTCCACCCGTCCACCGAGAGCGTGCGCCATGAGTTGATGTCCGTAGCACACGCCAAAGAGAGGCATCTCGATCGCCATTGCGTCGCGGATCCAGGCGGCGGTCTTTTCACTCCACGGCTCGCAATCCGTCACTATGGACCAAGATCCTGTAATGACAGCAATCCGATGAGGATCGGGTTCGGGCAAACTCTCGCCTGCGAATACCCGAACCATCTCAATGGTGTCCGGTAATCGGCCGAGGGCACGGCAAAACCAGTCTGGTAAGTCCCCGAGCTGCCCACGGATTTCATTCGGCGGAGTGCCCATTTGGATAAGAATGAGGTCGGGAGCACCTGCGAGCATATGCCATTCCTGAGGTGTTGGGATTGCCAAGAACTTGACAGCAGCGGCACAATGATGTCAAGTTATCCATAATGTGATCACAAAAAAGGAATTGAGATATGTCCTCCAACGAGGCAAGTCCGCCCGCGTTCAGCGAATGGCTGGAACGCAACGGACCGATTGAGAGCATTCAGGCAGTCGTCTGCGATCTGAACGGCATCATGCGGGGCAAACGGCTGCCGGTTGAGCAAGCAGCCAAGGTCCTGGGCGGCGGCATTCGCATGCCGCTGTCGATTGTTGGCGTCGACGTCTGGGGTGAGGACATCATCGGCAACCAGCAGGTTCTCGCAACTGGCGACCGCGACGGCATCTGTGGCGTCACTGGACGCGGAGCGCTACCGGTCAACTGGACGTCGCGGCCGAGCGCGCTTGTGCCACTTTGGCTGCAACTCGAAGACGGCACGCCATTCCTGGCGGATCCGCGCCAGGCGCTGGCGGCGATCGTCAGGGAATACCAGGAACTGGGGCTTCGCCCGGTTGTGGCGACCGAAATGGAATTCTATCTGATCGACCCCGAGCCGGACAGCGCAGTTCCGCCGATCTCCCCATATACCGGCAAACGGCTCGACTCCGATGCGATCTTGTCGATCGATGAGCTGGACGATTTCGGCGACTTCTTCTCTGACGTCTATAAGGAATGCGCCCGGCAGAATGTGCCTGCAGACGCAGCGATCGCCGAGAATGGCATCGGCCAGTTCGAGATCAACCTGCTGCACACGGACGATCCGCTGAAGGCGGCTGACGATGCCGTCTTCTTCAAGCGGATCGTCAAGGGCGTGGCGCGCAAACATGGGCTTGCCGCCACTTTCATGGCGAAGCCCTATGGCACGCGCTCCGGAAGCGGAATGCACGTGCATTTCAGCCTCATCGACAAGGATGGAAACAACGTCTTCAACGACGGCAGTGAAGAGGGCTCGTCGACGATGAAACATGCGGTGGCAGGCCTGCTGCGCGGCATGGCTGAGACGACGCTCGTGTTCGCGCCGCATTTCAACTCTTACCGACGACTCAGGCCAGATACGCTCGCGCCGACCGCGATATCGTGGGGATACGAGAACCGCACGTCGGCTATCCGGATACCCGGCGGAAACCCGGTCGCGCGTCGCATCGAGCACCGCGTTGCTGGGGCTGACTCCAACCCGTATCTCGTGATCGCTGCGATCCTGGGCGCGGCTCTCGTCGGCATCCGCAACAAGTGGCAGCCGTCCGATCCGGTCGAAGGCCACACCTATTCCATGGATAAACTTCCCAAAATCCCGGCTGAATGGGGGCAGGCAGTCGATGCTTTTGAGGCCGGGGCAATCGCCACCGAAATTTTCGACCCCCTGCTGCGCTCGATGCTGATCGCCTGCAAACGCCAGGAAATCGCAGGCTTTGCCGAGCAGGTTACCGACTACGAATTTGCCGCCTATTTGGAAATCGTCTAATGCTTAAGAAACAGAAATCCTATGCCGGCGACGGCAGCTACCCGACCAGCTACTATGCCGCCTCCCGCAACATCATCCGTACACCGGTCCGGCTTCAGGGCCGGGTCGAAACCGACATCTGCGTCGTCGGCGCTGGGTACTCCGGTCTTTCAACCGCAATTCACCTTGCCGAGAAGGGATACAAGGTCGTCGTCGTTGAGGGGGCTCAGGTTGGTTGGGGGGCCTCTGGCCGCAACGGCGGTCAGCTCGTCAACGGCCTCAACGCCAGTCTCGCGACGATCCAGCGCCGCTACGGCGAGGACACAGCGCGTTTTATCGGCGGTCTGGTGCAGGAGGGCGGCAAGATCATACGCCGTCTCGTCAGCCAGTATCAGATCGAGTGCGACCTGAAGCCGGGCAATATCTATGCCGCCTATACGCCGGCGCATATGAAGGAGCTTGAAGCCAAGCAGACGCTCTGGCGCAAATACGGGATGGACGATCACCAGCTTCTCGACCGCGAGGCGCTGCGAAAGCTCGTCAATTCGGATGCTTATTGCGGCGGCATGCTCGATACGACCGGCGGCCACATGCACCCCCTCAATCTCGTGCTCGGCGAGGCACGTGCCTTCGAAAGCCTTGGCGGCACAATTTATGAACAGTCGCCGATGACCCGGGTCGATCACGAGGCGGCACGGCCTGCCGTTTACACCGAAGGCGGCGAGGTTTCGGCGCGCATCGTCGTGCTCTGCGGTAACGCCTACCTTGGCGATGCAGTGCCAAAGCTCGTCTCGCGGGTTATGCCTGTCTCGACGCAGATGATAACCACGGCTCCGCTCGGCGAAGAAGTCGCCAATTCGCTGATCCCGAGCGACATGTGCGTCGAGGACGTGCGCTACATCCTCGACTATTTCCGCCTGTCCGCCGACAAGCGGATGATCTTCGGCGGCGGCACGGTCTATGGCGGCACGGATCCGGCCGACGTCATCGCAAAGCTCAGACCCAACCTCGAAAAGGTGTTCCCGCGTCTCAAGGGCGTGACGATCGACTATGCCTGGAGCGGCAATTTCGCGCTCTCCTTCACCCGCGTGCCGCAGATGGGCCGGATCGGCACCAACACTTATTTTGCCCATGGCTGTAGCGGTCACGGCGTGACCGGATCGCACCTCTTCGGCCGCACACTAGCCGAAGCAATCGATGGCGACACGACGCGCTGCGATGTCTTTGAAAAGCTGCCCTGGTATCCATTCCCCGGTGGTCGCATGTTTCGCGCCCAATATTCGACGATCGGTTCGTGGTGGTACTCGTTAAGGGATGCGATTGGCTGGTAAGGCGCGCTTTTGACGGCGACTGCCGGATGGCAATGCAACGAATAGGAGGGGCAAATGCTCGACAAGCGGAAATTCTACATCGATGGCAAATGGGTGGAGCCGGCCACGTCGAACGATCTGCTCGTGCTCAATCCCGCGACCGAGAAAGCCGATCGCCGTCATTTCTCTCGGGAAGGCAGCCGATATCGATCGCGCGGTGGCAGCCGCCAAGAAAGCATTCGCAACCTATAGCCGTACGAGCCGTTAACGAACGCCTCGTACTATTGGAGAAACTGCTCGCAATCTACAAGCGCCGCTACGAGGAAATGGCCGACACGATAACGGCCGAGTTGGGCGCCCCGATCACGATGAGCCATGAGCAACATGTAGGCGTCGGTCATCTTCAAGCCTTCAACGCTGCGCTAAAGCGGCTGAAACTGAAGGAAACCCTGCCGAACGGCGACACGCTTCTGCGTGAACCCATTGGCGTCTGCGGACTGATCACCCCTTGGAACTGGCCCGTCAACCAGATAGCGCTCAAGGTCATACCAGCCCTTGCGACCGGCTGTACCTGTGTCCTGAAGCCGAGCGAGTTCACGCCGCTTAGCGCCATGCTCTATGCTGAGATGATCGACGAGGCTGGTTTTCCGACAGGAGTATTCAATCTTGTCAATGGCGACGGTGTCTACGCGGGTTCGGCACTGTCAAAGCACAAAGATATCGACATGATGTCGTTTACCGGTTCGGCCCCCTCTGGCATTGCCGTTAGCAAGGACGCCGCCGATACGATCAAGCGTGTGACGCTTGAGCTCGGTGGCAAGTCACCGAACCTCGTGTTCGCTGACGCCGATCTCGAACGAGACGTCGCGGCGAGCATCCGCAAATGCTTCAACAATTCCGGCCAATCTTGCAACGCTCCAACCCGAATGCTTGTAGAGCGGACTATCTACGACGAGGTAGTAACAATTGCGACGCAGGTTGGCGCGGAAACCAAGGTTGGCGATCCCACCAAAGAAGGCTCACACATTGGCCCGGTGGTCAGTGATATCCAGTATGGACGCGTACAATCTATGATCAATGCCGCCATTGCCGAGGGTGCAAAGGTCCTTATTGGTGGTCCTGGCAAACCGGAAGGTTTCGAAACTGGTTACTACGTCAAGCCTACCATCTTCGTCGATGTCGACAACTCAATGCAGATCGCCCGCGATGAAGTCTTCGGCCCGGTATTGGCAATCATCCCATTCGAGACAGAAGAGCAAGCGATCGAAATCTCGAACGATACGGATTTCGGGCTCGCCGCCTATATACAGATCGGCGATGCCGAGCGCGCGGAACGGATTGCCACCCAATTGCGTGCCGGCATGGTGCATATCAATGGTGGTTCCCACCGATATGGCAGTCCATTTGGTGGATATAAGCTGTCAGGCAATGGCCGAGAAGGAGGACTGTTTGGGCTGGAGGACTTCCTAGAGGTAAAAACGGTGCATTTGCCGACCGTTTAGGCTTCACACTGTATAACTGGTGGCTGCGTTGTTGCCCAGATCGTGAACCTGCGGATCATTTACCCATCTTGCTCCGTTCGGAATTCGATATCTATGCCTCGTCCCCCTGCCGCAGCATATCCATCAGGATTCCGGCGGGAGGGGAACGCGGCATCTGCGGATCGTACACAAGAAAGATCTTGCGTTCGACAACGGGGGCTACCAACGATTTCAGGGTAATTCGCAAAATCAGTGGTCCGTCTTCAAGACCGCGACATTCCCCGACGACATTCCAGTAGAAATCGCAAGACAGCGTGTCGGTCTCTCCGTTTGGCCGAAGCCGACTTGATAGATACAGGAATCTCGACATTATTTCTCCATCTCAACAATAATTTGTTGACGTATCGTCGCGTTTTTGTCATCTTTCTGTTAAGCGAAGCTCGGAGCAACCGGGCCATTTCCGATCGAGGGGTAATGACTGGAATAAGTGTGGACATCCGAGGTTTCACGAAAGAGTACGGCAATATGACCGTGGTCGACGGCGTGTCTCTGAACGTGGCGGCCGGCAGTTTCGTGACCCTGCTAGGCCCAAGCGGATCGGGTAAGAGCACCCTGTTGATGGGAGTTGCCGGATTCACGCGCCCCACCCGGGGGAATATTTTTTTTGGTGATCGTGACGTTACCGTCCTGCCGCCTCGGCAACGCAACATTGGCATGGTTTTCCAGAATTACGCGCTGTTCCCGCACATGACTGTGGCCCAGAACATCGCGTTCCCACTTATTCAGCGTGGAGTTTCCAAGGCTGAGATCGCACCAGAAGTCTCCAAGATGATGCGCCTGGTAGGGTTGCGTGGCATGGATGACCGGCCGGTTACAAAGCTGTCCGGAGGTCAGCAGCAACGTGTAGCGTTGGCTCGCGCGCTGGTGTTCCGACCCCCCATCTTGTTGATGGATGAGCCGCTTGGTGCGCTCGACAAGAAGATGCGTGAGCATCTCCAGTCGGAGATCAAGGAAATCCAGCAGGTAACTGGCACGACAGCGCTGTTTGTGACCCATGACCAGGATGAGGCCATGAGCATGTCGGACCGGATTGTGGTGCTCAACCACGGTCGCATCGAGCAGCAGGGGACCTCCGCGGAGATTTACGATACGCCGGCCAGCGCCTTTGTGGCCGATTTCGTCGGTGAAGCGAACATGTTGCAGGGGAGCATCGCCGAGTCGAGCCCCCAAGGATGCTTGGTAGAAATTGGGCATAACCTGCTCGTGTGCGGCAAGTCGGTACCTGGCGCCGTTCTGGAAAAGGGGGACACGGTTGACCTGATTGTCCGCCCGAACAGGATCAGCCTCGGTCCCGAACGCGAGCCGGTACCTGGCTTCATTCCAGGGGAGATGCTCTCATCAGCTTACCTAGGTGAATCGATCCTGATCCGGGTTCGCCTGCCAAACGACAAAATCATTACAGCTAAACTTAAGCCTGAAGCGGGGCAGCCCGATACTCAACGGGTAAGCGTAACGTGGGATTACAACTCCAGCACCGTCTTTCCCCGCCGGAACGGCGCCAGCTCCAGAGGAGAATAAAATGACTCATCTATTTCTCAACAGGCGTAAAGTACTTGTGGGTTTGGCCGGCGCGGTTGCCGCCCCATACCTGAATATTCGCAGCGCTTCGGCGCAGGGAAGCGGCGAAGTGATTGTCACGGATGGTGGTGGAGCTTGGGGAAAGGCACAGAAAGTGGCCTACTTCGATCCATTTGAAGCCGAAACAGGAATCCGGGTGGTTGCTGCGGCCTCGATACCCAACGGTGCATACCGTGCATCGATTGTGGCAGGCGCCCCGGCATCCGACGTCACCGACATTGCGGGTCCCGACATTGACAGCTTCATCAAGGAAGACCTGCTGCAGTCGATAAATTACGATCTTTTTGCGAAGGAAGATCGGGACAGCATTTCCCCGGTGCCTGCCCATGAAAAGTACTTCCCTTCCTTGTTCTATTCGCTCGTGATGGGATTCGATACGCAAGCGTTCGGCGACGAAAAGCCCCAGACGTGGGCTGACATGTGGAACGTCAAAAAGTTTCCGGGCATGCGAACAGTTTACAACGCGAGCGAAGGCCCCGCGACAGGCGCGGTCTTCGAGACGGCGCTCATGGCGGACGGCGTTGCGCCCGCTGACCTCTATCCCCTGGACATAAAGCGGGCCTTCGCCGCGCTCGACAAAATCAAGCCAAACATCCTCCGCTACTGGGCTGCCGGTGCTGAGCCGGCCCAGTTGTTAGTCGATGGGGCGGTTTCGGTCGGATCGGTCTGGAATGGTCGCGTCTCAGCACTCAAGGCGCAGGGGCAGCCGATCGACCTGAGCTGGCAGCAGGCTGTCCTGCAGTGGGACGGTTGGGCTGTGCCAGTCGGGGCCAAAAATACAGAAAACGCTATGAAATTCCTTGCATATGTTGCCAAGCCTGAGGCTCAGGCTCGTTTCTCCGAGGCGATCGAGTACGGTCCGACCAATGCGAGAACGTTCAAATTGCTCAGCAAGGAACGTGCCGCGCTTCTGCCGGGCAACCCCGAAACCGTCAAAACCCAGGTCGTGCAGAACTATCAGTGGTGGAATAAAGACAGCGGCAATGGAAAGTCGAATCTGCAGCTTGTTAACGAGCAGTGGCAGAGTTGGGTCGCCAAGTAAAAAACCGATCCAGCATTCGCGACATAAGCTGTTGCGAATGCTGGGCGTAGCAGCGGACGGCCGTTTTCGCGCGCCCCGAACCTAGCGCCTTTCGACATCTCGAGTCCCTGAGCGAACAGTAGCCATGTCTAATCCGGTATCTCGTGCAGTCGACTGGATGGAAGAGCGGCCCTCCCGGGCCATCATCTTTCCGGTCGCCTTCCTCGGCCTCCTCTATGTTATCCCGTTGGTTGCAGTGGTTGGCCTTTCCTTGTTTCCCGGAGGTACGTTTTCCTTCGATGCCTACAAAGAGATTTTTGAGATGGGGCTTTTCGGCCCCGTCATTCTGCGCACCATACGTCTGAGCTTGATCGTTACTTTATTCACGTTGCTGCTTGGATATCCGTTCGCGTATGCAATGAACAAGGCCGGGGGAACGTTGCGATCCCTGATGATCCTCGCGGTTATCGTGCCGTTCTTTACTTCCATTCTAATCCGATCCTACGCCTGGGTAGCAATTCTCGGCGCGCGAGGTCCAATCAACACATTTCTGCGGGAGATCGGTCTGACTTCTGCCCCGATACCCATGATTTTCAATGAAGTGGGTGTGCTCATCGGCATGATCCAAATCCAGATTCCGCTGATGATCATGACGCTCTATGCCACCATGACACGCATAGACAAAAACCTGCCGCGAGCAGCTGAGAGCCTTGGCGCTCACAGGCTTACGATATTTTCCAGGATATTCGTGCCGCTTTCGCTGCCAGGTGTGATGTCAGGACTGGGCCTGGTCTTCACAAGTTCGCTCGGCTTCTACGTGACGCCCCAGCTGCTCGGCAGCCCACGCGAGAATGTGGCGACGCAATCAATCTATATCACTATCAATATGCTCGGTGATTACAGCGGAGCGGCTGCTCAGGCGGTTGTGCTCCTGGTGATTGTGCTCGGGTTCCTTGTCGGATTGAGAAAGTCTCTTGGCACTACGACGGGAAGCAGCGAGAACGTGGGCCCTGGTCGCATTTCGACTTCCGTGGATCGCTTCCCGGCCGTTCTTGTAGTTCGGATGGGCCGTTTCGCGGACGTCCTCTATTGGGTCCTCAGGGCCGCCGGAATCCTAATTGTCATCACAGTGATGGTAATGCTTACCATCACCATGGTTGCGGTGATCCCGCTCGGTTTGAGTGCCGACAACTTCCTCCGCTTGCCGCCTTCCGAATATTCGACTCGTTGGATCGAGAGCTACCTCACGGACCGGGAATGGCTCGGGTCCACTTGGTTCAGTATCTGGATTTCGGTGGCAGGCGCGTTCCTTGCGACCGTGCTGGGTGCGATTGCCGCCTACGCGATGTGCCGTTGGGAGGAGCGTCGCGGCAAGGCGTGGATGGAGCTATTCCTAATCTCTCCCATGATTGTGCCACAATTCGTCATTGCACTCGCCCTGTATTTCATCTTCATCAAGATCGGGCTGATCGGAAACGCTATAACCTACGTGTTGGCGTATGGCTTGTTCGGCTTCCCATATGTCTTCCTGATTATGCTGGCAGCCTTCCAGAGGTTCGATATCTCCCTCGTCCAGGCCGCGGCGATCCTGGGCGCCCATGTGGGCGCAATCTGGCGACGGGTCGTGGTCCCCGTTCTTGCCCCGGCTTTTCTGAGCTCAGGTATCTTCGCCTTCCTGATTGCTTTTGACGATCTGGTGGTGGGCCTCTTCATGTCAACCGCCGGACGCTACACGTTACCGATGCGGATGTGGGCCGACATCCGCAACGAGATCAGCCCCCAGATAGCCGCCGTCGCGCTAGTATTCCTGGTGCTGGCCATCTTCTTTGCCCTTCTCCGGAGCCTAGTCGCCGCATTTAGGCGGCGCACCCCCTGACGTAGCTAAGATGGAGATTGAAATGCCTTTTACCGCCGACGAAATCGCGGGCCGCATCGCGCGCCTGCG
This sequence comes from Mesorhizobium sp. AR10, assembly GCF_024746795.1. Lineage (NCBI taxonomy): Bacteria > Pseudomonadati > Pseudomonadota > Alphaproteobacteria > Hyphomicrobiales > Phyllobacteriaceae > Mesorhizobium > Mesorhizobium sp. AR10. The sequence continues at coordinate 51,867 of NZ_CP080523.1, forward strand.
GGATGAGATGCGAGCCCGCAATCTTGATGCGATGTTAATCGACGATTGCGAGGCGACGGCCTACTTCTTTAACTATAGCGTTTCGCTGACGTCCTATCGCTGTGGAATAGTGCCACTTGATGGCGATCCCTTCTTTATCCTCAGAGCGCTGGATGTGGCGCCAATGCGCGAGATGACATGGTTAAAAACTGAAAACATAACAGGCTATCCAGACTGGATCCATGCCTCCGTTGCCGTTACCGACGCAATTAAGGCTGAAGGATTAGGCAAGGCAAGAATCGGCATCGACTTCCGCAGTCATGCGCTCACTGTCTCAATGTATGAAGACATCAAGGCCGCTCTGCCCGAAGCCACACTAGTCAATATCGACAACTTGCCGTGGACCATGCGTAAGATCAAGTCTCCGGCCGAGATCGACCTGATCAAGCGTGCTTGCGAAATCGCTGACCAGAGTATCGAAGAGATCGTTGCAGCTGCCAAGCCCGGCATGACCGAGCGTGAAGCAGGTCGCATGACAGTTGAAGCGTATGTCCGGCTTGGCGGCGATCCGGGAGACCCCGGTGTCATAACGGCGAGCAACGACTGGGACTTCCTCCATGGCCACCTGCATGACCGGCCGCTGAAGGAAGGTGACGTGCTGCATCTCGAGCTGATCCCCCGATTTAAGGGATATAGCTGCAGAATCATGCGCAATGTTGTCATTGGCAAGCGGACTGCGCGACAAACTGAGATATACGAAAAGTTGATCGAAGTGCAGGACGCACAGCTGGCGGCGATGAAGCCTGGCGCCGCCGCCCGCGATGTCGACGCCATCGTGAGGCGGGGCGCACTCGATGCTGGTATCCGCACGAGCTACGACAATATTACGGGGTACACACTTGGGTACTACTCCGACCTGCCGCTCCGCGTCTCGGATTTCACCTGGGTGTTCCTGCCGACATCGGACTGGAAGCTCGAGGAAAATATGGTATTCCACATGTATGCTTCGGCCGAGGGCCTTGCGCTTTCCGAGACCGTTCTAGTGACACCCGAAGGTGGCCGACGTCTGAATACGACGCCTCGGAAGCTCTTCTCAACGGCTGTTTGAGACAGTCCCCGCGACAGCCGCCCCCAAATTCACCGGGGACGCTCACAGCCTAGGCCGCTGCGGCAGCGGCCCGGGCAGCTTGGTCGTAACTCCCGGAAATTGCACGAAGGAGCCCGGCCAGACGCGACACCTCGGCGGGATCGAGCCCGAGCTGCTGGACTGCGCGGACGAGTAGCGCCTCGCGAACCTCGGCGTAGCGCCGGCAAAGTTCAGAGGTGGCTCGGCAAAATTGGACAGGGTGATAAGTGGAATTTCTGCCTGAGATCGGCATGAGTGCCGGAACAGGAGAATCACGAATGAGCAGACGACCACGCCGGAACCACAGCCCGGCTTTCAAGGCGAAAGTTGCGCTTGCGGCGATCAAGGGAGAAAAGACGCTGGCCGAGCTGGCGCAGCAATATGATGTGCATGCGAACCAGATCACGGATTGGAGAAAGCAGCTTCTGGACGGGGCCTCGAACGTGTTTGGCGCGGCGGAGAAATCGGAGCCGACGGTGGACATAAAGGCCCTCCATGCCAAGATCGGAGAGCTGACGCTGGCCAATGATTTTTTAGGCTCGGCGCTCGGCAAGGCCGGCTGGTCGGGGAGCGCAAGACGATGATCGACCGGGAACATGAACTGCCGATTGCCAAGCAGGCGGCCGAACTGGGGATCAGCCGCGGCAGCGTCTACTCCCTACCCAAGCCGACATCGGCGGCAGACCTGAAGCTGATGCGGCGCATCGACGAATTGCACCTGGATTACCCGTTCGCGGGCAGCCGCATGTTGCAGAAGCTTTTGAAGCGCGAAGGCTATGAGACGGGTCGCCTGCATGTGCGCACCTTGATGAAGCGCATGGGTATCGAGGCGCTCTACCGCAAGCCGCGCACTTCGAAGCCGGGCGACGGGCACAAGATCTATCCGTATTTGCTGGGCAAGCTGGCGGTGACGCGGCCCAACCAGGTCTGGGCGACGGACCTGACCTATATCCCGATGGCCCGCGGCTTCTGCTACCTGGTTGCTGTCGTCGACTGGTTCACGCGCAAGGTACTGAGCTGGCGGCTGTCGATCACCATGGATGCGGCGTTTTGCATTGAAGCCCTCGAGGAGGCGCTGGCGACATACGGCAAGCCCGAGATCTTCAACTCCGATCAGGGCAGCCAGTTCACCAGCCATGACTTCACCAAGGTCCTGCTCGACCGGGAGATCAGGATCAGCATGGATGGCAAGGGCGCCTGGCGCGACAACGTCTTCGTCGAGCGTCTCTGGCGGTCGGTGAAATATGAGGAGGTCTATCTCAAGGCCTATAACAGCGTTCGCGAAGGGCGGGCGTCGATCGGAAAATATCTCGATTTCTACAATCGGCGACGTCCGCATTCCAGCCTTGACGGCAGAGCGCCAGATGAGGCCTACTTCACCCCGCTACCGCTTCCCGAGGCGGCCTAACCAGAGGCAGTGTTCCACTTATAAATCGGGAATTCCTGTCCAAACAAACCGAGCCACCTCTGTTCCTCCCCTTGGCTCGTCGTTGTGATTGTCTTTTCCTTACCCTTCCGGCCTCCGGTGACCAGACCATGGCCTACTAGCTTTTTTACCGAGTACGTGACGAGATGAGAGTCTTCAATGTTCAGAACCAGACTGATGTCGGCAAGCGATTTCGGACGCATGCGGTGGTGAACAAGGTGCAGAACAAGGATGTCGAGTGCTGCGAGATCCGGCCCGCCCGCGGCTGACTACACCGGACCATCCAACGATGAAATGCATGATTGGACATGGTCAGGGCAAACTCCAATTCGGACAATTGAGGGATGCTAGAATTCGCCAGGTGCGCCGACGATACAACCGGCCCGACTCCAGCAATAAGGACGCGGGACAGGTCCTCGAAAGGTGCCGCCGCTTCATTTCCGGATTCTGGTTGCGCCTTTCCGGCGGGTTTCGCTTTAGTCATCGTGTTTCCTCCATACGGTTCCACCATGCACCGGGTCAAGTCGCGAATGTCAATAACAAGTGGGACATTTCTCGGCATAATGTACTCAACCTTTACCAAGACTTTGGGCAAATGCCAAAACTTTGCTTGACTTGTTTGTGATAATTTGTCTACGAATTACCAGCAAAAAGTCGACCGTTTGTCGTTGCAGCTCATATGGAGGAATGTGTGGTGCCTAATAACTCTTGGGATTTCTGGATCGATCGCGGGGGCACCTTTACAGACGTCATAGGCGTATCGCCCGATGGGAACTGCCATCCCCTGAAACTCCTTTCGGAGAGCCCAGGTGAATACGATGATGCAGCTGTGGAGGGCATCCGGCGCCTTCTGGAACGGTTTCGCACGGGCAAATCCCCCAACCGGGTCGGCAGCGTACGTATGGGTACAACCGTGGCCACAAACGCGCTGCTCGAACGCAAGGGCGACAAAACGCTGCTGCTGATTACACGTGGGTTTCGCGATGCGCTGAAGCTAGCCTATCAGGCAAGACCCCATATCTTTGCCAAGGAAATTTTCCTCCCAGAGCAGCTTTATTCGCAGGTCATCGAAGTAAAAGAGCGATTGTTTGCCGACGGGACCGTCGAAACGCCGTTGAATACCGATGGTTTAGGGGCGCAGCTCGCTGCGGCGCGCTCGGAAGGGATTGATGCCGTAGCGATCGTTCTCATGCACGCGTGGCGCAACCCCGACCATGAACTCGCACTAGCCCAAATTGTGCGGCGCGCAGGTTTCAGTCAGGTCTCTGTGAGCCATGAGGTATCACCTCTTATGAAATTGGTGGGACGCGGCGACACGACGGTCGTGGACGCATATCTGTCACCGATACTCAGGCGGTATGTCGAACGTGTTTCGAGAAACCTCAGCGCTCTGGCGCCGGACAACTCGGAACAGATTCTTCAGTTCATGATGTCGTCAGGGGGGTTAACCGCTGCAGACCGCTTCCACGGTAAGGACGCCATATTGTCCGGTCCTGCGGGCGGCGTAGTCGGCATGGTCGAGACCGCGCGTACTGCCGGGTATGAGCGGGTCATCGGTTTCGACATGGGCGGGACATCGACGGATGTCGCACACTTCGCCGGTGAGTATGAACGGGCCTTCGACACGGAGGTGGCGGGCATCCGTATACGGGCTCCGATGATGCAGGTGCATACAGTCGCTGCAGGTGGCGGTTCAATACTGCACGCAGACGGCGGGAGGTTTCGAGTGGGGCCTGACAGTGCCGGGGCCAATCCCGGACCCGCCAGCTATCGCAGCGGCGGCCCTCTGACCGTAACCGACGCAAATGTCATGTTGGGTAAGCTGGTGCCCGAGCTGTTTCCAGCCATCTTTGGTCCCGGCCGCGATCAGCCGCTCGATCGAGATGTCGTCGCCTCACGGTTCGGGGAAATCGCCTTGGACACCGGAAAATCCCCCGAGGAAGTAGCAGAGGGCTTCGTTCGCATTGCCGTCGAGAACATGGCTAATGCGATCAAGAAGATTTCCGTCCAGCGCGGCTATGATGTTACGCGATACCTGCTCAATTCGTTCGGCGGCGCAGGTGGCCAACATGCCTGTCTGGTCGCCGACGCACTCGGAATGACCACAATTCTTTTGCATCCAATGTCGGGATTGCTCTCTGCCTATGGGATCGGCCTTGCGCGAGTGTTTGCGAGCCGTCAAAAAGGCGTGGAGCTTAAACTCGTGGAGTCCAACCTCCCAGCACTCTCTGCCGTTTTGTCTAGTCTTGAAGCCTCAGTTCGCGAGGAATTGGAAGCGCAGAGGGTTACGGGCGCGCTTGAGACTTCCTCGACGCTTCACCTTCGTTACCAAGGCACTGATACTAGCCTACCAGTGCAATGGGCAGGAGACATAAAGTCTGCGCAGAGTTTTTTTGAGGCTGCCCATATGGCACGCTTTGGGTTCGTCTCGCCGGACAAGTCTCTGGTGATCGAGGCGGCGGAATTTGCAGGGCAAGACAAGGGGAGGGGTGATCGTACCCCGAGAGCCGATGGTGCCTTGATCAGCAAATCGGCACCGAGCAGGAGATGTCGCTTTTACTCAGATGGAGTGACGCACGAAGCGGGTGTCTACCTTCGCGAAGCGATGGTTACGGGCTCCCAGTTGCGCGGACCAGCATTGATCATTGAGCCGAATCAAACCGTCGTAGTCGAACCTGGTTGGTCAGCCGAGGTCAACGCTTATGACCACATCATCCTGCGACGCCACCAGCCTTTGGAGCGAAAGCAGGCTGTCGGTACACATGCCGATCCCATCCTTCTCGAAGTGTTCAACAACCTGTTCATGTCAATTGCCGAACAGATGGGCATTACCCTTCAGAACACCGCGCAGTCTGTTAATATCAAGGAAAGGCTCGATTTCTCGTGCGCTGTTTTTGACGCAAACGGCTTTCTTGTTGCGAACGCACCCCATATGCCCGTCCATCTCGGCTCTATGGATCGCTCGGTCGAGACTGTTATTCGGCTGAACACAGGCCAGATCTCGCCGGGAGACGTGTTTGCGCTAAATGCGCCTTACAATGGCGGCACGCACTTGCCCGATATCACGGTTTGCACCCCAGTATTTGATAACGACGGTAAAACCATTCTTTTCTGGGTCGCCTCGCGCGGACACCATGCGGACGTCGGCGGTATCGCGCCGGGTTCGATGACGCCGCTCGCCAAAACAGTCGATGAAGAGGGTGTGCTCATCGATAACTTCCGGCTCGTCAAGGATGGCGTCTTTCAGGAGGAGGCCATCCTGCAGCTTTTGACAGTCCACCCGTACCCCTGCCGCAATCCCGAAGCCAACATCGCTGATCTCAAGGCCCAGGTTGCAGCCAACGCCCGCGGCATTGCAGAGCTCCGTCGCATGGTCGAAGATTTCGGCATTGAAGTAGTGCAGGCTTACATGGGTCATGTTCAGGACAATGCTGCAGAAGAAGTTGCCCGGCTCATCACCAGGCTTTCCGATGCTGAATATGAATACCCCACGGACACCGGGCAGATCATCCGCGTGAAAATTTCAATTGATCGAGAGGCCCGCACAGCCACCGTTGACTTCACGGGGACATCCCCAATGGGGGACAACAATTTCAACGCACCCGAACCCGTCACTCGCGCGGCGGTCCTTTACTGTTTTCGGGTCATGGTGGAGCAGGATATCCCTATGAATGCGGGCTGTCTGCGCCCGATTAGTATTGTCGTACCGGAAGGCTCGATGCTGCGACCGCATTACCCCGCAGCTGTGGTCGCAGGCAATGTGGAAACATCGCAGCATGTTACCAACGCTGTTTTCGGCGCACTCGGCGCTCTGGCGAACGCACAGGGCACGATGAACAATCTCACGTTCGGCAATGAGACGTACCAATATTACGAAACGATATGCTCGGGCAGTCCGGCAGGCCGGATGAATGATGGCCGTGGATTTGCAGGAACTGCAGGGGTGCACACTCATATGACCAACTCGCGTTTGACTGACCCCGAGATCCTGGAGCTCCGTTTTCCGGTTCTCCTCGAGGAATTTGTCATTCGTTACGGGTCGGGAGGCAAGGGGGAATTTGACGGTGGGGACGGAACGTCCCGACGCCTGCGGTTCCTCGAGCGCATGGATCTTTCAATCCTTTCGTCACACCGGAACCGTCCGCCTGAGGGATTAGGGCGCGGAGGTGCCGGGGAAACCGGAAGGACCGAGGTCCGGCGCCTCGACGGAACGATCGAAGTCTTGCCTGCGTGCGCACAAACTGCTCTTGATCCAGGTGAAGCTGTGATTGTCACGACGCCTACAGCCGGCGGATACACGATGCAGTAAGCTAGGCAAGCAAACGAGGTAACTCTAAGGTTCACAAATGCTTATGGCCTGTTTCTGAGTTCACCTCCTTCTATTCCGCTTCCAATTCGGGCGCGGGACAAACTTTCAGGTGGAAATAGCCGCAGACGCCGTAGAATCTGGCAACTGAATCTGGATGGCATAGGATGACTTATCTTCCATATCCTGCTTCCACTAAGGACGGCTCGGAGAATAACCGCTACGTCTTTCTTGGGCCAATAGTGTTCCTGGATACGAAAACCTCCAGGGCGAGGTTCCAAGCGCTGCGCGCGTGCCAAAGGGGTGTCGTTTCCATCCGCGTTGCCCACTGGCCCTTCGAGCGCTGTAAGGCTGAGGAGCCTCCGGCCATCGAAGTAGGACCGCAGCACATGTCCGCGTGCTGGCTGGCGAAGTGAGTGTGAAAACAGGTTTGTCGACACCCATCCTGTGAAAAGCGGCCGAGAACTCATGGGATAATTGCCACGCCCGTTATGGTTACGTCCGACAGCAAAACAATAACTACGCGCCGGAGCGCGATGCTGCCAAAACTGAAGTAAAAGATGCTGGCAATTATGCGCCATGACTCGTTAAACGGTTTGCACTCTATCGCCTAGGAGGAACATTGATGCACAAACTATATTGTTCGCGGCCTGCTCGCGCCAATTCCTTTCTCTTGTTTTTTACGTGAGGGCCATGTGATGGGAGACAAGCGCCTGCAGCCACCGCTTCCCCGTGCCGAGCCACGGATCAGGGTGCTTCATGACGACATCACGATAGACCGGTATCGTTGGCTTCGCGACCGGGAGAATCCCGATGTCCGCGCTTATCTTGAAGCCGAGAACAGCTACGCAGAGCAGGCGACAGCTCACCTAACAGGGCTCAAGGCGGAACTCATCGCCGAGATCGATGGACGTCAGCCTTGCGAGGGCGCCCCACCAGCGTTCCAGGTTGGACCTTTCGAGTATTTCCAAAGACCCGAGCCGGGCCTTCTACATCCGAGGTGGTGGCGGCGGCCGGTAGCCGGAGATCCGGCCGAGATTGTTATCGATCCGAACGCGCTTGAAGGGGCCGAGGTCTTCTATCGGCTTGGTGTCTTCGAGCCGAGTGACGACGGGCGTTACGTGGCCTTCAGCTTCGATGTCATCGGTGACGAGAACTACGAGCTTAGGGTGCGGGACATGGAGACCGGCCGTGACTTCTGGCAGGGCTCGAGGCGGGCTACGATGGTAGCTTGGGCTGCGGATGGACGTACCCTGTTTTTCACGCGGGAGCGGCCTGACCTGCGGCGACAACCTCATGAGCTTATCCGCTTGGACGTCGCAGCTGGGAAGTCTGAGGTAGTATTCGAGGAGGCGGACGAGCGACTGAACCTGGGGATAAGGCGCTCTGATAGCGGTGCCTGGCTGTTCCTGGATGTAAAGGGCGTTCATCGAGGGGCGGTGGAGGTGTGGTGCCTTCCCGCCGACCAGCCGGGCTTTGGATGGCGCCGTTTAGTGACGCGTGAATTTGGTCACCAGGTCGTTGCCGAGCACTGGCAAGACAAGTTCCTGTTCCACGTCGATGACGCGGGACCGTATTGGCGGCTCGTGTGCACGCCGATTGACGACCCGTCACCCTCGGGTTGGAAAGAGGTCATACCGCATCGGGATGGTGTGACGCTCGAGGAGGTCCACGTACTCGAACACCACCTGGTACTCCTTGAGCGAGACGGCCTCCGTCCTCGCCTGGTCTCACGCGGCGAAAGCGGGCGGCTTGGAGTGGCTATCGTTCCTGACGAGCCGAGCTGTACTTTAACGGTCGGGCTGTCAGCGGGGGGGGCACTATTCGGTCGCAAGGCATGCGTTCCGAGGCTCGAGGCTGACGTACAGGGTCAGCTCATTCGTGAGGCCGGACACCGTCGTCGAGCATGATCTCGCCGACGACCGATCGGCAGTCCGCTACCAAGCCCGCATTCCGGGGTATGATCCGGCTCAATATGTAGCGACGGTTGTTATGGCGGAGGCGGAAGACGGGGTGCAGGTCCCTATCTCGTTGGTTGCGCGGCGCGATCGAACGAGCCCTGGGCCGGTATTATTGAATGTGTACGGCTGTTACGGATTACCGAGATGGCCCTCGTTCTTCGCTTACCCCTCAATCATGACCGTGCGTTTGAGCCTGCTCGATCGTGGAGTTGCTTTCGGCATCCCCCACGTACGAGGGGGCGGCGAACTCGGACGCCCCTGGCACGAGGCGGCTATCCGCGGTCGAAAGCGCATTACCTACACAGACCTGATCGCCACTGCCGAGGGGCTCGTTCAGCGGGGGATCGCCACCCGCGACGGCATCGTCATTGAGGGTAGGAGCGGTGGCGGGGGTACCGTGCTCGCCACGGCCGTATTGCGGCCCGACTTGTTCCGCGCCGTGCTCTCCGAGGTTCCAGTCGCTGACATCCTCGATACGGAGATGGACTTCACGATGCCATTCGCGCTGCAGGAAACGGCGGGGCACCGTAAACTTAACGCTGTGAAAACAAGATCTGGGAGTGAGGCTTTGGTTCATTCGGCGTGAAGGCGCGCGATTTGGCGCCATGCTTGCATGGCAGTTGCTCGCAGTTCTCGATGGTGGGTGGATGGAATATCGTGGCGGGGAACGTTAAAGAGGTTGGCGATCGGGTCGTGGACGGAAACGAAACGCTGAAGATGTCGCGCTGACTTGAAGCGCTTCATGATCCTCTCCCGCCGTCGGACGGGTTGATGAGAGTTCTCCGCCCGATTGTTCAGGCCCTTGTGCGAGCGATGCTCGACGCCTGGCATGATCTCCCGCTTCGCCGCACCGTAGGATCGAAGCTTGTCGGTGATCATCACACGCGGCGAACGGCCTTGCCCTTTCAGAAGCTTTCGCATCAAGCGCTTTGCCGCCTTGGCATTGCGACGGCTTTGCACCAACACGTCGAGAACAAACCCGTCCTGATCAACGGCGCGCCAAAGCCAGTGTTTCTTTCCACCGATGGTGATGACAAGTCGAGTGGCCCGGGGGAATTTCACCCCCAGGCTCTCACAGATCCGGACGTGAGCGTCTCCACTCATCCGGCTCCTACCGTCCAGCCGTTGCCCGATACAGCAATCGCCAATGTGCAAACAGCGCTGGCTCCCGACGCCTTACGTCCTGGACCCAGTACCGCGCACGCCGACGATGGCGTCTCAGGCGTCGATATTTCGACATGGCCCAGCGTGCCAGGCGCAGATCGAGGTGCATCAATGCTCGGGAAAGTGCCGATTTGTGGTAACGACCATAGTAGTTCATCCAACCACGAAGGATCGGATTGAACATCTTGGCCAGATCATTGATGCGCTTGTCGATACGGCGGTCAAGCTGCCAGTCCCGCATTGTCTGACGGATGGCTTTCGCGGCTCGGTTGCTGATACCCGGACTGAAATTGACGAAGGTCTTGCCCCATCGGTTCATTGCCAGTCTCGGTCGAAAGGTGTAGCCGAGAAAGTCGAACTTCTGATTGGGGCAATGCCCCCGCCGAACGTTATCCTTGCAATACACGATCTGTGTCTTGTTTGGATGTAACTTCAGTCCGCATTCAGCAAACCGTTGCTCAAGATCCGTTTGCAACTTTTGGGCCTGACGCTCGCTGCTGCAATGACAAACGGCATCATCGGCAAAGCGTTCAAACGGAATCTCAGGACGGTGTTTGGCCATCCACCGATCGAACGCATAGTGCAAAAAGAGGTTCGCCAGCAAGGGTGAGATAACTGACCCCTGCGGAGTTCCCCTCTCCCGAGGTTCCAAAGTGCCGTTCTCCAGTTGCACGGGAGCCGTCAGCCACCGTTCAATGTACAACAACACCCACGTGCAGTCGGTGTGCTTTCGCACCGCCCGTAGCAACAGGTCGTGTGGAATGGTGTCGAAGAAGGCCTGAATGTCGAGATCGAGAACCCAGTCATGGCGCCAGCATCTCTGCCTTGCCATACCCACTGCCTCGAGTGCCGACTTGCCGGGCCTATACCCATAGGAATCGGGATGGAAATGTCTTTCCAGTTCCGGTTCCAGGTATGCCTTCACCACCCCTTGCGCAATCCGGTCTGAGACCGTGGGAATGCCCAACGGCCTTGTACCACCTTGCCGCTTTTTGATCGCGACCCGTTTGACTGGCGGCGGAAAGTAGCTGCCAGATGACAATCGGTTCCAGAGCTTGAACAGGTTGTTCTTCACATCCCGCTCAAAATCCTCGATCGACTGATCATCGACCCCGGCTGCACCCCGGTTCGCCTTTACCCGTTGATAAGCCTCCCAAACAGCCCGTTTAGGAATATCGAACGGCTTTGCTTTACCCAAAGGCTCCTCCCGCATGACGGTTGACCTTTCGATAAAGCTGGACAGTGTTGCGCCTTCGCTCCAACGCCATTACAGCACCTTCTTCACTACTACACGCAACTCCGTCCCTGTGCCCCGCATCGGTACTCGGATCCTCATGGTGCTTCCACTTGGATGTCTCCCTTCGCATCGGGGCGACAGGTTCCCACGTTCCACACAAGAGCCTGAAGCAAGGTCACGCCGCCTTCATGCCGGACGCCATCTGGGCAGTAGACAGGTATCTCCCAGACTTCTCCCGGGTTAACGAAGCCCACCCGGTTTTGACGCCATCTATGCACTTTTCGACACGTCGTCAGCGGTTCGCTCACGCTCGTCTCCTTGCATCTTACCTGACCGGATCAAGTCCGGCCTTTTCCTCAACGCTCACCACCATCGCTCTTTACGACAGCAGCTTGAGGTGGTTTGAAACCCGCTCCTGCAAGCCGGCTTCGAGGGGCCAGCCCTCATCTCCTGTGCAGCATGGCTGCTTGGGAAGTGCCTAAATCATAGCTCCTCCTTCGCGCCTTCGTGGCGCACCCTCATCGAGATGCCATTTGTCGCCGAGCTTGCCGGCCGATCGCTTCCGGATATCATTGGCAAAGTGTCTGCCAAATTTCTCAGCCCAAAGTCGCACGGTCTGGTGAGAGACGATGACGCCACGAGCTGCCAGCATATCCTCGACCATCCGCAGGCTGAGCGGAAACCGGAAATAGAGCCAAACGGCATGGGCAATCACCTGCGCCGGAAATCGGTGGCGACGATAAAGAGGATCACGGGAAAATCTGGTCATGCCGCCAGATCCCACATTTTGATCGATGCCCGGTTAACGTTACGGTGCCTGCGCTATTGTTTGGATGCGTGCCGACATACATTTCCAGCACCATCAACGGCATTCCGCCTGTTAAGCCGTGTAGGCGGAGGCGACGATTTAGCCCTCAGACACGGATGAACCGGTTCGTGTTCCTCAACCTTCCAATACTTCAGCCTCGGGAACCATCTCGGCGTAACGACTTCGCCTCAATCCCCTTTACCTGCGGGCTACGTCACCCTGCCAGTTGACAGCAGGTCACCGCCGCTTGGGCTCATGCCCCCTCACAGCAGGGGACAAGGCACTTCTTCAAATCCTCCTTTCTCTCTTGCATTCCAGTCATACGCTTCCCCCTGTTCGGAGCGAGGCGCACTGTAGGTTTCGTCGACATGCCATTTGCCGGTGACGGCACGCTTGCGGCGGTTGAAGCGCTCCAGCAACCGCGGCGCGAAATGAATGACCCAGCGATGGATCGTCGAATGATCGATGCCGATGCCGCGTTCGGCCATCATTTCTTTCAAGTCGCGCAGGCTCAGATTGTAGGCCAGATACCAGCGCACGCATAACAAGATGACGGACTGGTCGAACTGACGGCCTTTGAACATCTCGAACCTCGCGAAAATTGACGCTAGGTTCCTCCCACGCGACCAGTTACCAAAACTTTGCAACACAACCACTTCGATTCCCTTGGCGAAATGTGGGTAACGGCGGCAGGGGAGGGCGCCGCGCATTTCCCACACCAAAATGGCCGCCGACATTGCCGCCGTTGTGGTGGGATCGCCGTCAGACGCGGAAATTCAGTGCCCGCGCATACGACATTTGCCGAACTCAGACGGTGTTCCTTTCGCGCGATCCTGCCCGCCACCCGGCGGACAGTTCCGGCCGCGCCGACCGCCGGCAGTCGCCACCCGCGCTTGCTCAGTAAGCGCTCACAGCGGCAACGGGCCGGCGCATCGCGCAATCCGGTTGGCGCTCAGGCAAGCCCCTTAGCTAGTTCCAGCGCCTGCCGTTCGAAGAGGCGGCGGTAAATACCGCCATCGAGACCGATCAGCGCGGCATGATCGCCGTCCTCGATGATGCGGCCACGATCGAAGACGAGCAGCCGATCGAGCGCGCGAACCGTCGACAGCCGGTGTGCGATCACAAGGGTGGTTCGACCTACCATCAACCGATCCATCGCTTTTTGAATGAGCACCTCGGATTCCGAATCGAGGCTCGATGTGGCCTCGTCCAGGATAAGGATTGGCGCGTTCGCGAGAAAGGCGCGCGCGATCGCCACCCGCTGGCGCTCGCCGCCGGAGAGCTTCACGCCTCGTTCGCCGACCAATGTCCCATAGCCTTTCGGCAGGGGCGCGATGAATTCGTGCGCACTGGCCAGCCGTGCCGCTTGCTCGATCTCTGCCTGGCTCGCGCCAGGCCGGCCATAGGCAATGTTCTCGGCAAGCGACCTGTGAAACAGGATCGGCTCCTGCTGCACAATCGCGATCTGCGAACGAAGCGACTCTTGGGTCACCTCGGAGACGTCCTGGCCGTCTATCAGGATCCGGCCGCCGCTCAGGTCGTAGAGTCTCTGGATGAGCTTCACGAATGTTGTCTTGCCGGAACCGGAAGGCCCAACCAACCCGACCCTTTCGCCAGCCTCAATCGACAGCGAACATTCGCTATAGAGCGGCAGGGGATGGTTGCCGTAGCGGAAATGGACGTTCTCGAAATCGATGCGGCCTTTCGTGATCCGGATCGGCTTGGCCTCTGGACGATCGGCAACATCCAGCTGCTGATTGTGGACGGCCACCAGTTCTTCCATATCATTGACCGAGCGTTGCACGTTGCGGACATGCATGCCGGCATCACGCAGATAGCCTTGGAGGACGATGAAGGACGTGAGAACATAGGCTATCTCGCCAGGCGTTGCCCGTTTATGCGACCACAGAAGCAGGGCATATCCGATCACTGCCACCCTGAGAGCAACCAAAGTGACGCCTTGGGTTGAGCCAATGATCGTTCCGCGCATCCAACTCCGGCGCGTGCGGTGCCGCCATTTATTCATGATATTTGCAAGGCGCTCGTCTTCGCGGACCTCGGCGCCGAAGCCTTTGACCACAGCGTTGCAACTGACCGCGTCCGCAAGCGCGCCGCCGAGCCTTGTGTCCCATCTGTTGGCAAGGCTCGCCGCCGGCGCGACATAGCCGAGCGACAGCGAAATCGAAAACGCAAGGTAGATGAGAGAGCCGCAAGCAAAGATCAGACCCATGACAAGCCAGTGCCAGCCGAGCAGCGCCGTCGAACCTACCAAGATGATAAAGGACGGGAACAGCGCGATCAATATGGTGCTGTTTAGGAGCTCAAGCGCCCACATGCCGCGCGTTATCTTGCGCACTGTCGAGCCGGCGAAGCTGTTCGCATGCCAGTCTGTCGAAAAGCGCTGGACGCGATGGAACGCTTCGTTCGCGACATCGGACATCATCTTCAGCTCCAGGTCGTTCAGGCCAATTAAGGCGACGTGGCGCATGGCAATGGCACCGAGTGCTAGTGCAATCAGTACAGAGAAGGCTGCAAGGGCTGAATCCCAAGCTGGTGCTGCCACGATAGCGTCACGGGAAACAGCGTCGAGGAGACGGCCCGAATAGAGCGGCATCAGCACGTCAGCCAGCGCGGAGGCGAGCATCGCGGCCTTGATGATCGCGAGCCGCCCTGGCTGCCTGCTCCAGTGGCGGAAAGCAAAATTGAAAACGTCGCGACAAGTGGTGCCGCGCCCATGGGTGGGGGAACGTTTCATAGTTTCCAAGCGGGCGCATCAACACGCTCGGTCCCAAGGAAGTTGAATGACAAAACTGGAATTTTCGACATCATCCACCACAACAAGATCGGTGGGCAGCCCCTGCTGCCCCTCAACGGTCAGCATCAAAAGTTGTGCCAACTACAAAAAAAGGCTCAGAATTGCTGCATGTTGCTCAACGCGTCGATCCCGCGGAGGGAGAGCTATGGCGGAAACTGGGTGATGACGGTTTGAGGAGAGCGGCGTATCGAGGCGGGTGATGAAGCCTGCCAGAACCTCTCAAGGAGAGCGATACGCCATGAATGAGGCGTTGGTGCATGGGTCCGGACTTGAGCGGATGTCGATCTTTGAAGCGGCAGACTATGCCGTGGCCGCCTTGCGGCGGGCGGATTTCGGGCGTGCGCAGGCAAGCATGCGGTTGAGGACGGCGCAGCCGATGGCGACTTCGGTCTTCTGAACGGGAAGCGACCGTGCCCGCAAACGCCGCCCGATGGTGGACTTGTATCGCCCTATGGCGGCCTCGACCAGCGAGCGTTTGCCATAACCGTTGGAGACCTGCCATTTCATCCGGCCGTCTCTGCCGATTGCGGCGATATGCTGGTCCCTTGGGCCGGCAGGTCTATCGTCGAATGGTTCGACCGCGTTGACGCGAGGCGGAATGACGATTGCGGCGGCAGCGCTATGATCGATGACTGCGTCGTAAGTCGGTTTTCCGTCATAGGCGCCGTCAGCAGTAAACTGTCCGATCGGACCGCCAATCTGGTCGAGTAGTGGCTCAACTTGAGAGACATCGCCAGTGTCCTGATCAGTCAGGGTATGGGCAATGATCTCGCCGCTGTCGGCATCCAGTGCCAGATGCAGCTTGCGCCAACTGCGACGGGGGTGCTGTCACATTGATTTTGGCTTAACGGTTTGACGATAAGTCAGGTTGGCATGGTCGAAGCATGCGCCACCTACAAGAACCATCGCTTCCCGATGGCGTTGGTGCGCGGATATGAAATCGAACGCATTTCGATCTTTAATGTAGTTGGTTATGCCTGCGTGACTTGACGCCGGATAGACTCCGGGCGTGCCCATGCCAGCATGCGGTTGAGAACGATGCAACCGATGGCAACCTCGGTCTGTTGAGCCGGAAGAGAGCGTGCTCGCAGGCGCCGTCCGATCAGCCCCTTGTATCGTCCGATGGCTGTTTCGCTCAGCGCCCGCTTGCCGTAGCCGGTGGCTGCCTGCCATTTCAGCCGACCGTCGCTTGCGATTGCGGCAATGTGCTTGTCCCTTTGACCAGGCGGTCCGGTATCACCGCTTTCCACCGCCGTGGAACGCGGTGGAATGACGATGTTCGCGGTTGCGCTGTGCTGCAGGATAGACCGATAGGTTGGCTTGCCGTCATAGGCTCCGTCGGCTGTGAACTGGTCGATCTCGCCGTCGATCTGATCGAGCAGCGGTGCCACCTGGGAAGGATCATCCGTGTCCTGATCTGTCAGCCTTTGGGCAATGATCGCGCCACTTTTGGCATCCACTGCCAGATGCAGCTTGCGCCAGTTGCGACGTGATCTGGCGCCATGTTTCTGCTCCAGCCATTGCCCGGCGCCGTAGACTTTCAATCCCGTGCTATCGACAAGCACATGCAGCGGGCCGTCCGGCTGCGGCGGGTTTCGTCGGGCTGATGGCTCCCACTTCTGTGCCCGACGGCTCAGCGTCGTATGATCTGGAACTGGGACTTTCAGCCCCATGAGATCCAGCAGCGAGTGGAGCAATCCCTCGGTCTGGCGCAGCCGCATTGCGAAGACGCAACCCAGCGTCAGCGCTGTCTCAATGGCGAGATCGGAATACCGGGCTTGGCCGCCGCGGGTCTTGCGTCGCGGAGCGCGCCATCCCGCCAGTGCCTCCGGCGTTACCCATAAGGTCAGGCTACCACGCCGGCGCAGACCTGCTTCGTAGTCACGCCAATTCGTCACCCTGAATTTCATCTTTCCGACGTGATGACGACGATCTGCGTTGTGTTTGTACGGCATGGCTCTCGCATCAAGCTGATTTCGATCCTGCCTGCCTATCGCCAAACCGTTGACAAAGGATCCATGCACCAACGCTCCGAGGACGTCACCGACACGCTGAACCTGGCGCTTGTCGCATCAGGCTGCGATCGGGCGACCGTGCGACAACGGCCGCGACTACTTTCCGACAATGGGCCGTGCTACATCGCCGGCGAGCTCGCCGGCTGGTTGCAGGATCGGGACATCGATCACACCCGCGGCGCGCCTTGCCATCCTCAGACCCAGGGCAAGATCGAGCGCTGGCACCAGACCCTGAAGAACCGCATCCTCTTGGAGAATTACTTCCTGCCGGGCGATCTCGAAGCCCAGATCGAAACCTTCGTCGAGCACTATAACCATCGGCGCTATCATGAGAGCCTCGACAATCTTACGCCGGCCGACGTCTACTTCGGCCGCGGCCAGACCATCCTGTTGCAACGAGAAAGGATCAAGCGAAGGACCATCGAACTGCGGCGCTTGCAGCATCGCAAAGCCGCAGCCTAAAAAGAGGTGGCTCGGTTTGTTTGGACAGGAATTCCCGATTTATAAGTGGAACACTGCCTCTGGTTAGGCCGCCTCGGGAAGCGGTAGCGGGGTGAAGTAGGCCTCATCTGGCGCTCTGCCGTCAAGGCTGGAATGCGGACGTCGCCGATTGTAGAAATCGAGATATTTTCCGATCGACGCCCGCCCTTCGCGAACGCTGTTATAGGCCTTGAGATAGACCTCCTCATATTTCACCGACCGCCAGAGACGCTCGACGAAGACGTTGTCGCGCCAGGCGCCCTTGCCATCCATGCTGATCCTGATCTCCCGGTCGAGCAGGACCTTGGTGAAGTCATGGCTGGTGAACTGGCTGCCCTGATCGGAGTTGAAGATCTCGGGCTTGCCGTATGTCGCCAGCGCCTCCTCGAGGGCTTCAATGCAAAACGCCGCATCCATGGTGATCGACAGCCGCCAGCTCAGTACCTTGCGCGTGAACCAGTCGACGACAGCAACCAGGTAGCAGAAGCCGCGGGCCATCGGGATATAGGTCAGGTCCGTCGCCCAGACCTGGTTGGGCCGCGTCACCGCCAGCTTGCCCAGCAAATACGGATAGATCTTGTGCCCGTCGCCCGGCTTCGAAGTGCGCGGCTTGCGGTAGAGCGCCTCGATACCCATGCGCTTCATCAAGGTGCGCACATGCAGGCGACCCGTCTCATAGCCTTCGCGCTTCAAAAGCTTCTGCAACATGCGGCTGCCCGCGAACGGGTAATCCAGGTGCAATTCGTCGATGCGCCGCATCAGCTTCAGGTCTGCCGCCGATGTCGGCTTGGGTAGGGAGTAGACGCTGCCGCGGCTGATCCCCAGTTCGGCCGCCTGCTTGGCAATCGGCAGTTCATGTTCCCGGTCGATCATCGTCTTGCGCTCCCCGACCAGCCGGCCTTGCCGAGCGCCGAGCCTAAAAAATCATTGGCCAGCGTCAGCTCTCCGATCTTGGCATGGAGGGCCTTTATGTCCACCGTCGGCTCCGATTTCTCCGCCGCGCCAAACACGTTCGAGGCCCCGTCCAGAAGCTGCTTTCTCCAATCCGTGATCTGGTTCGCATGCACATCATATTGCTGCGCCAGCTCGGCCAGCGTCTTTTCTCCCTTGATCGCCGCAAGCGCAACTTTCGCCTTGAAAGCCGGGCTGTGGTTCCGGCGTGGTCGTCTGCTCATTCGTGATTCTCCTGTTCCGGCACTCATGCCGATCTCAGGCAGAAATTCCACTTATCACCCTGTCCAATTTTGCCGAGCCACCTCTAAAATGCCAACCCAGATGAGCCAGAGCCTCCCCTAAATCAGGCCGCCGTCTGTCTCAAAAACCCTGACGACGGACACGTCGTATCGCGTATTCCTGGTGATCACGGAAGGTCCTTCCCATCCACTTTTGCCAAGGTCATCGCCGTCTATGCCCGGACTCCGTTAGCTGGCTACATGGGTTCGGAAGAACAAACGAAGCTCTCCCCGGCTCGCGGATATCTGACCAATGTTTCTAAAAAGCAGATACTGAATTGCCGCTAAGGCCTGCCCCTCCGGATCCTGATCGATGGCCATTTCCAGCCAGCCATCCTGCAGATAGCTCCGGTGATCCGCCGAAAATTCATGTGTGATCCAAATGATCTCGCCCGGTTTCGAAACCTCCTGCATTGCACGCAGCACGCCCTGTGAGCCTGCGCCGGTATTGTAAACGCCACACAGTGGCTCCGTCCGCCTCAAGGCCGAGGAAACCGCACGGAAGCATCGCTCCGGATCGTCATGGGAGTCGATGGAGCCGGTCTCGAGCACGAGATTGTCAAAGCGTGAGATCGTGGCAGCAAATCCTTCCTGCCTTTCCTGATGGCCGTGGTAGTCGCTGCGGGCTCCAATCACCAGCACGCGGCCTTGACCGCGCGACATTCGCCCCATGATGTGGGCCGCCGTGGCACCGGCCTCGAACTGATCGATGCCGCAATAGTGGACGCCCTGGATTCCGGGGAGATCGGTCGCAACGGTAGCCACCGGCTCGCCCCGAGCGATCGCCTCTTCGACGGCCCCGCGCAACCGCGGGTGATTCGGTACGGCGAGCACGAGGCCTTTGCGTTTGTAGCCCGGCGACTGAATGGCCGCGACGATCTTATCGATACGGCTCTCGAGAACGCGCCTGCGATGGAGCACGAAGCGCCTATCAAGCATGTCGCCAAGGCCCTTGAAGACGTTATTCAGCCGTTGAAAAAACGGGGTGCTGTTCGCCGGCAGCAGAATGTCGAAATGAACAAGCGCGTGTTCCGTATTCGGCAGGATCCGGGGCACGCGAAGGTTGGTAGCCGCCCTGATGACGGCGAGACGCTTTTTTTCCGAGACGCTCTCGCGCTCGTTTAGGACACGATCGACCGTGGCGACGCTAACACCAGCCGCTTTCGCGATTTCAAGGAAACGCGGCGATCGTTTCCGTCTTTGACGCGGGGCGCGCGACGTCATCCTCTGTTCCTTTGCGGAGCACTTTTCTGTTCGGCTAAGATAGCGGCCTGACGATAAATCGTCAACTTCTCCCTACTATGCCGCATCGACCTTGGTACATACAACCTGTGCGGAACAAGCAGGAGCCACAATGGAGATCCCCGCAATTGACACAACCAACGAAGGAACCCGCCATGCCGAAGAACGCGCCGATTGCGGACGCGAGCGATGGGTCGGCCGTGGATCGGCTGGTCTCCATCGACCTTGCTCGCGGCCTGGCTGTCTTCGGCATGTGTGTCGTCCATGTCGGTGGTCCCATCCCCGACGTAGGACTGGTCGGGAATCTGATGGAACTAACCCAGGGGCGGGCGTCCGCCCTGTTTGCCGTATTGGCCGGTTATTCGATCATCCTGATTACCGGCCGCGAGACGCCGAAGTCGGGGGTAGCCGGCAGACAGGCAGTTGCCAGCGTCGCAATTCGTGCCCTTGTTTTGCTCGCGCTTGGCTCAATCCTGACCTGCCTCGGTACGGGGATTCCGGTCATCCTGGAATACTACGGAATCTGCTTCTTGTTGGTCCTGCCGCTCCATCGGCTCAGCGCACAGCAACTCGGCTTGCTCGCTGCTGGGACCGCATTGGTTCTCCCGCAAATGCGCTCCCTCCTTCTGTTGTTTGAGGAGTCTTTGGACCCGGTGTTCGAGCTCATGGTCAACGGCGATTATCCCGCGATAAGCTGGGTTCCTTTCGTGATAGCAGGCATGGCCATTGCGCGCCTTAGCCTTGATACGCAAGCAATGCATTGGCGCCTTGGTCTAGCCGGGGTCGCGCTGGCCGTGTTGGGCTATGGGGGATCCTGGCTCGCGCTGCGTTTGCTGCCCGGTGTACCTGCGGCGTTTCAGGAATCGCTGTTTACCGAACCTTATAGCAAGACGACATTCTCGATCCTGGGCAGAACCGGTTGCGCAATGATTGTCATTGCGGCTTGCTGGCTCGCTATGAATGCGCTCCCGCATCTGCGAAAGCTGGTCGGGCCCATAATCGCGGTCGGCTCGATGCCTTTGACGGCCTATGTGCTGCACTTGGTGGCAATAGCCTATTTCAAGCACATTATGAAAATAGATTTGTATGAAGGAGAAGAGGGGAGCCTGTCCATACTCTTTGGCTTCGTCGTGGTTATAAGCACTTTCGCGGTGCTTTGGCTGCGCGTCTTCCAGCGAGGACCGATGGAAGTGCTGATGGGTAGGATCACAGATCTCGCGCGTCACATCCGCTAAGCAGCACGGCGCTCCGGCCTCCCGATCACATTACAGATAGCAAAGCTGGATTTTGTTCAAAGCTTGTTCGCGGCAGGGGAGGGGAGGGGACTTCCTACAACCCTGATCGCCCTTGTGTGCGCATTTCGCAAAAGCCGGACAGGGGTTCCGCTAATTCCCGGACAGTGGTGGATTGCACCCCCAGACTGAGACAAGGAAAATCGCGGACAGTTTCCCCGCAAGGAGAGGAAACTGGAGCATGGCCGGACGGCAAAGAGTTATTGATGATGACCAAAAGCTGGAGCTTCTCCGGCGCATGGAGGCGGGCGAAACCGTCAGCAAGTTGGCAGATGAGGTTGGTATCAGTCGCCAACGACTTTACGAGTGGCGTGATCATCTCAGGCTTCATGGTAATCTGAAGTCACGTCGGCGCGGCCGGCCGGCCAGGACGGCAGGAGTTGACGGGGCCGCACAGCTGCAGAGTGCAGTGGCGTTGGTGCACGGATCTTTTATTGGTGTGGGTTTAGGCAAGCGGTCACCGCAATAGCCTTTGTAGCGTAGCCATGCCTTTCAAACACAATACCAGCCGCCGCCATCGTATTGAGAAGATGAAGTTCAGGGTGACGAACTGGCCAGAATATGAGGCAGGACTTCGTCATCGCGGCAGTTTGACCCTGTGGGGGACGCCGGAAGCCCTGTCCGGGTGGCAAGCGCCAAGACGCAAGACACGTGGCGGCCAGCACCGCTATTCTGATCTGGCGATCGAGACCACCTTGACGCTGGGCCTTGTGTTTGGCCTGCGGCTGCGCCAGGCAGAAGGCTTGCTGGGATCGGTGCTGCAACTGATGGGGCTGGCGCTCGCTGTCCCCGATCATACTACCCTGAGCCGTCGGGCGCGGACATGGCAATCGCCCAACAAACGGCATGATCGCCAGGTTCCGCCGGAGGGACCAGTGCATGTCTTGTCGACAGCACCGGCCTGCAGGTCTACGGCGCGGGTCAGTGGCTGGAGGAGAAGCACGGCGCCAGATCCCGTCGCAGTTGGCGCAAGCTGCATCTGGCACTGGATGCCGACAGCGGCGAGATCATTGCCCATACCCTGACTGATCAGGACGCTGGCGATGTCTCTCAAGTTGAGCCACTACTCGACCAGATTGGCGGTCCGATCGGACAGTTTACTGCTGACGGCGCCTATGACGGAAAACCGACTTACGACGCAGTCATCGATCATAGCGCTGCCGCCGCAATCGTCATTCCGCCTCGTGCCAACGCGGTCGAACCATTCGACGATAGACCTGCCGGCCAAAGGGACCAGCATATCGCCGCAATCGGCAGAGACGGCCGGATGAAATGGCAGGTCTCCAACGGTTATGGCAAACGCTCGCTGGTCGAGACCGCCATAGGGCGATACAAGTCCACCATCGGGCGGCGTTTGCGGGCACGGTCGCTTCCCGTTCAGAAGACCGAAGTCGCCATCGGCTGCTCCGTCCTCAACCGCATGCTTGCCTGCGCACGCCCGAAATCCGCCCGCCGCAAGGCGGCCACGGCATAGTCTGCCGCTTCAAAGATCGACATCCGCTCAAGTCCGGACCCATGCAACAACGCCGCACCCGCCCGCCTCGATTTTCGACTTCGTGCAGGGCATTACGCGGGTGGCACGCGACAAGCCGCATCAGGATGTTCGCCTGGAGATGGAGGGCAAGGCCAAGAAGCTGCTCGATCTGGCAGCATGATACCGCATGCTGCGCGCCGAGGAGTATGAATGTCACTGGGCTGCTGAGGCTGCCAGTGTCCGAACATGTGCATCGCTGCGGCGCGCAGCACACGGCCTGCGCTGCCGGTCTGGCAAACACATCTCTCAGGTCCAGGTGTGCGCCGCACAAAATCGCAATGCTGCTATGCACAATTAATGCTTCTCGAGAGCGTGGAAGGGAGTAGCTTGTCGGTATCGAGTTTCGTCCAGGTCACCTCCTCCCGACCTTGGCGATCAGGGACGGCATTTATTCCTCCCGAATGCTGTCGTCCAAATCAAGCCCGCCGCACCTCCTCCCGCGGCGGGCTTTTTCGTTGTGCGAAGGGCGGCTTCTCGCAGCCCGATTGCAGGAAACGAACGCGGAGGTCCGTCAGGCGGGGAGGTTGAACCGATCGATATTGACGGTACGCGCGACATCCACCGTAATCTCCAGCACTTCGTTCCATGCCTCCTCGCCACCGAGCTCCGAAAGGGCGAGATGAAAGAGCCTGTGCTGGAGATCGAGGCTCATCAGGCCAGGGGCGGTGTTGAAGGCGACCAGCCCGACATGCAACTCCTCGCGGCGATAGAGGCCGCGAAAGTCGGTCGTGTTGTGCGTGACGAGCACATAGCCGTCATCGACCGCGCGCCGGGTCACCATATGGTCCTTGGCGCCGGCGAGGCCCAGCCAGCGCACATGGCTCGACTCGGGAAAACCCCGTTCGCGCGCCAGTTTCGCAAGCTCTGGGCTCAGGCATTCGTCGATCAGGAATTTCACGAAACGGCCGGCAGATCGTCGAGACGGATTGTGCGTGTCGACTTCGCCGCCGTGCTGCGCCACGCCGGCTTGACCGGCGGACGGCCACGCCGCGGATAGGCGAGCGCATAGTCGGCCGCGAGCCCGATCTGGTCGAGAGTCAGTTGCGGATAGGCGGCACGGATCGTCTCTGGCGTATCGCCATTGGCGAGCATGTCGGCAACGTCATGAACAAGCACGCGTGTTCCCACAAAGGCCGGCTGACCGCTAAGTACCGCTGGATCGCGCGCCACCATGGCCTTGGCTTTCCTCAGCCGGGTGAGGCCGGTCCTTACCCCGGCGGTGATCGGCTTCAGGTCGACCTTAAGCGGATCGTCCGCGACCACGGGCGCAGCATCATCGGCAATGGCGTGCTCGACGATCCGCCGCCGCGCGGCAGGCGTCAGCGTCTCCGCCGTCAGCCAGGCGAGGCGTAGGCCGACGAGACCCGCTCCGATGATGACGCGGCTGCCGCGGCGTGTCTCGACACGGCCGCGTAGCAATCCGGCATCGATAATGCGATGCACCTGCTTGAGCGGCACCTGCGTTACCGCCGCCGCCTCATTGGCGGTGAGCACTTCGCTGCTAAACCCCGGCATGACAATAATCCTTCCACGTTCATGGAAGATATATAGTCACTCTGCCGTCCGCAGTCCAGCGAAAGCTTTGCGGCAGGCGGCCGGCGCCGGTGTGAGGCCTGGAGGCAGAGGGGGGAGGGGAAGTTTCCTGACGGGTTTGGAGGTTCGGGGAGAGGCCCCGGGCCGCCCGTCATGGAGAATCTGACCATGGCAAAGGCCATTCAGAAGATCGCGATGAACGCCGCCGAGAACATTCCCTATGACAAGCTAAGGCTGTCGCAGAAGAATGTCCGGCGCATCAAGGACGGCGTGTCGATCGAACAGCTGGCCGAAGACATCGGACGGCGAAAGCTCATCCAGAGCCTGAACGTCCGTCCCGTGCTCGACGGCGAGGGCGAGGAGACCGGCACGTTCGAGGTGCCCGCCGGTGGCCGGCGTTATCTGGCGCTCGGCATCCTCATCTAGCAAAAGCGCCTGGCAAAGAACGAGCCAATCCCCTGCATCGTCAACCGGGGGCAGGAGACCTCGGCCGAGGAGGATTCGCTTGCCGAAAACCTGCGGCGCACCGACCTGCACCCGCTCGACCAGTTTCGGGCCTTCAGAGCGTTGGTGCATGGATCCTTTGTCAACGGTTTGGCGATAGGCAGGCAGGATCGAAATCAGCTTGATGCGAGAGCCATGCCGTACAAACACAACGCAGATCGTCGTCATCACGTCGGAAAGATGAAATTCAGGGTGACGAATTGGCGTGACTACGAAGCAGGTCTGCGCCGGCGTGGTAGCCTGACCTTATGGGTAACGCCGGAGGCACTGGCGGGATGGCGCGCTCCGCGACGCAAGACCCGCGGCGGCCAAGCCCGGTATTCCGATCTCGCCATTGAGACAGCGCTGACGCTGGGTTGCGTCTTCGCAATGCGGCTGCGCCAGACCGAGGGATTGCTCCACTCGCTGCTGGATCTCATGGGGCTGAAAGTCCCAGTTCCAGATCATACGACGCTGAGCCGTCGGGCACAGAAGTGGGAGCCATCAGCCCGACGAAACCCGCCGCAGCCGGACGGCCCGCTGCATGTGCTTGTCGATAGCACGGGATTGAAAGTCTACGGCGCCGGGCAATGGCTGGAGCAGAAACATGGCGCCAGATCACGTCGCAACTGGCGCAAGCTGCATCTGGCAGTGGATGCCAAAAGTGGCGCGATCATTGCCCAAAGGCTGACAGATCAGGACACGGATGATCCTTCCCAGGTGGCACCGCTGCTCGATCAGATCGACGGCGAGATCGACCAGTTCACAGCCGACGGAGCCTATGACGGCAAGCCAACCTATCGGTCTATCCTGCAGCACAGCGCAACCGCGAACATCGTCATTCCACCGCGTTCCACGGCGGTGGAAAGCGGTGATACCGGACCGCCTGGTCAAAGGGACAAGCACATTGCCGCAATCGCAAGCGACGGTCGGCTGAAATGGCAGGCAGCCACCGGCTACGGCAAGCGGGCGCTGAGCGAAACAGCCATCGGACGATACAAGGGGCTGATCGGACGGCGCCTGCGAGCACGCTCTCTTCCGGCTCAACAGACCGAGGTTGCCATCGGTTGCATCGTTCTCAACCGCATGCTGGCATGGGCACGCCCGGAGTCTATCCGGCGTCAAGTCACGCAGGCATAACCAACTACATTAAAGATCGAAATGCGTTCGATTTCATATCCGCGCACCAACGCCCTGAAGATGTGGATCTCTATACACCGATCGCTACGCCGGTGGAGGTCCCTGCGGCAGCTGAAGTTGAGATCGAGGTCTGATGACCGCCCTTGTCGGCGGGAAGATGACGTGAAAAATACGCGGCGTCCGACCGCCTTGCTGATTGCGGTTTCCGAGATTCTGGAAAGCAACGATTCATTGTAGATACTTGGCGCGACTAAGAGGGCCAAAACGATGGATCAGCTCAGGGCTGTGGAATTGAAATTGGTGGACGACCTGTTCGGAATGAGTTCCGGTTGGGTGCTCGATTTCACCAACGCGACGTTCGATGATTTTTTCCGCCGTGAGGTCGGTGTTGACATCTACGACGATGTCTATGCGTCGGGTAGTGGGAGTAAGGGGAAGCGCCTCCGGGCTTTTCTGACAGTTGGGCAGCCACGCGCGATCGCTCGGGCTCTGACATCCCTGTGGGAGTATCGCGAAACCGGGCGTGTCAGCCGGGGTGATGTAGAAACAGTGGTCAACGCCCGCGCGCGTCTCAGCGTCATTGTCGAAAGACTGGGAGGCGTTGCTCTACCGTGTTTCGATGTTGTCGAGCCACCCTTGCAGTCCGCTCGCCCTGCCGCGAAGACCGCTCCAGATCATGCTGCGCTCGACCGCCTTGAAAGAGATTTTCTGGCGCTCTACGCCATGACGGATGAGCCTCACGCGAGGGGATACCACTTCGAGCGGCTGCTTACCGCGTTGTTCAATGCCTGGAATATGGACGCAAGGGGAGGGTTTCGGCTGGCGGGTGAGCAAATCGATGGCTCGTTCCAGCATGGTGCAGTCACATATCTGCTCGAGGCGAAATGGCATCGCGCGAGGATTGACGCTGAAAAGCTGCATGCATTCCAGGGGAAGCTGAGCGAACGGCTGGAAGGGACGAGGGGGTTGTTCGTCAGCTTCGAAGGTTTCACTGACGGTGCCCTCGAGGCCTTCACCGCGAGGCGCATCATTCTTGCGGACGGCATGGATGTCTTTGAGGCGTTGACGCGGCGGATATCGTTTCCCGATATCATCGCTGCCAAAGCGCGCCACGCTTCAGAATATCGCAATCCGTTCGCGCGTGTCCGGACACTTTTCCCTGTGTGAGGATGTTGGTCGTGCCGCGACGTTGGGACGAGATCCAGAACCGGTCAGCTGACCGACTTCAGCGAAAATGAGCCCTCGATCTCTGATATTTCGCGGCGAACAGCTGAAACAAAACTCCGTTTGATGCCGTAGAAGGTATTCTTCGGTTCAGCATCTGCAGCTGCATGCGAAGCCAAGGCGCTTCCGCAGATATCTCGTGCAGCATCAACGACGGCGTCTGAACCGATCAACTCTATTTCAGATAGTCGAGCGGTGAGAGCATGGAAAGCGGAGGCCTGCGCCGCTTTGGCTTCAAGACCTTGGAGGACAAGGCGATCGGCTTCCGCGAGGAATTCAGTATAGAGGCGATGTCGGAGTGAAATCTTCTCTCTTACGATGTCGAGGCGCCATTCGTGGTTTTTCATCCCTCGCCCAACCCCATAGCTGATCGCGGCAGCCAGGATCGCGACGATGATGGTCCCCCCTGTTGAGATCAGCGACGCAAGAATTTCATTCGGCATGTCCAGCAAGCCCCCAACGCTGCATCATGACAGATTCGGTTGCCTTGCTGTAAGCGCCGAGCTATTTTCGACTCGGGTTAGCACCTGTGACCTGTCGCCGGGTCAAACGTCGCGATTGAGATCTCCGTATTTTTGCTTCGGACCGCATCCCAACCAGGGCTGCTGCGTAATCGGCGAACAGCATTGCCCTCCAGGAGATGCTCCGATGTTCGACCTGAAAATCCCATTCAACCAATCCGCCCTTGATTCTATCAAGGCTGACCTCACGCGAAGCTTGCCCCACGTCAAATCCTCTCATCGGTGCGAGGCAATCGGGCGGGCTCTTGGATTCAGTACTTATGCCGCGGCTTTGGCGGCCGCGGAGACGGAGACCTATGTTACCGTGACGGTTAACGGCGCCTCCTTCATCGGCTATCTTGGGCGGCATGATTTTGGAACCACGCCAAAGCCGCTTTATCGAGCTGCCGCGAAGACGGTTCTGTCCGACCTCGCAGTGAAACATCCAAAACTGACGATGTGGGGCATCGGTGTCGGCCGACCGCAGCAAAAACCAGACGGCAAGTTTGAGAACGAACGGGAACAGTTCAGGCGCTTCTTGGAGGCCAGGCAGGAACTGGTGAGCGCGGCGCGGCTGAAGCGTTCTTGTTGTCGCTCGCCTTCCTGACGAGGATCACTCCAACGAAGGCGGTACGCAAGGGAACCGGAAGCTATTGGGTGAAACACATCGCAGAGAACTTCGCGTGCAGCTATCCGGAAGGCGAGAAGCTGGGGCCGCGGTATGTTTCAAACGGAGCCCTAATCGCAGCCGCGATTCATGCCGGATTCCGGACAAGGGGCTACATTGATGACTATGGATATGATGACCTGAACGTCAGCTTCAACATGTCGAAACCGCTTCTTGAGGATCTGGACTGCGAGGTTCGCCCGAATGGACCTCACGCTCAAGATCGCCGGCGCCAACGTCGGGGGTAGGCACGGAGCCAATCACAGGCGCTTGCAAAGTTGTCGAAGTTGACAAAGTTGCTCTCCTGCACCATGTTTCGATGTAGGAGATCGATATGGCACACAACCCGCAACCCAAACCTTCCTTAGCGAAGAGGTCACGTAGCAAGACGCATGAACGGACCGTCGCAATGATGACCGTAGAAGGCGATCCTGTAGCATTCTTGCAGGGTTTCGAACTTCCCGCCGGAACGAAGATTGCGATCGTGTCGAAAAACAGTGAGTTGGTCCGAAAGATCCAACGCGCTAGCACAACGCGATTTGGCACTGTTCGCGAGGTCGCCGCCCGTCATGTCCACAAAGTCAGAACGCCAGTTGTCAACAGCGACGCATTCAAGCCGGATGCGCGATCTCAGGCCCTTCTCGACGGGGTTCGGATCGCTCAGGAAGATTTGCACCAGGCGGGTGGCGCCTATGATCTAGAGCAGGTCAGGACGCTAATGCAGGGCGTTTCCCGCCAGGCGATAGACAAACGGGTGCAGGAAGGCAGTCTGCTAGCTGTCCCCGGTCCCAGCAATCGCCGAAGCTACCCCACGCTCCAGTTCACCCGGAATGGCGCTGTTGTGGCGGGTCTGAAGACAGTGCGCGACGCTTTGCCGACGAGCAATCCCTGGACGGTGCTGAACTTCCTCGCCCAACCGGATCACAGGCTGGACGGGCGCAGACCCATCGACGTCCTTAAGGAAGGCAACATTGACCTGGTAGTCGACGCCGCGCGCAGAATGGGCACGCAGGGAGCGTGAGCGGGCCGCTACCGCCTTCCGATTTGGCCAAGCGAACTCCAGAGCTGGTAACGTTATCGGCAGGGGCGAACGTCTATCGCTTCTATACCGCCAGATACGAGCCGATATATTTTGACAGGTCTCGCGACGGGAGATTGAACGCGCCGGATGCGACATACGGAGTTTTGTATGTCGCTAAGAGGTCTGAGGGCGCATTTGCCGAAACCTTCCTTAGAAGCCCAGGACGCACGCTAATTGATGCCGACCTTCTTGCAAGGAAGGCCTACGTGCGACTGCAACTTAGGTCTGACCTGTTGTTGATCAGGCTTGCTGGTCCGGGACTCGCCGTGCTCGGCGCTACCGCGGAAATCGTCCATTCGGGTTTGCCATACGACACGTCTCAGATTTGGTCGCAGGCGTTGTCACGGCACCCCCTCAATGCTGATGGCATTGCCTACAATGCGCGTCATGATGACGAAGAACTTTGCTATGCATTATTCGATCGATGCAAAGACGCTCTGTTCGAGGCAGAAAAGGTCTCTGAGTTGGACCAGGAGTGGTTCTGGCGTTTGGCCGGCCGATACAAGGTCGGACTCGCCCCACACTAGCGGAACTGCGGCCGTTCAATTGCTAGCGTCCGTGTCGGCACCGAGGTGGAGCGTTGGGTCGCTTGGTGCCGACTAACCGTCGCCTTTCTGCGGACGTCCACGCCCGTGCCGCCATCTGGAATGCAAGTCGGTACACGCGACCATATAGTCGAACAACCGACGGGCAGGGGGATGCTACAAGGCGCGGGCACCGTGTAGCGCGGAATTGGTGCGAAATCGACCTGGGTTGTGAAGGCATTGTGATGGCTAGCGAGAAGAAAATGGAGCTCATCCCAATCAGCGATAATCCTAGCCGATTTATCGTGCGCATCGCTGATCTCGATACGTCTATTCGACGGATATTTCCGTTGCAGCGGCTGCTCGACGTGGTCAGGTCGAGAGAAATGGCGTTGGTCGCGCCGCAGCTGTGGGATGATCCACGAGAAGATCCGGCCGCGCTTTGCATGCTGGACGGAACTCAACACATCCCGGGCAAGTGCCAGCGATCTCTGGCGACCTATCTGGCTCCCGCCTGGGCACAATGCTGGTCGCTGAACCCCGGTTCCGATACCTTACTGAGGGCGTACTCCCGCGTGAAGTTGGACCCGCAAACCCGACGCAACACGGATCGGGCGAATGAGGGCGTGACCGTGACAACCACGATCCGGCGTCTGCTGGCTGCTGCTGAAGGATGGCACGCAGTCGGCGCGGACGGCCATGTCGTGGCGGGCAGGGTCGAGTATCTGAATGACCAGCAAATCTGGCAGCGTATCGTGAACGTGTGCAACGGCGAGCACGGCCCCAAGTTCTTCTGTACCGTGCAGGGGCGCGCGGAGGCACTCCTGTGGAAGCGGGACTACTTCGGTCATGAGCAGGAAATGCGTCTACTTCTGATCGGCCGGTCTTGGCGCCAAGATGAACCATCGCCGAAAGTTCGGCCCATGAAGATCGATCCCAATGCCTTATTCACTTCAATTAGTTTCGATCCGAGACTTCAACCTTTCGAAATGAATGAACGGGACGCAGAGTTGCGGGAGGCCGGTTATTCAGGCGAAATCATCCGCGATCACAGCTATCAGAAGATCCTCTCCTTGCTTGTCATGTTGCGCGATTGGTCCGCTCCATAGCGGGAGCAACAGCACAACGTGCCGCATGGCTATGCGGCGCGGGCTATCGCGGACATTGAAGTCGCCACTGCCATTGCCCATCACAAGGCGACGTCCTTCCCGGGAAGGACAGCGGCAGCGCGACACGCATGTCACGAGTCACAGCTCCCTCACCAAGCCCCAATCACAGATTTCGATCATTGTCCGAACAAAGGCTACTCCAAACCAACAGATGTCGCTGTCTCAATGATCGTTTTGCGCCCAATGCAGGTCGTTCGACCGTTTCTGCTAAAATCCTGCAAGCGAACGTTCGTCTGGGCATCTCTGGTCCAACCAGGTAGTCAGGGACGGGGCTTTGCCGACCTAGAATTCAAACCCGAGTGATCGGGTGGTGTCTCCGACCAATCTTTAGGCCGTTGCCGGAATGCCGTAGCCCTCCAGCGATCGACGCGGCGACCTCCGAAGTGCGGACGACGCGCGGGCTCGAATCTCGGTCGGCATGGCGTCGAGATCGATCAGGGCAGCGAGCCGGAAACCTAGATCGTAGTGCCGAGTGTATGAGCTTTCTTCGAGCACGCCTACCGCAAGGACCGGGCGAATAACGCCGAGATCGTCAAGAAATCCACCGCCGCGCAATTCCTGATTTCGCTCACGCCAGTTCGGAGCGGCATCGACACCGAGCGCGATATCGCCCCCCGTAAAGTCGGCACTGGTCCATTCCCACACATTGCCGAACAGGTCCCTTGCCCCATAACGGTTTGGCTGCCTCGACGGATCATCGACGGCCGATGGCGCTTTTGCCTTATGGTGGATATCTTCCCGGAGCCAAAGGCGCTTGTCGAACGACGGATAGGGATGGCCAAATGCGGCCATGTCCCAAATGTCGGGGGGCGCGACTGTTATGTGTAGGCGGGGTCCGTTCTTCCGGCTCAACCATGACGCATATTCCATCGCATCCTGCAGACTGACACAAACGACAGGTTTCTCGGGTGCGGAGAAATCCGGATGACGCCAGGGTTTGAAGCCTTCGATCCAATAATCGGGACCGTCATTGTTAAATGACCTCCCGCGAGGCTGATGATGGCGGGTGCCTTTGACGAACTCGCGATATTGGCCGTTGGTCACGGGAGTCGTTCCGATCAGCCAGATTTGATGGCCGCCTTCCTCTAGGAGGCGAACCGGGACGAATTTATGCCCATTCGCACCCGTAACTTCAACTCTCGGCCAGTCCGTCGGATCGCGCGTAATGTACAAACGACCACGCTCGCGGCCATAGATGAAGGGGACCGGTACAGCGTCCTCGACGTCGCGATTGCGCTCGCGCGCCTGAAAAGTCAGCCACTCCTGCAGGTCCCGGAGGTCGATCGCGCCGTCGCCGTCGACGTCACCGGCCATCGTATCGCTCTCAAGGGCGTCGCATATTGTGGCGCTCAAAAAGCTGCCACCGAGCTCGTCGAACTCGCGAGCCTTTTCTAGCCGGTCGCTCGCCAGTAAGGCCACGAAGGACGCTGCTTCGGCATCTTCTCGGCTTACCATCGCCTTCATGTCAACCTCGACCTGGTCCTTGAACCGGCTGTCGGCGAATACCATGCCGGCATGGCAGCAATCTAGGATCAGAAGCTTGTGGCGCGCCTTGCAGAACCGCATCGACCGGACGATCGAGTCAACATGCATGGCCGAGGTCAGGGGCTTTTCCGCTGATGTCTCGTCGAGCATGAGCAACAATGCTGCGCGATCGATGAACCCATGTCCGGAAAAATAGACGACAAAGGTGTCAGCGTCGGTGCAATTTTGTGCGACCTCGTCGATCGCATCCTCAATGCCGTTGCGCGTACAGCCCTTGCCGAGCCGCCTCACCGAAAAGTTGCAGCGCTCACTCTCCAGAGCTGCCGAAAACCTTTCGGCATCGCTTTCCGCGTAGCGCAAGGAGCCGGCGGTTGCAGGACCGTTTGACGCGAAAGTGACCGCGTAACGCGCCATTAGTTGGACTCGAAAGAAATCTCGATGCCGAAGCCCTTCACGACGACCTTGTCGGCGCCGACATTGCTCCGCTCGGTCTCGCGCCATTCCATGATCGGGTTACCGTTAGCGTCGAAGGCTGACTTGTCCTCAGCATCCTTTACTTGAACTAGCTGCCGCTCGCGAATGACGGGCGTCTTGCCCGAGATATTGCGGATGAGTTCGCGCAAAAGCGGTGTCGCAATGGCTATGGCGGCAGCTGATGCCAGGATAATGGTAGCCGGCTCCTTATGACCTAAGCCCACAGTTGCGGGATCCTCCCCGAGGGTGATCCGTGCATCAACTTTCGCCTTGGCGAGAAGTTCAGCGATGTCAATGTCGTTGTCGGTGAGAAAAGCCGCGACCTGCGGCGAAAGTGACAGATAGACGCGATCCTGCCCTTCCATGAGCGCTCCCCTCGAACGAAATACGGCCCACAGTCATACGCGAAATGATGCATGAGGCCGTCCAGCACAAACTGCTTCACGAACTCTATCACAATGATCGCGCTTTGTCGCATTCCGAGGAACCTGGAGAACCGGCAAATTCATCACGAGATCTGACCGATCGCGCGCCAGCCTTGTCGCACAGCAACGTGCCGTTCGGATTGTCAGCTTCCTCCCTTTGCGCAGATAAACCTGCCGGTCGCTAACGGACATAGGCGGCCGTGCAGCAACGCGCCCCATCTAAGCCATTCACGGCTGCGCTCGTTGATCCCAAAAGTCGCTCTTCGTTAATCCGCGCTGCCAAGTTCGTCAGACTGGTTCCGAACACTGGCGATAGTCCGCTTGCGAGAGATCGTGAGGCAAGATCCGACTTGCGGCCGAAACGAGACTGACGCACGATTAAAGACGTTGCAGAACCCTATCGCGTCCCGGTCTGCTGTGACGCTGGACGAATCGAGCGACGCGGTCAATCCAGGTGCCGAAGTTGTCAAATTCCATCGTTACGTTAACGAACCAGTATCAATGACCGTGCCGACAATATGACCGTGCTTATTGATTTTGGAGACGAGCCATGCCGACCGATCAGCAATATGGGGCCAGCATCCGGAACGAGACGACCTTGTTCGCGAACTGGCCGCCCAATGCCCCGCGCGAGATCGGCGACTTCGGGCGGGTCAACGGCGCGCTGTTCGAGTTCTTCGGACATCTCAATCCCGAAGAAATCGAGATGCTGGGATCGCGGGAGAGCCCGTCGCCGGTGGGCTATGACATCATGATCAAGTCGACGCGATCGCTTAACGCGCACCTGTCTGCGGAGGCGAAAGCGAAGGTCGCTGACGGCAAGGCTTTGCTCGAGATCAAGTTCACGTCCGAGAAAGGCGTCGTCTTCGCCGCGCCGTCGGTCACGATCACCGAGATTGCCAGCCTGCAGGCGCTTGGCCACATGCTCAACAAACGGCGTCTTGAGGGCAATTGGGACACAGACCACGCCGTCGTCGTCCAGGTGAGCAAAGCGGACAGCGCGACGATCCTGCTGTCGAATCAGGAAGGCGCCGGGATCGACTTCGAGGTAGCTGCGAACGCCCCGGTCAACGCTCAGCTCGTCGCGAAGCTCGATGCCGGCGCGTCGGTGGTCGACTCGCGCGGCGTCGGTATCAAGATCATCGGCGAGGGCCCGCTGACCCCGCTGTTCAAGCTGGCCTATCTCAAGCGGCGGATCTTTGGTGACCCCAAAATCGTCTATCGCGAGGCGTTGGCACCAAATTCGCCCAACGATCCCGAAATCCACGAGGTCGACGACGAGTATGTGCTGGCCGTGCTCTAGGTCGCGCGGCCGACGATAAGACGTGCGCGTAGCTGCCGCACTACGGCATCGTCGATCTCAAACAGCTTGAGCTTACCCGGTGCGGGCACTGGCTCGGCCAGCCGCTCCGGTGACGACAGGATCCAGGCGAGCATGCCTGGCTCGTAACGTCCGGAACCGAGATGCTTGCTCCGCCAAAGCTCCCAGCGTGCGGCATCGATCGGAGAGATGCTTTCCAGCATGACGCGACCGACAAAGAAGCCGCGCGGGGGATTCGACACGCCCATGCGGCGATCGAGGTCCGGGTCGGCGGACTTCCCGGTATGGAGCCAAAAGCGACCCCGGTAGTCCGTGTCCCATGTGCGCACCTCGATTGTCTTGCGACCCTGAAGGATGAGCTCGGCCCAGGGCTGCCGGATACTCAGCGCGAGATTGGGATCGCTCATTTCGTGCGAGCCTTTCGCTGCTTGTTGCCGTTATTACTGCCGTGCGAGATGCCGAAGGTGTTGCAAAACTCGCCGGCGAAGCGACGCAGCACGCCTGCCACGAGCGCTTCATCCGGACCGTCCACCTCGTCGATCAGTGCCCGCGCCTCGGGCGCGAGATCGTCGATGAGCGCGGTATCATTTGGTGCGCTCAGCGCGATATCGATCAACTCCAGATAACCGCGAAATGTGATACCGACGACCGGATGCTCGCCATATCGCGGGTCTGTCAGGTCGAACGCATAGCCCGGCCAATCGGGCCAGGCTCCGGCCGCTGCTTCCATTGGCCGAGCCGTGCGGCGGACGATGCACGGTGTGCAGACGCCGCACGGCTGACCATTCGCCTTAACAAGACCGCCGACTTTCGGCTGGAACAGGTACCAGCAGGTCTCCGTCC
Organism: Mesorhizobium sp. AR10; assembly: GCF_024746795.1. Taxonomy (NCBI): domain Bacteria; kingdom Pseudomonadati; phylum Pseudomonadota; class Alphaproteobacteria; order Hyphomicrobiales; family Phyllobacteriaceae; genus Mesorhizobium; species Mesorhizobium sp. AR10. Next base: position 87,353 of record NZ_CP080523.1, read on the forward strand.
GGCGGAACAACTTCTCGGCCCGCGCCGCGCCGAGGGCGGCGACCAGAGTCTCGCCAACCTCGCGTTTGGTGAGCGGCAGGAACGGGTTGAGGATGGTGAAGCTGCCGCCGAACACGGCGTCAAAGAGCTTGACGATCCGCCGGTGGGTTTCGGGATGGGCATGGCGTGTTGTGATGAAATTTCCCGATTGCGGCACCGCGGTACCTAGCACGCCATTTTCATATTGGACGATCCGTCGCGCGCCGTAGCTCTCGGCGACCGCGGCGCCGAGAGACAGGAACATGAAGGAGCGAATGAGATTCATTCCTTCCCTGCCGCGCCGCCCAGTTAAACGCCATTGCGTAGGCAGGTGATATCCAAGTTCGGCAGCCAATTCGCTCTGGAGCCTGGCCTGACCGTGATAGAAGGACACGAGCTGGATGGGGTCGCGTGCGCCTGCGTGCGAGCCGGCGCCGCTCAAACTGTCCATACCACCCGAGAACAGCGTTATCTGATCGACCTTCCGTTCGTCGGGCTCGGGGTGGATGAATTCGACGGCATCAGATCGCGCATAGAACGTCGGAATCCAGCGCGCGCGGTTCAAGAAGCCGAGGCAGGAAGCGAGCAGAGGTCCACCGGTCGAGGTCCAGAAGTCGGGATCGCGGACCGGGATATCCAGTTCCCATCGCACCGCAGGGTCTGTCGGGCGTCTGCGGATTTGGGATTCAATCCTGTAGATGGCACCAGCGAGGTCGATGAGATCGCGGCCCCGCGCGGACAGTTCGCGCGGACCGAATGGTCCGTGTAATGTCCATACGGGATCGGCGCCGAAGTCGAAGATGGCCTTGCGCAGCGGCAGTCCCTTGCGGACGCCATGGACCGTGCAGGTGAACTGGCTCATGGCGCTACCTTTGCGCGGAGCCGGGTTGACGTCCAATCGGGTTCGCCGGCCATGACCTTGACCATGTGCGGATAGCTTGCCTGAGGAATGTCTTGCCACGGCTTGTGGCGAAACTTGTTGGCGTAAGCCGCTACGATCGCGTCGGCCTGCGCCATAGCGAAATCGTTGAGATGGACGCGCGCGGCCTTGTTCAGGTTTTTACCCTCCAGACGCAGATTCTCGTAGAGAAACGATCCCAAAAACAGGTTCGAGGTGCGGGCAAATACGTCCACGCGTGTGGCGGCGAGGACTTGCGCCGCGTCCCCGCGATTGCGGATCGCTGGATCATCGCCGACGACGCGAAGCAAGAAATCGAGGATCGCCGCCTTGAGCGGTGCCTGCAATGCCGGGCTTACGGCATTGTCGCCGCTGTCGTTCGCGAGGACGCTGGCCAGGCGCGCAAGGCAGCCCGGGCCTCCGTCGACGCCGAAATCGCGTTCCACGGCATTCCAGCTCTTGTCCTGTACGAGCATGACGCTCAGCCGGAACATGGCCTCATAGGCTTTGGCGACGCCAGGATCGCTGACGAGGAATGAAAGGTAGTCGCGCTGCAGCTTTCCGTAGACCTTTGTGATCGCCTCGAAGGCAGCAACTCGGCCGGGATCTATTGAACTGAGCGCGCCGCCGCGCAGAGTGACCGAACCCATTCCGCCGCCAGCACCGCCAACTCCGCCTCCGCCCCCGCCAACTCCGCCTCCGCCATAGCCGCCGCTGCCACCGCCGCTGCCGCCTCCCGCACCTGAACCCGAGCTACCCATCAGCGCTTCGCCTCCCATGCCTTGTCGGGCGCGAAGGCATTCCGATTGGTCATCCACGACGTGACCCATTCAAAGCGCGCTGGCAGTTCCTCCCATAGGGTCTGGTCCTTGCCGGTCACGGCCAGTCCCGCCGATACCGCCATGATCCGATCCCGATCCGATCCGGCATCGAATGCCGGGTTGGCATCGAGGAGCGCGTGAGCGGCAAGAAGTGCAGCGATCGCGGGCCGTTTCAAGCCGCCATCGAGCAGCCGGTGCGCCGAGCGCAGGTGCCCGTCGATCAAGACCCGCGCAGTCCAAGCATGGCGTTGAAAGCGTGCTAGCGCCGCTGCGCGTTCGGCCCATCGCCCGGAATCATATTCCGCAACGGGTTGTTGGTCGATGTCTCGCCAAAACAAACGGGCTTCGGCGATGGCGACGAGCATCAGATGGTTCGTTGCTAGTCCGACCGATTTCGCTTGGCGAAAGAAGCCGGTGGCGGCTTCCTCGTCATGGCGCCGTACTGCGAGGCGTCCGGCGACATATTCGAGCTCGGCGGCAACCGGGTGCGCGGTGTTGGGCGGTAGGCTGTCGCGAGCGACGGATAGATTGTCGGCCGCCGCATCGAACAATGCGGCAGTGTCGGCAGCGCCATGATCGGCGAGCATCATGCGCGCTTCAGCGAGATTGCGCAGCGTGATGGCCTGATCGAGCCGGCTATGGGGTAAGGTCTGCCAGCTCGCGTAGACCATCTCATATTGCGGAATTGCGGCAGCGGCGTTGCCGTCGAGGAAATGGGTGAGCCGAGCAAGGTCGTGCTGGACGCGGAGGCGCGTGGGCTTGACCATGTCTTCAGGTTCGTGCTGGAGCACGGCGAGCGCATCTTCGAGTTGCGCCCGCGCCCGCTCCTTCGATCCCATGGCTCCGGAAGATTTTTCGACTTCAGCGATCAGCTCGCGTTTGTTGGCCTGCGCGACGGCATCGAGTTGGTCATCATCCGCAATATCGAGCCAGTCCTTCGCTTCGGCCGGCGAACCGATCATGAGATGCGCCCAGCCGGCCGAAATTTTCCAGCCTTCGTCGATTTCGCGATAATCGGCTTGGTCGAATACATCGAGAAGCGCGCCAGCCCGACGCTCACGGCGATAGCGCTCCATGAGTTGCTGCGCGGCGGTCGACAATGCTGTGGGGTCTCCGCCCGATTTCGCGTGATGCAGCCGGGCCTTGAGGAGGGCTTCGTTGGCCCCGTCATCGATCTTTGCACGGGCAACCCCGCCATCCAGCATCGTGAAGGCGCAGCGATGCGCCGCAATCAATTGTTCTGGGTCGAGCCGGTCAACGAACGATGCGGCGCGGGACAGCGGCATCACGCAGCCAGCTCGAGTTTGGATGAGAAACCCAGCCTGCTTGAGGGCTTCGACTTGCGCAGCATCGATCGCGGCGAGATCAGGCTCGGCAGCTGGGAATGCGAGCACCGCCAGAGCCGGCGCAAGCGGATGTAGAAGCGGATCGAAGTCGGCTTGGCGGGTGGCGACGGTCAACTCCTCCACTCTCCATTCGTCGTCGGCGGCATCCGCCGGAAAGCTTCCCGCGAGAACGATCGCGGCGGCCGCGCCGTGACGCAGATCGTCCCAAAACCATGCGTCCTTTTCGGGTGGCTCGAGCAGCGCGAGGGTCACTGTCTCATGACTGCACAGGGCGTGCCAACCGGAATCCGGATCTTGGCCGATGATTGCTGCGAGTTCTCGCAAGTGACGATCAGGATCGTCGAAGCCGTCTGTTTGACGCAACAGGCGGTTTGCCCAATCGCGCAGGACGTTGCGCGCTGAGCCGCCGCGAAAGTCGAGTGCCAGCACCATTTGATGGCCGATCGCCTGCTGGCCGAAGACTCGGCCTAGCCATTCCGATCGGACTTGGAAGGCGCTGGCTGAGCGATTGACCACCCAGATACGGCGGTATTGTGCCCAGATGTCAGTCTGTGCCAAGCCCTTTTCGTCGAGATCGGACGGCAGAAGATCTTGAGGAAGGAGGCGCCGAGCAAGACTTTGCCGTTGTATCGGTGCTGCAGCGTCGGACCACGTAGTGTCCTCGGCTGGTGCATCGACGCACCACACGACGGGGCAGGCCCAATCATCTCGCTCGGCTGCCGGCAGCTGTTTCGTCATCAGCTCTGCGCGCGCGCGCGCGACCGCATGGTCGAGCGGCCGGCCTGCCGCGATCGTCCCGAAAACGGTTGCCGCGAAATCAGGCGCAATGTCGTCGGCAAGTGGACCGAGATTGGCGAGAACCGCCGACACGCCAGTGGTCGCAAGCGCCGCAACGAACGGCGGGGCAGCGCGAGGCGCTGCGAAGCGCTCATTCATGCCAGTTTTGCAGGCCCAGAGTACGACATACAAAGGAACGTTGCCACTAGTCTGGGCGGCTTCGCCGACCGCAGCCGCAAGGGCACAGGGGTTTAGCCAATTTCCGTCTGCGAGCAGGAAGCCGGCGGGGTCTTCTGTCGCATGGCCGCTTAGCCATAAGATGGTGGGTTTAACTTCCACCAAGGTCGCGACGAGGTCGGTCAAACCGATTGCTCGTGCGTCAATCGGGCATACGAGCCTTTGGGCTGCCGCATCGAGATTGGACCGGGCAAGCGTCAGTGCAGCGAGTTCGGCTGCGAGGTCGAGTCCCTGGAGGCCTGCCGCAACTTCTTGTCCCTGGATAACGAGCACGCGCAGCGGGGCTCCGATTTCCTGCGGCGCAACGGCCGCTGATTGGCCAGAGACGAGCCTGACCATCGCCACATCAGGCCAACGTGCCTGGTCCAGAGCCCAAACCATCGATTCCCAAGGTCGCTCCCAATGTTCGGCGGGAGTTTGGATTAAAAATCGGCGGACTCCTGGCGCATCGCCGCCACATGCATCAGCCCACCAGCCCAAATAGTCCGGCGATCTCGCCAATTGGCGGTAGAGGTCCGTGGCGCCGGGCCGGAGGATTGGAGGAGCAGCGGCAAATGCTTCTGCGTCGAAGGGGACATGGCGTGATTCTTCGCCTCGCGTTACGTCCCAGCCAGCGTCAGCACGCCATGTAAGCTTCGTTGGCATCCTCATGGGAGATGGTTGTAACGTGTCTGCCAGCTAAGTCATCTCGGTAATGCTTCCGCGTTGCAAACACCCTCGATGGTCCATCGCGGGAGCCGATAGCTCAAACCCCAAAGATAGTAGTTCTCAAATCGTCGCGCAGCAAAATGACTCTTCGATACTTCGGTCTTGAGCAGTCGAGGCCGCGATAGGTGGAAAACGACAGCTATCAAGGTTAGCCAGAACCTGCCAGTCCGCTCCTGATGCTGTGGACGGCTCTCCTCCGCCTCGCGCTACAAATCGCGAGGCTAGAGCTGGAGGAGTGCTGAGATGGAAAACGTTACGACGATTGGTCTGGATATTGCGAAGTCAGTGTTTCAAGTCCACGGCGTGGGTGCGGCGGGCGAGGTTCTCGTTCGCAGGAAGCTGACTCGTGGGCGCGTGCTGGCATTCTTCGAGAGCTTGCCGCGATGCCTTGTCGGGATCGAGGCCTGCAGTTCCTCGCATTATTGGGCGAGAGAACTTACTGTACGTGGCCATGATGTGCGGCTCCTGCCGGCACAGTATGTGAAGCCATATCTGAAGCGGCAGAAGAACGATGCGGCCGATGCTGAGGCCATCTGCGAGGCCGTGACCCGGCCGACCATGCGCTTCGTGCCGGTGAAGACGCCGGAGCAGCAGAGTGTGATGATGTTGCACCGGGTTCGGTTGATGCTCAACCGCCAGCGTACCCAGCTATCGAACGCGTTGCGGGCGCATCTCTCGGAGTTCGGTATCGTGGCGCCGATCGGGCGGGGCGGGATCGAGCAGCTGCTTGCTGTCATCAACGACGAGAACGACCCGAGGGTGCCAGCTGACGCACGGCTCTGCCTGCAGATGCTCGAGGCGCAGCTCATGGTCGTGAAGGCGCAGATACTCGAGAATGATCGAAGGGTCCGGGCGAGTGCGAGAGAGACCGAGCTTGGCCGCAGGTTGATGGAGATACCAGGCGTGGGCCCGTTGCTGGCGAGTGCGTTCGTGGCGACCATCGCCGATGCGCACGCTTTCAAGTCGGGGCGCTGCCTCTCGGCCTGGATCGGGCTCGTGCCGAAGCAAAATTCAAGCGGAGGCAAGGAGAAGCTCGGCAGCATCTCCAAAGCCGGCAATCGTTACTTGCGCCAGATGCTCGTGGTCGGCGCGATGGCGGTCATCCGTTATGCCGAGCGGAACGGGACTAGGCGGCCATGGCTCGTGCAGCTGATGACCCGGCGAACGGCCAAGGTTGCAGCGGTTGCGCTCGCAAACAAGACCGCCCGGATGGTCTGGGCGTTGATGACAAGCGGCGAGCGCTACAGGGAGCCGGTCATCGCATAGAACGAGACAGGCGAGCGAACGTCGACGAGGTTGGAAAGGGCGGACAGGAGCTAATGCACGAAGCCGGTTGATACCGCCGGATCAGGAGAACCCACTTGGGCCGTGCACTTCGAGTGCGAGCTTCCGATCGGGACCTGAGCCGCGCGAATGGCATTATGGCCAGCGGCACATAAAAGGCCGCACCTACAGATCCCATGATTTGCGGCGCAGGCAGATTAGACTGCGCCATTTCAAACTCTGGAGGCCTGATCATGTCGCAATCATTCAACGGCGCAGAAGTTGTCCAATACGATCGTACGCTCGTGCTGGCTATCGAACTAAGCAACAAAAACTGGGTTTTGGCCGCCCAGGTGCCCGGCCTGCCGCAGACCAAGGCGAAGCGTGCCATTGAGCCAGATAAGCTTGCTCTTCAGTCCGCAATCGATGGCTATCGTGCTCGTGCTGCTGCTGCCGGCCACCCGGTAGATCGGGTGGTTGCGACCTACGAAGCTGGATGGTCCGGGTTCTGGCTTGCCAGATGGCTGATTGCCAAAGGCGTGGAGGTCCATGTCATCCAGCCTTCCAGCGTGCCCGTCGATCGTCGCATGCGTCGCGCAAAGTCGGACGGGATCGACGCCGAGTTACTGCTGCGTACGCTGCTGGCGTGGCTTCGCGGCGAACCGCGCGTCTGCTCCATGGTACCGATCCCTGACGAAGCCGATGAGGATGCACGGCGCTCTGTCCGCGAACGAACAGAGCTCGTGTCCGAACGTGTCAGCCTTGCCAACCGGATCGGTGCTGTCCTCGCGACGCTCGGCGTCGAGGATTACAACCCGCTCCTGAAAAACCGCCGGCGGCGTCTGGCCGACCTTCGTACCGGTCTGGGTGACCCAATGCCACCTCACGCCCTCGCCAAGATCGAACGGTTACTGAGCCGGCTGGAGCTCGTTCTCGATCAGATCGCCACGCTGGAACACGACCGCGATGCGGTAGCGGAGGTGCCCGCTTCGGATGATGCCAGTCGGATGATCCAGCAGCTGTGCAGTCTCCGCGGTATAGGGGTGCAGAGTGCCACAATATTGGTCCGCGAGGCCTTCGTCCGTCGCTTCGCTAATGCCAAAGCGCTCGGATCTTATGCAGGTCTTACTGCGACGCCTTACAACAGTGGTGGGGTGGAACGCGAGCAAGGGATCGGAAAGGCCGGGAACCGGCGGCTTCGAACGGTGATGGTGGAGCTGGCCTGGCTCTGGCAACGCTACCAGCCTGGTGCTGCCCAGGTCGCCTGGTTCCGGGAACGCACCGGCTCTACTGGCCGCCGCGTCCGCAAGGTCATAGTGGTCGCCCTCGCTCGCAAGTTGCTGATCGCTCTGTGGCGCTTTGCCGTCGATGGTGTCGTACCCGAGGGAGCGACCATGAAGCCCGCCGTATAATAATTATCGAGATCGGGCAGCTCTGCGACGGCAAAGCAGCCCGGTGACCGAGGGAACGTCGCCGTTGTCCGGCGTGGTGCTTCAGTGCCGTCTTCACAGAGTGGTGCCGTTCCTTTGGAGCTCTCCCGTCCCGAATGCGGGACAGTGGTTGGGATATCATCCCGCCGGATGTGAGGTTAGCAGGCAGGCCCTGCAGGAAGAGAGCTCACCTCGGATTACACCCATGGAAAAACATTGACTGGAGAATCATCATGTGAGGTCGGATACATGGCCGCACCAACCAGCAACGGCAAAAGCTCAAAGAACCCCTTGCCAACGGAGAGCCGTCCATACACGGCCCTAGACGGTCGAGCAGCAATGCGCCTCCTTCTGGACGTTCGGACGGGCTTGATCGATGCCCGGCAATTCGCTCCGAGTTCTAAACCGACCAATCCATGAGCCAGCAAATAGGGAGAGCTTGTAAGCGGCCCGAGCGATCGGTTCAAATTCCACTCTCAGTGCTATTGAGCGCTCTCGGCACGGATCTTGACCGCTTGCGGGAAGAGGCGCAATCCCCGGCAAAAATTGTCTGGACTAATCTGCCAGAGCCTTGTTGAGGATCGAAGCCAGCCGTACACCGCCGCGGGCCAATTGCTCGTCCGCAATGATCAACTCTTCCTTCAGCTGCGACTTCGAGAGCGTCAGGTCACCTGGGATCAGGCGGTAGGCTTTGACGGCTGCTGCGTGGCATTCGTTCGCCCATCCTTCAACATCGCCCGCAGCGATCGCGGTCTCGTCCTTGCCCTTCAACCACTCCTCCTCGAGGTAGTTGGTGTATTCGCCCCAGTTCCAGTGGCCGTCGGTCAGTATCAGGCTGTCCCACACCTTGTGAAAGTTGGTCCGAATCTCGCCTGGTGGCTGGTGAGGTCCTGAATAGAAAACGTGCCAGCCGTTGCCACCGGCGTCGCCGTCACGGTGCGCGCAGTGCAGAGGCTGGCTGAGATCGCCGACTAGATGCACCACGAATTTGAGGGCCTGCAGCCTCTCTGCCGTGGTCGCTTCGTCGGTTGCCGGCTTCGAAAGCTTATCGATCTGCTGCTTCAAAGCTTCGACAAGGCAGGTGCCGAACGGGTCAGTGGCTTCGGGACAATCCCGCTTGGGGTCGTAGCGCACGTCCTCAGGCTTTATGCCCGGCACGTTGATGGGGATGTCGACAAAGTGCCAGTTGGTCGTATTTTTGTTCCCATCTCGATAGTCGTCGGCAAAGCTCGCTATGCTTGCCAAGGAAAAGGTTCCCTTGAGCGCTTTTTCGTATTCCGAGTGCAACAGATCCTGGACGCGTTTGGCCACACTTTCCGAAAGTCGGTGTTGTGCGATCTCGGCAACGATCGAATGACCATCCTCACCCCAAGCAAATGCCTGGGTACTGGAGAAGAGCAAAAAAAGGGCAGCAACGCTCGGGCGGGGTTTCATCGACGACCTCTGAAAAATTTGACGCGACTTCACTATTGGACCGAGACCACCTCAATCCGTGTATGGATGGCTCCTGCGGGTCAAGGGTATCGGGTCGGGTTTGGTGAACAGGTCGGTTGCGGCCATGTATACGGCGTCTGAATGTGCAACGGGATCGCTGCGCGCCCTGATGAATATCCGCTTGGAGAACAGGTCCCACTCAATCGAGCGCGCTCGAGGCGCTTCGGATTGATCGGGGTGTCCTGATTCTTCGTCTCCGTTTGTTCGCCATCACCTCACTTTGCCCTGACCATTCCGAGAGCCTGTCAGGCTGCCTGCGGCTCGTAACGCGATCCGTCCCTGAGGACGGCAAAGATTGTTCGTGCCATGCGATGTGCCAAAGCGATGGCGACGACCTTCGTCTTCTTTCGCATCAGCATGCTCGATAGCCAGTCCGAGCCCGGTTCGCGCTTGAGTCTGCATCTGAGCATGATCTGCGCCATGGCGCCCAGATACAGCAAGCGTCGGATATAACGATTGCCCATCTTCGAGATCCGGCCCACCCTTTGCTTGCCGCCGGTGGAGTGCGGCTTGGGAGTGAGGCCGAGCCAGGCGGCATAGTCCCTCGCGCTGCCGAAATTGTCGACATCCGGCGTCGTCGCCGCGATGATCGTCGCCGACAGCATCCCGACACCTGGGATTGTGGCCAGACGCTGGCTTGTCTCGCTTTGCGCGTAGGTCTCTTCGATCTCGTCGGTCAGCCGCTCGATCCGCTTGTCCGTCTCGGCCAACTGATCGAAGAGCAAACTCACAGGCATCCGAGCTACTTCCGGCAGTTGATCCAGTTGCTCCTTCAGTCGATTGACGTTCTGCGCGCCCTTCGCCGTGATGACGCCGAACTCCGTCATGTGGGCTCGGATCGCGTTGCCGATCTGCGTGCGCTGGCGAACCAGAAAGTCTCGCGTGCGGTGAAGAACCAGAACCGACGAGCAGGCTTCGCTCTTGATGGCGACAAACCGCATGGAGGGCCGCGTCACAGCCTCGCAGATGGCGGCCGCATCGGCCGCATCCGTCTTCCCACGCTTCACGTAAGGCTTCACATAGGAGGGCGGCATCAGCCGGACGTCGTGCCCCATCTCCTGAAGCCTGCGCCCCCAGTCGTGAGAACCTGCGCAAGCCTCCATGCCGATCAGGCATCGTGGACGCTTCTGGAAAAACGCCAGCAACTGGCTGCGGCGAAGCTGACGGCGTACGAGAACCCGACCGGTCCCGTCGACACCATGGATCTGGAAGACACTCTTTGCGAGGTCGATACCAACTGTGGCAAGTTCTGACATGGATGGCTCCTTTGCTCGGGACGACAACATCCCAACTATGGCGCAATGCGACGCCGGGAGCAGGAGCCATCCACACCATCAGTCGATGTCCATTGCATCGATCGAAGGGATGTAGTCGCGGTATTGGCCCATCTTGAATTTGGTTCGCGAAACCTTGCCGGGCATGGGCTTGTAGCCAATCTTCCCGGCCACTCTCACGATGAAACGCCCGTCTGCAAAAACCTCCAGCGTCGCAGGTTTATCCCGGCTCATCTGAACCTGATATTGCATCTCGACCCAGTTGCCTTTCGGCGACGGCAGGACGGGGTCGTTTCCGTACTCCAGTTGCAGGTCGGCGGAGCATTGCGCGCCTGCGTCGCTGAGGCGCGTGGATTTGCAATCTGTCGCGGGGCCGGGTTCCGACGGCCATTTCGAGCCGTCCGGCAGCAGGGCCGAAGCGATCCGGCAGCGACAGTTCTCGTCCTGGACGGTTATGTGCAAAACCCCATCGTCGAAGCGTTGCGCGACGACCGGACTTGGGTCCCATTTTTCCTCACCCGGCTGCGTTTTGTAGTCCGGGCTGATCGGTTCCTGCTTCCACTGCGCCGTCACCCACCGGATCGAATTCTTTTCATCAAAGATGGTCGCAGGCATGCGGAAGCGAAACTTGTAAATGTATGGCTTGTCGGAAGGTCGCGCGTAGGGCGATTGGAACTTAATTTCCTGGCGCTGGTAGCATTCGTTTTCTTCACCGGCGGCGAGCGCCTGCTGCCAGATATCATCGGTGCAATAAGGGCTGCCATGAGATTCCGTCAGCGCCATAAATGGCACGAGTTTTTGCTCACCGAGAAAGCTCGGACCCAAGAACTCCGGGGTGTCAGGCTCTTCCGTGAACGCCGACTGCCCTGGAATTAAACTGAACATCGTGATCGGCTTCCCGCACTCATAATCCGGGTCGTCCGTACGGCAAACATTCCCTCCCAGAGAATTCAGGTCCACCGCGATCCGCGCGATACGATCGCCAGATTGATCGGGATCATCAAGGAATTCAATCGGCGCCTCACTCAGGTTGATCTGGCAAGGGCACCACAAAGTGGTATCCAGCTCCGCACTCCCAAAATCGTCGGACCACTTTTCTCCTGCCAAGGCCGGCAACACTGAGAGAAACGCAAACCAGAAAAGTACTCCAAAAGAAATATTCATTGGTCTTCCCCCGTAACCCGCACAGTCGATCACCAAATAACGTAATTATAAGTGGCGTCAATCTTGGACATTACTGGCCCCGCCATACGACGTACAGACCGCGCAACGTGACGAATACCGCGAACACACTCAACAGCAACATGACAATCGGCTGGACGAGTGGAAAGAAGGTTGTCGCGTCTTTGCAAGCGTCTTGTCCAGCAACTTCGCCAGCCAGCCGATAATAGTCGCCGAAAGTCCGTCCGAAGTTGGCGTCTGGTGGAAGGCGGAAGAAATCACTCTCTCCGGCGGCCAAAGGAAGCCAACCACCTTCACCAATTTCAGTGCAAAGCTTACCCTCGCCAAGGAATACGCGCCAGAAATGCCCCAGTGCAAAAAGGGGCAGGATCGAGAAGAAAATGTAGGCGCAAACCTGACCTTTTCGTCCAAGTCCTATCGACGGCGAAGCATCCCAGAGTCGGAACGGATACCGCTCGTGCCAGGTCGGACCTGTGCGAAGTGCATGTTCACGCATGACCGCAGCGTTGAGGATAAGCAAGATCGACAGGATCAGGATGCCCCACATCGCGACGATCGAGTCCAGCAGACCTGGCACGAACGAAAAGCCGACGACTGCGCTCAGCTTGGGGTCGATGTCCGAACCTTGAGTCTGGCCATGAGCGACAATGGCGAACAGGTTTGTCACCAGCGCGAGCGAGAGCCAGAGTTTCCGCGTTGTCGCAAGCGTAATCCCGTTTATCGGAAGATCATCGCTCGGTTGCGTTCCCGGGGCGTCCTGTTTCGAATTCATCGGTGTCACTCGCTTCAAAGGTTGAGCAATAGCCCGGCTACCGCCGGCAGAGCGCCTTCGACAACGAGACTGGGCTTGCCGTCGATCGTGACGAAACGAGCGGTGGAAAGGCTTACACCGAACGCAAGCACCGCCGGCGGTAACGCGAGGCTTGCACCGGGCGCAGACAGCGCCTCATCCAGAAGCGCGCCCACTTTGTCCCTTACCAGATCGTCCAGGTTTAACGCCTCAGCGGCGTGCCGCGTTATGTCGTTCGAGATGTTGAATTCCGCGATACGACCGGTGAGCGCGACCCGACCGTCCACCACCCTGGGTTCGAAGTACGCCACAATACTTCCATTTGAGCTTGGCACGAGTCCTGGGCTCACGTGAAAATGCACCTTGGCCCGGAGCGCCGGGCTTTCAATCGAGAGCAGTGTGCCGTTGTGCGTCAGCTTGCCGCCAAGATCGATATTTCGCTTTGTCCAAACGGCTCCGATCAAGGTGTCGACCTTTGCCACAAGGTCAGACAGATCAATCCTCACCACGACGGTGACGGGCTGCGCGGGATCACTTCTGCTTGCTGTGATGGCAATCGGGAAATTGATCTCAACGCCTTCGATAGTCTTCGAAATGGTGGCAGCCGGGAGGTCGACGCTTTCGGCGTATCCCGGCAAGAGTCCAGCGATCATCCAGAGGCATGCTGCGACGAGTCTAATGCCCATTCTCGCTCTCCACGGTGCTATGCCCAACGGCTATCGCCGCTGTTGTGCCGGCCTCACGGTCAATCTCAACGCAGCCTAGTCGATCGCCATCCAGTCTGCCTCATAGACACTACCCTCGATCCGGCTCTTGTCGGGTCTGTCATAGACGATCAGGTGGCCGGGCTTCCCGTTTCGCTCGAGACGGCTCCGGCTTTCCGGCTTTTCGCTGCCAGTCGGCCAATCGTAGAGCTTTTCGGGATGCTGGATTAGCGGGGTCATTTCCGGCTCCCAGCGATAGAGGCGAAACGGCCCCAGAGCGTCGCCCACCGGGCCGGCGATGATGAAAATGGCCTTACCGTTCCGGCTGAGGTCACGGATCGCCAGGCTGCCGAGATCAAGAAACGACAACCTGTAGCTTTTCACCTCCAGGTTCTTGTTGAGCCTGAGGTGAACGACGACCGCACTGTTGTCGAGCCGAGGACCACGGAGCCCGAGAAGCACTTCGTCTTCGGTTACGGCCAGGCCTTCGATATCGAGGCCGTTCTCCTTGCTTGGCAGACCGAGGAACGGTTTGAGATAGGCATCGCCGGCCAGCGCGCCGCGAATGGAACGCGGCCCCTTTCTAGGGGCGGTTTTCACCTTGCCTAAGCGCGACGAATTCTCCTTAAGCGGGATGCGCGCCAGCAGGTGCCGGCTCGGCCGAGCGCGGATCTCAGACCGGAGCTCATCCTTGTCGTCGGCTTCGGAGGCCAAGCGGACATGACAGTGCGAGCCGCAAAGCCAGAGTGCTCCCTGCGCGACATCGACCCTTCCAAGTCGAGCTCCGCACCGCCGTTGCTCTCCCCCGCACCGGGCCAGCGGGGGATCAACTCGTCGATCCGATATTGGCGGGTCAACACATACCCGTCTTCTCGCGCCACCAGGCACTCGAAGGTCCGGCCCTCGTCCGAAACCGTCCAAAGCACGCCGCCTCTAGCCGCCACCCCAGACAGATTTAGCAGCAGGTCCTCCGACGCGGCACTCGCATAGTCGAGCCACACGCGTTCTGACGATTTCTTCGCCATCGCGCGCCCGTCAGTTCTGGAACGGAATGGTACGGCCAGGCTGCTGGGCTTGTCCCTTGGTATAGGAAACCCCATGCACCTTGATGCCCCGCTGGTCGAGCAGGGTAATGATGCCGCCCTTGTTCGATAGCGCCACGGGCGCTGCGATCTGGGCGACCCGCGTCCCGCCGGCCTCGATCGTGCCAGCCAGCGCCATGCGCTGCTTCAGCTTGTCGGCGATCATCCACCCCGTCAGATCGACGGCGACATCGGCCGTGTTGAGCAGGGTCACGGTCTCGCGCTCCGGCGACTTCGTGTCATTCACATAGGCGGCAATGATCCGCACCAGTCCATCCGGCACCTCGAATGTCGGGATGTTGTCGCGCTCGATCGGAGTATGCGGTGCCGTCGGGTGCTCCGCGTCGGGAGCAAGGACGACGTTTCCCGTGGCGTCGTCTGTATGCCAGGCCTGCGTCTGGAATTTCAGGAAGATCGCCATCCACTGCCCCTCGTCGGGGAAATTGAACAGCAGCGCGCCATCCTGGTAGACGCCATTGTCCTTCTCGTATTTGCCGGGCGGATTGCCCTGGTTCATGTGGATGTCGTGAATGCCCCGGCCAGGCTTGAAGCCGAAAAACTTGTCGGCGGTGGCCGGCTCTGGTCCCCATGGCGCGCCAAAGGCATAAACCATAGCGTTTTCGTCAGACATGGCGCGCTGCACATAAGCGTCGATCTTTTCGTTCAGGTCGTTGTCGGGTCCCGCAGCGTCATAGGGCAGCGGTTGAAATTCCCACGGTTGGCCAATATTGCCGCGGATGAAGTCGATCGCCATGCCGCCCGGTGTCGATGACAGCTTGTGCAGCCCCGGATCGAGGCCGGCAAGGCTGTCGGTTATCGGGTGTTCGAACGGTGCGCGCACGAGGAACTCGACCTCGCTGCCATCGCCTGACTCGACATTGACGGCGATCCGGTGCTGTTCACCATTGGCCGATATGAGCACCTGGTAGTGCTTGTTCTTCTTGGTCCCCAGACGGTTGTTCGTGGGGCGACCCTTGAGTACGGCATAAGGTATAGGCATGCGGCGCATCCTTCATGAATCGACAGCCGGAAATCTGACGGCATCAACAGCATTGTCGGCACGTAGCCCGACCGTGCGTGCCGGTGCCGCAGCGGCCTACTGATCAAGAATCGTGTATTCGAAATAGAGATCGGTCGCGGATACGTTGGCGACGAATTTCCGCCAGTCAGTCTTGACGGCCCCATCTGGTGGCGTTGGGTCGAAATCGGTGTCCGACTTGAACAGCCGCCCGCTGGTTTTGGCCTCCAACTCCTCGCGGATGGCCTGGAGCGGATGCTCCCAGTGTTGGTCGTTTTCGTCCCACGCCCATTGGGTGTTGGCGGGGATAACGGCGACGAATTCCTTGGCGTTCGCGCCAAGGGCCATCCAGTCGAGATTGGCGTAGTCGCTGTTGGCCTCGCCCTTCAAAGTGGCATTGTGACTGCCGTGATGGCCGACCTTGTAGAAGACCGTCCGCGCCAACAGGTCCTGCGTGGTCACAGTCCTGGCCGACATATTGCCCTCGGTCGGGATCTGAAATGCCGCCCCGGCCCATGACATCCATGAACCATATTGGGCATCGCCCGGGAACAGCAACACCTTGCGGCTGTTGGCCAGCTCTATGGCCAAGACCAGGCTCGAATTGTTGAGTTCGGTGTTGATCTTGTCGGCGAACCACCCTGCCGCCGCCAGCCACTCGACATTGATGCGCCGCCATTCCTCGCCCTTTGGCGGAGCGAAATAGCCAAAGAATGCGGCGATCTCGCCGCTCCACTCCGGGCCGTTCTCCACCAGTTTCAGACCGGGCGCGAACGGGTCGTGGCTATCGGCAGCTTCGCCCAGGAAGCCGGGATCCGCTCCCATGAACATCCCGTCCAGACCGCCGCTGAAGCCAAAGCTCAGGCCGTGGCCGCGATCCGTCTTTTCATACATCCGCGCCTGCCCTGCCGCATCGCTTTTTGCGGGCTCGTCTTCATTGAGACGGTCGTCGCGCGGGGGACCCAATGGATAGAACTTGACGCCGCTCACTCCATCCAGAGCGAAAGGGGTTTCGTGCGGCGAGAAATAGCGCGGCTTCGCGACCTTGCCGGTCACATAGTCCATGCACTTGGCAACGCTAAGGCCCCGGACGATGGCGGCACTGTCGGCGGCGCCGAACACACTGCCGTCCGCAGGACCCAGCGCCTTCAGAAAGTCCGCGTCGGCGCCCTCGAATGCGAGCATCGCGTCAACGAATTTCAAAGTCTGGTCTACGTCCTCGCCCGCGGCGGCAAGCCCCGCCAGTCGCCGTCGCGCCGCCAAAAGCCGCATCAGCGCGGCAAGTTTCATCTGGCGCAATTGCTGCGCCTCGGTATCGTCCGGATTTGCGGTCCACCCCAGAAGCACCTCGCCGAACGTGATGTCATCGAACATCAGTTTCCCGCCAAGCTTGGCAAGAAACATGTTGGTGTGATCCTGGTGCTCATGCGTGATCAGCACCGCATGGATGTGCCCACCCGTCGCGTCCCGGATGTCGGCGATGACCTCCTCGATGGTAGCCTTGATCTCCGAACCTGGCTTCAGTCCGCAATCGATCAGCAGGTAAAACGGCTGGCCGGCATCGTCGGGCATAGCCAGCAAATAACAATCGCCGTGGCCCTGGCGATACATCCTGATGGTAATCCCGCTCGGCGGCGCCTGCAGTTGCGGTGCTGGCATCTTCGTCCCTCTAATCCCGATGCACGGCGGCGAACGGATTACTCACCCGTCCGGGCGCGACCGGCCCATGGAAGGCATTCTGCACCGAGACCGGATTGCTCAGCAGGAATTGCCGCAGTGCATCGAGTTCGCCGTCATCGCAGATATTCTTGTGGGTGCGCGCCACCCACCGGATATTCCGGGTCTGCTGATTGACCACCAAAGTGCAGCCGCGGCGGAAGATGAAATCACCCTTGCCGGCTGCGTCGCCGGTCGGCTTGGCGTCATCAGCTGCTTTCTGGTCCTTCTTGTCGAAGTAGCCCGCCCGGCGCTGTGTGATTTCGATGACCAGGTCAGGCACGAGGTTGGTTTTGCTGCCGCGCCGCAGTGCAGCACGCACCGAGTGCACCTCGAAAACCGGTCGTCCCTTCTTGATGCTGACTGTGCCCGGCACTTTTTCCCTCGTACCGGTGACGATACCCATTGCCTCGAGCAACCCGGCACGTTCCGGCCGCGCCAGCCATTCGTGCACCTTCCTGGCGTTGTCTTCCATCCGCTCATAGGCAGCTTTGCGGTCAATCTCGTTGTCGAGATCGGCCTGCATCCCCGGCGGCACGGCCTCTCCCAAGGAGGCATCACCCGCTTGCAGCAGCAAGCCTTCGAGCGAGACGTTGCGTGCCGCCCGCGGCCGGATGCCGAACAGCGAGAACGACTGCATCACTGCAGTGCGGTAGTTGTGCTCATCCGCCGGATAGAGATCCGCGTCGGCCGTGATGATGGCCTGGAGGTAATCGCCGAAGGTAACATTGACTGGCGGACAATAGTCGAGTGCCCGGATGCACATTTGCAGCACGTGCTCTGAAGTCTTAGCCGCCTCGTCCGCCAGGCGATTGACCAGATCGATATTGAGTTCTCCGGCCGGTAACTGGCCCGTCCCCTGCGAGGCAATGCGCAACAGGTCGACAATCCGGGATTTGTACATTTTTAGGAAGGCGTCGAACACAGCGGCGACCAGGATCGCGCCTCGTTCATGGGCTTCCGTGGCATCGCGCAGGTAGGTGGGGTTTGGCTTGTAGCGCTGCCAATTGCCCTCTTTGTCGGTGTAGCCCAGCGCATCGCGCAACGCCTCGCCGCGGCGCGTGGCGCGGCCGAACTGTTGCGCCAACTGCCCCAGCATGTTCTGCTTCTCGAGGTGACCGCGTGTGCGCCCGATCTGGTCTTTCAGCACGTCGGGATTGGAGAAATGCTGGAAGATCGCCACGATATCGGCAAATCCCTCATGCAGGCCGAGCACATCGACATTGGTTGACTCGGCAAAGCGCCGGTGCAGGCCGTCGAGCAAAGCGTGCGTTACCTCATGGGCGATGACGTCATGCGACAAGCAGGTGAAGACCGTGGTGCCGGGCGCGACGGCGGTGGAATCGGGAGGGACCTGAAAATAGCCGAACAATACGGCCTTCTTGTCGGGGTTGTAGTATGCATTGGCCTCGCGCAGGGCATGAGGATAAAGCCGCAGCCGAGGCACATACTCGTAGCTCTTGTCCGGCAGACGGCGCGGCGCCCACAATGCCGAGCGCCCCAGCGCGCGCTCGAACTTATCGATGGTGGTCATTGCCACGGCATAGACCATCTGCTGGTGGAATTGTGGATTGAGCTCCGAGGGGCTGAGTCCATCCTGCGCGAGAACGAAAGTCTCGTTGAGATCGACCGGAGCGTAGTGGCAGCCGCTCGCCGGGTCGTAGTCCACCACCTCCAGGTAATTGCCGACCGGTCCCAACATCTGCGTGCCGCTGAGCACGCCATCGATGATCGGATTGCTTTCCCACGGCACCATCAGGGTCAGTTCATTGAGCCCAACGGTTTCGTGCCGGGCGGCGAGACCCGGGTCGATGGCGTAGACACGCAGGCGGCGGAATTCGGGTGTGCGTCTGACCATGGATGCCCCCCCGTCGATCCAGTCGATGGTAATACTTTCATAGAACCGAGTTTGCTGCAAGTTAGATAATATTACTGTCATAATTCCTCGGGTAAAAGTGTTGCCTAACCTTGTATCGTGGCTTCGCCCTCTTGAGGGAAAACATAGATGGTTGACGGTGAAAATCTCGGATACGTCGCGGCAGGCCTCGTAGCTGCCGCCCTGATCGTCTCAGAGTTTGCCGATCGAAAGATCGCGACCTTCGCCCACAAGAATGCGGCCATGCAAAACTCTGTGGCTTCTCCGGTTAGCACTCCCGAACAGGTTAAGGCTTAATCTGCTAGGTTAATCTGCACGCTGCGTCGCCCTCTCGTTCGAACGAAACGAAGTCGCCTCCTAATCGCGGCTGAGATGCGGGCTGGCAAAACCGAGCCTTGCGAGACCACGGCGAACTTCCGGGGCGCCCATGAACAGATCCCACAGCAATCCAGTTCGATGGTTCTCGATCATCGCGACGACCGGTCCCTGGTTGATGGCCAGATAAGTCCGGGAATACCAGTCTCGGTTTTCGCAAAACGCGTCCACAAGGCCGAAACGTCCCCAGATGCGGCGTCGTGGCTTGCTCAGAAAACCTCGCAACGCACGCATTGCTTCTACCGGAGCATAGGGAAAGCTGGACAGTGCCGCACTCGGAGTTATGACACCCAAATCCTTGTCCGGGGCATGCGCGGCGTAGCCGCGTGGTCCGTGGCTCGAGGTCAAACCCCAGCAGTCGGGACCATAGCCGAGGTGATCGTGCGGATTGACGACGCAGTGCCGATGATTGATCTGCGTTTGGCAAATGTTCTGGTCCCAATAGTCGGCATAGCGATCGATGAGACCGCGCGGATCGAGCCCGCAGAAGGAGTAATGGGTGAAAAAGAGCGGACCGCCGAAGTTCATGCCGAGGGGCAGCGAGATCCCGTGATACTCGCGGCCATTGCGAAAACTAGAGCACATCCGGGGATCGATGAATCGATTGTGATGTGACGAGGGCGTTGGCGGTGTGATTCAACATCCACTTTCATGAGGTGGATGATGGGAAGAGCATTGAGCGAAGATCTTCGGTCTCGGGTTCTGCAGGCCTCGGACGCCGGCATGTCGGCCCGGCGGGCTGCGGCGCGGTTCGGGGTTGGTATATCGAGTGCGATCCGTTGGATCGCTCGGGCAAAGATCGGCGAACTGGGGCCGAGGCGACAAGGCCGCCGACGCGGGTCCAGCCTCGATACGCATGAAGCCTTCCTCGTCGGGCTGATCGATGAACGCAAGGACATCACGCTTAATGAGATGGTGGAACGGCTGGCGGTCGAACGATCGGCTCGGATCAGTCGCAGTGCCTTAAGCGCCTGGCTTGGCCAGCACGGCTGGACGTTCAAAAAAAGTCCGCACATGCACTGGAGCAGGATCGTCCCGACATCCTGAAGCGTCGTCGCGCGTGGTTCGACGGCCAACTCGATCTCGATCCGGCAAAGCTGGTGTTCATCGATGAAACTGGATTATCGACCAAGATGGCCCGGCTGCGGGGCCGTGCGCCATGCGGTGAGCGCTGCCGGGCAGGCGTGCCGCACGGCCATTGGAAAACCACCACTTTCACCGGCGCACTGCGGCTGACGGGCATGACCGCCCCATTCGTCTACGACGGCGCCATGAACGGCAACGTGTTCCTGGCCTATGTCGAGCAGGTGCTGGTCCCGACCCTGTCGGAGGGCGACATCGTCGTGATGGACAACCTGCCCGCCCACAAGGCGGCCGGCGTTCGGGACGCGATCGAGACCGCCGGCGCAAGGCTCATGTTCCTGCCGCCCTATAGCCCCGACTTTAATCCCATCGAGAATGCCTTCTCAAAACTCAAGGCACTCCTACGCGCCAAGGCCGAGAGAACCATCACCGCTCTGTGGGATGCGGTCGGCTCACTCCTTGATCAGTTCACGCCAGCCGAATGCGCCAACTACTTCCAGGCCGCCGGATATGACCCAAATTAAACAGGACGTGCTCCAGGCCCTGCTGCAAAGCCTTCGTGATAGATGTCAGGATCGATGGCATGAGACGATGATCCAGTCGCCAGGACGAAACTGAGCAGGCATTCGTTCCAACCTTCGATCGGGCTGTTCATCCCCTAGCCATGGTTTGGACTCCAGTGCCAATAGAGTTGCTTACCTCCGCGCGTGAACCACTCCCACTCTGCCGTTAGCAGCAGCGTGTTGATGCGATCATGCAGGCGGCGTTCCTCGGATGTGCTGCCCGCAAAATATTCGCGTGCGCAAATGAGTCCCTGGAAGAGGAATGTCGTCTCGATCAGATCGGCGCCGTCGTCTTTCCGCCGGAAGCGGACGGTCTGGCCGGTGCGGCCCATTTACGAAATGCGGAAACATTCCATGATACCGCGGCACGCGCTCCAGGAAATCGAACATCCCATGCAGCCGCCCTAAAGCCGCGGTGCTGTCGATCCCACCCTCGATTGACCGCAACGATGATGGCCATGATCCCAAAACCCGATCCGCCAATTGCGACGAGATCGTTGTCGGGATTGCTCGTCGTCTTCTGGCGGTCACGGGCAAGCCAGCTGACCGGATGCGCGCCCTCCCAGAAATAGCGCGCTGTTTGGCGCTGCACGATGTCCAGCAGCGCTTCTTCGTCGAGTTCGGAAAGGTCGCGTGTGGTGAGTGAATCAAGCATTGCCCGCTGAGCGTTAGCCGACTGCCTCCACAAGTCCACGTGCAGTCGCCTTCGACCGTGGTGAGTGCCACCCTGTCCATAGACGTCTTGCGAACTACGACAATTTCATGCGGCGAACAGGTTGAACTGGCGATTGTCCGGCGTGCCGTGTGCCCACCAGGCGCGCAGACGCGTATATTCCTCCTCGAAACGCTCACGATCGAAGAACCAGATGCGCATCAGCGGATAGATACGCTCGTCGTATAGCCTCTGCTGATCATTGGTCAGGCGCTCGAAATCCCAATCATCGAGCAGAAACGCGACCTCATCCTCCGGACGGCCGTCGTTGAAGTAGCCTTCCTCGCACATCTCCTCGAGAATGCCGGAATTGGCGGTCTGGAAAAGCCATTCGCTGCGCTCTTCCTCCGAGGTGAATCTGAAACGCTGCGGTTCACGAACGAGCTCCAGTTCAGCGGAGTCTGGGATTTTGTCGGCGGCCCAACCGGCACAGCAGGCCTGCACTGCCGCCTGGTCGGCCTCGTCCCAGATGGTGCAGATGGCGAGTTCGTCCTCGGGCCCCTTGCCGGCGAAGCCGCGAATGTCCCAGCCCTCGACGACAAAACCGCCGTCGCTGCCTGGTCTGCTGTGACGCTGGCCTTGTCGAACACGTCCTGGGCGGCGAGCAGGCCGCGCACGATCTCTTCCGGCTGCGCCCCTTCGACGCGGATGGTGATGGTCATCACCTGCCTCCATTGCTGACCGGGAACATCGAAGCCCTCTCCTTCCGCAAGGGCACGACATCATCCCAATTGACTCTTGGTCGAGACGAGAACAAACATAGAACATATCACAGGCTTTCCGCGTTTCAAGGGACAGATGAGTGTATCGGCGCCCCCTGCTGCCATTTCCGAGCTTCGAGAACGCATTGCGCGTCTCGAAGGCGGAAACGCGCGCGCCCGCACCGTTTTGCCGTTCGGGGTGGCCTCGATCGACAAGGTTCTGCCGGGAGGAGGATTGGCTTTGGGCGGCTTGCATGAGGTCGCGGGCGGTGGAAATGGCGCCGTCGATGGGGCGGCCGCCGCACTCTTCGCCGCTGGAATTGCCGCCCGTACGACTGGTAAGGTGCTGTGGTGCGTTACCCGACCTGACCTCTTTGCGCCGGCGATCGAACAGGCAGGTCTTCCTCCGGGAAGGGTGATCTACGTCGAGGCCGGCGACGAAAAGTCCGTTCTTGCCTGTTTTGAAGAAGGCCTTCGCGGCGGTTTTGGTTCTGTCGTTGCCGAGATTGCCAGGCTTTCAATGACGGCGTCGCGGCGGCTTCAGCTCGCCGCCGAAAGCTCCGGCGCCATCGGCATCGCCATTCGCCGCTGGCGCCGCCAGACAGAGGCGACGGATTTTGGCCAACCCACAGCCGCCGAGACGCGCTGGCGAGTGTCGGTCCTGCCGTCCGCCGTTGCCCGTCCAGGGGGTGGGGCGCGCACGCTGGCAGCTTGAATTGATCCGATGTCGTGCAGGAGAAAGCGCGGATTTCACAGTGGAGGCATGCGATGCCAAGGGTCGTATCGCTCTTCCTTCCGTTGTGGTCGACAGACCGCTTCAGAAGGAAATTGGGCGACGCCGCGCCTCCGCCTGAGACGCCGCTCGTTCTTATCGGCCGTGATGGTCGTCGCCGTGTTGTGCGCGCTGCCGACGCGGCAGCGCGCACCGCCGGCTTGCGTATCGGCATACCGGCGAGCAAGGCGCAGGCTCTCGTTCCTGGCCTCGCGATTCAGGATGCCGAGCCTGACGCAGATGCGATGGCCCTCGAGCGATTGGCGCTGTGGGCGCTTCGCCGCTATGCGCCGGTGGTCGCTGCCGATCCGCCGGACGGCCTCGTCATCGATACCACCGGAGCCGATCATCTGCATGGGGGCGAGATGGCAATGCTGGCCGAAATGGTGGAGCGGCTCGGCGGCTCTGGTCTGATCGCACGCGCCGCAGTCGCCGACACCTGGGGAGCGGCCCATGCGCTCGCCCGCTTCGTTGCACATCGGATCCTTATTGTTCCACCGGGCGAGGTCGCTCAGGCGATCCTGCCTTTGCCGATCGCCGCCCTTCGCCTTCCAGCCACGACCATTGATAGCCTGCGAAGGCTCGGCTTCGAGACCGTCGCAGATATTGCCGGCGCGCCGCGGGCTTCTCTCGCTCTACGCTTCGGGCCGGAACCCGGCCGCCGCCTCGACCAGGCGTTCGGGCGAGCGAGCGAACCGATCGAGCCGATCCGGCCAGAGGAGATCGTCGAGGTCCGTCGCAATTTTGGGGAGCCAATTGGTGCTGCCGAGACCATCGCGCGCTATACGGGAAAGCTGGTGACCGCGCTCTGCGCCGAACTTGAGATGCGCGGGCTTGGCGCACGCCGGCTCGACCTCCTGTTCTTCCGCGTCGACAATCGCGTCGAGGCGATCCGTGTCGGCACGGCAATGCCAGTTCGCGACACGAAGCGCCTGACCCGGCTTCTCACCGACAAGATCGAGACGATCGATCCGGGATTTGGGATCGAGCAGATGCGCCTAGCCGCAACCGCGGCCGAGCCGCTGCGAGCGAAACAGACGATCTCTTCGCTTGCCGAGGCGCCGGAGCCTGATGTCTCGGACGTGATCGACATCCTCGCCAACCGTGTCGGCGAGGACCGCCTCTATCGCTTCGCCCCGGTGGAGAGCGACGTTCCGGAGCGGTCGGTTCGACGGATTGCGCCGATGGCGCCGGACACCGGCGAGGGTTGGCCAGGCCATTGGCCGCGCCCGTCGCGGCTGCTGCCACAACCCGAGCCGATCGAGACGGTGGCGCTTCTCCCCGATCATCCGCCCGTGACCTTCACCTGGCGCGGCGTGCGCCGGCGGGTGAAGCGGGCGGACGGGCCGGAGCGTGTGTTCGGGGAATGGTGGTAGTGCGATGCCGAGCTCGCGGCGGTGAGGGACTATTTCCAGGTCGAGGACGAGAACGGCGAGCGCTACTGGGTCTACCGCGCTGGCGACGGCGAGGATGCCGCGACCGGATCGCACAAATGGTTCATGCACGGGATCTTCGGATGACTGCCGGAGGCCGATATGCCGAGCTGCAGGTCACCTCGCATTTCTCGTTCCTGCGTGGAGCATCATCCTGCGAGGAGCTGTTTGCGCAGGCGGCACTGCTCGGCATCGATGCGCTCGCCGTCGTCGATCGCAATTCGCTTGCCGGCATTGTGCGCGCCCACGAAGCGGCAAAGGCGACAGGTGTGCGGCTGATCGTCGGCTGTCGCCTCGATCTCGCCGACGGCATGTCGATCCTGGCCTATCCGACGGACCGGCCCGCCTATTCGCGTCTCTGCCGCCTGCTGTCGCTCGGCAAGGGTAGGGCGGGCAAAGCAAAATGCCATCTCGAATGGGATGACGTCGTCGTCTATGGGGACGGACTGATCGCGGTCCTGGTGCCGGATCAGGCCGATGATGTCTGCGGCTTGCGTCTACGACGCCTGCGCGAGGCTTTCGGTGATCGCGCCTATCTTGCGCTCAGTTTGCGCAGACGTCCGAACGACCAGCTGCGGCTTTATGAGCTGGCAAACCTTGCGGCATCGATGCGCGTTCCAACCGTCGTCACCAACGACGTGCTATTCCACGAGCCGGCCCGCCGCATGATGCAGGATGTCGTCACCTGCATTCGCCACAACGTCACCATCGATGATGCCGGCTTCCGGCGCGAACGTCATGCCGATCGCTATCTCAAGTCGGGGGACGAGATGGCCCGGCTGTTCAGCCGTTATCCCGAGGCCTTGGCGCGCACGATCGAGATCGCCGATTGCTGCCGTTTTTCAATGGCCGAGCTCGCCTATCAATACCCTGAGGAAAAGACGATGCCGGGCCTTACGGCCCAGCAGGCGCTCGAAAAGCTGACCTGGGAGGGTGCCGCCCGCCGTTACCCTGAAGGCTTGCCCGACAAGGTGATCGGCATTTTGAAACACGAGCTGCGGCTGATCGAGACGCTCGAATACGCACCGTACTTCCTTACGGTCAACTCCATCGTTCGTTTCGCTCGTAGCCAGGACATCCTTTGCCAGGGCCGCGGCTCGGCCGCCAATTCGGCCGTCTGCTATGTGCTCGGCATCACCTCGATCGATCCCGAACGCAACAACCTTCTGTTTGAGAGGTTCGTCAGCCAGGAACGGCGCGAACCGCCTGACATCGATGTCGACTTCGAGCACGAGCGGCGCGAGATCGTGATGCAGTGGGTCTACGAGACCTACGGGCGCGACCACGCAGCACTCTGCTCGACTGTCATCCGCTACAGGACGAAAGGCGCCGTTCGTGATGTTGGCAAGGCACTCGGCCTGCCCGAAGACATGACGAAGCTTCTGTCGTCGCAGATCTGGTGCCATGGTGAGGCGGTCGATGAGCAGCGTGCCAGAGAGCTCAACCTCAATCTCGGCGATCGGCGCCTGCGCCTGACCCTCGAACTCGCAGCGCAACTTGCCGGCACGCCGCGCCATCTCTCGCAACATCCGGGCGGCTTTGTCCTGACGCACGATCGGCTCGACGATCTCGTGCCGATCGAACCGGCGGCGATGAAGGATCGCCAGGTCGTGGAATGGGACAAGGACGATATCGACGCTTTGAAGTTTATGAAGGTCGACGTGTTGGCGCTCGGAATGCTGACGGCGATGAAGCGGTCATTCGATCTCCTGTCCGAGCACAAGGGCGTCACACTCGACCTGGCGACGATCCCAGCCGAGGATCCGCATACCTACGCGATGATCAGAAAGGCTGACACGCTCGGCACCTTCCAGATCGAATCCCGCGCGCAGATGTCGATGCTGCCGCGCATGAAGCCCCGGACATTCTACGACCTGGTCATCGAGGTGGCGATCGTCCGTCCGGGGCCGATCCAGGGCGACATGGTCCATCCCTATCTTCGTCGGCGCGACGGCAAGGAAGCGGTGACGTTTCCGACACCGGAACTCGAGCGCGTGCTGGGCAAGACGCTCGGCGTGCCTTTGTTTCAGGAACAGGCAATGCAGGTCTCCATGGTCTGCGCCGGCTTTTCCGCCGGCGAGGCCGACCAGCTGCGACGCGCCATGGCCACCTTTAAACATACTGGCGGCGTCTCGAAATTCCGCGACAAGCTGGTCAACGGCATGATCGCCAATGGCTACACCCCGGAATTTGCCGAAAAGACGTTTTCGCAATTGGAGGGCTTCGGCAGCTACGGCTTCCCCGAAAGCCACGCCGCCTCTTTCGCCCTGATCGCTTACGCTTCGTCCTGGATGAAATGCTGGCATCCGGATGTGTTTTGCGCAGCACTGCTCAATTCGCAGCCGATGGGCTTCTATCTGCCGGCGCAGATCGTGCGAGACGCGCGCGATCATGATGTCGAGGTGCGCCCGGTCTGCGTCAATGTCAGCCGCTGGGATTGCACGCTCGAGCCGACCGATGTCGAGGACCGCTTTGCTGTCCGGCTCGGTCTGCGCATGGTGAAGGGTCTCGCCAATGACGATGCGGCCGCGATCATCACAGCGCGGGCCGATGAGCCCTTCCTCTCGGTCGATGATCTCTGGCGCCGCGCCGGCGTGCGGGCGGCGTCACTCGTCCAGCTCGCCGAAGCCGACGCTTTTTTGCCGGACCTGAAACTTGCCCGCCGCAATGCGCTCTGGGCGATCAAGGCGCTTCGCGATGAACCGTTGTCCCTGTTTGCAGCCGCCACGTCCCGCGAACAGCAGACCGTGCCGGAGATCCATGAGCCTGCCATAGTCCTGAGGCCGATGACGGCGGGCCGCGAGGTCGTCGAGGATTACGGCCATGTCGGTCTGACTTTGCGCAATCATCCGGTCTCGTTCCTGCGAGCTGACCTCCACCGGCGCCGCATCGTGACCTGTCAGGAAGCCATGCAGGCGCGGGACAAACGATGGCTCGAGGCCGCCGGCCTGGTACTGGTCCGGCAACGGCCAGGCTCGGCTAAAGGCGTCATGTTCCTCACCATGGAGGACGAGACCGGCGCCGCCAACGTCGTCGTCTGGGTCAAGGTGTTCGAGAAATTCCGGCGCGTGCTTCTATCCTCCGCCATGCTCGGCGTGCGCGGCCGCATTCAGCGGGAAGGGGAGGTGGTGCATCTCGTCGCCCACGAGCTGACCGATCTGTCGGCTGAGCTGGCGAGCGTGGGAAATCGCGACACACCGTTTCCCCTGCCTCATGGCCGCGGTGACGAAGCCTATCACGGCGCGCCGGGCATCGATCCGCGGAGCCTGCCGAAAGGTCGCAACATCGTCGACCCCTACGATCATATCGACCGCATCAAGGTGAAGACGCGGGATTTCAGGTAACGACGGTTACGAAAATTCGCTCGCCCGCGGCCGAATTCACGTCGATCACCCAAATGCGTATTCTGCGTGCCGGTGTTCGGATGACCGCTACGCGCCTTCATTCACGCCGTTCAACGACTATCTGAGGCTTCCTAAAAGCGGACGTAGGCGGATAACCACCTTAAACGACCAGCGTGGTGCGGGCACGTCCGGCGTGCAAGCGCCATGCTTGTCCTGTGACTGCGAAAGCTCTTCAAGAGCATTCTTAAGACGGCGAAGGCCCACACAGAAGGTCGTCCAATGTCGGCCCTGTTATGATGCTCCGGCAACGTGTGGAATGTGCGCCCGCGCCAAGCAGAGGGTCAACTGCTCGCCGCGCAGGCTCAACCGGTCAATCCACTCGGTGGTCATGGCGCTGAAATTCGTAGGATAGGTATGCACCTCTTCCCGGCGCACCAGGTCCGCGGGCGGGTTGGGCACTTCGCGATCCTGTTGGCCGAGATAGGGCAGAATAAAGGTCTTGATTTGCCGTGATCGCTTAGCTTCATGCAGGCGATGCATCGCTGCATTCTGCGCACGGTCGAATAGTGCGCCGAACACACTGAACATGCGCGCGAAAAAAAATTGGGAGGGAGGATCACGGCGCAGACCATACCCAGCCGAACAACAAACAATCGTGTCGACTGGAATCACGTTCAGGCTGACATCAGCTGAGCGGTCTGGCCAAAGGCACCCCAACCCGAGATTGTCATAGACGCCTCCATCCGTAAGAACCACGCGGTCCGACCGAAGTTGGCCGTCCTTGTCGAAAATAAGTGTCTCGTCAAAGGCCGGTAAAAAGAGCGGATAGGCAGCAGAAGCGGCGACTGCGTGCGCAATGGAAACATCGTTGCGATGGAGCCTACCCCATCTCCAAGAACCCGACTCCTTTGTGCCAAATCGAAAGGCGGAGCCCGTCCGCAATTCCGTCGCATTGATAACGAGATGCGGGCTTGTCGGCAGGCTGCCGAGCGAGGCGCTCTTGAACAAAACGTCGTCCAGCGCTGCCTCCAGCAAGGTCGTCCGGTTTGCAAAGCGATGTAATGGCGATCGTATTTCGAATCGTTCGAAGCAGTCAGACAGAGCCCCCGGAACGATCCACCTTGCGATCCTCATCACCATCCTAAGTATCGCGGTACAGATCGCGATAGAGCCTATGAGCAAAGTGGAACAAAGGACCTTCAGGCCGAGCGGGCTGAAAAGCTTTTTCACCATCGGCTTGACCAGACCTTGCGCGAGGAGTTCGCGGATCTTGGTTTCAAACGATGGGAAATCTCCCTTATGCGCGTGAAAATACGCGCCGATGACGCTGCCGCCTGACACCGTCGAAAGGATGACGACGCGTTCGATTAGTCCGAGCCGGTGGAGCGCTCGAAGACAGCCGAGGTGGAACGCGATTGCGCGGGACCCCCCGCCAGACAGAGCCAAACCAATCTTGTTTTCGTCGCCCTGCATGCCGGGCCGTTATGCAGCTTGGTCGGCGTTGATGGACGTGATGAGTGTCGTCGTCAGGTCTGTAGCGCCCGGTTGGGTGAGAAGCGAAACGCCACCTTCCATGTTGGTTGAAAAGACATGCTTGGCAACGCTGGCGTAAACGCGAAGCGCCTGAGGGTGCGGATGGCCATACTGGCTGTCGACACCGGCGCTGATGAGCACGGTGTGCGGTGCGATGCGCACCAACGCCTTCGGGTGGGTGGCGTTCCTCGAGCCGTGATGGGGCGCTGCAAGGACATGCGATTTTAAGCTGTCGCCAAAGTATTCTTCAATGGTATCCCAACGCGGATTCTCCGTA
The DNA here is from genome assembly GCF_024746795.1 of Mesorhizobium sp. AR10. Lineage (NCBI taxonomy): Bacteria > Pseudomonadati > Pseudomonadota > Alphaproteobacteria > Hyphomicrobiales > Phyllobacteriaceae > Mesorhizobium > Mesorhizobium sp. AR10. The sequence goes on from NZ_CP080523.1 coordinate 116,780, forward strand.
TCGCCGGTAATCAGGTATGAAAAGCCGCGGTGGCCGATGCCCGTCAATTTAAGGACAATGCTGCAATTGTTCGAGCAGTCCATGTCCTCGATGTGCGGGGAGAACAGCTCAAACTCGAACTTGCTTGAGAGGCCGAGCAACTTGCGGTTAGCCAGCTTGTCCAGCCGAACTGACACGGTGCGCAATGGATTGTTGGAGCCGGCTCTTGCGCGCACCTCGTCGTTGATAAGAGCGAACACACGTTTGGCCTCGGCGCTGTCCTTGTAATAGGTCGGGTACATCACCCAGTCCGGGCGATATTTGCGCAAGACGATCGACGTACCGACGATCTCCGTATGGTCGTTGTCAAATCCGGTAAGGATGAGCCCTTTCACGGAATGGCCTTTGAGTGAAAGCGCCAGCAGCTGTTTGACGTACGCTACGGTATCGTCATCTGCCGGCGGAACGCGCGCGTCGACAATGATGGCTTCGGCCTGATGACGGACGATTGCGAGTGCACCCTGGCCGACATTGGCAGTAATGATGTTCATGTCGAGCCCCTCTTGCCGCTGTAGATTGCCCGGTTGAGATCGCGCTCCAAGTCGAAGACCGCGTGTCGCGCGGAACGGAACAGTTTGGTTTTGTATTGCGCGACGACATCTTCCACGCCGGGCTGCTTGCAAGAAGCTGCGATCGAGTATGACGTTTCGCCGTCATCGCTGCTTTCGATCGCCACGACATCGGCCGACGAGCCGTCGACCAAGGTCAGCGCGCCCTTCCAGTAGGGAGCGCCCGCGCGCTGCGAAAAGAGGGCCCGCATGCCTGGATGGAATTCCGCGAAGAATTCCTGATCCTTTACTCGCTCCGGATTGGCGGCGCTTTGGTCGCCCATGGACGAGCGGCGATCCCGGGCCGCTCTTGTCTCAATCTTGGGAGGTTGCAGCACCGGCGTATCGACGATGCGCACGTTGCTCGGCGGCACTTCGTAGACGGTTTTTTCGTTCCGCAGAAAAATGAAATGCTTGATGTCGTACCGCAGGTTCTCGCCATGGTTCTTTTTCACGACCAGCAACGCGTAGAAGAAATCGGTATTGTGGTTCTCGTGATTGACAGTCCGGAAATAGGTTTGGTGATCACCACCGCTCAAGGTCGGGTAACCGTTGACGTGATGTGTATGCCAATTGCCTAAATGCTCGATATCGGGATGCCCAGCTTCGATGGCACGGAACAGCTTTTCTTGATGTTCTCCGTCCTGCATAAAATATGTGGGCGACCGCTCGGCTTTTGGCCCCGCCTCTAGGACGCCTTTGACCTGAATCTCAAGCCGCCCGCCCTCTTGCTGGTAAGTGCCAAGCAGCCGGCCGCCTGTCTCATCGACATCAAACTTGTCGCAATCATCGAAAATCGACTCGAGCGCACCATTCGCGATAGCGATCAAAAAGGCAGGTTTCTTGCGTCTAAACATGGGTGCTGCTCCTGGACGAGCACACCGCGCACCCCGCCTGCGCGTCGAGCGTGATCCGTTGAAGTTGAAAATGCTTGTTGAACGGGTGTACTGGCCGATTGCCCCACACGACGTAGTTTTCATCGATCGGCGTCAGGTACTTGGGTCGCTCGTTCAACTGCCGGGCGATGGCATCGAGGATGAAGCGGGTGTGGAACGCGCTGATAAAGGCGATATCGACGGCAAGTCCGGGAGAGTCTTTGATCTCCTCGATTTCCATCCCGTACACTTTCTCGCGCTCTTCCTCGGAAACCAGGTCGATTTCCTTGATGCCCTCTCTGAATTGCGTCCGCTCCAGGCGGCTTTCGAGGCAGGCCAGACACCCCCCAGCGGGCGGCCGAAAGGCAAAAACTTCACCACCGATTCCCCGGGTGAAGACACGGCCGACGACGAAAGGGACGGCGTTGCGAACACAGATTTCATTGATGGTATAGCGTGAGGGCTCGTTGTCTGTTGCGAGCACCACGGCGTGAGATTTTCGGACCTCGGCGTCGAGGTCCGGATAGCTCATGATGTCAGCGTCGATCTTGACGATGTTCGCGTTGGGATTGCGGTCGAGAAGGACGCTGGCAACAGCGTCCACTTTCTTTTGGCCGACAAAGCTCCGGCCGCAGATATGCCGGATCACGTTTTCAGAGCCCAGGGTGTCATTGTCGACCAGCGTGAAATTTTGCACGCCCGACATGACACAGTTGAAGCGCGACGTTTGCCCCACCCGATCCGCAGCCTGCGACAAGGACTCGAACATCCTTGAACAGGCTGATGTCGAAAAGGTTCTCAATCCGCTCGAATGTGCGATCGCTCATAGGGCCTCGCTCGCTCCCGGCCAGTTGCCGGTTTTTCGCCACTTGGCGTAGTGTTTCAGCCAGCCACGCGCGAGATTGAGCGCATGGGCGGCGTCGTGTGTTTTTGAATTCCAGGCTGCGGTCGCGCCAAAAATTGACAGTGATCCGTCTGGCCAACGGTGCGGCGCATTGGGCGCGACTTGCTCGGCATAGAGCCGCGGTGCGGAATTCGGATATCCATGCGGCAGCACGACAGTGATGACGATATCTTCGTCGGCAGCCTTCTCGAGACAGCTGATCTCGAGTTCTTTGCTATCGTTGATGGTGAGTTTGTAGTTCGTATCGTTGCCGTCGAGCTTATTCAGATCCTTGGCAATTCGTTCGGGTGGGATGTCCGGGAGCAGAAAGGAAACCGGCACAAGACAGGCTTTGGGCTGCCCGTTTCGTTCAACGATGAAAACTTCGCCGTCTCTCGCCACGCGGTCCAAGACCTCGCCCGGCGAGCTGCGCAACTCCATCATTTTCAGTGTCTTAAAATCAACTTTCAAAATGAACCCCTAGTGTTTGATTTGCGCGCCGGGCCAGACACCCCCGTTGTTGAGCCAGACTTCGTATTTGTTCAGCCACTTCGCGGCGCGCGCGATCACGAAGGTCAGGTGATGCGCGCCGGGATTCCACATCGATGGGTGGAGATAGCAGATGTAACCGCCTTGATAGCGATGAGGGGCGGTGGTGATTGCCGGCGCGTCGACATATACGCGGGGCATTTCGTTCGGGTAGCTATCCGTAAATCGGATCGACAAAACGTACTGCTTACCATTGCTCGTCTGCAGAGCGGTGCGCGCGTAAACTGTGCCCTCGGCGGTTGGGCGAAGCTCGACCAATGCGAAGGTGCGCTGCGCTTCCGCGAACTCCCGGTGAATCCTGGCTATGTCCATCGGCATGCTTAGTACTCGCCTCCGAGGTTCTCGCGCATGGTGAGTGGCTTCTTCGTGCCAAGCTCTGCGGAGGTGGTTTGGCCTATCTGACGAATCTCGCCATTCGGCAGAATCTGAATCGGGACATCCTCTTCGCTATTCAGAAGGCGTTCGAGTTCATCAATCTTCGAATTGGTGGTCATGGAGGCGCCTCCAGCGCAGGTGTGCAATTGTTATAATTGCACGGTGTATTATATTCGGGGCGACGTCAATCAATTTTGACGTAAATTGGCGCCACCCCCGGGGGGAGGCCTGCTTTACCTGTGCGCAAGAACTGGTTTCAGGGCCGGTGTCTCGGCCTTCCGGCGTGTTCCGTTGCCGCCGCTGGTCTAAGATGCCGAATGGGAGCGACAGGGAGTCGCCAAGCATGCGAATCGTCTATCTCGACCAGAACAAGTGGATCGACCTGGCGCGGGCATTCAAAAAGCCCGACGACCATACCGAGTTTCACAAGTTGCTTCAGTCCGTGCGCACAGAGGTTGTTGCAGGGCGGTTGGTGCTGCCGCTCACGTCCACAAATCTCTATGAAACTTACAAAGTAGCGGATACGGAACGCCGCCGCGATCTGGCCTTTGTGCAGGCTGTCTTGAGCAAGGGGTTGGTGTTTCGAGGACGCCAAAAACGGCTCGAGGTGGAGGTGGGCCGTGTCGTCGCCGATCACCTCAAACTGCCAATGCCCGATACACAGGACGACTGGTTCCTGTCCAACGTATTTTTTGAGGCCACGGCAGAATGGGAAGATGAACGGCTTGGCCTCAGCATTCCGGAGAAGGTCGTCGCGTTCATCCGCTCCAACCCGGTCAAATGTCTCTATGATCATTTGGTGGAGGCGCCCGACGACCACCGATTGGTTGCGGTTCAGAACTTCTCACGCGGGACAGACCGCTTGCGCTCGACCATAGAAGAGCGCCGTGGTCGCAACGCGGGTGAAAGTCTTGCCATGCGCCGCCGAATCCAGGGCGCGCGGCTGCTCATCAACGATCTGGATCTTATCGTTGGTTTTGCCAACAAGATGGGAGCTGGCTGGCAATCCACCGCAGATATAGGCAAGGAACTGGCCCACCGGCTGGTTGACGATGTGCCGACCTATCACATCGAGCGGGAGATCGCCTTGCGCATAGAGGCGCAATCCCGGCCGCTTGAAGAAAACGACTTCCGCGACATGGCGTCGTTCTGCGCTGTCGTCGCCTATGCCGACATGGTAACCGGAGAGAACCAGTTCGTGAATTTGGCCCGGCAAGCCAAGCTAGGAAAGAAGTACGAAACGCGCCTCGAGACGAGCGTCCTGGCGCTGCGGGAGCTTCTGGAAACGGACGCGATTCCCCAGTGATCCGCATCGATACGGCAAGCGGCAGCGAAAACGAGAATCGGCTATTTTCGCTTTATGCTCCAACCTCGATTAGATCCGGGTTCCCTCGAAAGCGGACCGAACGCCGACGGCCCCCAGGCTACGGTCAGCAATGCGCCGGTGAGTTCAACTGGTCACCGCAACACCTTTTGTAGGCTATCGGCCGGTGTTTCGAAGTCCAGGGTTTTTCTAGGCCGTTGATTGAGGCGCAGGGCAACGGCGTTGAGTTGGGCCTGCGAGACACGGGAGAGGTTGGTTCCTCTCGGGAAGTATTGCCTGAGCAGACCGTTGGTATTTTCGTTGCTGCCGCGCTGCCAGGGACTGCGCGGATCGCAGAAGTAGACCCGTACATCGGTTGCAACGGTGAAGCTCTGGTGACGAGCCATCTCTTTTCCCTGGTCCCACGTTAGCGAGCGCCGCAACTCTTTGGGCAGTTTGCCGATCTGTTGGGCCAAGGCTGCCACGACGGTCGCGGAGTCTCTTTTCTTCAACTTCACGAGCATCGTGAAGCGGCTGTGTCGCTCGACGAGGGTAGCGATGTGCGTGTCGTTCGCGCCGGTGAGCAGATCACCCTCCCAGTGACCTGGGACGGCGCGATCCTCAGCCTCGGCGGGGCGCTCGCGGATGGAGACCATATCCAGGATTTGCCCTTGTCCAGTCTGGGTTTGTGCGCCCTTGGCAAGGCGCATCTGCCGCCTGGTGCGCAAATGGGCTGTCAGCTCCTTCTTGAGCACACCGCGCGACTGGATAAAGAGACTGCGATAGATCGCTTCATGAGATATCCGCATGTTTGGATCGTCCGCATACTGTCGCCTCAGCCAGCCTGCTATCTGCTCCGGCGACCATTGCAGCGCGAGCTTTTGCGCCACCCGCCATCGTAGCCGTCCATTGCAGGCCAAGCGACACTGCTTGGGGCGCAGCGCTCGCTCCCACGCATGCTTGTCGGCTCGGATCGAGCGGTAGGCTTGCGCACCACCATTGCGCAAGACCTCGCGACATACTGTCGATGGGGATCGCCCGAGACTTCGTGCAATAGCGCGTATCGCAAGACCCGCCGCGATCCCCCGAGATATCTCTTCGCGCTCCGCCAGCCTGAGAGCCGAGGCCGCTCTACGCCTTGCTGACGGAGCAATGCCGCCGTGAAAGGATACAATCCGCTGAACGCCGGACTTGTTCCTGCGATCCAGTGCCCGAGAGATCGACGAAATGCTCTGACCTTGCTTCCAGCGCTCCCATAGTTCGGCCTTCTGCGCTGAAGTAAACCAGATCCGTGACGTCATCATCCCACACCTCCTCATCATCCCAGATTAAAGGTGTTGCGACGAACGATTGAACCCACCGGCGCATTGCAGCCATTCAGGACACTTCTACAAGCTCTCCCAAGCGGACACCTGCTTGGCAACGGTTTTACATATTTCGGCGGGAAGCGCGAAAGTTGCTCGGCCGCTTTCGAATTCCTCTTGCGACGTTGGCTAGGCAAATTGCGACGGGCAGGAGATGGGTTGCATGTGGGCGTATTTCAGGCATTCTCACCTCCTTAGACCAGCCCGAAGAATCGCATGAAAGGCCATAGGTCACAAGGATATTGCGGTCTTTGGTTGATAAGGGCCGCGTACGATTCTGCACAGCTCTTGTTCTGACCCCGGAAAAGTCCGCGCCTGCGCAAGATCGGCACCACCTCCTCGGCGAATATATCGAACCCGCCCTGCAGGTAGGGCGGCATGATATTGAAACCGTCCGCGGCACCGTTGTCGAACCATTCCTGGATGTTGTCGGCAATCTGTTCAAGCGTCCCCGCCTGGACCCAATGCCCGCGCGCCCCGGCGAGGCGGTGGAGCAACTGGCGGATGGTTGGATTCTCGCGCTCGATGATGTCGAGTACAACGTGGAAGCCGCTGCTCGCACCGCGCTCACCCTCGACACGGATGAGCTCGCGCGGAAATGGTCCGTCCAGGTCGTAGCTGGAAAGGTCGGCGTCGACGATGCGGCGTAGCTGATCGAGAGAATATTCCGGCTGCGTCAGCTCGTTGACTCGTCATGCAGTGCGCGGGCTTCCACCTCGGTTGAACCGATGAAGGGGCTGATGCCGGGCAAGACCTTGACGTTGTCAGGATTGCGGCCAACCGACTTCACGCGCGCTTTGATGTCAGCATAAAATTCCTGCGCGTTGCCTAGTATCTGATGTGCTGTAAATATCGCCTCGGCATAGCGGCTTGCGAATTACCGTCCGTGATCACCTACGGCGAATTGGGGGCCGGCTTCTCGGTGCCGTCGGGATTTTTGAAACAAAAATACCATTGAGCCATGCTAGAATTTGTGTCCGTAATAGGTCAATAGGATTGAATTCGGGCGGCATTGAACTATGTCAATCCTCTTAACGGGGGAACGGATCGTGATCGCCCTGTCGCTCTGTATTCATTGTCATGCTGACCATAAGAAACAGATCTACGAGGAGATATCCCCATGGTTGAACAACGGACCGTCGCCGTCATTGGCGGGGGCGTAATCGGCGCGAGTTGCGCGCTCATGCTGGCGCATGAAGGACACCGTGTCACCGTGATCGAGGAGGGTCGTATCGGCCATGGCTGCTCTTGGGGTAATGGCGCCCAATACAATGCGGGATCGTCTTTCCCCATGGCTCATCCCGGTGTCATGTGGCGTGCGCTACGCTGGCTCGCCGACACCAACGGTCCGGTGCGCCTCGCGCCACGTGAGATGCCTCGCACCCTCCCATGGCTCGTCCGCTTCCTGCTAACCGGCCGCCGGGACGCCTGGGAGGCGGCCTATGTGGCGTTGCATGCTCTCCATGCCCCCTGTGCAGAGCTTTATCGTGACATGCTCGGCGAGATTGAGTGGAAACGGGTGTTCAGGCCGAACGGCGCCCTGCATGTCTCGCGCGATGTTTCACCTGGCGCACTCGACGGGCTTGTGGACAGGTTGCGGGCAGCGCATGGCGTCGCATTCGAGAGGCTCAATGCCGAGGAGCTCAGCGAATTAGAGCCGGGCTTGTCCCGTGACTACCGACGCGGGATTTTTTTTTCTGGCGGCGGGCATGTGACCTCACCGCTAGCGCTAGTGGAGGGTCTAATGGGGCGGGCCGCCGCATTGGGCGTTGCTATTCGCACGGCACGGGTGTTGGCTTTCGAGCCCGGCATCGACGGGGTGACGCTGCAGACAAACACGGGGCCTCACCGCTGCGACGTCGTGGTCATTGCAGCAGGCATCGCCAGCCGGGACCTGGGCCGCTCCCTCGGAATTTCCCTGTCTTTGGCCAGCGAGCGGGGCTATCACGTCACTATGCCCGGCATTACCAGCGTCATCAGCCGCCCTGTGACCGACGCAGAATCGGCCTTTGTCGCCACGCCTCTGGAGGAAGGGCTGCGCATCGTGGGCATCGCGGAGTTCGATGCACCCGGTGCGCCGCGCGATCCGAAGCAGAGCAACAAGCTGGTGGCGTGCGCCCGCGCAATGTTGCCAGACCTGCGAATAGGCGAGATGAGCCATTGGATGGGCGTAAGACCGTCGACGCCGGACAGCCTGCCGATCATCGGTCCCCATCCCGATCATGCCACCATCCTGTTTGCCACTGGCCATGGCCACATGGGAATCAGCGGCGCCCCCATGACAGCGGCGATCGTCTGCGATCTCGTCGCCGGTCGCACGCCCCGGCGCTCGTGCGCTCCTTACAGGGTGCGTTAGGGCAATAGGCGCAGGTGCAAATTTTATCTTGCGCCGCGCTTTGAGAATGATATAGTGCATTCAACAAAATGACATAATCCAATGGGAACGGAAGACACTTCAAATGGATCTTCGACAAGGTCTTGAGAGGCCGCAAGGTGGTGATTGTCTACTGGCCGACGGTGCCCCAGTAGCGACACAAGGATCAGTGAAGCAGACCGGCGCGAACGATGCCTTTGTAAAGTTTTCCGGCATTCAGAAAACCTACGACGGGGAAACGCTGGTCGTCAAAAATCTCAACTTGGATATCGCCCGGGGTGAGTTTTTGACCATGCTAGGCCCCTCCGGATCTGGCAAAACGACGACCCTCATGATGCTCGCCGGCTTCGAGGTACCCACCAGGGGACACATTTATCTGGAGGGGCGCTCGATCAGCGGCATGCCCCCGCATAAGCGCAACATTGGCATGGTGTTCCAAAACTACGCGCTTTTTCCGCATATGACCGTCGAGGAGAACCTGGCTTTCCCGCTCAAGGTCCGCAAGCTGGGTAAGTCTGAAATAGAAGCTCGGATTAAGGTTGCGCTCAACATGGTCCGGCTCAGTGTCCAAGGCAAGCGCCGCCCTGGTCAGCTTTCCGGCGGTCAACAGCAACGAGTGGCGCTCGCCCGCGCACTCGTCTTCGAGCCCAAGCTCGTGCTCATGGACGAGCCACTCGGCGCACTAGACAGACAGCTGCGCGAGGAGATGCAGCTCGAGATCAAGCACATCCACGAGGATCTCGGCATTACCGTAGTTTACGTGACTCATGATCAGAGCGAGGCGCTGACCATGTCGGACCGCATTGCCGTGTTCAACGACGGCATCATCCAACAGGTCGCCGCGCCGGCCGAACTGTACGAACGGCCACAAAATCGCTTCGTCGCCCAGTTCATCGGCGAAAACAACCAGCTTCATGGCAAAGTCGTCGCTTTACACGATACGACCTGCACCGTGGAAATTCCAGGGGCCGGCAACGTGCAGGCGCTGGCTGTCAGCGTCGACATGGTTGGTCGGCTGACAGTTTTGTCGTTGCGACCCGAACGGGTCAAACTAAACCCCACACCCGGCTCGCTACCGAATGTCTTCAGCGCGCGGGTCACCGAGGTGATCTACCTAGGCGACCACGTTCGTGCCCGGATGTCGGTCTGTGGCCGTGACGATTTTGTGCTGAAGCTACCGAATTCGGACGGCGGCGCTCACGTTCAGCCCGGTGCGGCAATCACGGTCGGGTGGAGAACGGAGGATTGTCGGGCGCTGGACGCGTCGTGACATCCTGACGCCCGCCGACAGGGCTGAACCGAATCTTTTTGAGCGCCGCTCCCATTTTGGGAGGGCATAACACGGAGGAGTAATACAATGCGGAAACGTTTAATGATGGCCTGCGCCATAGGCGTGACAGGCTTAGCACTGAGCGCAGCGCTGCCGGCAAAGCTCGCTCAAGCGGCAGACCAGCTGACTGTCGTCTCCTGGGGCGGTGCGTTTCAGGAAGCCCAGCGCAAAGCCTTTTTCGAACCCTTCTCGAAGGCCAGCGGAATCAAAATCACCGATGACGAGTGGAGCGGCGACACGGCCAAGATCCGCGCCATGGTCGAGACCAATACCATAAGCTGGGACGCAGTCAGCATCGGGTCCGGCATAGGCCAACTGTGCTCCGTGGGCATGGTTGAGACGATCGATTGGAACAAGTTGGGCGTCGACCCGGCAAAGTTCAAAGGGAAGCACGATTGCGGGGTCCCGATTTCGGCGGCCGGCAACGTCATTGCGTACGACAAAGACAGGCTTCCTAATGGCCCAAAGACCATCGCCGACCTGTTCGACCTTAAAAAATTCCCCGGGAAACGTGGACTGAACAACAGCCCCCAACGCAATCTGGAATGGGCGCTGGTCGCTGACGGGGTGGCCATCGGTGACGTATACAAGGTTTTAAGCACGCCCGAGGGTGTAGATCGCGCGTTCAAGAAGCTCGACACGATCAAGAATGACGTCGTTTGGTGGTCGACCGGCGCCCAGCAGGTACAGCTGCTCGCTGACGGTCAGGTCATCATGACATCGGCCTGGAACGGCCGTATCCATGACGCAGTTAAGAACTCAGGCAAGAATTTCGAGATCATGTGGGACGCCCCACAGATCGGCTGGGACTACTGGGCGATCCCGAAAGGGACTCCGCGCCTGGAGGAGGCCTATAAATTCGTCGCTTTCGCCAGTTCACCTGAGGCGCAAGCTGAATTGACAAAACACATCGCCTACGCTCCCGGCAACGCGGACGCGATCGCGCTTGTCGATCCGGAGATCTTGCCGCACCTCCCGATTGCGAGCAGCGCGCATATCACCAACGCTTTCGAATACGACACCGCCTTCTGGGCTGAAAATGGTGAGCAACTGGATCAGCGCTTCACCGCATGGATTTCGCAGTAGACCAACACAACAACGGTCGGCGGGGAGTTTTTAATCTCCTCGCCGCCTAGCACAGAAGATCTGCGAGAGTGAGACAATAGTCGATGGCGACAACCGCAGTCCCAATCCTCGATAGTCCCGACGGGGTTCCGTTGCGAATTAAGCTGCAGCGGGTCGAGCGCCAGCGCAAGCTGAGGGCTTTCGCCCTCGTCCTGCCGCTTCTGCTGTTCATCCTCGTTGCCTTTGTCTTCCCGATCAGCCGGATGATGCTCAACGCGATCCATGACGACACATTGCTGGAGCTAATGCCGCGAACGACGGCAGCGCTAAGCACTTGGGACGGCAAGGACCCGCCCGACGAGCGTGTTTATGCCGCTCTCGCCGGAGACCTCAAGCAGGCGTGGGCGCAGAAGACTGCGGGCAAGATCGGCGAGCGCATGAACTATGAGTTGCCAGGCGTCGCCAGCCAGGTCATGTCGAGCGCTCGAAAGGTGAGTGCGCTTTCGGCCGGCCCGTACCAAGCTGCAATCATCGAGATCAATCCACTCTGGGGCCGGCACGACGTCTGGAGCCTACTGAAACGCGGAAGGTCGGCCTTTACGGCCTTTTACCTGCTGCGATCAGTCGATCTTCAGTATGGGGCCGACAGCCAAATCGTCGCCTCGCCGCAGGAGAACGCAATCTTTCGCGGCATCTTCCTGCGCACGATTGCTATCAGCATCGGCGTGACCGCCGCGACTCTCCTGCTGGGCTTCCCGCTCGCCTATCTCTTGGCGACATTACCGCCCCGGACCAGCAACTTGCTGATGATCATTGTCTTGCTGCCGTTCTGGACCTCGGTCCTGGTGCTAACCGCTGCCTGGGTCGTGCTCCTGCAGGATCACGGCGTCATCAATGATATGTTGATGGCGCTGCATGTCTTATCACAGCCTGCGGAACTAATCTTCAACAGGCTCGGCACCGTGGTGGCCATGACCCATATCCAGCTGCCGTTCACGCTGCTGCCAATCTACAGCGTGATGAAGACGATCTCGCCCAGCCACGTCCGCGCCGCTCGCTCGCTTGGCGCCGGCCCATTCTACGCCTTTTGGAAGGTTTATTTCCCCCAGACTCTCCCGGGGATCGGCTCCGGCTGTCTGCTGACCTTCATTCTGTGCTTGGGCTACTACATCACGCCAGCGCTCGTCGGGGGTCCGACCGACCGGATGGTCAGCAACTTCGTTGCTACATACACGAACGAGCAGCTCAATTGGGGCATGGCCTCAGCCCTTGGCGCGATTCTGCTCATCGCGACGCTGCTGCTTTACTTCGTTTTCAGCAAGCTGGTCGGTATCGACCGGATCAAGATGGGATAAGACGATGGCCGTTTCCCCATATGCCTCTCCGATGGAGAAGGGCTGGTACTATCTGCACCGCCTGATCGGCGGCGCCGCGCTGCTGTTTCTGATCGCACCAATCCTGGTGATCATCCCGCTCTCGTTCAATTCCGTTCCCTTCTTCACGTTTCCCATGCCTGGGCTGTCGCTTCGCTGGTATGAGGAGATCTTCATGACCGAACGATGGCAGGAGGGGCTACGCAACTCGATCTTCGTCGCCCTGTCGGTCACCCTGCTGGCCACCGTTCTCGGGACGCTTGCGGCGCTCGGGCTCAGCCGACCGAACTTTCCGTGGCGCACGGCGGTAATGAGCGTGCTGATTTCGCCCATCATCGTCCCGATTGTGATCACTGCCGTGGCTGCTTATTTTTTCTATGCCGATATCGGGCTGCTCAACACCTATGCCGGATTGATCCTGGCGCACACCACGATAGGCACACCGTTCGTCCTCATCACTGTGACCGCGACCCTGGTGGGTTTCGACCACTCCCTGACTCGCGCAGCCGCCGGGCTCGGGGCGCCGCCGATCACAGCCTTCTTCAAGGTCACTATGCCGCTCATACTTCCAGGGATGATCTCCGGCGCGCTCTTCGCATTCTTCACCTCATTCGGCGAGGTGGTGGTCGCCCTATTCGTAGCCGGCCCCGAGCAAAGGACCTTGCCGAAGGTTATTTTTTCCGGACTCCGTGAGCAGATCAGTCCTAGCATTACTGCTGCCGCCAGCGTTCTGGTTCTAGTCGCCATCATTGCGCTGACCACTGTGGAGTTGCTGAGGAGGCGTTCGGAGCGCCTGCGCGGCATCCGCTGATGGTTTCTGTCGTCTGAAACCCTTACGTCACCTCACATATTCGAAGGAGGGCAAGTGTTCCCGATAGGGTGCAGCTTAATGCCTCGCCACAGGCGACGGTGAAGAGTTTGAAGGGAGCTTGAGCGGGCGGGTGACCATTCCACGGAATGGCGCAAGCGACCGCGTCATTCGGTGCGTGGCGGATCAAACAAGCATGGAACAATACTAAGGGCGGGTGCAAGCTGACAAGGATGTTGAACTGGTCACACTTGTCGGAAACGTGGAAGAGACGAGATTATGATGGGGACGCTTGAGTTCAACGGACAGCACTATCTAGACGGCCGCGCGTCCGATCCGCGCGAGTTCGGCTGGATGCGCGGTGCGCCGCCACCAGCCGACAAGCGCATCACTTTCGAGAGCGGCACTTTCCGCGACTTCCCACAGATCCGCTGGTCGTTTTCGCACATGCGCGAGCTCATGCCCACCGTGAACGTGTGGCGCGGGCGGGTCATGCCTTTGCAGTTCGAACGCGGCGACAAGTCCGCAGAGATTGACGCGCTCACTTTCGCCGACATGAACGGCCGCACCCGACGCTTCGACGACGCGCTGTTCGACACCTACACTGATGGCATCGTGGTGCTGCATCGCGGAAAAATTGTATACGAGCGCTACTTCGGCGCGCTCGAGCCGCACCTACCGCATGAGTGCCAGTCGTGCACGAAGTCGTACGCTGGCACGCTCGCGGCGGTACTCGTGTATGAAGGCCTGCTCAACGAGTCAAAAATGATCTCGCACTATCTGCCCGAATTAGAGGGCAGTGCGTGGGAGGATGCCACGCTGCGCCAGGTGATGGACATGCAGACTGGCTTGGCCTTCAACGAGGACTATGTCGACGAGCACTCCGACATCTGGGCGTATAGGCGGGCCTTCGGACGGCTACCGCGGCCGGCCGGCTACGATGGGCCGCGGACCTCGTGCGATTACCTGCGCACTGTGCGCAAGCAAGGCGCGCACGGCGAGTTCGCCTACCAGAGCTTGAACACTCAGGTGATGGCTTGGGTCATGATGCGCGTGACCGGCCGCTCGTTCGCACAATTGCTGCAGGAGAGCCTATGGGTGCCGCTCGGCTGCGAGGAGGACGGCTATCTTGAGATCGACTCGGGCGGCATGCCGCTGGCTGAGGGTGGCCTGAGCGCGACCCTGCGGGATTTTGCGCGCTTCGGCGAACTGATGCGGTGCGAAGGCGAGTGGCATGGAAAGCAGCTCATTCCGGCGTCTGTCGTGCGCGACGTGCAAGAAGGCAGCGATCCCGGCAAGCTCGAATTAGGTTACTCATATCGCGGCCAATGGTGGGTGTCGCACAACGAGTTGGGCTCGTTCGAAGCACGGGGCATCCACGGTCAGCGGCTGTATGTCGCGCCGAAGGCGGAGATGGTGGTTGCACGCTTCGCGTCGCACCCGGTCGCGGACAGCGCCGGCGACTCGATCACTACGCCGCAGTTGCTGGCATTAGGGAGGATGCTGCGCGCATAGCAGGTATGACGAGCAGGCTCGCTTCCGCACACCACCGCGCAGCGAGCACGAGGATCACATGGCCCGCGAGGCGCTTAAGGACCAGCAGATCGGCCTTGCTGCCTTACGAGGTAGGAGCATCGTGCAAAGCACCGGATCAGGCCAAAGTGGCTCTCATGCGGTCAGCAGAGTGGGAGACATGAATACGGTCGATCCGATCGCAACGAACGTTGTGCGCGGCTTCACAACAGTGGCAGTTGCCGATCTCATCGTAACGGCGTGGCGGATCGACGGGTCCGAGCTTCGCGCTGGACGTTCGGCCCTCAATGCCGGACTGCCTGCCAAGCGACGGTTTCCATCCAATCATACGCCTTCTCGTTCGCACTGGTCATTGGCCAAAAGCGATCAGCGGCGTCGTGTGACCCAAGGCCCAGTTTGAGATCTCGTCACTGGGCACGTCCCGGCGCAGTAATGCTCCCGGCGGCGTCAGATAAGGAGAAGGCCCCGGGGGCAAGACCTTATCTTGCTCTATATAAGAGAAATGATATGGTACATTACAGAACTTGCCACAATTCAATATGCAGCCGAAGCTAAATACGTGGAGGACCATGTCATGAGCGCTCACCGTGACGGCCCGGCTTCAGCCGTTTTCCGGCCTGCCATCCTTAATGGGACAGTGTCATTCGAGGAGCTTGCAAGACATTTAGACGCGTCAGTCGAGCTGGGAAAGGCAGCCCCGTTCGCGCATTCCGGCTCGTGCGTGGCTTGGGGCATCCCGTTTGAAATAGGGCACCCGGTTTTTCTCAGGGACCAGGCGGTTACAGTACAGATTTCACCGACCACCGCTCGTTGGTTCGTGTTCTTGCATACATCTGATATTCGGGCGCTTTCTCCCGACCAGAATGGGTTCATTTCTCCGATGCGAGGAATTGGCCAACTCGGAGAACACGCGGCAAATTACGTCCTGATTTACGAAGATGGATCTGAGGAAAGAGCGAAGATCCGGCGGCGCCATGAAGTCGGTTCGTTTGATTCCCGGTGGGGTGAGCAATGCACCCAAGCGGTAACGGCCATAAAGCCTCGTCCGCTCTCGTTGAATGGGGTTAACGAGCCGAAGCCCATGCGCGACGTCGCTGGTTACCGATACCCCGTCGAATGGGGGGCACGCCAGAAACAGCTGATTGTCGACGATTCGGTGCCTTGGATTAACTTTCTGTGGGCCTTCGAAAATCCGCATCCAGAGAAAGCTGTGGAGGCGCTCAGGTTCGAACCGGTCTGCGGCACTTTGCTGATCTCTGGACTTTCCGCAGGCAACCCCCGCTCCATGCCACTCCGCTGGGGAAAGCGTAGGAAAGCGTTGCTCAGGTTTCCAGCCGAACTGAGCTTCGATCCCGGTCTCGACGAATATAGTCTTCTGGATAAGATCCAAGTCGATCTTGGCCAACTTATCACCGCCAGCCCGCGCCTCGACTATCCCACAGAGGATTGGGAAAAGACGCGTCAAAACCTGGAGCCAGGTACGACGCTAAATGAAGTCCTCGTCGAGTACACCGCTCACGAGGACGCTGAATTCCACTTTGTGGACGGCACCCGTATTGCCGTCCGCGAACTTGATCGCGGCACGGCTCAGAACGGCTTCATCTTGCAGGCAGTGGCACCAGCGGATCGGCGCGTGATCCTTCGGGTGGTCGAGGCGGGAACGAATAAGCTCGTCCCCATCAAGCTTCACGTGCATGGTAGGATGGGGGAGTATCTTGCTCCTGTAGACCGCACGCGCGTCCCGAATTCCGGATGGTTCGAGAATTACAGTCCAGATTTTTGCCATGGCCATCACCTCTCTACCTATATTCCTGGACAGACTTCGATCAATTTACCGCTAGGCGAGGTCTATTTAGAAATCACAAAAGGATTCGAAGTTAAGCCTATCCGGAAAATTTTCATTGTCACTCCGGAAACAGAGCAAATCACCGTTGAGATCGAGAAGGTTCTTCACTGGCGCGAGGCGGGATGGGTCACCGCTGACACCCACGTTCATTTCCTTTCCCCGGGAACAGCCATGCTGGAAGGGGCCGCGGAGGGCGTAAACGTAGTCAATCTTCTTGCCAGCCAGTGGGGGGAGATGATGACCAATGTGGGCGACTTTGATGGTCACACAACTTTCGGAACGAAGGCGGCGGGAGGTGACGGCGAGTTTTTGGTTCGCGTCGGTACTGAAAACCGTCAGCATGTCCTCGGTCATATCTCGCTTCTAGGGTACTCAGGCAACATGATCTCCCCGCTGTGCTCCGGCGGCCCTGATGAGTCGGCCCTCGGTGACCCAGTCGATGTGCTCCTCACTGAATGGGCGCGGGAATGTCGAAAGCAGGGCGGCCTCGTCGTGCTGCCGCACTTTCCCGATCCCCGACTTGAGAACGCTGCAACGATAGTTCTAGAGGAGGCGGACGCGGTCGAGTTGTGCTCTCGAGGCAGCTCTTACCGTGGTGTTGATCCTTACGCGCTCTCCGACTGGTATCGCTACCTTAACAATGGATATCTTGTTCCGGCGGTAGCTGGAACCGACAAGATGTCCGCTCAATATCCTGTGGGTGCTGTCCGAACCTACACAAAAATCCGAGATGTTTTGGAATTCTCCTATGAGTCATGGATGAACGCGACACGCGCAGGTCATACGTTCGTAACCTATGGTCCTCTTATGGATTTCAACGTGGATGGAAGGCCCATGGGCAGCCGCATGAGCCTGCCTTCATCAGGTGGAACGGTTGATGTGAGCTGGAAGGTTGCAAGCGTAACCGTTCCGATGACGACGATTCAGCTTATCGTCAATGGTGAGGTCAGGGAGATTTGCACAGTCAGGCCGGACCAGGATACGGGGAGTTGGTCAGTGCGTATCACTAAGAGTTCCTGGTTCGCGTTGCTGGTCCGCGCAAAATACGATGACAAGCCGGAGATGATTGCTGCGCATTCGTCTCCAGTTATGATTGACGTAGCTGGATCTGAATTCTTCGTGGCGACCGACTCACTCACAATACTGGAACAGATCGAAGGCACGATGGCTTACATCGACACAATAGGAACCCGCGCCGAAGAGATCCGGTATAGAGAGATGCGCCTAATACTTGAGTCAGCGTATCGACGTCTTCATACCAGAATGCACGAGATGGGATTTTATCACTCACATGCTGTTGGCGCACATCATTCGGAGCATGGGTAATGGAAGCATGCACCGCGAGACCTCCTTGGAGGCAGCGACGACCTGGAGGACTTGGGTACAGTGCGTGGATCGGGAGGCTTGAAGCGCGGGTTGGCAGGCCGGCACGGCCAGTAGTCGGCTTCGCACAAACTCGCCCGGGTCGCCCCTCCAATGCGAGCGCGCAAGGACGAGCAGGCTCGGATCACGTACCCCACCTCGCGCAGCGTGCATGAGGTCCACATTGGGCCCTTGTGCGCCAGGGACCATCGGACCGGACTGACATACCTGAACATCGTGCGAAGCGCCGGCACACGAAAGTGGCTCTCATGCGGTCAGCAGGGTGGGAGACGTGATACTGTCGGTTCGATCGCAACGAACATTGCGCGCGGCTTCACAACAGTGGCAGTTGGCGACCTCATCGTAATGGCGGCTGATCGACGGCCAGAGGTTCCCAACTTCGGCGCCATCGGCGAAATCCTTCATGAATGCTTATGTCACATCTGGGCCGCACGAAACCAACGCCTTCGATACCGCCTTCCTGTTCGCACTGGCCATAGCCACACGAGGTCAGCGGCAGCATGTGACCGCGGTCCTCACTGGCACGTCCCGGGGCGCCTACGCTCCTTGTGGCGTAGCGGGGGAAGTTTTTGTCTTGCTCTGTCTAGGCGAAATGATATGGTGCATTTTACAATTGATATAACTCAATTGAGATAGAGGGCCTACTACGATGAATCGTCATGCCGCGTCTGGCACTGTCAATGGAGATCAGTTTGTCGACGCTGAAGGCGCCGAGAGTATCCAGGCTGTTATATGCGATCTAAACGGCATTCTCCGTGGGAAGCGAGTGCCAATTCAACAGATCGAAAAGGTGCTCGATGGCTCCATTCGGATGCCTTTGTCGATCCTTGGCGTCGATGTCTGGGGGGAAGATATCGTGGGAAATGTGCACGAACCTCAGAGTGGTGACGTTGACGGGATTTGCCGCCCGACAGGCCGCGGTGTTTTGCCGGTAACGTGGACCCTTAAACCCAGCGCCACTGTACCCCTTTGGTTGTTCAAAGAGACCGGCGAGCCCTTCCTCGCTGATCCTCGTCAAGCTCTTGCCGACATTGTACGGCAGTACCATGAGCTCGGACTACGCCCGGTCGTTGCGTCGGAGATGGAGTTTTATCTCATAGACTCCGAACCTGATCATGCGGAGCCCCCCATCTCCCCCTATACGGGAAAGCGTCTCGACTCAGATGCGCTCCTGTCGATCGACGAACTTGATGATTTCGGGCAGTTCTTCTCGGACGTGTACGCCGAATGCGAACGTCAAAATGTACCTGCGGACTCAGCTATTGCAGAAAATGGTATCGGTCAGTTCGAGATAAATCTGATCCATACGGATGCCCCTCTAAAAGCTGCAGACGACGCGCTGCTATTCAAGCGCATCGTTAAGGGTGTTGCCAGAAAGCATGGGTTCGCTGCGACCTTCATGGCCAAGCCCTACGGCCTACGCTCCGGAAGCGGAATGCATGTTCACTTTAGTCTCCTCGATGAAAGTGGTAGGAATATCTTTGACGACGGGACAACGGAAGGTTCGGAGGTAATGAAACATGCGGTGGCCGGGATGTTGCGCGGCCTCCCTGAAACGACACTGCTCTATGCGCCGCACTTCAATTCTTACCGCCGCCTTCGCCGCGATACTCACGCGCCGACATCGATCTCTTGGGGTTATGAAAATAGAACATCAGCAATTAGAATTCCCGGCGGGAAAAACTCCTCCCGTCGCATAGAGCACCGTGTTCCCGGTGCCGATGCTAATCCCTACTTGGTGATGGCCGGAATTCTGGGTACAGCGCTCGTTGGCATACGCAATCGATGGACGCCGCCTGAACCAGTATCCGGCCGCGCCTATCAGGAACAACTCCCAAAAATTCCGAGCGAGTGGGGCTCCGCCGTGACGGCATTTGAGCAGGGCGAAATCGTCCGGGAGATCTTCCATTCTGAACTACGCTCCATGCTCATTGCCTGCAAACGTCAGGAGATAGCAGGCTTCGCTGAGCAGGTGACGGACTTCGAGTTCAGTGCATATCTGGAAATCGTGTGATGCCTGTCGAACTTACCGGCCGTGCGAGCCTCAAGATGCTCGCCGCCACGATCAAGGCGAGGTGGATCTGTGAGCAGGCACATCAGCAATTGAAGGAGGAACTCGGCCTCGACCATTTCGAAGGCCGATCATGGACTGGATTACATCGACACGCCTTGATGACCATGATCGCCTACGCCTTTCTCCAAGCCCGCCGCCTCAAAGCAGCGGGACGGAAAAAAAGAGTCGGCGGACCACCACCGCAACCGAGCATGCCAGCTGTTAGACAAGCCATTCTCGACCTCTTCACGCGGCCGCCACCCCGCAGATGTCCTCACTGCGAGAAGCTGCTTGCAGACGCCGTCAAACCTAAACTGCCAAAGTAGTGCTA
The DNA here is from genome assembly GCF_024746795.1 of Mesorhizobium sp. AR10. Classification (NCBI taxonomy): domain Bacteria; kingdom Pseudomonadati; phylum Pseudomonadota; class Alphaproteobacteria; order Hyphomicrobiales; family Phyllobacteriaceae; genus Mesorhizobium; species Mesorhizobium sp. AR10. The sequence continues at coordinate 136,812 of NZ_CP080523.1, forward strand.
GCAGGGGACCAATCGTTTATGGCATTCTGTTGGCCGGTTACCCGTTGTGACGATCCGCAGTGATCGGCGGCGACGCGCGGACCAGCGGCTACCTACTATAGAGCACTATTTCGGGAAAGGTGCCTTGGCGCACCGCTTACAGAAGACCGGGCTCGATTTACGTTTACTGCTCGCCCTAGCCGGTGCGGTCGCACGGGTTGCGACCGCACCGGGCAAGCGGCCCGCGCCGAGGTTGCAGATAGCGGCCTCGGTCATGGAGGTGAGACTGGCTGATGGCGGCATGCAGGTGCTGTCCAGACTTTGATGGTCTTGTCCCATCCAGTTGCTCAGCTCGTTGTCGATCAGCAACGCCCCGGAACCCCTGCGATCGTGATCGCGTGCGATAAGGTAGGAGACAGTGCAAGTTAAATCTTGCGCCGTCTCAGAGAAATGATATGGTGCAATCGAGCAATGACATAATTCAATTGGAATGAAGGAGACCTCAATGAACCGTTGGATAGGTGCGATCATCGCTGCCGCCATCAGCGCGGCCGCCCTAGTCGGGCCGGCCTCCGTACCGGCTCATGCCGAAGACCCCTCTCTGGTGCTCGACCGCATCAAGGCGAGTGGCAAGTTGAAGTTTCCAGTCATGGTCGCAGAAGAGCCTGGCTACATCAAAGATCCGCGCACGGGCGAGTGGAGCGGCTTCTTCGTGGATTGGGGCAAAGATATCGCCAATATTATGGGCGTACAGATCGAGTACTATGAGACAACATGGGGCAACGTTGCTGCAGACTTTCAAGCCGGCAAGATCGATCTTGCAGTAGGGTTGAACCCCAACCCCCGTCGCGGTCTCGTTGTCGATTACGTGCCGGGGGCCATCGTTGAAGGTATTTGGGTACTCGCTGCTCGCCCGGGATTCGAGCCGAAGACCTGGCGCGAAATGGACACCAAGGAAACCCGCATCGCGGTGCAGAAGGGCGGCACGATGCAAGTCATTGCCGAAGCGGTCATTCCCAACGCCACCCTCGACGTTGTCCCCACGCGCGACCAGGCCGTGCTGGAGCTTCAGTCGGGCAAGGTCGATGCCATAATCCTGGCAGATCAGGACGCTGCCCTCCTTGACTCTAAGGGAATCGCTAAAGCCGTCGTGCCCATGCCGCTGTTGCGCAGTCCGTCCACCATCGGCATCCGCCGAGAACCAGGTAACGAAGGCTATGCAAACTTTTTGGCCAATTGGATGTCACAGCAGAACACGCTCGGTCTCGCCTGCTCGCGCATCACTCGCAGCTTGCTCGAGCGCGGCATCGACATGAAGGTGGTTCCTCAGTCTGGAAAGTACTGCTGACCATGCACGCGAGCCGTCTCTTCTCCGTGATCGACAGCCACACCGCCGGGCACCCGACTCGCACGGTCATCTCGGGCATCCCTCCGTTGCGCGGGCACAATGTACGCGCGCAACGGGACGATTTCCGCGCCGTCCATGATGGGTTGAGGGGACTGCTGCTTCACGAACCTCGCGGGCATGCCGCCATGGTGGCAGCGGTGCCCGTGCCCTCCCGCGAGGCGGATCAGGGGCTGTTTTTCATCTTCTCGTATATGTACGCCGACATGTGCGGTCATGCCACGATTGGCTACATCGCCAGCTTGGCCGCCACGGGCGCTCTGCCGCAGGGCTTTGAACAAACCGGCATGTCCATCGAGACCCCGGCGGGTATCGTCCATGTGACCGGTACCTTCGAGGCTGGCCAGCTGACCTCAGTGGTACTACGCAACGTGCCATCCTATCTCGCCTCCGCCGATGTAGCCGTCGAGGTCGAGGGCCTCGGCAAGGTGACCTGCGACATCGCCTATGGCGGCATCATGTATGCCCTGGTTGACGCGAGCCAGGTCGATCTTCCCTTCGACATCGACCACGCCAGCCGCTGGTGCCACGCAGGGGTGGCTATCAAGCAGGCGCTTAACTCCGCAAGCGGCCACCCTCAGGTCGGCAGCGTGCTGTTCCATCAGGCCATTGAAGGCGGCGCCCGCCATCTGGTGATTTTGGCGACCAACAAGTTCGACCGTTCGCCCTGCGGCACCGGTACCTCCGCACGGCTGGCCCAGCTTCACGCTCGTGGGGAGTTGGCGACTGGCGCCCCTTACCGGGCCGAAAACATCCTCGGCGTGCCCTTCGCGGCCAAGGTCGCGGAGTTGGCTCAGGGCAAGGACGGCCAGCCCGCCGTGATCCCAGAGGTGCGCGGCATGGCTCATATCAGCGCATTTTCCACCCTGGTGCTGGAAGCGGACGATCCGCTGTCAGCCGGCTTTCTTCCCAACTGACGGAGAGGGCTTATGAAATTCGACCCGTCCGTCGTCCTCGCGAATTGGGACATTCTTGCCTTCGGCCTGCTCATAACGCTGAAATACACGATTTATACCTGCGCCATCGGCCTCGCGATTGGTCTCTTCGTGGCGCTGCTCCAACTCACTCCGTGGCGGCTGACGCGCTGGATCGGCCAGAATCTGGGTGGAATTCTTCCGCAACATCCCGCTGCTGGTGTTGCTCATGTGGATCTACTATGCCCTACCAATCTTCTTTCAGATCCAGATCGGCAAGGAAACGGCGGGGATCCTCGGTCTCGGGTTCTATGCCAGCGGCTTCTATGCCGAGATCTTGCGCGCCGGTGTCCAGTCCATCGACCGTGGCCAGACCGACGCCGCAGTGGTGCTGGGCATGGGCTACTTCCAGCGCATGAAGCGTATCATCCTGCCGCAGGCTTTGCGCCGCATGGTGCCGCCGCTGGTGGGCCAGACCATCATGCAGCTCAAGAACACCACGCTCCTCTCGGTGCTGACCATCCCCGATCTGCTTTACCAGGCGGGCTACATTGCCAGTTTCACCTACCGGCCAATGGAGGTCTACACCGTCATCGGCGGCATCTTTATCCTCATCCTGTTCCCCCTCAGCGCTCTTTCGCGCCGGTTCGAGCGCAAGGAGGCCGCGTGATGACCGCAACATCCACAGAAGTCGTTCTGAGCGTACGCGGCATCGAGAAGTCCTTCGGGACGCACCATGTCCTACGCGGCGTCGATCTTGACGTCCGCCGCGGTGAGGTGGTCTGTCTGATCGGCGCCAGCGGCTCGGGCAAGACCTCGCTGCTGCGCTGCATGAACTTGTTGTTGGAGCCCGACCAGGGCGAGATCCTCATCGAGGGCGCGCCCCTTTTCCGCTGCACGGCGACCGCGCGGCTGAAGCTCTCTAACGCGCAGGTAAACGCCGCGCGCGTGAAGACCGGCATGGTGTTCCAGAACTTCAACTTGTTTCCTCACCGTACCGCGTTGCAGAACATCATCGAAGCCCCGCTGGTGGTGAAGAAAGTGCCGCGCGCCGAAGCCGAGGTACAGGCTCACGAACTCCTCACCCGCATGGGTCTTCCCGACGCCGGGCATAAATACCCGTCACAGTTGTCGGGCGGCCAGCAGCAGCGGATCGCCATCGCCCGCGCACTTGCCATGCAGCCCACCATCATGTTGTTCGACGAGCCGACATCGGCGCTGGACCCGGAACTGGTGGGCGACGTGCTCGCTGCAATCCGTCAGCTCGCCGCCGACGGCATGACCATGGTTATCGTCACCCATGAGATCGGCTTCGCCTATGAGTTGGCCGATCGGGTGGTCTTCATGGACCAGGGCGTTGTCGCCGCCAGCGGCGCTCCGCGTGAACTCCTGCTGTCAGGCGCAAACCCGAGGCTCGCGGCCTTCGTCGGCCGCTTCACTGAACAAGCCCGCCTTCTCGGCCCTCTCACGGCCGCGGCCGACGCACCTTCAACAAAACTCCCAACAAAGGATAATCGATCATGGCCGATGTAAACTGGGGCGGTATCTTCCCCGTACTCGTCACTCCCTTCGGAGCCGATGGCTCCATCAATGAGACCCGATACAAGGCGCTCGTCGACGACGCCATTGCCAATGGCGCGCGGGGCGTCGTCGCGGCTGGCAGCACCGGCGAATTCTATGCTCTCACCAAGGCCGAGCGCGCGCGCCTCTACAAGCTGACAGTTGATCATGTGGCCGGCCGCGTGCCCGTTCTGGCGGGCGTCGCCGACCTGCGTGTCGAGGATGTGCTGGAGGCGTGTCAGTCGGCAGTGGTGGCGGGCTGCGCAGGCGGCATGATCCTGCCACCCATCTACGCCATGCCGAGCCCGCGTGAGATCGTGGCCTTCTTCGAGTACATCTCCCGCAACACCCCGCTGGCGCTGATGCTCTACAACAGCCCGCGCCGCGCAGGCGTCGACATCACCCCGGCCCTCGTGGAGCAGCTCTCCGCGCTGCCAACCGTGGTCGCCATCAAGGACAGCTCCGGCGTCATTACCCAGGTGAGTGAGCTCGTGCAGCGCGTGGGTGACAAACTCCGCGTCTTCGTCGGCTACGAGACCATGATCGTTCCGGCCCGCGCCGTTGGCGCCCATGGCGTCGTCGCCATGGCGCACCAGATCGCCGGGCCGTTGATCCGCGACTACTGGGACAAGGCGCTTACAGGCGACAAGGCACTGCATGACCTCGGCCGCGACGTATTCGCCTTCTACCGTTGCTTCCAGTCCGGGGCCTACTACGCGGCCATCAAAGAGACCATGAGCCAGCTTGGCCGCGACGCCGGTGGCCCGCGCCTGCCGCTGCTGCCCCTGGCAGATGAACAGAAAGCCACCATCGCCAACATCATCGCCGACGCCGGCCTCGCCCGCTGGGCCAACGCCTAAGGCGATTCACAAAGAGATTCTACCGGGTCGTTCCAGCGTTATCTCGACCCGGAACCTATTCCGAGCGCGCTTACGCCTTGCTGGCGTCTGAGCGCACATTCCAGTCCAAGGAAAAAGATATGTACACGAAACTGGCACTGCTCATCGACGGCGAATGGATAGAGGAAACCAATGCTGGGAGCGAAACCGTTCTCAATCCTGCCACAGAACAGCCCCTCGGCACGCTGCCCCACGCCGGAAAGGCAGAGCTTGACCGCGCTCTCGCGGCGGCAAGCCGGGCCTTCGAGGGCTGGAAGCGTACCTCACCTTACGAGCGTGGCAAGATCCTGCGCCGCGCCGCTGACTTGATGCGTGAGCGTCTAGACCACATTGCGACGGTGCTAACGTTGGAGGAAGGTAAGACTCTGGCGGAGGCGAAAGGTGAGATTACCGCCGCGGCAGAGTTCTTTGACTGGTTCGCAGAAGAGGGGCGGCGTAGCTATGGCCGTGTTATCCCGGCGCGCTTGCCCGATATGCGCCAGACGGTCACACAGGAACCGATTGGCCCTGTGGCTTGTTTTACGCCATGGAACTTCCCGGCTGTGACGCCCGCGCGCAAGATTGCCCCTGCTCTAGCCGCTGGGTGCACCTGCATCATCAAGCCGGCTGAGGAAACGCCGGGCACCACGCTGGAAATGGCGCGGGCGCTCACCGATGCAGGGCTACCCAAAGGTGTGCTGAACGTGGTCTTCGGTGTGCCAGCAGACGTCTCCGAGTACCTCATTCGTTCACCGCTGATCCGCAAGATCTCCTTCACCGGATCGACTCCGGTGGGCCGTCACCTCGCTCGGCTGGCAGGAGAGACTCTGACTGTTGCCACCATGGAGCTGGGCGGCCACGCGCCCGTGATTGTCGCGAAAGATGCCGACATTCAGCGCGCGGCGGAGCTCTCGATGACCATCAAACTTCGCAACACTGGCCAAGTCTGTACCTCGCCGACGCGCTTCTTCGTCGAACGCCCTATCTACGAAGAGTACCTTGAACACGCGCGCGCCTTCGTGGAGAAGCAGGTGGTGGGCGACGGCCTGCAAGCAGGCACCACCGTGGGTCCCCTCGCCAACACCCGCCGCGTTGCTGCCATGGATGACCTAATCTCCGATGCCTTGTCCCATTCGGCCCGTCTGGTCGCCGGAGGCGAACGCCTGAAGGGGATAGGCCTGATGTACAAGCCCACCATCTTGGCGGACATGCCCGATCAGGCGAAGGCCATGACAGAGGAACCATTCGGCCCGCTTGCGCTAATACAACCTGTTGATGACATAGAGCAGGCCCTCGCACGAGCGAACGCGTTGCCTTATGGTCTGGCCGGGTATGCCTTCACTCGCTCCGCCGCGACTGCCAACCGCATAGCGGAGGAGCTAGAGGTGGGCGTTATCGGCATCAACCAGATGGTGGTGACGATCCCTGAAACCCCTTTCGGCGGAATCGGCGACAGCGGCTGGGGTCGCGAAGGCGGTATCGAGGGTCTGGAATCCTACACTGTAAGAAAATATGTCGGCCATCTTCATGTCTAGCACGGGATGAGACGAAAGGAAAAGGAGGGCGGGCATGAGCTTGGATGGGACATTTTCGGGCTGGCGGCCGCGGCAGCTTGCCGCCGAGGGACCGCGCTACCTTGCCCTGGTCAATGCTCTGGAGCAGGACATCGCCGATGGCCGGCTGTCGGATGGCGACCGCCTGCCGCCGCACCGTGACCTAGCGCGAGAGCTTAGTCTTTCCGTCGGCACTGTGAGCAAAGCCTACCAGGCGGCCGAACAGCGCGGTATCGTCAGCGGCCATGTCGGGCAGGGCACCTTCGTCCGTCGCCGTTCCGCCGCCCGCGCCGAGGCGGCTGCAGGACATGAACCAGTCAATTTAGCGCTCAACATGCCCGCCGAGGGGAACGAAGCGCAGATCCTGTCGGCGTTGTTTGGCGAGATAGTGCGCGAGCGTGATCTTGCACCGTTGCTGCGCTACCACCCCCACGGCGGCATCTGGAGGCACCGCGAAATCATCGCCGCCTCGCTGTCCGACAAAAGCTTTGCCGTCGAGCCGGCACGGCTGTTCCTGTGCAACGGCGCCCAGCACGCCATCGACATCGCGCTGCGCCTGGTGGCGAAGCCCGGCGACAGCATCTTGGTGGATGCTTTCACCTATTCCGGCTTCAAGGCAATCGCTGCAGCCAGCCATTTCAACTTGGTGCCTGTGGAGATGGATGAGGAGGGAATAGATCCAGAGGCGCTGAAACAGGCCTGCCGCGGGTCCGGCGCGCGGGTGCTCTATTGCATGCCAACGCTGCAGAGCCCTACGGCACGCACCATGAACCTTGGGCGTCGCCGGGGTATCGCTGACCTGGCCGAGGAACTTGATCTCACCGTCATCGAGGATGACGTCTACGGGTTTTTCTTCGCCGAGCGTCCTGTGCCGATCGCCTCGTTGGCGCCGGGCCGAACCTTCTACGTCACGTCCTATTCCAAATGCATTGCACCGGGCTTCCGACTCGGCACATTGACGGTCCCGACGGCCTACATTGCTCAAGCCGAGCTCCTTCTGCACGCCTCCGCCTGGTTTGTGGCTCCCATGCTGAGCGAGGCAGTGGTGCGGCTGATTGAAAACGGCAAGCTGGAAGAACTTCTGCGTGAGCGGCGCCGGCAGGCGCTGGAGCGTTACCGCGTGTTCCTAGAGGTCTTTCCCAACGCCGCAAAACTTCAGTTCCCGGCCTTCTTTGGATGGTTGCCATTGCCGGCGGAGTGGTCCGCAGATCAATTTGCCGCCGCTGCGCGGGGTCGCGGCATATTTGTGACGCCGCCCATCGCCTCCGGGGTGGGTGAGGCTGACCCCGGCGCAATCCGCATCTGCCTTGGCGCGCCAAAGGACCTTAGAGAACTCTCTGATGTGCTTCAGGCACTGCGCGATATCTTGAGTCGCCACCCAGCAAGCGTCGTTTCCGTCGCATAGCTGGATGCTTGTTTCCGGCCAAGTCTGTCAATCGGACTTGAATCGGCACGCCGGTAGGCGTGCAAAAGGCAGGTAAGGCTGGATCAGGCGCGGTTTTTGAAACGCCAGGATTCGTTGCCGGTTACAACCGTTTCGCGACGAGCCGCCCCTGCTTGCCGTTGCGGTTCTCGGTCTCGATCCGTTTGACGAGGTAACAACATTGTAGAAGCGGCCCCGAGCATCGTTGCGAATGAGCGATCGAGCGACTGCGATGGCGGGCTGCGACTTGCCGATTGCGGTGCTGCCGATGAAGGCCGCATTGCGCTGGTCAGCGATGAAAGCACCCGTGGCAAGCTCACCCTCAGCGAAATGCGCAAACCAGCGCTCCGCATCCGCCACTCGAGACGCTCCGTGCCACACGCCGATCGCAAACCTTGCAACAAATCCTTCAAGTAACATTTACAGAATCTTTGCGACCGCAAATCCTTAACGATGCTACGTTCCTCAGCAACTTCAACGGCGCGGCACCCAAGTCTGCGGTACGACTGAAATGCCGCTGCCTATGTACGCTAGACAACAGAGGGGTCGAAAGAATGGCGAGAAGAGCGCTCATCCTGATTGAAGGCGGAGCATGGGGTTGTTGTCTGCTATACGTCCAAGCGGCCCAGCGTCTTGGTCTTCATCCAATTAACCTTTCGGCTAACCCCGCTCAGCACGACTTTCTTATGGCCGGATGTGAAACAATCCGTGTGGATACAGGCAATCTCGATGCTCTAATCGGCGAATGTTCCCGGTTGCGTGCCTCCCATGAGATTGTTGGCATTGTATGCGCCGAGGAGCGGGTCCATGCGACAGTTGGCAAGCTCTGCCAGTATTTCGATCTACCGGGACCGAACCCGGCATCGATCGAACTATGCTGCGACAAATTTACCCAACGTCAGCTCCTGGCGGAGGCCGACATTCCAATACCTGCTTATCGCTTGGCAGCGAACGCGAGGGACGTAGAAAGCTCTGCTGCGGAGATAGGCCTTCCAGTGATTCTTAAGCCGGCCGTGGGCAGCGGCAGCGTCGGTGTCCGATTGTGCCGGAACTTCGATGAGGTAGCCGACCATACGACCTACCTGTTAGGCGGGAAGCATATATGGCAGTCTTCGCCGAGGATACTGGTCGAAGAGTTCGCGCAAGGCCCACATTATCTCGCTGCAACGATGGGAAATGAGGTCATTGGCTTCGGCGCCGCTGAGTACGGCCCTCCACCGCATTTTGTCTTTCGCCAGTTGACCTTTCCGGCCCAGCTGACCGATGATCAGCATGAGCGTGTCGCTGGTGTTTCGCTGAGCTGTTTGCGAGCTCTCGGCCTTGGCTGGGGGCCAACAAACATTGAAATCCGGTGGACGGAGCGTGGCCCAGTCGTCATTGAAGTCAATCCGCGTCTTGCTGCCGCGCCCGAGCCTCAACTGCTTCAGCTGGCTTACGGTATCGATCTCATCGCCGCGCATATCAAGCTTGTCATCGGCGACGACTGGAATTTGCGCAAAACGCATTCGTACACTGCGGCCGCACAGTCCCTAATTCCTGATCGGGATGGCACTCTCGATTGGATCGATGGCGAGCGTCGGGCAGCAGCTATACCAGGTGTCGCCGAGGTCAAACTCTATGTCGAACCCAAGACACGGATCGTCAGGAAGGGCGATTTCCAAGACCGCATGGGATATGTCATCGCGGCTTCACCCAGTCGTGCTGAGACCGACGTGATACTTCAGCGCGCCGTCGACTTAATCAACTGGTCGATCACACCATTTCCGCCCCTCGGCGAACAGGAACAATCTGAATGACGCTTCAAACTGGACGGTTTTTGGCCAGGGCGTAGGGATCGGTCATTTGCGGGGGATGGGCGACGTTTCCCTTATGGGTGTCAAAGATCTGTCCGCGCCAAACGCCTTCGGGGACGTCCGATTGGCGGTTGCCAGTCGATTGCTGAGACGCCCGGCGGCACGAACGGCCGGCTTCGAGCTCTCAAAACGGCGCGCAAGCAGCTGATCGTTCTGTCGCAGAGAAAAGAACCGAATTGTTCAGCGGATTAAGGAATTTCGTCGAGACGAGCGGCGTTGCACCAAGGAGTAGTAGCATGAGGATAATGGCGTTCAAACCGGACCATGATGGGACAATTGCGGCGTTGGATGTATCAGCAGCCGAGCTGATTTATTCATACGAGGCTGAGAAGGATAGCTTTCCCCGATATTCGCCCATTAACCCCACGACCATCCTCGAAGCCGCTGGGCGCCTGGACACGATTCCGGATGTGATTGCTGTCGGTGGTTGGGAGACAACGGGATTCGGCCACGACGCGGTAGGCTACTATGGAATAGCTCAGGGGTCGGCTGTTGTCGGCGAGAGGACCATTTTCGGCCGCAAGGTGCATTTCTATTCCTCGACGCACGAGCGCTCCCATCTCTGGGGCTGCTACGGCATGTCGCCATTCCCGGCCGGGATGCCCTGTTATGTGCTGATCTGGGAAGGATGGTGCGGCGATTTTTATGAAATCGATGAGTGCCTGCAGGTCGTGCATAGGGGAAAAGTGATGGCGTATCCCGGCCACAAATATGCTTTCCTTTATGCGCTTGCCGATCCGAGCGCAGGACCAACGCGTATGGAAGACGCCGGAAAGTTAATGGCGCTTTGCGCCTATGGGCAGACCGGATCGCCTGACTGGGACGAGCAGTCGCTAATCGATTTCCTACTTCCAAGCGATGTGTACCCGTTGTACAAGGAGGATGTGCGGAATTCGCCCTACTATAACATTGGCGTAACCCATCAGAAGTTCACCAACCTCGCCAGGCGCGTTTCGGACGCCATCTTCGATTCGTTCCACACTTTCGCGAAGAAGAACCTGACAAAGGGCTACCCGTTGCTGATTTCCGGCGGGTGTGGATTGAACTGCGAGTGGAACCGCCGTTGGCTCGAAACGAATCTTTTTCCCGACGTTTTTATTCCGCCGTGCACAAACGATACAGGCTCGGCGATCGGGACCGCAGTCGACGCTATGCGGCATTTCACCGGCAACGCGAAGATCAAATGGAACGTCTATTCAGGCCAGCCTTTCATATTTGATGACATCGATCAGGCTGGACTCGAGGTCTATCCACTCGATTACGGCCAGGTGGCCTCGGCGCTGCTCGAGGACAAGGTGATCGGCTGGGTACAGGGAAATTGCGAAATCGGGCCACGGGCGCTCGGCAACCGGTCAATTCTCGCGGCGCCTTTTTCAAAGGTAACCCATGAGCGCTTAAACCGCATCAAGAACCGGGAGGATTTCCGCCCGATTGCGCCGGTTTGCCTGGAAAAGGACGTGGGCGTCCACTTCGATCTAGCACGCCCGTCGCCCTATATGCTTCTTTTCCAGAAGGTCCTTGATAGCCGATTGAGAGCCGTCACCCACGTTGACGGCACAGCGCGGGCTCAGACCGTTTCGCAGGAGCAAAACCCACGCCTGTTTCAACTGCTTACCACGTTCAAAGCTCAAAGCGGCGTCGGCGTTCTATGCAACACATCGCTGAACTTCAACGGCACCGGCTTCATCAATCGCGCAAGCGATTTGCTGACGTATGCCCGGGCCACAGGTCTCGACGGATTCGTGATCAACGATGCCTTTTATCTCCTCAAGCAAGCCCCCCTCACCGCATAGACTGGACAGAAAAAGACCGCGTAGCGAGGGAGAAAGCATCCCTCCGCGCATCATGAGGTCCCGTCGGACACCGGCGCGGAGACCCTAGCACGTGCCATGACGATCATTGAGACGGCCAAGATGAATGGCTTCGATCCGCAGGCATATCTGGCCGACGTGCTCGATCGCAGTACGCATACGACGAAGGCCGCATGATTGGGACACGCGCGCGTGCGCGGCAGGCTCTATGATGGCGTTGCGTGAAGGTCAGGCGGTCTGCTGATCGACCGGTTTGTCGGCGTCGCGCAGCTTTTTCCATTGCCAGGGCAGTAGTTCGTGCAGACGCGAGGCGGGAAGATCGGCAATGCGGGCCAGGACGTCGGCGAGCCAGGCTTTCGGGTCGACGTCGTTGAGGCGTGCCGTGGTGATGAGGGTAAGCATAACGGCGGCGCGGTCGGCGCCGCGCAGGGAACCGGCGAAGGTCCAGTTTCGCCTTCCCAGAGTCATCGCAGGGTCATTCTGCCCATGTCGGGCAGATGGTAGAGTTTCATTATCGCTGGCATCCATATTACGGCGGTCGTTTTCGGCATGAAGGTCGCGAGGACCGGGCCAATGGCGCGATCATCCGGGTAGAGATCAGGCCGGGTGAGATCATCCAGGTGGCGGAGTGTGGAGTGGATGCTGGATCGGGCGTTTTGCGCCGACATGGAGATGGGCGAACCGCGCGTTGCGGTGGTTGGGCTTGCAGAGCTTCATAGACTGCTTACCGAGCGCGGTTTCAGGCAGACTTCGACGGATGGACTCACGGCCATCCAGGAGGCGCGCCATGAAGGCACTACCACGACCCTCGTCGCTACCGCTGCTGACCCAGCAGCTGAGCATGCCGCTCGATACGCCGCAGATGCGAGGCCTGAGCGACGCGGAACGAAGCGCCGTCGTTGCCAGGCTGGCGACCCTCCTGATGGCCGCGGCCGGCGTCGCGACGAAGGAGACGAGCGATGACGGGCAATGATCTCCTTCCAGCGACGGTGCTGAAGCGCAAAGCTGTGGTCTACGTTCGACAGTCGACCCCCGGTAAGGTCCAGAACAACCTGGAAAGCCAGCGGCGACAATATGAACTTGTGGATGTTGCGCGCCGCTGGGGATTCCATGATGTCGAGGTGATCGACGATGACCTTGGTCGGACCGCCAGCGGCGCTGTCGACCGCCCTGGTTTCGAGCGACTGGTGAGCGGCCTGTGCACAGGCAAAGTTGGCGCAGTGCTCTGCCTCGACGCATCGCGCCTTTCCCGTAACGGCCGGGATTGGCACCACCTCCTGGAACTGTGCGGCCTGGTTGAAGCGCGCGTCATAGATCTCGACGGGGTGTACAATCCTTGTCGGCCTAACGATCGATTGTTGTTGGGCATGAAGGGCAGCATCAGCGAGTTTGAGCTCGGCATATTGCGAACGCGCATGCTTGACGCGGCTCGCGCCAAAGCGCGGCGGGGGGAACTGCGCCTCAGTGTTCCGATCGGCTATATCTGGCATCGTGAATACGGTCTGGGGCTTGATCCTGATCTTCGGGTACAGCAGGCGATCCGCCTCATCTTTTCGCGCTTCCGTGAGCTTGGCAGCGCCCGCCAGGTGCTGATTTCGCTGACGGCTGATAATTTCCATTTTCCCCGCCCTTCTGACGGGCGCAAAACGGTGTCCTTCGACTGGGTGCCGGTTCGCTATCGAAGTGTTATTTCGATCCTGAAGAACCCATTCTACGCCGGGGTCTATGTCTATGGTAAAAGCGAGAAGCGAACGGAGATTGTCGATGGCAGGGCTCGCAAAAGCTACGGCCACAACAAGCCCTTTGGAACGTGGGAAGTGCTGCTCCAGGATCATCATGAAGGTTATATCGATTGGAGTGAGTTTGAGCGGAACCAGAGCCATATCGCCGTCAATGCCTTTGGACAGAAAGGCGGCATCAAGTCGGGTCGTGGCGGCCGTGCGCTGCTTGCGGGCCTGCTCACCTGCGGCCGATGTGGAAGGCGGTTGGGCGTTGTCTATTCGGGCCGGCCTCCGGGTCATCCCTATTACCGCTGCGAACGTATCAACCAGATGCTGGCCAAGCCGCGATGCATGACTTTTGGCGCATCTCGCATCGACCCTGCCATCGGCAAAGAGATATTGAGAGCCGTGACGCCAATGGCGATCGAGGCCGCAATGGAAGCTGATCGTGCGCATCGGAATAATCTGGAAGAACGACACCGTATGGTGGAGCTGGACTTGCAGCAAGCTCGATACGAGGCATCTCTGGCTGAGCGTCGCTATGCCGCTTGCGACCCCGACAACCGGCTGATCGCTGCCCAACTTGAGAAGAGCTGGGAGGCAGCGCTCAGGCGCGTGGAAGCCTGTGAAGCGGGTTTGGCCCAAGCGCGACAAATCGATCTTGTCACCCCAGTTCCCGATTTTGCTGGCATTGCCACCGACCTGGAGGCTGCCTGGCGCGCGCCTGACGTCGATATGCGTTGCCGTCAGCAGCTCCTCCGCACCCTCGTGTCGGATATCATCGCTGACGTCGATGAAGAGCAACGTGAAGTTATTTTGACGATCCACTGGAGGGGTGGCCAGCACTGCCAGCTGCGTATTCGCAAACCCAAAGCTGGCGAACATGGCCAGAGTACTCCGGAGGCCGCCCTTGCCGTCATGCGGTCTATGGCTACCCGCTGGTCCGACACAGACATTGCTGCGACTCTCAACCGGATGGGAATGCAGACCGGACAAGGCAAAACCTGGACGGCGCGCCGTGTCGGGGCACTGCGCACGGTCCATAAAATCCACGGCTACCGATCCGCCGAAAAGAATGGCGAATGGCTCACGCTGACCGAAGCCGCCAAAAAGCTTGGAGTTACCGCTCATCGTGTCCGTCGACTGATCAAGGAGGGCGTGCTCCCTACCGAGCAGGTTGTTCCGGATGCGCCGCACCAAATACGAGCCACGGACCTGGAAAAGGATCAAGTAACCCAGTTTCCGCGTCACAGGGGCCCGTGTCGTATCAAAATGGAAAACCAAAAGTCCCTGTTTCCGGACGTTTGAGGAGGAGGTGCAGTATGAATCGGTCGTTGCAATGCCACGCAGCGCTCTTTCGGCCGCGTTGTTGCTGAGGCAGATTCTGCCGTCGTCGATGAAGCGAGCGAAGTCGGCCCAGCGCCTGAGCATGTAGTTGATTGGCTTCAGGACCTCGGAAGAGCGCGAGAGGGTATCGCGCTCGCGGAGCAGCCAGGCGTGCATATCGTCGAGAAGTGGTTTGCTCTTCTCCTGGCCATCCCGGGCCTTTTTCGCGATGTCGGCCAATTCGAATAATCCTCGCCGCGCATGGGCGTAGCAAAAGGCCGGCGTGATCGGCTGCTCCTTCCGCTGCGGGTCGAACAGCGGCTCAAAGCCACTGTAACAGTCGCACTGAAGGATGCCGGCAAACCCGGCCAGATGCTTCTGAGGATGCTCGCCACGCCGGTCGCTCGAGGCGTAATAGATCGCCGCCGGCGGCGCAGGCCCGGCGAAGGGACGGTCATCGCTCGTATAGGTCCATATGCGCCCGGTCGCACACTTGCCCTTCGCCAGGATGCGGATGGTGGTGTCGTCGCCATGAAGGCGCTCGGCTGCGAGCACATGGCGCTCGATCAGCTGGAAGAGCGGCATGACGGCGAAGGTTCCGTGGCCGACCTGATCGGCCAGCGTCGACAGCGGCAGCTCGATCCCCTCGACCTTGAAGCGCGCGCTCTGGCGGTTGAGTGGAGCATGCATGCCGAACTTGTCGAACAGGATTGTCGCCAGCAGTTGGGGACCGATGAAGCCGCGCGGCGTGACATGGAACGGCGCCGGCGGCTGAGTGATCTTCTCGCAGTCGCGACAGGTGAACTTTTCGCGCACCGTCTCGATCAGCTTGAACCGGCGCGGGATCTCTTCCAGCGTCTCGGTCACATCCTCGCCCAGCTTGGACAGCCGAGATCCGCCGCAGCAGGTGCAGTTGGTGGGTGGCTCGACGACGATGCGCTCGCGCTCGATGTCGGTCGGCCACGGCTTGCGCACCGGCCGTTTGCGCGTGAAGGGGCGCACCGTCTGGGTCTTCGCCGCCCGCGGCCTGCGCGGCAAGCTCGTCCTCGGTCGCCGAGGTCACGAGGTCTTCGAGTTGCAATTCCAACTGTTCGATCAGCCGCGCCGTGCGCTCGGAGCGCTGCCCGTACAGTTCGCGTTTCAGCTTCTCGATGCGCAGCTCGAGATGCGCAATCCGCAGCGTTGGTGCATGGATCCTTTGTCAACGGTTTGGCGATAGGCAGGCAGGATCGAAATCAGCTTGATGCGAGTGCCATGCCGTACAAACACAACGCAGATCGTCGTCATCACGTCGGAAAGATGAAATTCAGGGTGACGAATTGGCGTGACTACGAAGCAGGTCTGCGCCGGCGTGGTAGCCTGACCTTATGGGTAACGCCGGAGGCACTGGCGGGATGGCGCGCTCCGCGACGCAAGACCCGCGGCGGCCAAGCCCGGTATTCCGATCTCGCCATTGAGACAGCGCTGACGCTGGGTTGCGTCTTCGCAATGCGGCTGCGCCAGACCGAGGGATTGCTCCACTCGCTGCTGGATCTCATGGGGCTGAAAGTCCCAGTTCCAGATCATACGACGCTGAGCCGTCGGGCACAGAAGTGGGAGCCATCAGCCCGACGAAACCCGCCGCTGCCGGACGGCCCGCTGCATGTGCTTGTCGATAGCACGGGATTGAAAGTCTGGCGCCGGGCAATGGGTGGAGCAGAAACATGGCGCCAGATCACGTCGCAACTGGCGCAAGCTGCATCTGGCAGTGGATGCCAAAAGTGGCGCGATCATTGCCCAAAGGCTGACAGATCAGGACACGGATGATCCTTCCCAGGTGGCACCGCTGCTCGATCAGATCGACGGCGAGATCGACCAGTTCACAGCCGACGGAGCCTATGACGGCAAGCCAACCTATCGGTCTATCCTGCAGCACAGCGCAACCGCGAACATCGTCATTCCACCGCGTTCCACGGCGGTGGAAAGCGGTGATACCGGACCGCCTGGTCAAAGGGACAAGCACATTGCCGCAATCGCAAGCGACGGTCGGCTGAAATGGCAGGCAGCCACCGGCTACGGCAAGCGGGCGCTGAGCGAAACAGCCATCGGACGATACAAGGGGCTGATCGGACGGCGCCTGCGAGCACGCTCTCTTCCGGCTCAACAGACCGAGGTTGCCATCGGTTGCATCGTTCTCAACCGCATGCTGGCATGGGCACGCCCGGAGTCTATCCGGCGTCAAGTCACGCAGGCATAACCAACTACATTAAAGATCGAAATGCGTTCGATTTCATATCCGCGCACCAACGCCGTTCGAGAAGCTCCAGAAGTATGCAGCCACATGACAGCGATACATCAGCGGGCAAACGATCAACATCAATGGCGGCTAGCCGTGAGCTCCTGATGGTTTCGACTGTCCGTACTCGTGGACGAGGAGTATATTCAGTTCCTGCCCCGCAAACGGCCTCGGTCGACAGTTTCTTCAGTTGTTTGCGGTTCCGCCCTCGCGTCTCTCATCCGCGCGACGGAATTGGTGCCTTCTTACCGCGGCCGCCAAAGGATGAACGCTGAAAGAGCTAGCAGGATGATGTTGAGCGGCACGACCGAGGCCTCACCATCGAGACAAATGAAAGATTATCGCAGCGGCGCTGATCGTAATCGGTATTTCTAACTGGCTTTTCGAGCCGCCCGCCTGGGGCATATGATTTTGATTCCTAGCCGTCAAATTTCAAACTGAGACACCACCCTCCGGCGGTGACCGGACGGCCCGCCTATCATGCCGCGACGCTTTTGAAGATCTATCTCTACGGGTATCTGAACCGCATCCAGTAGAGCTGCCGGCTGGAGCGCGAGGCTCCGCGCAATATCGTAATGATGTGGCTGACGGGCGGGTCATGCCGGA
Source organism: Mesorhizobium sp. AR10 (assembly GCF_024746795.1). Classification (NCBI taxonomy): domain Bacteria; kingdom Pseudomonadati; phylum Pseudomonadota; class Alphaproteobacteria; order Hyphomicrobiales; family Phyllobacteriaceae; genus Mesorhizobium; species Mesorhizobium sp. AR10. The sequence goes on from NZ_CP080523.1 coordinate 154,116, forward strand.
CTTCAAGACGACCGCCGATTTCGGCCGGCAAAATGGCGCCGCGATCCTATCCGGCTGCCCCAAATTCGTTGTCTTGTGCCACGAACTGAACCTGTTCATACGGGCCGTCGTGGTCCTCGACGCCAGCAAGTCGTCTCGCGAGGCGAGGGCGCCCGGATCGAAGTGATTGCCATTGCCTACGAACCGGGCAGTGCCAATCAAGGCAAAGTGATCGTTGGTCTATCAATGTGAATAGAAAGCGCAGGAGGCCTTAAATATTCTCGTCTTGTGACCCTAGCCCCGCCCACAACCCCCAGGGATCACGAGAGGGCATGATCTCAACTCCTCATGTCGTTCCACGCCCCTCTAGCTCCCGGCTTGAGGGGCGTGGGTTGGCGCGTCGCACCGACTGGAATGGCTTTCGCACTTACCAAGTGGGGAGAATGCCGAACCTCTACCAGCGGGGCGGTAAACTCCAATTGAAGAACTTTTAGATACTGTTCAGGTGACCGACCGCTATCTTGTCGAGAGGGTCTGTGCGTTGGAGAATACAGTAAATGCTCATCAGACACATTCTACCTATCGCCATGGGTGCCGTAGCGGGTCGTGTTGGAATTCGGCGGAGCAGCCTCCGGTAGGTTAAGATTATCGGCTCATGCGGCGAGGTCAATCTGCTGATCGCGTGGCTTCGTAGGAAGCGTCTGCCAGCCGTCGATCTTTCGCATCGAGATTTGACCGGACGCCATCAACGCCCAGAACAACATTGCCGCGGTTTCGGCCGAAGGCAGAACGGTCTGGGTCTTGATGCGCCGCTTGAACTCCTCATGCAGACGCTCAATCGCGTTTGTTGTTCTGGCGCTTTTCCATTGGCTCGGCGGCAGCCGGGTGAAGGCGAAGAGACGCTCGCCGGCCTCCTCCAGGCTATCGGCCACCGCCCGGCACTTGAGCCGCCATTTGCGCAGGAACGCCTTGCGGCGGCTCTCGATCTCCTCCGGCGTGGCCGCGTAGATCATGTCGGTGTAATCGGCGCTGATCTCCTCATGCAGCCGCTCGGGAGCATGGGCAAGCAGATTCCTGTGCTTGTGAACCGTGCATCTCTGCACCGGCACCCCGTCCCACAGCGCGGCGATCGCCCTGTCCAAGCCAGGTGCGCCATCGACCATGAGAAACTCAGGTCGGCGCAGGCCGCGCCCGACGAGATCGTCGAGAATGGCCCGCCAGGCCTCCGTCGTCTCGCCACCCATATTCTTGACCGCGAGCAGGATCTTCTGGCCGTCCGCGCGCACACCGATGACCACGAGCAGCGAGATCGAGGTCGCTTTGCGGTCGAGCCTGACACGAACCACCGTCCCGTCGAGGATCAGGCGCACGATCGGCTCGTCGGCCAGAGAGCGGGCATTCCAGGCGTCCCAGTCCGTCTTCACCTTGCGCCAGGTGCGGCTGACGACGTCCTTGCCGATCGCGCCGCCGAACAGCGCGGCGAGCGCACGCCGCACGCGCCTGGTGTTCGTGCCCGCCAGGTAGCTCGACGCGATCAGCGCGTCGGCGGCCATCGTGCGCCGCTGATAGGCGCGCAAGGCCTTGCTCTTCCATTCCACCGTCTTGTCCTCGCCGGCATCGAGGCGCGCCCGCGGAACCGTGAGCTCGGTGGTGCCGAAGGTCCCCGTCAGCGTGCGCGTCCGGCTGCCGTGGCGGTGGCCGGCGACACCGGTGGTCTCATCACTGCGCGCCGCCGGCTGCCGGCCATAACGGGGACGGGCAAGCACCGCGTCCAGCTCGGTCTCGAGCATCGTCTCGATGAAGCCGCGCACCCGCTCGCGCAGGCCAGCTTCAATCGGATCAAACCAGTTGTCGAAAAGATAGCTCGTCGCCTCATCCCCAGGATGAACGGCTTCCGCATTCATGGTAGTCCTTGTCATGGCGTAGTCTCCTGTCCGGCGCTCTAACGCCGGATGATTCGAGGTTTGACACCCCGGAGACTACGCCAACTCACAATTCCAACCACTCCTGCGACGGCACCTCGCCATGGCGGCGGCCACACTGATGCTTTCGGGCGTCGCGTCAAAAATGGCGGGTGCCAATGACGAACTGGGCGAACGAACACAGGATGGTTGGGAACGCAATTCCCCCATCTGTTCATGTGCCAGCCAGGGCCGCATCTCCAACCAACGTTCTCGATGGGGGCCGGTGCGACAGCAGGATTTGCAATTGGCAAAGCATTTGCGGCTGTTCCCGGAACGACGGGCAACCGCCTGTCTGGTTTGTCAAACCCGCGACGCGCTGGGGGCAGAGCTTCCTGAGAGACTCTCATTTAAACATTTGAATAACATGGAGAAATTTTTTCTGATGCCCTTTCTGCGCGGTTGGCACGATTTGTGAGTCCCTCATCGCGAAGCGGCAGGATTTGCCGACCGGTATTTACACGCGATTGGAGTGACGAAGGTGGCAACATATCATGGTCGCGTCAGACACGCATTCCGAGAGAACGGCGCTTTTCGCGACGTTCTCGCTTTCACTGCCCACCAATGGAGTAGCCAGCCGGCCCGGCTCGCGATCATCATGACCGCGGTGCTTGCGGCCACGCTCGCTGATTTATTGACGCCGCTCTATATGGGTCTACTCGTCGATGCTGTTGCCGGTGGGGCGTCGGCGGAACAGACTGCTTGGGACGTAGCGCTCGGTGCTTTCTTCACGCTGATGGCGCTCGCTCTCGCCGCCCTCGTCATGCGTCAGGTCGCGTACATCGGCATCATCGATCTCACGCTCAAGATGATGCCCAACATTGCGAGCGACACATTCCACCGCGTCCAACGCTTTTCGGCCGACTGGCACGCCAACAGCTTCTCTGGCTCGACGGTGCGCAAAATCACGCGCGGCACGTCGGCGCTCGGTCTTTTGAACGACACGATCCTGGACGCTTTGTTCCCGTCACTCATCATGCTGATCGGTTCGACTGTGCTGCTTGGCTGGTACTGGCCGGTAATGGGATTGATGATCGCCTGCGGCTCGCTTGTCTATATCGGACTGCCCATCGCGCTGTCGCTCGGCTATGTCGCCCCGGCGGCGAGCCTTGCCAACAGCTGGGATACCAAGCTCGGCGGCGCGCTCGCGGACGCGATCAGCTGCAACGCAGTCGTTAAGGGCTTCAGCGCCGAACAACGGGAAGAAGAGCGCCTCGCGAAGGTCATCGCGAAGTGGCGGCATCGGACGCGCCGCACGTGGGTGCGCGGAACGATCAACGGCACGGTCCAAGGCATCACGCTGCTCGCGCTCAGGGCGGCCGCAATCGGCTACAGCCTGCTTCTCTGGTCGGATGGCCAAGCGACCCCGGGCGACATTGCGTTTGTGCTCACGTCCTTCTTTGTGCTGCAGGGCTATTTGCGCGATGTCGGCATGCATGTGCGAAACGTGCAGCGCTCGGTTAACGACATGGAGGAGTTGGTCGAAATCCAGAACCAGCCGCTCGACGTCGCCGATCGTCCGGAAGCCAAGCCGATCCGGATCACGAAAGGCCGCATCCAGTTCGAGAACGTCCACTTCCACTACAGCAACCATCCGCTGCCGCTCTATAGCGACTTCTCGGTTTCAATTATGGCCGGCGAACGGGTCGGGCTGGTAGGCCCTTCCGGCTCTGGCAAGACCACATTTGTAAAGCTCATCCAGCGGCTTTATGATGTAAATGGCGGCCGGATCCTAATCGATGGGCAGGATATTTCGAAGGGGACACAGGCTTCGCTCCGCTCGCAGATCGCGACCGTGCAGCAGGAGCCGATCCTGTTCCATAGATCTCTTGCCGAGAATATCGCCTATGGGCGTCCCGGCGCCAGCCATGCTGAGATCGAGGAAGCCGCAAAGTTAGCCAGTGCGCACGAGTTCATTGCACGCCTGCCGAAGGGCTATGGGACGCTGGTCGGCGAACGGGGGATGAAGCTTTCCGGCGGGGAGCGTCAGCGGGTAGCGATTGCGCGAGCCTTCCTGGTCAATGCACCGATCCTGATCCTCGACGAGGCGACGTCGAGCCTCGATTCGGAGTCCGAGGCGCTGATCCAGAAGGCAATGGAAAGGCTGATGGTCGGCAGGACGACGCTTGTGATCGCGCACCGGCTCGCGACCGTGCGCGCGCTCGACAGGCTGCTCGTGTTTGACCGCAGCCGCATCATCGAGGAGGGCGATCATGCCGCGCTGATCCGTCTCGACGGCGGCATCTACCGGCGCCTGTTCGAGCGGCAGGCGCTGCAACTGACGGAGGGGCCGGTCGCCAATGCTTAAATACGATAGAAAGACGCTTCTCTGCGGAGGAATCCTGTTCCCGTTCTTGGAGGAGAAATGGCGCAGTCCTCCGTCAACTATCCGCACGTCTCTGACTCTCTGTAATTTCAGCTTTCCTGCGGTGCAATTCGGTTTTGGCGGTTTGCGCCTTCGGGGAGGCGTGACTCAGCATCTTACCAGCTAAACTTGGAGGTACTGTGAGATCGCGCGGAGACGGTTGGCGACCGGACGCCGTGCGCTACCTTCCTTGAAGCCAGACGCGGTGCGGCGGTGGCGCGGCGGGGAACGCCGGGGGCTTGACGGCGCTTGTTGGCAAGTCTCGTTCGGGATGGCCAATTTGGCACAGGTGCCGGGGATCCGCGGCAATGGTGTTGAGCGTCTCGGCGGCGGCCTCGGACAGGATCGTGTAGACTTGCTCAAAGCGGCGGGATGGGGACGCTAATGCGGCTTCGGCTTCAATGGGCCCACCTGAACGTGGCCGTGGGATCGGGGATAGAATCGAGGAACGCTGTCTCCTCCTTTGGCGTGCAAATTGTGCGATTGGCCATCTGAGCGATCGATCTTGTGTGGCCGTTAACCTGGTCCCGGCGTATCTGTTGGGAACACGACCATCCGGGTCGCACTTGTTCGGTCGCGAGCCCCCATCTTCCTTTCACCCGCTGCTTCAACTGCAATGGAAATTTCGACACATAGAACATCAGTGTGGGCGCTGGCAGCCACTCGGATTTGCCCGGAAACAAGCATCCAGCTATGCGACGGAAACGACGCTTGCTGGGTGGCGACTCAAGATATCGCGCAGTGCCTGAAGCACATCAGAGAGTTCTCTAAGGTCCTTTGGCGCGCCAAGGCAGATGCGGATTGCGCCGGGGTCAGCCTCACCCACCCCGGAGGCGATGGGCGGCGTCACAAATATGCCGCGACCCCGCGCAGCGGCGGCAAATTGATCTGCGGACCACTCCGCCGGCAATGGCAACCATCCAAAGAAGGCCGGGAACTGAAGTTTTGCGGCGTTGGGAAAGACCTCTAGGAACACGCGGTAACGCTCCAGCGCCTGCCGGCGCCGCTCACGCAGAAGTTCTTCCAGCTTGCCGTTTTCAATCAGCCGCACCACTGCCTCGCTCAGCATGGGAGCCACAAACCAGGCGGAGGCGTGCAGAAGGAGCTCGGCTTGAGCAATGTAGGCCGTCGGGACCGTCAATGTGCCGAGGCGGAAGCCCGGTGCAATGCATTTGGAATAGGACGTGACGTAGAAGGTTCGGCCCGGCGCCAACGAGGCGATCGGCACAGGACGCTCGGCGAAGAAAAACCCGTGGACGTCATCCTCGATGACGGTGAGATCAAGTTCCTCGGCCAGGTCAGCGATACCCCGGCGACGCCCAAGGTTCATGGTGCGTGCCGTAGGGCTCTGCAGCGTTGGCATGCAATAGAGCACCCGCGCGCCGGACCCGCGGCAGGCCTGTTTCAGCGCCTCTGGATCTATTCCCTCCTCATCCATCTCCACAGGCACCAAGTTGAAATGGCTGGCTGCAGCGATTGCCTTGAAGCCGGAATAGGTGAAAGCATCCACCAAGATGCTGTCGCCGGGCTTCGCCACCAGGCGCAGCGCGATGTCGATGGCGTGCTGGGCGCCGTTGCACAGGAACAGCCGTGCCGGCTCGACGGCAAAGCTTTTGTCGGACAGCGAGGCGGCGATGATTTCGCGGTGCCTCCAGATGCCGCCGTGGGGGTGGTAGCGCAGCAACGGTGCAAGATCACGCTCGCGCACTATCTCGCCAAACAACGCCGACAGGATCTGCGCTTCGTTCCCCTCGGCGGGCATGTTGAGCGCTAAATTGACTGGTTCATGTCCTGCAGCCGCCTCGGCGCGGGCGGCGGAACGGCGACGGACGAAGGTGCCCTGCCCGACATGGCCGCTGACGATACCGCGCTGTTCGGCCGCCTGGTAGGCTTTGCTCACAGTGCCGACGGAAAGACTAAGCTCTCGCGCTAGGTCACGGTGCGGCGGCAGGCGGTCGCCATCCGACAGCCGGCCATCGGCGATGTCCTGCTCCAGAGCATTGACCAGGGCAAGGTAGCGCGGTCCCTCGGCGGCAAGCTGCCGCGGCCGCCAGCCCGAAAACGTCCCATCCAAGCTCATGTCCCACGCGCCCAGCGGGCGAGGCCGGCGTCGGCGATGATGTTGGCGATGGTGGCTTTCTGTTCATCTGCCAGGGGCAGCAGCGGCAGGCGCGGGCCACCGGCGTCGCGGCCAAGCTGGCTCATGGTCTCTTTGATGGCCGCGTAGTAGGCCCCGGACTGGAAGCAACGGTAGAAGGCGAATACGTCGCGGCCGAGGTCATGCAGTGCCTTGTCGCCTGTAAGCGCCTTGTCCCAGTAGTCGCGGATCAACGGCCCGGCGATCTGGTGCGCCATGGCGACGACGCCATGGGCGCCAACGGCGCGGGCCGGAACGATCATGGTCTCGTAGCCGACGAAGACGCGGAGTTTGTCACCCACGCGCTGCACGAGCTCACTCACCTGGGTAATGACGCCGGAGCTGTCCTTGATGGCGACCACGGTTGGCAGCGCGGAGAGCTGCTCCACGAGGGCCGGGGTGATGTCGACGCCTGCGCGGCGCGGGCTGTTGTAGAGCATCAGCGCCAGCGGGGTGTTGCGGGAGATGTACTCGAAGAAGGCCACGATCTCACGCGGGCTCGGCATGGCGTAGATGGGTGGCAGGATCATGCCGCCTGCGCAGCCCGCCACCACTGCCGACTGACACGCCTCCAGCACATCCTCGACACGCAGGTCGGCGACGCCCGCCAGAACGGGCACGCGGCCGGCCACATGATCAACTGTCAGCTTGTAGAGGCGCGCGCGCTCGGCCTTGGTGAGAGCATAGAATTCGCCGGTGCTGCCAGCCGCGACGACGCCCCGCGCGCCATTGGCAATGGCGTCGTCGACGAGCGCCTTGTATCGGGTCTCATTGATGGAGCCATCGGCTCCGAAGGGGAGTGACGAGTACGGGGAAGATACCGCCCCAGTTTACATCGGCCATGATCGATTATCCTTTGTTGGGAGTTTTGTTGAAGGTGCGTCGGCCGCGGCCGTGAGGAGGGCCGAGAAGGCGGGCTTGTTCAGTGAAGCGGCCGACGAAGGCCGCGAGCCTCGGGTTTGCGCCTGACAGCAGGAGTTCACGCGGAGCGCCGCTGGCGGCGACAACGCCCTGGTCCATGAAGACCACCCGATCGGCCAACTCATAGGCGAAGCCGATCTCATGGGTGACGATAACCATGGTCATGCCGTCGGCGGCGAGCTGACGGATTGCAGCGAGCACGTCGCCCACCAGTTCCGGGTCCAGCGCCGATGTCGGCTCGTCGAACAACATGATGGTGGGCTGCATGGCAAGTGCGCGGGCGATGGCGATCCGCTGCTGCTGGCCGCCCGACAACTGTGACGGGTATTTATGCCCGGCGTCGGGAAGACCCATGCGGGTGAGGAGTTCGTGAGCCTGTACCTCGGCTTCGGCGCGCGGCACTTTCTTCACCACCAGCGGGGCTTCGATGATGTTCTGCAACGCGGTACGGTGAGGAAACAAGTTGAAGTTCTGGAACACCATGCCGGTCTTCACGCGCGCGGCGTTTACCTGCGCGTTAGAGAGCTTCAGCCGCGCGGTCGCCGTGCAGCGGAAAAGGGGCGCGCCCTCGATGAGGATCTCGCCCTGGTCGGGCTCCAACAACAAGTTCATGCAGCGCAGCAGCGAGGTCTTGCCCGAGCCGCTGGCGCCGATCAGACAGACCACCTCACCGCGGCGGACGTCAAGATCGACGCCGCGTAGGACATGGTGCGTCCCGAAGGACTTCTCGATGCCGCGTACGCTCAGAACGACTTCTGTGGATGTTGCGGTCATCACGCGGCCTCCTTGCGCTCGAACCGGCGCGAAAGAGCGCTGAGGGGGAACAGGATGAGGATAAAGATGCCGCCGATGACGGTGTAGACCTCCATTGGCCGGTAGGTGAAACTGGCAATGTAGCCCGCCTGGTAAAGCAGATCGGGGATGGTCAGCACCGAGAGGAGCGTGGTGTTCTTGAGCTGCATGATGGTCTGGCCCACCAGCGGCGGCACCATGCGGCGCAAAGCCTGCGGCAGGATGATACGCTTCATGCGCTGGAAGTAGCCCATGCCCAGCACCACTGCGGCGTCGGTCTGGCCACGGTCGATGGACTGGACACCGGCGCGCAAGATCTCGGCATAGAAGCCGCTGGCATAGAACCCGAGACCGAGGATCCCCGCCGTTTCCTTGCCGATCTGGATCTGAAAGAAGATTGGTAGGGCATAGTAGATCCACATGAGCAACACCAGCAGCGGGATGTTGCGGAAGAATTCCACCCAGATTCGGCCGATCCAGCGCGTCAGCCGCCACGGAGTGAGTTGGAGCAGCGCCACGAAGAGACCAATCGCGAGGCCGATGGCGCAGGTATAAATCGTGTATTTCAGCGTTATGAGCAGGCCGAAGGCAAGAATGTCCCAATTCGCGAGGACGACGGACGGGTCGAATTTCATAAGCCCTCTCCGTCAGTTGGGAAGAAAGCCGGCTGACAGCGGATCGTCCGCTTCCAGCACCAGGGTGGAAAATGCGCTGATATGAGCCATGCCGCGCACCTCTGGGATCACGGCGGGCTGGCCGTCCTTGCCCTGAGCCAACTCCGCGACCTTGGCCGCGAAGGGCACGCCGAGGATGTTTTCGGCCCGGTAAGGGCGCCAGTCGCCAACTCCCCACGAGCGTGAAGCTGGGCCAGCCGTGCGGAGGTACCGGTGCCGCAGGGCGAACGGTCGAACTTGTTGGTCGCCAAAATCACCAGATGGCGGGCGCCGCCTTCAATGGCCTGATGGAACAGCACGCTGCCGACCTGAGGGTGGCCGCTTGCGGAGTTAAGCGCCTGCTTGATAGCCACCCCTGCGTGGCACCAGCGGCTGGCGTGGTCGATGTCGAAGGGAAGATCGACCTGGCTCGCGTCAACCAGGGCATACATGATGCCGCCATAGGCGATGTCGCAGGTCACCTTGCCGAGGCCCTCGACCTCGACGGCTACATCGGCGGAGGCGAGATAGGATGGCACGTTGCGTAGTACCACTGAGGTCAGCTGGCCAGCCTCGAAGGTACCGGTCACATGGACGATACCCGCCGGGGTCTCGATGGACATGCCGGTTTGTTCAAAGCCCTGCGGCAGAGCGCCCGTGGCGGCCAAGCTGGCGATGTAGCCAATCGTGGCATGACCGCACATGTCGGCGTACATATACGAGAAGATGAAAAACAGCCCCTGATCCGCCTCGCGGGAGGGCACGGGCACCGCTGCCACCATGGCGGCATGCCCGCGAGGTTCGTGAAGCAGCAGTCCCCTCAACCCATCATGGACGGCGCGGAAATCGTCCCGTTGCGCGCGTACATTGTGCCCGCGCAACGGAGGGATGCCCGAGATGACCGTGCGAGTCGGGTGCCCGGCGGTGTGGCTGTCGATCACGGAGAAGAGACGGCTCGCGTGCATGGTCAGCAGTACTTTCCAGACTGAGGAACCACCTTCATGTCGATGCCGCGCTCGAGCAAGCTGCGGGTGATGCGCGAGCAAGCAAGACCCAGGGGAGTTCTGCTGCAGGTATTGGAAGCCGTCGCAGCCGCTGCTCTGGGCCATGATGCGCAAGCCTTCGCCGGCTCGGCGGCTCGGGGAAGCCCAGTGCTCACAGTGGCGACGAATTTCCGGTGAGCGAGCGTAATCATGGGACGGTTCCTTCTCAGTCCGTGACGCGTTCGCGGATGGTCATGCATTTACCGTGCCGAAGGAGAGCTCCTGTAAAAGCAATAGGATGGCTCCCCTACTGCTATGTTGGATATCCGACGTCGTCCGACAGCGGACAATGCGGGCGTGATTGGATGCCGGCTTTCCCGCGGAGGATCGGGGTCCGCCAGTCCTTGAAAACGCGAGGAAACAACAACTGTCGGGTTTGTCGCGTCCACAACTCGGCGGTGCTCGGCCGAGCGCCCTACCGCACCTCATCTAAGCCTTTGAGTGACCTACAGAAAATTTTTTCTGAAGCTCTTTCTGCGCAGTCGGCATGATTCTTGAAACTCCCTCGTTGCAGGGCGAAAGAGCTGCCAGTGATATGGCATCACTCCATGGAACAAAGGAAATAGACATGCCAGGTCGGCGTCAGGTCGCATTCTATGGGAGGTATCGGCAAATCCACCACCTCCCAAAAAACGCTCGCCGCCCTGTCCACCTGAGGCAAAAGATTCTGATGGTCGGCTGCGACCCCAAAGCCGACTGCACCCACCTGATCCTGAACTCGAAGGCTCAGGTTAGGGTCCCGCATCTCGGGCAAAGCGAGGTTCGGTGCAGGCCCTCGAACTCAAGGGGGTTTCTCGTCAACTGCCGCTTGAGTTCAATCAATTTGAGGAGGGAACCATGAGCAAGCTCCTCGGCCTTTATAGCGATCATCAGATGACCGCGCCTCTCACAGTGGCGCAGCATTCGGCACAGATTAAACCACTTGCGGCCGACCTTGCGAGAAGTGGAATTCTGGTCGTCACAACCTGCGCACGAGTCGAGGTCTATGGTGAAGAGCCAGCACTCAGAGATGTCGACACGACGATATTTTCTGGTTTTTCATACGCACGCATTGAAGGTGCCGCCGCAATTGCTCAACGTCTCGCCAAAATTGCATCCAGCGCCCACTCCCAGATCCTCGGTGAGAGTTACATAGGCGATCAGCTCACGAAGGCTATCGAACTTGTTAATCCAAACCTTCCGATTTTCCAGATCGCACGGTTGGCAATTGATACGGGTCGTGCCGCGCGCGAGCGACAGCGTTTCATCGCATCGTTCAACTACGACCAGATCGTTCGAGACATCATAGCTGATCGATTTGCGGATGGAGACGTACCCGACCGCCTTTATATCATTGGGGCGGGTATGCTCGGTCGCGGGCTGATCAGGAGTGGTGTCGGAGAGCGATTCCGTTCCACGGTAGTCGTAACACGGAACCCTAAGAACCTCCGCAAACGGCTCCGCCCCTGGACCGACATACAAGTCGTGCTAATGCGCCCGGCAGAGATTGGGTACCCGCGCGAACCAAGGTCCATCGTTGTTATCGCAACCGCCGATGTCAATGATGAATATGAAGCCACTCTTCAGGACACCCTTCTGCGGTTGGAGCCGCGCACCATAGTGGATCTGTCGTCAGTCCCGGTGCTATCCGGCGCATCAGTCAGAAAGCTCAATTATGTGAGCATGTATCACGACGAATTTCTCCGGTTCATCGAACAAAACAATAAGCGTCTGGCTCCGAAATTGCCGCTCTTGTTCTCCGAGATAAAGGCAAAACTCCAAATGGCGCGGATCGACCTCCTCTCTCGTGAAGACACGTAGTCCAGCAGCACGCCAATTCGCGAGAGACCATTTGAAAAACGCGTAGCCCCGTTCGGAGCTGCCGAGTTCCGAATCCGAAGGGCCGGACTCTGTTGCGGCGCCGGTTTCAGCACCAGGAGACGAGGTATATGACGACGCCTATTGTAAGATGGCTAAGTCGAAATGACGTCGCACAGACGAATCTGCCATTGACCTCAGCATTAGATATTATCGAAGCGACGCTACGTGATCACGGCAGTGGCGCATTTGAGAACCCGCCCAAGATCGGGATCCACCCGGGGCACGACGCATTCATCCACGCTATGGCTGGCTGGCTTCCTAAGCAACGCCGAGCTGGTCTCAAGTGGGTTGCCGGTTTCCCCAACAATCATAAAGTTGGCTTGCCGAACATCACAGGGCTTTTGGTGTTAAACGATCCGGACACCGGCCTACCAGTCTGCGTGATGGATGCTGCTTACCTGACTGCATTTCGCACAGCGGCAGCGTCGGCTATCACCAGCAAGTATTTGTCGCCGCCTCGCGTGGACAGGATTGCGGTGATTGGTGCTGGTCTTCAGGGCCTCAACCACGTAAAAATGCTGTCGTTGATTCACCCCGCTGCCGAATTCCATGTCGTGGACATCAATGAGAATGCAGTGAGCCGGTTGGCTGAACAGACTTGTTCCATAGCAACAATAATTCACGTGAAAGAGGCTGAGGCCGCGATCCGCACCGCTGACGTCGTAGTGACCGCAACAAGCCGATTGGAAGACGTGGCATTCCGCTTCGGATGGGTCAAGAAGGGCAGCTTGGTTCTGCCCGTCCATGTCCGCGGATGGTCACAGGATATAACAACGGCTTCGGATGTATTGTTGACTGACGATGTTGAGCAATTCAAACACTACATCATTGCTACAGGCTCGCCTTATCGGGATCTTTCCCGAATTCTTGGATCGGTCAGCGATGTCATGGCAGGACGCCTCGCCGGCAGAGTTCGCAACGCTGATCGCATTGCAGTGTTCAATCTCGGTCTGGCAATGCATGATGTCGCTATAGGTTCCGCTATACTCGACATTGCAGAGCAGCAGGGCTTAGGGACGATCGTATCCTACTAGAGGATGCCTGGAAAATCCGGTTGAGCCCATCTAAAGGCCATTACAGCCCGTCCCATCTAACACAGACCTCAGTGAGATTTGGAGTGGGCGATCCTCGCGCCGGCTGGGCGTAGCCGATCATCTCTCGAGACGGTCGAGATTGTTACCGCGGAGATTTTGCTTTGATGCGCGCGATGAGCTCTTGGTCGTCGACAAAGCTGTCGAGGAAGTAGGAAGTCGTTCCATTCGTCGGGGCGTTGGTGCGCGGATATGAAATCGAACGCATTTCGATCTTTAATGTAGTTGGTTATGCCTGCGTGACTTGACGCCGGATAGACTCCGGGCGTGCCCATGCCAGCATGCGGTTGAGAACGATGCAACCGATGGCAACCTCGGTCTGTTGAGCCGGAAGAGAGCGTGCTCGCAGGCGCCGTCCGATCAGCCCCTTGTATCGTCCGATGGCTGTTTCGCTCAGCGCCCGCTTGCCGTAGCCGGTGGCTGCCTGCCATTTCAGCCGACCGTCGCTTGCGATTGCGGCAATGTGCTTGTCCCTTTGACCAGGCGGTCCGGTATCACCGCTTTCCACCGCCGTGGAACGCGGTGGAATGACGATGTTCGCGGTTGCGCTGTGCTGCAGGATAGACCGATAGGTTGGCTTGCCGTCATAGGCTCCGTCGGCTGTGAACTGGTCGATCTCGCCGTCGATCTGATCGAGCAGCGGTGCCACCTGGGAAGGATCATCCGTGTCCTGATCTGTCAGCCTTTGGGCAATGATCGCGCCACTTTTGGCATCCACTGCCAGATGCAGCTTGCGCCAGTTGCGACGTGATCTGGCGCCATGTTTCTGCTCCACCCATTGCCCGGCGCCGTAGACTTTCAATCCCGTGCTATCGACAAGCACATGCAGCGGGCCGTCCGGCAGCGGCGGGTTTCGTCGGGCTGATGGCTCCCACTTCTGTGCCCGACGGCTCAGCGTCGTATGATCTGGAACTGGGACTTTCAGCCCCATGAGATCCAGCAGCGAGTGGAGCAATCCCTCGGTCTGGCGCAGCCGCATTGCGAAGACGCAACCCAGCGTCAGCGCTGTCTCAATGGCGAGATCGGAATACCGGGCTTGGCCGCCGCGGGTCTTGCGTCGCGGAGCGCGCCATCCCGCCAGTGCCTCCGGCGTTACCCATAAGGTCAGGCTACCACGCCGGCGCAGACCTGCTTCGTAGTCACGCCAATTCGTCACCCTGAATTTCATCTTTCCGACGTGATGACGACGATCTGCGTTGTGTTTGTACGGCATGGCACTCGCATCAAGCTGATTTCGATCCTGCCTGCCTATCGCCAAACCGTTGACAAAGGATCCATGCACCAACGCTCCTCTGCCCCCTACTAAATTGGTCCGCTTCTTGCTGCAAGCATTTCTGGCAGAGCCCGGCGTCTATCCGGGTGATGGGATGGGGGATGAAATTGCTGGAGGAGCAACATGGCAGCTGCCCAAACCTTATGTGACGTCATTCGTCGCCAGGGGATCACCCGGCGCAGTTTCACCAAGTTCTGCAGCCTGACGGCCGCGAGCCTCGGTTTCGGCCCGGGTGCCGCGACAGCGATGGCTGAAGCACTTGAGACCAAGGAACGCGTTCCCGTCATCTGGATGCATGGGCTCGAATGCACCTGCTGTTCGGAGAGCTTCATCCGCTCGGCCCATCCGCTCGTCAAAGACGTCGTGCTGTCGATGATCTCGCTCGACTACGACGATACGATCATGGCGGCCGCCGGCCATCAAGCGGAGGCGATTCTCAAAGAGACGAAGGAGAAGTACAAAGGCAAGTACATCCTCGCCGTCGAGGGCAATCCGCCGCTCAACGAGGACGGCATGTTCTGCATCGACGGCGGCAAACCCTTCGTTGAGAAGCTGAAGTGGATGGCCGAGGATGCCATGGCGATTATCGCCTGGGGCGCCTGCGCCTCTTGGGGCTGCGTCCAGGCGGCCAAGCCGAACCCGACCCGGGCGACAGCGATCGACAAGGTCATCCTCGACAAGCCGATCATTAAGGTACCAGGCTGTCCCCCGATCGCGGAGGTGATGACCGGGGTCGTCACCTTCATCACGACCTTCGGCAAGCTGCCGGACCTCGACCGGCAGGGCCGGCCCAAGATGTTCTATTCGCAGCGCATCCACGACAAATGCTACCGCCGACCACATTTCGATGCCGGCCAGTTTGTCGAGGAGTGGGACGATGAGGGCGCACGCAAGGGCTACTGTCTCTACAAGATGGGCTGCAAGGGCCCAACCACCTACAATGCCTGCTCTACCGTGCGCTGGAACGGTGGCGTTTCCTTCCCGATCCAGTCAGGCCACGGCTGCATCGGCTGCTCGGAAGACGGCTTCTGGGACAACGGCAGCTTCTATGACCGGCTGACGAACCTCCACCAGTTCGGCGTCGAGGCCAACGCCGATAAGGTCGGCATGACCGCCGCCAGCATCGTGGGTGGTGCAATCGCCGCTCATGCTGCGGTGACCGCCTTCAAGCGCGTGACAACCAAGCGCGAAAAAGCCGACGCATCATAATCACTCTCGGCGAGGAACAGCATTGTGACAATTCAAACACCCAACGGCTTTACACTGGACAATTCGGGCAAGCGCATCGTCGTCGATCCCGTCACCCGCATCGAGGGACATATGCGGGTGGAGGTCAATGTCGACGAGAACAACATCATCCGGAATGCGGTCTCGACCGGCACCATGTGGCGCGGTATCGAAGTCATCCTGAAGAACCGCGACCCCCGCGACGCATGGGCCTTCACGGAGCGCATCTGCGGCGTCTGCACCGGCACGCATGCGCTAACCTCTGTACGCGCGGTCGAGAATGCGCTCGGCATCACCATCCCCGACAATGCCAATTCGATCCGCAACCTGATGCAGCTGGCGCTGCAGGTCCATGACCATGTCGTGCACTTCTACCATCTTCATGCGCTCGACTGGGTGGACGTGATCTCTGCGATCTCGGCCGATCCGAAGGCGACCTCCGCGCTCGCGCAGTCCGTGTCCGACTGGCCGCTTTCCTCTCCAGGCTATTTCAAAGACATCCAGACCCGGCTCAAGAAATTCGTCGAGTCAGGCCAGCTCGGACCCTTCAAGAACGGCTATTGGGGCAATGCATCCTACAAGCTGCCGCCGGAGGCCAATCTCATGGCGGTGGCGCATTATCTGGAGGCGCTCGACTTCCAGAAGGAGATCGTCAAGATCCACACGATCTTCGGCGGCAAGAACCCGCATCCAAACTGGCTGGTTGGCGGGATACCCTGTCCGATCAATATCGACGGTACTGGTGCGGTCGGCGCGATCAACATGGAACGGCTTAACATGGTCACCTCGATCATCGACCAGATTATCGAGTTCAATGACAAGGTATACGTTCCCGACATCATGGCCATCGGCTCCTTCTACAAGGATTGGCTCTATGGAGGCGGTCTGTCGGGCAAGAACGTGCTAGCCTATGGAGACGTACCCGAGCACGTCAACGACTACTCCGAGGCAAGCCTGAAGCTGCCGCGCGGCGCGATCATCAATGGCAATCTCGCCGAAGTGCTCCCGGTCGACCATGAGGATCCCGAGCAGATCCAGGAATTCGTTACCCATTCCTGGTACAAATATCCCGACGAGACAAAGGGCCTGCATCCCTGGGACGGGGTTACCGAGCCACACTACGAACTCGGCCCCAACGCCAAGGGGACGAAGACCAATATCGAGCAGCTCGACGAGGCCGCTAAATATTCCTGGATCAAGGCGCCGCGCTGGCGCGGCCATGCCATGGAGGTCGGGCCGCTCGCCCGCTGGGTCGTCGGCTACGCCCAGAACAAGGCGGAGTTCAAGGACCCGATCGAAAAGGTGCTCAAGGATCTCGGCCTTCCGGTTTCAGCCCTCTTCTCGACACTCGGCCGCACGGCAGCCCGTGCGCTCGAATCGAGCTGGGCCGGCCACCAGATGCGCTATTTCCGGAACAAGCTGATCGCCAATATGAAGGCCGGCGACTTCTCTACGGCCCATGTCGACAGGTGGAAGCCGGAAACCTGGCCCAAGGAGGTCAAGGGCGTCGGCTTTACCGAGGCCCCGCGGGGCGCGCTCGCGCACTGGATCAAAATCAAGGACGGCAAGATCGACAACTACCAGTGCGTCGTGCCCACCACATGGAACGGCAGCCCCCGCGATCCGGCAGGAAATATTGGCGCCTTCGAGGCTTCGTTGATGGATACGCCGATGTCAGACCCCACCCAACCGCTCGAAATCCTCAGGACCATCCATTCCTTCGATCCGTGCCTAGCATGCTCGACGCATGTCATGAGCCCGGACGGTCAGGAAATGGCGAAGGTCCAGGTCCGGTGAGGAGGATAAGTCATGACTATCCATGAAACTCTCGCAGCCGCCGACGCCCACGGTGAAAAGGCCGTCGAGCGCCACAGCATCTATGTTTACGAAGCCCCGGTGCGCATTTGGCATTGGGTCAACGCCGTCTCGATCCTGACGCTCGCGCTGACCGGCTATTTCATCGGCTCGCCGCTGCCTTCCGTGCCGGGCGAGGCCATCGCCAATTTCGTTATGGGGTATATCCGCTTCATCCACTTCGCGGCGGGGCAGGTCCTTGCTGTGTTCCTTATCCTCAGGGTCTACTGGGCCTTTGTCGGCAATATCCATGCCCGCCAGATCTTCTATGTGCCCTTCTGGAGCGGCCGCTTCTGGAAGGAATGGCTGCATGAGTTGCGGTGGTACATGTTCTTGGCCCGGCAGCCGAAGTATGTCGGCCACAATCCTCTTTCCCAGTTCACCATGTTCCTGATGTTCACCCTGCCGCTCGTCTTCATGGTGATCACCGGCTTTGCGCTCTATAGCGAGGGTGCCGGCCGCGACGGCTGGGAATATGCGCTCTTCGGCTGGGTGTTCTCGATCTGGCCCAACAGCCAGGACATCCACACATTCCACCATCTCGGCATGTGGGTAATCCTCGTCTTCCTCATGGTGCACATTTATGTGGCGATCCGCGAGTACATTATGAGCCGACAGAGCATCATCTCGTCGATGATTTCCGGCGAACGCCTCTTCAAGGACAGGGAGGACTAGATGGTCGGCCCAAATCCCTTGGCCTCTTCGCCTTCCCCGCGGATTCTCGTGCTTGGCATAGGCAATATCCTCTGGGCCGATGAAGGCTTCGGCGTGCGCGCGGTGGAAACCTTCCACAAGGCGTATCGGGTGCCTGACAACGTCACCGTCCTCGATGGCGGCACGCAGGGGCTCTATCTCGTGCAGTTCGTCAATGAACACGATCGTTTGATGGTGTTCGACGCCATCGACTACGGCCTCGAGCCGGGCACGATGAAGATCGTGGAAGACGACGAGGTGCCGAAATTTACTGGCGCTAAGAAGATGAGCCTGCATCAGACCGGCTTCCAGGAGGTGCTGAGCGCCGCTGACCTTATGGGGCACTATCCCGATCGGCTGGTTCTCATCGGGTGCCAGCCGCTGGATCTCGAAGACTGGGGCGGCCCGCTGACGACGCTGGTCAAGGCAGTCATACCGCGCGCAATCGAAACGGCAGTAGAAATATTGCGGGACTGGGGCGTCGTCGTCTCTGCGCGACCGGAAGGAGCAGCGGTTCCGCCACTACTTGAAAACGACATCGATTTCGAACGTTACGAGCGCCGAGCCGAATCGGCCGCATTGCGCTATTGAGGAGGATATCATGAATTTCCGTAGGGTTGCGGCGACGCTCGTCGCGATGGCGCAACCGGGCATCGCCCACGCGCATGTCGGCCTTCACACCGACGGCGCGCTTGCCGGCTTCAGCCATCCGTTCAGCGGTCTCGATCATATCCTGGCGATGGTCGCGGTCGGCTTCTGGGCCTTGACGCTGGGCGGTAAAGCCCGATGGATCGTTCCCTTGGCCTTCGTGACGGTCATGGCGGTGGGGGGCGCCCTGGGCATTTACGGCCTCGCTTTTCCAATGGTGGAAACCGGGATCGCGCTGACCGTCGCGCTGCTCGGTCTGCTGGTTGCTTTCGAAGTGAAGGTTTCAACGTCGGTCGCGGCGACGGTGGTTGGAACATGCGCGCTCTTCCATGGCCACGCCCATGGCACCTAGCTTCCGGCGATGGCGCATGCGGGCGGCAATGTGGCGGGCTTCATGGCTGCCACGGTCATCCTGCATCTCACCGGTTTCGGGCTGGCCTGGTTGAGGTTCGGCAACGCCCGACGAGTTGCCGCGCGGACCGCCGGCGTGGCCATTGCCCTTGCCGGTGCAGTCCTGCTGGCCGGCTGAACTTCTCCCAGGGCTAAGGCCGGTCGGGAGTCCGTGTGGGCACCCTGCGTACCGCGGCTCCCGATTTCATAAGATCTGGACGACGGAGGAGGAGCATCATGTGCATCGGCATTCCCATGCGGACCGTCGCCGGCAATGAGTTCGTCGCCCACTGCGAGCGACATGGCCGGATATCCTCGATCTCCCTCATGCTGGTCGGCCCACAACCGCCGGGAACCTACCTACTCACCCATCTCGGCTCTGCCATCCGGGTGCTGGACGTCGACGAGGCCCGGGCCATCGACAACGCACTCGCGGGTCTTGCTGAAGCTGTCGAGGGGAGGGCTTTCGACGCCCTCTTTGCCGATCTCACCTCGCGCGAGCCGGAACTGCCGCCGCATCTGCGTTGCGAGTGAAAAGAAAGTTTCCAAAGTGGAAGGACTTTCCATCCAGATGCCCGCGATACTTTGTGAAGGCGGAAATTTGTCTTCCAGATCAAAGGAATCTGACTTTCCCAAGTCTGGCACGCCGCTTGCTCCTCATTTCGTTGGAATGTTTTGCAGCGTGATTTGTGGAGGAGACTATGCCATCTGTCCTGGTCCGCGCCCTGAGCGAGCGGGCGCGCCTGCCCCTCATCGACGAGACGAATATCGATGCCTTCCTCGCTCCGGCGGCGAGTGAACCCGACAATGCCGTGCTGTTCTTCACCGGCGATCCGTCGCAGCGGCCGGAAGCCGATGACGTCGCCGTCGTCCTCCCACATATCCTCCAGGCCTTCCAAGGCCGCTTGCGCGGCGCCGTGGTCCTGCGCACGGCCGAAGACAAGCTAAAGGCCCGCTTTAACGTCGTTGTGATGCCGAGCCTCACCGTGACTCGTCGAGACCAACCGGTCGGCGTGCTGGGCAAGATCCGCGACTGGTCCGAATATGTCGAGAAGATCAGCGCCTGGCTCGCGCCCGACACGCCGGTCATGGTGCCCTCGGGCGGACCGAAGGTCGAGATCACCCATGCCGGCAAGGAGCGTGCGATGAAGGCCGGATTCTGGGTCGCCCCGGGGGCGAGGATGCGGCGATGACGATGATGCCCGTCGGCCCCGAGCCGCCGCTGCGTGCCCGCAAGCTCAATTTCCTCGCCACCAGCAGCGCCGAGGAAATGATCCGCCGATGTCGGCGGACGGCGATGCTCCTGCCGGAACTCGCTGACGCGCTCGCCGTTCAGAAGGCCGACCGGCCGGGCCGGCTATTCGACATCACCGATTTCCCCGACGACGACAAGGAACTGATCGCCCAGACTCTCGGCGAGGGCGAGGTCGCCGGCGTCGCGGCATTGACGAACGGCATCACGGCCCGGATGCAGGAGGCGGTGATGGCTGGCGTCTGGCGCGTCCGTTTCACCGACGGTGAGGGCCGGCTCATTGCCGACTATGTCGAGGTCGCGAGCATTCCCGCCGCTGTCAAACAGGCGTGCTCGGCGCTGCCGGGCTCGATCAGCCACGGGCCGGCGCCGACCGGCGCCATGAACGTCATGCCCGTGCTGACCGAGATCGGTGATCGCATCGCCCGTTACAGCGACGGTGATCCGGGCCATATCATCACCTTCTCGCTCTTCCCGATGAGCCCGGAAGACATGGTCTTCCTGCAGGAAACGCTGGGTGCCGGGCCGGTGCAGCTCACCTCGCGCGGCTATGGCAGCTTCCGCATCGTGGCGACCGGCGCGCGCAATGTCTGGTCGGTTCAGTTCTACAACGCCATGGACACGATCATCCTCGATACGTTGGAGATCTGCGACATTCCCTCGGTCGCGATCGCCGCCGAGGATGATTTCCGCGACTCCGAGGCGAGGCTGCGTGAGATCGAGGAGGCCTATTTCAAATGAGCGCCTTCGAGAATTTCGGCAAGCGCGAGACCGTGTCGGGCGACGACCAGATGGAATGCGGTATCTGCTGGCATGTCTATGATCCCGCTGAGGGTGACCCGGTCTGGCAGATTGCCTCGGGGACGTCGTTTGCAAACCTGCCGGAAGACTGGCGCTGCCCAAATTGCGATGCGCTGCAATCGAAGTTCATGAGGCTGGGTGATGGACGCTGACGTCGCAGAGAGGGCCGAGATCGATCCCGCGCAGGCGCTCGGCCGGCGGCTCGAGGCCTGCTACCGGCGCATTTACGCGACCGCCATGGCCGATGTGCCGATCTGCAATCCCGCGCTTGGCATTGCCTCGACCGGTTTTCGGACTTACGGCGGTCGTGCGTTCGGCATCGTGACTACACCATGGTTCATGAATCTCGTGGCAGCGGATCTGCCGCAGGGCCCTTCCTCCGCCCCAGCTGCCACCGGTACGACCCTCCGCGTCGGCCTGCCGGCGGGTGAGGTCGGGTTCATTGCCGGTGAACTCGATGCGATTGACCGTGTCGATTCCTGCTCGCTGTTTTCGCCGGTCTTCGAGTTTGCGACGATGGAGGCTGCCCTCGAAACAGCGGACGAAGCAGCCCGGGCCTTCTTTGATCCTGCCACGCTCGAACCGCCGCCCGCCCCGCCCGCGGCGGTCAATCGGCGTGACCTGTTGCGCGGGTATGTCCGCAGGCGCGAGGAAGCGTCGCAATGACATTCCTTCTCGGGGCAGGCACGATAAGGATCGACGTAACCGTGTCGCGCGCGCTTGCCTGTTCCGTCACGGTGAAGGCGAACCGCCCGCAGGGCCTGACGCGCATGTTCATCGGCCGCAGGCCCGAAGAGGCGCCCCCTCTTGCCGGTCAAGTCTTTTCGCTCTGCGGTTTTGCGCAAGCCGTCGCGGCGCGGCTCGCCGTCCTGAATGCAGCGGATATGGCGATGAAGGTGGAAGAACGGATCGGCTCCGGTGCCGGATTGCTCGCCGAGCGGACTTTCGAAACCTTGCGGGCGCTCATCCTCCATTGGCCATGCCCCCTGCCGGCATCGCTCGGCGCAACCGCCGGTAGACATCTCCGCGAAGCGCTGGCCGCTTCGCAAGAAATCATCGCCGCGGCCAAGGCCGGGCAAAACGACAGGGCGCATTTGGCGGCCGCCGCTGCGCGGCTGTCTGCGGCGGCCAGCGCGCTCGGCATCCCGAGCCAGGGCGACACACCTTTGCCGGAATCAGCCTGCGCCGCGATGTTGCAGGATATAGGCAACGATCGGGTCTTCAATGGCCGGCGGCCCGATCCACTGACCATCAATGACGATCCGGAAGTCATCGCCCGGCTTTGCGCCGAGCCCGGCTATGCAAGCCTGCCGCATCTCCTAGGCCGCGTCGCGGAGACGGGCGCGTATGCCCGGCTCGCCGCCGGTGACGTGGAGGCCTCCCATCTGGTCCAACGACTGCTAGCCCGCATCAACGACGTGCGCCTCTGCCTCAAACAACTGACCGCTCTCGCAGCAACCGGCAAGTGCGACGGAGCATCACTCGCCTGCGGCGGGGCCACGCCGGGCGCCGGTGGCTACGGTGCTGTAGAATGCGCGCGTGGCCGGCTCTATCATCAGGCCGAGATCGGCGGCGACGGCAGGCTTTCGTCCTATCGCATCCTCGCCCCGACCGAATGGAATTTTCATCCCGCCGGCCCCTTCGTCGAGACACTGCTGTCGTCACCCGTCGGGACCGATGAGGCCGCCGTGAGATCGGTGTCGCGGCTCGCGGTCCTGTTCGATCCCTGCGTGGCCTTTGAGGTTAATGTTCGCGAGGCCGCACATGCATGAAATGTCGCTGATGGAGAGTGTGATCGAGATCGTCTGCGACACGGCGCGGCAGAACGGCGCGACACGCGTCAAGTCGGTCCGGGTCGATGTCGGCGTGCTGAGCCACGTCGAGCCGGACGCGCTGATGTTCTGTTATGAGGCCGTGCGACACGGCACGATTGCGGACGAGGCGACGCTCGAGATCAACCGCATTGCCGGCGAGGGCTGGTGTCTCGACTGCGGCAAGACGGTCGCCTTGGAGGAGCGGTTCGGCGCCTGCCCGGACTGCGGACGGCATCGGGTCCAGATGACGGCAGGCGACGAATTGAAGATCAGGGATATGGAGGTGAGCTGATGTGCACGGTATGCGGTTGCGAGACTTCTTCCATCGAGGGTCACAAGCACGAGGAGGGCGGGCACCGTCACAGCCATGACCATCATCACGACCAAGACCACCACCACCATGGCGATGGCGGGCATGAGGAGCGGATCATCCAGGTGGAGAGAGACATCCTCTCCAAGAACCACGCTTATGCGGAAGAGAACCGGCGATATTTTGAGCGCCAGGGCATCTTTGCGCTCAACTTCGTCTCCAGCCCCGGCTCGGGCAAGACCAGCCTGCTGGTCCGCACGATCAATGACCTAAAGGACCGCCTCACGATCTCGGTTATCGAAGGTGACCAGCAGACCTCGAACGACGCGGCCCGGATCCGCGAGACCGGCGCCCGCGCCATCCAGATCAACACGGGCAAGGGCTGCCACCTCGACGCCCACATGGTGGGCCACGCGGCTGAGGATCTCGCGCTTGAACCAGGCTCTGCGCTCTTCATCGAGAATGTCGGCAACCTCGTCTGTCCCGCCGCCTTCGATCTCGGCGAGGCCCACAAGGTTGTGGTCCTGTCAGTCACCGAAGGCGAGGACAAGCCGCTCAAATATCCCAACATGTTCGCCGCCGTCGACCTGATGATCCTCAACAAGGCCGACCTGCTGCCGCATCTCGATTTCAATGTCGGCCTCTGCATCGCCAACGCCCTGCGCGTCAATCCGCGCCTCCAGACGCTGACGGTCTCCGCCCGCACGGGAGAGGGCATGGAAGCCTTCTATGCCTGGCTCGAGGCATCCGCCCCCCACCGGGCCGCGTGACCGAAGGTGGCATGAACCATGGCGAGGGCGCTCGCACGACCGATCGAAAACCCGATCCGGCGGCTCAGGCTCCAGGTGCGCGGCGCCGTGCAGGGCGTCGGGTTCCGGCCCTTCGCCTACAGGCTCGCGCGGACTATGCGGCTTTCCGGCTTCGTGCTGAACGACAGTGCCGGCGTGCTGATAGAGATCGAGGGTCCGGATGCGGGCCGCTTTCCCGACGCGATCCGGACCCAGGCGCCGCCGCTCGCCCGCATCGACTCGATCGACGTGCTCGAACTCTCGCCAGCCGGTGGCGAGCGGTTCGAAATCCTCGAGAGCCTTGGCGGCAAGAGCGCGACCCGGATCGGCGCGGATGCCGCGACCTGCGCCGAATGCCGGTGTGAGCTGACCGATCCCGCGAGCCGGTACTTCGGTTATCCCTTCGTCAACTGCACCCATTGCGGCCCGCGCTTCACCATCACTCGCGCGCTGCCCTATGACCGGACGCAGACCTCGATGGCATCGTTTCCGATGTGCCGGGCCTGTGCCTCGGACTATATCGATCCGGAGAACCGGCGCTTCCATTCCGAGCCGGTCGCCTGCCCCGATTGCGGCCCGAGTCTCAGCCATTCGATCGCGGAGATTGCGGCGCGGCTCGAAGGCGGCGCCATCGTCGCGCTCAAGGGCATAGGCGGTTTCCACCTGCTCTGCGACGCCCGCAACGATGCAGCGATCGATCTCCTCCGGCTGCGCAAGGCTCGTGACCAGAAGCCGTTTGCCGTCATGGTCGCCGGCATCGAGGCGGCGCGGCAGTTCGCACGACTGAGCGAAGCCGAAGAAGCCTTGCTGGCCTCGCCCGCGAGCCCGATCGTGGTGGTCGAGGCACGTGCCGGTGCGCTCTCCAACCTCATCGCGCCCGGCCTCGCGCGGATTGGGCTGATGCTCGCCTATGCTCCACTGCATCATGTGCTGCTCGACGAACTCGCCTGCCATTCGCCGCACCGACCTGCAGCGCTGGTCGCGACCAGCGCCAATCCCGGTGGTGAACCCCTTGTGGCCGACAACGCCGACGCCGAGCGCCGCCTTGCCGCGATTGCGGATCTGATCGTCACCCATGATCGCGACATCACCGTCCGCGCCGACGACTCCGTCATGCAGGTCATCGATGGCGCCCCGGCGTTCATCCGTCGCGCCCGCGGCTTCGTGCCCGAGCCCGTCGATCTCGGCGAGGATGGACCTGCGGTGATCGCCACCGGCGCCGACCTCAAGAACACTATCTGCGTCACACGTGGGCACGAGGCCTTTCTCTCGCAGCATATAGGCGGCCTCAACAATGCCGAGGCGATCCGTTTCCAGCGCGAGGCGATCACCCATCTCTGTTCGATCCTTGACGTGAAGCCGGAATTCGCGGTCT
This sequence comes from Mesorhizobium sp. AR10, assembly GCF_024746795.1. Taxonomy (NCBI): domain Bacteria; kingdom Pseudomonadati; phylum Pseudomonadota; class Alphaproteobacteria; order Hyphomicrobiales; family Phyllobacteriaceae; genus Mesorhizobium; species Mesorhizobium sp. AR10. Next base: position 179,343 of record NZ_CP080523.1, read on the forward strand.
CGGACCTGCATCCGGATTTCCGTTCCGTGCGGATGGCAGAGAGCCTGGGCCTGCCGGTCGTGGCAGTCCAGCATCATGTCGCCCATGTCGCGGCCGTGGTGGCGGAGCATCGGCTTTCCGGCCCGGTTCTCGGGCTTGCGCTCGATGGCCACGGTTTCGGCACCGATGGCACGAGTTGGGGGGGCGAAATGCTCATCGCCGATGGGGGTCATTGGCGCCGAGCGGGATCGCTTACATCGCTGCCGCTGCCCGGTGGCGACCGCGCGGCGCGTGAGCCTTGGCGCATGGGGGTGGCAGCCCTGCAGGAGTCCGGATGCATAGATTTCGCGTCGCAGCTCTGGCCAGGTCATCGGGGTGTTGTGCAGCTCACGGCGATGTTCGAACGCGGTATGCAGCCGTCCCGGACAACCAGCCTCGGCAGGCTCTTCGATGCCGCCGCGGCGATAGCAGCCGTTCGTCTCGTCCAGAGCTATGAAGGGCAGGCGGCGATGGAGCTCGAGGCCCTGGTCCGGGCGCCGCGCTGTCTCTGCGACGGCTATGCAATCCGGGACGGGGTGCTCGATTTCCGGCCCCTTATCCTGCATCTTGCGCGGGAAGGACTGAGCGGCGCTGACGCGGCCGATGTCTTTCACGGTACGCTGATCGCGGGACTTGCGGAATGGGCCGCGAGGGAAGCGGCACCCCTCGGCATCCCGCAGGTCGCGCTCGGCGGCGGATGCTTGATGAATCGGGTCCTTGCGGCCGGACTTGCGCAAGCGCTTCGGGACCGCGGTCTCAAGCCTTATTTGCCACGTCTCGCGCCGGCCAATGACGGCGGCATCGCGCTCGGCCAGGCCGCCCATGCGCGGCAGGTCATCATGAACGAGAATGCATCAGCGCAGGAGAGCCGGACATGTGCTTAGCGATACCGGTCCAGGTCAAGGAAGTACTGCCCGACAACATGGCGAAGGTCACGCTCGACGGCGTCTCGAAGATCGTTTCGACCGCGCTGATCGACGATGTCCGGCCGGGCGACTATCTCCTCCTTCATGTCGGCTATGCGCTCGCGAAGATCGATCCGGAGGAGGCGGAAAGGACGCTCGCACTCATCCGAGAAGCTGCGGCCATGGGAGATGCGGCATGAAATATATCGACGAATATCGCGACGGCAGGCTCGCCAAGGCTATCGCCCGGCAGATCGCCGCTCTCGCCGATCCGGCGCGTTCCTATCACTTCATGGAGTTCTGCGGCGGCCATACGCATGCTATTTCCCGCTATGGTCTCGAGGACCTGCTGCCGGCCAATGTGCGGATGATCCACGGACCGGGCTGTCCCGTCTGCGTGCTGCCGATCGGCCGTATCGATGCGGCGATCGCGCTCGCCATGCGGCCGGAGATCACGCTCTGCACCTATGGCGACCTGATGCGCGTGCCGGGCTCGAACGGATCGAGCCTCTTGAAGGCCAAGGCGGCCGGCGCCGATATCCGCATGGTCTATTCCACGCTCGATGCGCTCAGGATCGCCGAGGCCGAGCTCGAACACGAAGTGGTGTTCTTTGCTATCGGCTTCGAGACCACGACGCCACCGACCGCGCTCGCGCTCAAGGCGGCGATAGCCAAGGGGCTCGGCAATTTCTCGATCTTCTGCAATCACGTGCTGACGCCGCCGGCGATCCAGAACATCCTGGAAAGCCCTGACGTTCGCAAGCTCGGCACGATCAAGATCGACGGTTTCGTCGGCCCTGCCCATGTCTCGACCGTCATCGGCACCGAACCTTACGAATTCTTCGCCGGGGAATTCCAGAAGCCGGTGGTGGTGGCGGGCTTCGAGCCGCTCGACGTCATCCAGGCGATCCTGATGCTGGTGCGCCAAGTCAACGACGGCATGCACGAGGTCGAGAACCAGTATATTCGCGCCGTGACTGCGCTCGGCAACGAAAAGGCCCAGGCGGAGGTAGCGAATTTCTTCGAGCTGCGCGAGAGCTTCGAATGGCGCGGTCTCGGCGAAGTGCCCTATGGCGCGTTGCGGCTCCGGCCGCAATATGTGGCCTACGACGCCGAAAAGCGTTTTTCAATGGTGACGCCCGCCGCGAAGGACAACCCGGCCTGCGAATGCGGCGCGATCCTGCGCGGCGTGAAGAGGCCGGCCGACTGCAAGCTGTTCGGCTCGGTCTGCACGCCCGATACACCGATGGGCTCCTGCATGGTGTCGTCGGAAGGCGCCTGCGCCGCGCACTGGACCTATGGCCGCTTCCGCGAGAAGGCGCGGCAGGTGGATGGGGGGAGGGCGGTCGCATGGACATGATGATCAAGGCCTACAGGCGCAAGCTCGATGTCGCCAACGGCCGTGTTGACCTCTCGCACGGGGCCGGCGGGCGCGCCATGGGCCAGTTGATCGAGGGCATTTTCCACAAGGCCTTCGACAATGACTGGCTGAGGGCCGGCAACGACCAGTCGGCCTTTTCGGTGCCTGGCGGGCGGATGGTGATGACCACGGACGGCTACGTCGTTTCGCCGCTTTTCTTCCCCGGCGGCAATATCGGCACCCTCGCCGTGCACGGCACGATCAACGACATCGCCATGGCGGGCGCGGTACCGCTCTATCTGTCGGCAAGCTTCATCATCGAGGAGGGTTTTCCGTTCGCCGATCTCGAGCGCATCGCCCAGAGCATGGGCGCCGCCTCACGCGAGGCCGGCGTGCCGATCATCACCGGCGACACCAAGGTCGTCGAGCGCGGCAAGGCCGACGGCGTCTTCATCTCGACCGCCGGCGTCGGCATGGTTCCGGACGGGCTCGATCTCCGGTCGGACGCCGCCCGGCCCGGCGATGCGGTGATCATTTCCGGCTCGATCGGAGACCATGGCGTCGCCGTGATGTCGAAACACGAGAACCTGGAATTCGACACCGACATCGCCTCCGACAGCGCGGCCCTGCATGGGTTGGTAGCAGACATGGTCGCGGCTGGCGGGGCGCATATCCGGCTAATGCGTGATCCGACCCGCGGCGGCATCGCCGCGACGCTGAACGAGATCGCCAGCCAGTCGCGGGTCGGCTTCCGCATCGACGAAGACAAGATCCCGCTCAAACCGGAAGTGGCTGCAGCCTGCGAGTTCCTCGGCCTCGATCCGCTCTATGTCGCCAATGAAGGGAAACTGGTAGCAGTCGTGGCGCCGGAGGGCGCTGACGCCGTGCTCGCGACGATGCGCGCCCATCCGCTTGGCAGTGAGGCGGCGCTGGTCGGCCACGTCGTGGCCGACGACAACTGCTTTGTCCAAATGACGACCTCGTTTGGCGGCGGCCGGATTGTCGACTGGCTGTCGGGCGAACAACTGCCCCGGATCTGCTAAGAGTCGGTTTGGAAAATCACGGATGGGCGTTTCTGCGTAGCATGATGCCGCCCATGGCGACGAGGATCATGGCCTGCGAGACATCGATGCGCTGCTCGTAATCGCGCACGAGGCGTCGCCACCGGATCATCCATCCGAACGTCCGTTCGACGACCCAGCGACGCGGTAGAACCTTGAAGCCTTTCTGGTCGTCGGAGCGGCGGATGATCTCGACGATGAAGTCGAGATAGCAGGCCTTATCCATCAGCTTGAGCCGGTCATAGGCCCCGTCGGCGAAGAGATGCTTGACCCACGGCCAGCGTTTGCGGATGCCGTCGAGTATCGCCTGCGCACCCGCGCTGTCGGAGATGTCAGCGGTGGTCAGGTTGACCATCAGGAGCCGTCCGTCCGTATCGACCGCAATATGGCGCTTGCGCCCGACGATCTTCTTACCCGCGTCGTAGCCTCGTGCTTTTGCATGGGGTGCCTTGATCGACTGACTATCAATCACACCAGCGCTGGGTGAAGGTTCGCGACCCTGCCGCTCGCGGTCGAGCATCAGTTCCACGTCGTGGATCGTCTGAAAAAGGAAGCGCCGTGCCAACTCGCGGAACCAGCTATAGACCTTCTGCCACGGCCCAAAATGAATGGGCAACATCCGCCACCTACAGCCTGAGCGCACCAGATAGCGCACCGCGTTGATTACCTCCCGAAAATCCACCTCGCGGGGACGCCCACGCCGACCAGGAACCGGCATCAGTGGCGCGATCCGCTCCCATTCCTCATCTGTCAGATCACACGGATAACGCTTCGTCTTACGCGCGATCTTGGCAACACGGCCACGGCTCTGTTCGGTCCACATCCACGCTCTGAACCAGACTTCATGCGCAAACGAAACCCCTCAAATCCGATTTTCCAAACAGCCTCTAAGAGAGGGTGATGCGCATCCTGCTTCTCTGCCACAATTTCAACTGGCTCTCCCAGCGCCTGCATGTCGACCTGAGACGGGCTGGTCACGAAGTGACGGTCGAGCTTGACATCCATGACGACTTCACTCGCGAGGCGGTCGCTCTCTTTTCGCCGGACCTCGTGATCGCGCCCTTCCTCAGGCGGCCGATCCCGGCCGATGTCTGGCGCGGAACGCTGTGCCTGATCGTCCATCCGGGCATCCGTGGCGACCGCGGCGGCCCGAGCGCCCTCGACTCGGCGATCCTCGACGGCGAAGCGACCTGGGGCGTCACACTGATCGAGGCCCGGAAGGAGATGGATGCGGGGCCTGTCTGGGCTTGGGCGGAATTTCCGATGCGCCCCGCTCGGAAGTCGAGCCTCTACCGACATGAAGTGACCCAGGCTGCCGTAGCCTGCGTCTTCGAAGCGATTGGCCGCATCGAGCGCAGGGAAGGGGCGGCGCTGCCGGCGAACTGGGGCAGGGTGCGAGCGACCCGCCTGCCGGAGGTCCGACCGTATCCTCGACCCGACCCGACACTCGGCCGAGGAAGCGCTACGCATCATCCGGGCGTCGGACGGAGATCCCGGCGCTACGATGACGATCGCCGGACAGACTTTCCTGGTGTTTGACGCCGAGCGTGCGGAAGGAGTTCCGGGGCCTGCCGGCGCGCTGATCGGCCGTTCGCGGCACGCTCTAGCCATGGCTTCCGTGAGGGGGCGCTGTGGATTGGCCATCTCCGGCGACCGGATTCCCGCTCGCTGAAACTGCCGGCGCTCCGGCTGCTCGGTGCCGAAGCAAGATGGAGTATTCGGCTTGAGCCCCATAGTTGGAGGATGCAGGAGGTGCTGGGCTTCGAGCTGATGATAGAACGTGGTCTGCGTGGAGCAGCCACAAAGCATCAGAAAGGAAGCGCAGCATGAAATATTATGCCGGATTGGACGCCTCAGTGAAAGAGACGTCGATATGCATCGTGGACGAAAACGGGCGCAAAGCGGAAGGGTTCAGGGCTTTCGCTATAGCGGTAGCGCATGGACTGCCGGTGCTGTCATTGCGCCGAATTTGGACTGTAGACGACGGGGAATTGACGGGGCCTCTCTGGGAAATAGTCTACCGCGAAAAAGCCCCGCCGGAATCAGCCTAGAGTTTCTTGCACGTATCACATTTTGGATGACCGCCTGTGCCTGACACACGGTTGTAAGATTCGATATTATTTCCTTCAGTGCACTTGTCATTGTCGTGGTGGACCTTTGTTCCAACACGCTTGGAATGAAAAGGATTCACTTTGGCCATTTTAGACTCCGAATCGGTTGTTTTCGTACGATCTGATATTTATCAGAAAGGGCCTGTGGAGTCCTTTTAGATTCGAGCCTCAGTATTCCATTTTAGAGTATTGCGACGACAAACAAAGTGTGCACTGCAACATTTTGCTCCTCTTGCATCGAGCCAAAACGATCGCTAAAGATTTTTGGTCTTAAGCGGGCGGATATTGCATGGTTTTTTGTCGTCTAGGCGTGGTCGCTCTTGGTGTGGCATCATTCGTCGGCTGCGCTCATGCTCAGGAAGCCTGCGACCCCAACTACTCGGGCAGTTGTGTTCCAATAGCCAGCGACGTCGATTGTTCTTCTGGCAGTGGCAATGGCCCCGCATATGCACACGGGCCGGTCACTGTCGTAGGCACGGATATCTATGATCTCGACCGCGACCATGACGGGGTAGGCTGCGAAAACGGCTAGAGCCAACGCTACCCAGCCGCAGGGGAATGGCGGCTACGGAGTTGGCGCAAACTAGCCTTTCCCAGCTTCGCGTTTCCGGCGCACCAATTCTTTTATCTGCTCATTGGTGAGTTTCGGAGCGTGGGCGATTTTATTCAACACAGCCTCAAAGGCGGCGTCGGACTGATCGGTTTTCAGTTCGCGAGCGGCTTCGCGGAACTTGTCGATTTGCGGCTTGTCCACTGGCTTAGCCATAGGAATATAGACTCCGATTCGTGCGTATGCTCAACGAACGGGCGGGGATCACTCCCCGCCCAAACTCTATCTTATGAGGCGCGGTTGGGAATAGCCCGCCGCGCGCGGTAAGTGGAGCATGGGTAGCTCCAGTCTCCCGGCAACTGTCCAGTGCCGGGTCTGGCCCCGTCCAGCGGAAGTTCAGCCATTCAGAAGACCATCTGACTGGCTCTCGTTTGACGAACCTGGCAGTTCGTCGGTGACGCAAACCTCCTAGCCGCCTAGATGCACGGCGATCGGCTTTCGGCAGCCTGCATCGGCGATCTGGCCGCCCTCGGGGTGCATTTTGACAAGCCTCCTCGGGCGCCGGCGATGATCCGTCGTGATGGCAGGCGGGGTTTGCAGGTTGCGGTCGGCGGGTTCGTTTCGGGGCGCCTGCGCCCCATCGTTATGTCGCGAGTTGGGGGATGCGATCGAGGACGATGCGCAGAATACGCTGGTCGGGGCAGGATGTCGGCAGGTGCAGGCGGATCTGCGTTTTCATCTCGACCACCCGCGCGGCGATCTTGATGAGGCGCAATCGCAGCGTGTCGAATTGGGCGACGGCAAAGCTCGAGCGTTTGGGCATCGCAGCGCGCAGGCCCCACATCAGCCAATAGGCGCCGGCATGCAGGAACAGCCGGAACTGGTTGGCCGTCGCTCTTGTGCAGGATGTGCGGTCGGCGGCAAGATGCGTCTTCCAGGACTTGATGTGGTTCTCGGCCGCGCCGCGCCGGCAGTAGAGGTCCTCGTAGAGCGCCTTGGCCTTGCCACTGGCCAGATTGGTGACGATGAAGCGGGTGTCGGCTCCTTTGGCGCCGACCTCGACCCGCGCGATGATGCGCTCCACGCGGCTCCAACTGGCGGCGCCGTCAAAGAACTCCTTGAAGCGGCGGACCTTGTTCGATTTCGCCGACGCCTCAAAACGCGCCAGCGTGGTGGCTTCCAGATGCGCGACATGCTCGCGCAGCGTCGTGGTGGGCACCACGCCGAGGATGAAGTCTACCCCGTTGGCGCGGCACCAGTCGATGACCTGCGGACCGCAGTAGTGGCTGTCGGCCCGGATCAGGATCCGTGTGTTCGGCCAATTGCTCCGGATCGCCCGCACGAGGCGGCGCAGGTGGGGGCAGATCTCAGCCCCGCTCGGCCGCCTGGCCGGTCGCAGGATCGCGCTGACGAACCGGCCCGCACCGTCGAACACTACGATCGGCTGGAAGCCGTATTGTCGTAATGCGCGTTGAACAGGCGAAGCTGTTGGCCTCCGTGCACAGCGTCAAACGTGTCGTCGATGTCGAGCACGATCCGCTTCGGCACCTGCCGGAAGGAGGCGCAATAGAGATCGACCATCGCCCGCCCCATGGCGACCAGCTCCCGCACGCCGGGCAGGTTCTCCAGCCGGCACAGCGTCGATTGTGAGGCCAGATCCCGACCCGACGGCAGTGCATCCTGGGCCATCTTGAAGACCGGATCGGAGCGCAGCCGGTTGGCGTCATTGCCATCCTCATAGCTGGCGGCGATCATCTTCATGCGAAAGCCGATCATGTCCGCCAGGCTGTGGACGACCTGGTCCGGGCAGCGCGGATCATCGATGCAACGCGCCAGACGGTCGGCCACCGCAGTCGTTTTTCCACCTCCGCCAGAGCCAGAACGCCGCTGTTGGACGACAGCATGCCGCCGTCAAAACGGGCGACGACGGACTTGCCGCCGACAGATGACAAACCGCTCAGCGGCGGGGTAAGATCATTCATGGCGGGTGTGGTCTCCGGGAAATCATTCGGATCGGCTTTAGCAACCAAATCCTACGTCATTTCAACGGCTTGCACCACATCCGCCAACCCACCCTGAATTTTTCGGGCTAGGAGGGACTCTGTACGTCTAGATGCGATTCGTTCGCATCTCTCAGCCGTAAGGCTGGGTGGCGGTAAGTGAACTCCAAAACGAAAAGGGTTGGCCTCTCGGTCAGCCCTTTTTGTTTGGAGGCCATCTAGGCCTCGTATACCGCCAGACCGGGAACTCTAACTGCGCCGCCTTGCGGAAGTGCGTTCGCTTCTCGTCAAGCAGGTCTTTGATACCGGAGGCGCTTACCGGCAGCGCCCTTCAAAGCGATGAAAGCGCGGGGGCCGTCATCGACGCCAAGGGCAATGCGGTTGCTATAGCGAAAGTCGAATTCGGCGAGGTAGCGGTGCAGGTCGTGTTCGCCGCAATGCTGGTAGATGCCTTTCATGCCACGCTTGAAAATCGAATAGTAGCCTTCGACCGTGTTCGTATGCACGTTGCCGCGAACGTATTCGTCCTTGGAGTGCGTGACGAAATCGTGCGAGGCGAAATCCTGGCTGGCGCGGCGATAGATACCGCTCTCGTCGGTCATGAGCGCGCTTTCGATCGGCATGACGTTGCCCTTGCGGGCGGTATCGACGCGCTCGACAAGCGTCCTGCAGCTCTGCCTTTCCTGCTTCCCTTTGCCTGATGGTCCATGATCTCTGTACCGTCGACGCGTCAACATCACGCCCCATCGCGATTTAGCTCTTCGCACGTGCACAAAAATGTGCCAAAGGCGTAACGCTCACCGCGAGAGTTCGAATGCCTGAAATGGACGGCGCGCGGCAAGTCGCCTTGGGGCGTCAGCCAGATCCTCGGCGTCTCAAAGCGCACCTGACCTTCCATCTGAAAACGCCAAAGCAAAGCTCGGCGTGGGAACGGTCAACCAGGCCGTCGCACGGCTCGCTGCCTCCGGTCAGGCGAGTTCTGATCCCTTCCACCGCGATAGCTGTAAACGTCTACAGGATGCATCACCAGCGGCTTTGTCCTTCGATGGCGGAAACACATCCCGCACGGAGGCGACCAGATGGTGAATTGGGCTCACGAAGGGCAGCAAAGCGTGAACTTACGCCGAAGCGTCCCGCACCTGGCTGATCGCCAGCAGAAGCTCGCAGATTCTTGGCGGCGGCACTTAGTGCAAGGCCAAGGCTAAGCGCTGCCGGCTCCGATGCGCCACACCGGGATACCGACCTTGCGCGCCTTGTCGGCAAGATTGGCCCGATTCCAGCCGGGGAAGACCGCGACACCGGTCGGCAAGACCTGCGGCGTATCGTCGTTGCGCATGAACCGTGCGGCGTTGCCGTGCTTTGTCCCGTCCCGCTTGAAGGCATTTGCGGCATCTTGCGAAAATCGGCCCAGCGGGCGGCAATGCGCTCGGCGATTTTGGCGACCTTGGTTCTCGAACCAGTCCCGCCGTCGGAGGCGAATAACGGTCTCCCGAATGGTGAACTTTATTGCGATCGCCGATCCGCTGTACCGCCATGCCTCCAGCTTGCGGTTGGTTCCGTTGATATCCATCATGTAGATGGGTTTCCATCAAAACAATCGATTTTACGCAGAATGACCGGAATGAAAAGGGTCGCTCGGGTGGCTCTCTCTATGCGCAAACATAGAGCCTGAAGGGCCCCGAGACGTCGTGTCGGCTGGTTAATCGCGACCGCCGATGCGGCGCAGTTGCCATGACGAAATAAAATGAGGGATATGTTTGTGCCGACTGTACGCAACAGCATTTTTGCCGTTATTTTTTGCTCTGCTAGCATCCTACCGCCGTTAACGGCGTCGGCAGAGACTATCTTCGGAACCCTATCTAAGGCCTATCAGAACAATTCTTCGCTGAATTCGACCCGCGCCGGCACACGCGTCACGGACGAGGGCGTGGCCGTCGCCAAGTCGGGCTGGCGTCCGACCATCACCGGCTCCGCGGACATCGAGTATTCCAGCAGCCACCTCAACGGCTCGAACCGGAGCGTGCGCCTAACCCAAGGCAACTTCGGCGTCGAAATCGATCAGACCCTGTTCGACGGTTTTCAGACCAGGAACAATGTCGCTGCTGCCGAAGCGCAGGTCGGCGCTTCGGTCGAGAGCTTACGCAACGCCGAACAAGACACCCTTTTCAACGCGGCTCAGGCCTATATGAACGTAATTCGCGACCGGCAAGTTGCCGTGCTGACGGAGCAGAACCTGCAGTTCCTGACCGAACAGGCGCGTGCTGCGCGTTCGAGCTTCGAGGTTGGGGAAGGCACGCGCACCGACGTCGCGCAGGCCGATGCCCAGCGCGCCAACGCAGTGGCGAAGTTGAGTGCCGTCCGCGCGCGGGCGCTGGCAAGTGCGGCAACCTATCGTCAGATCGTCGGGGACGAGCCGGGGAAGCTCAGGCCGGCGGCGCCGGTGGCAAAATTGCTGCCGTCGAGCCTCGATGCGGCAATCGCGATCACATCAGCCGAGCATCCGGCCATCCTCGCCACCCAGCTTCTGGTTGACGCGGCGGCGTTTTCAGTGAAATCGGCCGAAGGCGCGCTGCTGCCCCAGCTTTCCGCAAGCGCCGGCGTCTCGAGCGCTTATCGCAACACCGTGCCCGGTGTGATCACCTCGGGAACGGAAGGCACAACCAATTCGGCCAGCATCGGGGCGACGCTAACCGTCCCCATTTATTCTGGTGGCCGCACTTCAGCACTGGTGCGCCAGTCCAAGGAATCGCTCAGCCAGGCTAGGATCAAGGTCGACGTCAGCCGCGACCAGGTGCGCCAAGCCGTGATCGCGGCATGGACCGCTTATACCGCCGCTCAGCAGAGCGTCGCGGCCAACCGGCAGGCGATCGCAGCCGCGCAGCTTGCCTTGAACGGCGTCATCGAGGAGCGCAATGTCGGCCAGCGCACTACGCTCGACGTGTTGAACGCCCAGAACGACCTCATCACCGGCAAGATCGATCTTGCCAGCGCCGAGCACGATGTGGTGGTAGCGAGCTATGCCATCCTACAGGCGACCGGGCGTCTGTCGGTCGAGCGCCTTGGCCTGAACGTGACAAAGTACAAGCCTGAAGACCATTACAACGCGGTCAAGGACAAGTGGATCGGCCTGCGCACGCCGGACGGTCGCTAGCCGATCAACGCACGCCCTGTCTAGTAAGCACCACTTGCGCCAAACGCGGAAGTTCATTGGTCTCCAACAAAATCTGCTCCTTAGAGTCGGTTTGGAAAATCACGGATGGGCGTTTCTGCGTAGCATGATGCCGCCCATGGCGACGAGGATCATGGCCTGCGAGACATCGATGCGCTGCTCGTAATCGCGCACGAGGCGTCGCCACCGGATCATCCATCCGAACGTCCGTTCGACGACCCAGCGACGCGGTAGAACCTTGAAGCCTTTCTGGTCGTCGGAGCGGCGGATGATCTCGACGATGAAGTCGAGATAGCAGGCCTTATCCATCAGCTTGAGCCGGTCATAGGCCCCGTCGGCGAAGAGATGCTTGACCCACGGCCAGCGTTTGCGGATGCCGTCGAGTATCGCCTGCGCACCCGCGCTGTCGGAGATGTCAGCGGTGGTCAGGTTGACCATCAGGAGCCGTCCGTCCGTATCGACCGCAATATGGCGCTTGCGCCCGACGATCTTCTTACCCGCGTCGTAGCCTCGTGCTTTTGCATGGGGTGCCTTGATCGACTGACTATCAATCACACCAGCGCTGGGTGAAGGTTCGCGACCCTGCCGCTCGCGGTCGAGCATCAGTTCCACGTCGTGGATCGTCTGAAAAAGGAAGCGCCGTGCCAACTCGCGGAACCAGCTATAGACCTTCTGCCACGGCCCAAAATGAATGGGCAACATCCGCCACCTACAGCCTGAGCGCACCAGATAGCGCACCGCGTTGATTACCTCCCGAAAATCCACCTCGCGGGGACGCCCACGCCGACCAGGAACCGGCATCAGTGGCGCGATCCGCTCCCATTCCTCATCTGTCAGATCACACGGATAACGCTTCGTCTTACGCGCGATCTTGGCAACACGGCCACGGCTCTGTTCGGTCCACATCCACGCTCTGAACCAGACTTCATGCGCAAACGAAACCCCTCAAATCCGATTTTCCAAACAGCCTCTTAGGCGAAGAAAGCACGAGATACCTCAATCTCTTAAAGGCCTGCGATCAGCTCTCACACGGCGGTGAGACTCGTTCACTTGAACATGATCCTCAAGGAAGACACCGCGCACAGGCCGCGTCCTAGCGTTGAGATCGCTTCCTCCTTTTTCGCGGACGCGTCACAATCGGACGCCACGTCGGCAAGGTTCTTTTGGGATCCGCGCGACTGCGCCCGTATTCTACGAGCGGCCGCGGAACCGGTTGGGCTCGACCACGATTTTGAACCGCTTGATCTTTCTCCGCTCTCATGTGGCAGGGACATCCTGCTGACACCTGCCGGCGTGCAGCTCGTGCTGCTGAGGGAGGACTGTCGGAGTCTGCAGATCGCCGTTTCCGGTGCCTCCGTTCTCCGCCCGTTGCGGCTATATGTCGACGCAATCGTGCCGCCGCGGCACCTGAAGTTCCATGTCGCTGCCCGTAGTTTCTGAATGACATCAATGGTTGCGGCCGCCTGGCAGCTGCTTGCCTTCCGCCGGAATTCCGCAGAGGGCGTCTGCGTATCCTGCTCCAGGCTTTGGATGGTTCGCTGCCGGAGCATCCCAGGAGATCGCCATTGCCCTGTTCGGGAGACGGCGAGTCGAAGAAGATTGGTCTCATCCGGGCAGCCATCTTCGCGATCAGGGTGCGTCGCGCCGTCCAACGTGGCCGCTACCTGATGGGCGGGGGCTACAGACAGTTCCTGGTGTAATTGTGGTGACAGCCTAGTATTTGGCTTATTCCAAAACACGCAGGGATCTGTCCGCATCCGCCCATGACGGGCTTATTGTGCATTGCACAAAACCTGACGCGCGGTTAGTCTTTCCACTGCGGGAATTGGGTTTGGGTAATACGGACGAAGCACTGAGAACCAAGGCTTCGTTGATAGTGCATTCATACCCCGAGGACCCTGATGACCGATACGCACCCCGACAAAGCCGGCGCTGCAAGCCTTGAGGCGATCGCGCGAAACGGCAGCATGCTCCATCGCATCGCTGTGCGTATCCCGACCTATCTCTCGGATTTTCGAGAGAACCCGGCGTGGCTGCCGATGTTCATGCTCGCCCGCACCATGCCGGCACGGAAAATGCACTGGCGTGGTGCAAAGCCTGTTCGAGTGTCGCAGAAAGCCCAGGACACGATGTTTGCTGGCGTCAATCGCCAGGATGTTGTCGACGCTCTGCGGTCGGATGGGCTTTTTTCCGGTCTCGTCTTGCCAACAATGGTCTCTGAAGATGTAGCCGCATTCGCCAGGTGCACACCTTGCTTCGGCAATTTCGACCGCCGCCTCGAATTCATGCCGACGGAGCATGGGGAGGCTGAGGTCCGGTTTGGCCGTCCGTTGCTCAGCGGCCACTATTTCGAGCGCATTCTGGGCTGCAAGGCGGCACTCGCCATCCAGAACGATCCGCTGCTCATGGATATCGCCGCGCACTATCTCGGCGGCCAGGCGAAGTTGATCACCACGCGTGTCTGGTGGAGTTTCCCGACCGGCCAAGCCTCCGACGCCGACAAGAACCTGGCTTCGCTTGGCAAATACCACTTCGACCTCGACGACTGGCGGATGCTGAAGTTCTTCTTCTACCTGATGCCCGTCGACGAGGGCACCGGCCCCCATGTCTATGTCCGAGGCAGTCATAACCGCCGCGCCCTGAAGCACCAGCTTACGCTTCTCGTCGGCCATCCCGCGCAAGAGGTTCTGGATGTCTACGGGGAGCAGAGCCCGGTCACGCTGACCGGGGAGGCCGGTCTCGGTTTCGTCGAGGATCCTTTCGGCTTCCATATGGGCACCGTGCCGGCCCGCAGGCCACGGCTGATGATGGAAGTCGGCTTCGGCGTTTCTCCTCCATCGCGCCGCCGCTTCCATGGCGAGCCTGTGATCCGCTGATTTCGAAAAGTCACGAAAAGAATATGGCTATGGCGCCATTCCAGTCTGCTCGGCGCCGAAGCGGTTGTCTGCACATCCGTTGGATGTGGCTGGCGCTATGGGTCTCGCCATGGCGCTAGCCAGCGCATGTTCGAATCGAGGTGCGATGGCGCCGATTTCCGCGGACCGGCTGAGCTGCCAAATTTGAATGAATCGATCTCAACCGGGCGTCGATGCGCGACGACGACCCTAAACCGAGCTCGGAAGGATGCATGCGACCGGCTCCTCTCGCGCCAAAATATCCGCATCAGGTCTTGCCAACGGCCGATCTCGCGCGCGGCAGCTAACGCAGGCGTATGGGCGCCTGTAACGATAACCGGATCGGGCGCGGTGCGGGCGTCGGCCGCGTGCTTGCTGGCGCGACCGCTTCGCCGACTTCCGGCAGAGGTGGCTCGGTTTGTTTGGACAGGAATTCCCGATTTATAAGTGGAACACTGCCTCTGGTTAGGCCGCCTCGGGAAGCGGTAGCGGGGTGAAGTAGGCCTCATCTGGCGCTCTGCCGTCAAGGCTGGAATGCGGACGTCGCCGATTGTAGAAATCGAGATATTTTCCGATCGACGCCCGCCCTTCGCGAACGCTGTTATAGGCCTTGAGATAGACCTCCTCATATTTCACCGACCGCCAGAGACGCTCGACGAAGACGTTGTCGCGCCAGGCGCCCTTGCCATCCATGCTGATCCTGATCTCCCGGTCGAGCAGGACCTTGGTGAAGTCATGGCTGGTGAACTGGCTGCCCTGATCGGAGTTGAAGATCTCGGGCTTGCCGTATGTCGCCAGCGCCTCCTCGAGGGCTTCAATGCAAAACGCCGCATCCATGGTGATCGACAGCCGCCAGCTCAGTACCTTGCGCGTGAACCAGTCGACGACAGCAACCAGGTAGCAGAAGCCGCGGGCCATCGGGATATAGGTCAGGTCCGTCGCCCAGACCTGGTTGGGCCGCGTCACCGCCAGCTTGCCCAGCAAATACGGATAGATCTTGTGCCCGTCGCCCGGCTTCGAAGTGCGCGGCTTGCGGTAGAGCGCCTCGATACCCATGCGCTTCATCAAGGTGCGCACATGCAGGCGACCCGTCTCATAGCCTTCGCGCTTCAAAAGCTTCTGCAACATGCGGCTGCCCGCGAACGGGTAATCCAGGTGCAATTCGTCGATGCGCCGCATCAGCTTCAGGTCTGCCGCCGATGTCGGCTTGGGTAGGGAGTAGACGCTGCCGCGGCTGATCCCCAGTTCGGCCGCCTGCTTGGCAATCGGCAGTTCATGTTCCCGGTCGATCATCGTCTTGCGCTCCCCGACCAGCCGGCCTTGCCGAGCGCCGAGCCTAAAAAATCATTGGCCAGCGTCAGCTCTCCGATCTTGGCATGGAGGGCCTTTATGTCCACCGTCGGCTCCGATTTCTCCGCCGCGCCAAACACGTTCGAGGCCCCGTCCAGAAGCTGCTTTCTCCAATCCGTGATCTGGTTCGCATGCACATCATATTGCTGCGCCAGCTCGGCCAGCGTCTTTTCTCCCTTGATCGCCGCAAGCGCAACTTTCGCCTTGAAAGCCGGGCTGTGGTTCCGGCGTGGTCGTCTGCTCATTCGTGATTCTCCTGTTCCGGCACTCATGCCGATCTCAGGCAGAAATTCCACTTATCACCCTGTCCAATTTTGCCGAGCCACCTCTCGGCAGCGGGCGTCGTCTTCAAGTCCCGCGTCGTCAAGCTGGATGGAAAGGGTCTTCAGAGCGCGCGTCGCGCCTCAACGATCTGCCGACGCGAGTGGATTAGAAACCTCATGGAAAGGACTGCGTCGGCGGTTGTGTGGGGAGGTGCTTAGCCGGGATGGCCGCGCATGGCCGGCCGACCGATGTTGTTGCTTAGTGCCGCGGGTGTGAGCTTGCGTTCGGTCATGAGAGTGTCAGGCGCAACGAGGAGTTTAGATCAGGGCCCGCGTCTTGGTCTATCCATAGAGTGGATGGTAGCTATCCTTACAATCAATTGTACCGATATTACCAAATACTACTACAAGATCCTGAATGAAAGCGGGCCGGGTGGGTGTCGTCTCACGTGGGCTGAAGCTGCCGGGAAGAATGCGGAGACGAACATGTGCGGGATTGTTGGCATTGCTGGGCAACAGCCGGTGTCGGATCGGTTGGTCGACGCGTTGAAGCGTCTGGAATATCGCGGCTATGACTCGGCCGGCGTTGCGACGATCACCGAGGGCGCCTTGCACCGCCGGCGCGCCGAGGGCAAGCTCGTCAATCTCGAGACGAGACTGAAGGAAGAGCCCCTGAGCGGCAACATCGGCATCGGCCACACGCGCTGGGCAACCCATGGGGCACCGACTGAACGCAACGCGCATCCGCACTTTAGCGATGGTGTGGCCGTCGTCCATAACGGCATTATCGAGAATTTCGCCGAGTTGAAGGACGAATTGGCGGCGGCGGGAGCCGAGTTCCAGACCGACACCGACACTGAGGTCGTCGCGCATCTCTTGGCAAGACACCGCCGGGAGGGCATGGGGCGAGGTGAGGCGATGTATGCCATGTTGAAACGCGTCAGGGGCGCCTACGCGCTTGCCATTCTCTTCGAGGATGATCCATCGACCATCATGGCGGCGCGCAATGGACCGCCGCTGGCGATCGGTCACGGCGACGGCGAGATGTTCCTGGGCTCCGATGCGATCGCGCTTGCTCCCTTCACCAATGAAATTACCTATCTCATCGACGGCGACTGGGCCGTAATCGGCAAGACGGGCGCCGATATCTTCGATTTCGACGGCCATCCTGTCGAGCGTCCGCGACAGACCTCCACGGCCGCGGCCGATCTCGCCAACAAGGGCAACCATCGCCACTTCATGGAGAAGGAAATTTACGAGCAGCCCGAGGTCATCGCGCATGCGCTCGGTCACTATATCAACATCATAGAGAATCGCGCCGACATGGTTTCTGGCATCGATTTCGCCAGAATCCCGAGCTTGGCGATCTCTGCCTGCGGCACCGCCTATCTCGCCGGACTGATCGGAAAATACTGGTTCGAGCGCTATGCGCGCCTGCCGGTTGAAATCGACGTTGCGTCTGAATTCCGTTACCGCGAAATCCCGTTGTCGCCGCAGTCGGCGGCTCTTTTCATTTCGCAGTCTGGCGAAACCGCCGATACGCTGGCATCGCTGAGATACTGCAGGGAGCTTGGGCTGAAAATTGGCGCCATCGTCAATGCCCGCGAATCGACCATCGCTCGGGAGGCCGATGCGGTCTTCCCGATCCTTGCCGGACCGGAGATCGGCGTCGCCTCCACCAAGGCTTTCACCTGCCAGCTTGCCGTTCTTGCCGCACTCGCCATCGCCGCCGCCAGGGCCCGCGGAACCGTAACCGAAGACGAGGTGCAGGCGCTCGTCAGGAGCCTCGCCGAAGTGCCGCGCGTCATGGGCCAGGTACTCAACAGCATCCAGCCACAGATCGAGTTCCTCTCGCGTCAACTGTCAAAGTGTCGTGACGTCCTGTATCTTGGCCGCGGCACCAGTTTCCCGCTGGCGATGGAAGGTGCGCTGAAGCTCAAGGAGATTTCGTACATCCACGCCGAAGGCTACGCGGCGGGTGAGTTGAAGCACGGTCCGATCGCATTGATAGACGAGAACATGCCAGTTATCGTTATCGCGCCACATGATCGCTTTTTCGAAAAGACCGTCTCCAACATGCAGGAAGTGGCTGCCCGTGGCGGGCGGATTATCCTCATCACCGATGAGAAAGGGGCAGCCGCATCGAAACTCGACACCATGCATACGATCGTGCTGCCTGCCGTCGACGAGATTATCGCGCCGATAATTTTCTCGCTGCCGATACAGCTTCTTGCCTACCACACGGCGCTCTTCATGGGCACAGATGTCGACCAGCCGCGCAATCTCGCAAAATCGGTCACCGTCGAATGACTGTGACGTTTTTATAGGTGGCGATGCTCGTCCATCCGAAAGCGCCAACACGTGTCTAGAACTGAAGCTCGGATGAAATCCAACAATCGCCATCCCTTTTTCGGCAGGTCGGGCAATTGCGCAGGGCAGCCGGATTGAGCTTGCTCAAGCCGACGTCAGCACAGAAGCCCGCGGCCCTTTCGGCTGTATCCTCGGCCGCCCCATCCTTTCAGTCTGCGAATAAGCATCGGCGGCTTAAAAAATTTGGTTAACAGCGCTAGTCGATGTGTGATTCAAACGTAGCGCGTTTTTCGCTGCATCGGCGGCGGACATTGGTCGAAGGTATCAGCGTCCGCTAGGCTGGGTGGACGGTGCTGGAGGCGGAGGCAGGGGGAGTTCGAGTTGCTGTTCAAGAATGCCATCGGCGAGGATGAGTTGCGTGGGATCGCAGGACGAATGCGGTACAGTTGATCGGGCCATCTCAGGGCAGGCAGGTTCTTGAAACTTGATCAGAAAAAGGTGAGTCGCCACATTCCGACCTGGCTGTCCATTTCAGGTGGCCCATTTTATGGATGACGCCGGTCCGGCCGAATCGACGTCCATTTTTTTGATTTGCTGGGTGCGCGCCAGGTCCGGGAGGAAATCTCCCGATTTATCAGGCGCTCCTTATCTTCTTGGAGGTGTCTATGAAGGATTCGCGCAGTCCCGAGCCAGTCTTGACGGCTATGTCGCAGGGGACCCACATCATCCGCGCTTATCGTGAGCACCTTGGATATTCGATCGAGGACCTCGCAGTGGCGTGCGGGCTTGCCGCTGAGGAAATCCAAAACATCGAGTCCGGTCTGAGGTACAACAAGGGCTATCGGGATCGGATAGCGAGATCGCTGTCCATACCTGTGGGAATTCTTGAGGCAGAGTCGGACATATCGGACGCCGCGTGATGTCGGATAATCTGCAAATGAGTGGCGCAGTACCGCCAAGAGAATTCTCGTCCAACTGTCCGAGTCAGGAATTGCACAAGGGTTCGCCGAATATGAAGTTGGAACGCTTCTTCATACTGTCTTAGGCGATATCGCCGCCCGGAGTGCTGCGACATGTGCACGATAGCATCGGCTCGTGACGAAGGTTTGCCAACGGCGAACTCATGCTGGTCGGCAACGCGATACTGGCTGGAGCATCAGGTTGGCCGACGCCAGAAGGCATTCGCGTCTCCCCGTTCTTCGTTTCCAGGACCCGGGCGCTCTTGACGTTCGACTATCAGTCGCAAATTACACATCACAAGGAGCGATGCCCGCTGTGCTCTTGTCAGAGCGGCGCGATGTCGGCCGTGTCGGCCGATCCTGCCCAACTTGGTGGGCCGCTCTCGCACCCAGACACTGCCGGGTTGACTATGGGTGTCGGAACCGCGAAAAGGGGCCGCTCTTCATGAGTGGCGTGCGCCGGCAGTCTAACCCCAAGCCCACCGCCCAGGCTGCCGGCGCGCTTCTAAGGAACGTCGACATAGGACACAACGTTTCCTTATCCGACTTACGCCTCGATCAGATCCCGAGCTGCCAGCCAGTGTTCGACCGTCGCTTCCGCCACTGCCTGGCGCCCGAGGCGCTTCCTCCAGCGAGGAGAGCCGATCACCATGGGTGCCGCCAGTTCTGACGCTCACCCACGTGCCATTTGCGATCTCGTGTCGGTGAGAGCACCGGAAGCACCTCCCTGCTTGAAAAGGGCAGGGCAGCTTGCGTCGCCCCTATTGTTACTATTCTTCGCTGTGGTCGGTGTCGTCCTTGGCTTCGGAAGCGGGACATTCGACTTTGCAAAAAAATAGGCCGCCGGAGCCGTTTTCGAGCACGACAATCATGCCGGCAGTGCCGGCAACGATGCCGCATGCAAAAATCCACAGATGGTTTTAGCCAAATGCTAGCTGCCCAGCATATGTCCGGCATTTCGCAAGGCGCCTAGGAAGAGACTGGCATGGCCGTTGACATCGATCTTGGCCTGCATCGACAAAGGCATGCTGTTCCAGTTTTCCAATGGCGCAATGAAATGTGAGAAAGTACCATTGACGATGCAATGGTGGGTAACAAGGCCCTGTCTGTCCAACGCCAGCACACCGGTTTGGTCGCCGTGATATCGGATGGCTGCGACCCGCTGGACCTCCGCGTCACCGTCGACGCGCACGTCGAAAAGCAGGATACCGCGGCTCCTGGTGGCTATCTCCGCGGCCTTTTCAGCGAAGCTTAAGGAGAGAGAGCGGACGCTTTCGACCGCCATCTGGAAAACCATCAAATCCAGTTCATCGACTGCCATAAGGTAACTGCACGTAACACAGGGGTCATTGCAATCGACGCACACGGCTTGTTCACAGATGTCGGCTCACGACCGATCATTTAGTTTGGGTTTGCCGGTCGGCCACTGACCGAGGGCGTGCTCCGGTTCGAACCGATCCTGAAGCGGAATGCGCGGGATCTACGGAACCCAAAGAGCCGGCCAGCCAAGTTGCCGCGACAATTGATGTCGATCATTCCAGACATCTGCATTTCGGCGCGGCTGCGAAAAAATGCCACCTGGTAAATCCGTTCTTTGCGGCAAGCCCATCCTCGGGCCGTCTTGTACATGAAACCCTCGCGTGGCGTCCCTCGAAGCTCGGCACCGCCGGGCGCTTGATCGAAGCGTCGAGAACCCTGTTTCCGAAGAGTCGTACCTCCTTCAGAGCATATTCTGGTACGCCTTTGAACATCCACTGAAGCGTCCGTTTCCGTGTTCCCTGCAGGCTCACCGCCTGAGCGCGCCTTGCACACAGCGGCACGTCCGAGCATGAAACTTGTCCCCCGTTCACTTCACAAAATGGATTTCCTGAAGTACTGGGAGCGCAGAGAAATCTCCGGTCGCAGCCTACCCGGTTAAAACAAGGACCCAACGATGAAAACTCTAGTCGTCTGCTCCGGCGGATTGGACTCCGTTACTCTTGCTCACAAGGTGGCAGCGGAGTACGAGCTCGCCGGCCTCCTATCTTTCGATTACGGCCAACGGCACCAGAAGGAATTGGGATTCGCCGCCCTTTGCGCTGAACGACTGAACGTACCGCATCGCAGCATCGACATCCGCCAAATCGGCCGCGGCCTTTCCGGCTCCGCGCTGACCGACGGTGTGGATGTGCCGGATGGGCACTACGCCGAAGACACGATGAAGGTCACGGTGGTGCCGAACCGGAACGCCATCATGTTGGCCACCGCCTTCGGTCTCGCCGCCGCGCACAAGGTCGAAGCGGTGGCGACTGCCGTGCACGGTGGGGATCATTTCATTTATCCCGACTGCCGTCCTGCCTTCATCGACGCTTTCCAGATGATGCAAGACCGCGCGCTCGACGGCTACGCGAAGATTCGCCTTTATGCGCCCTATGTGAATCTCACGAAGGCAGACATCGTTAGGGATGGAGCAACATACGGCACGCCATTTGCGCAGACCTGGTCCTGCTACAAGGGCGCCGAGCGTCACTGCGGGAGGTGCGGGACCTGCGTCGAGCGGCGCGAGGCGTTTCATCTCTCTGGGCACCCCGACCCCACCGACTACGAGGACTCCGACTTCTGGCTCGATGCGCTGCGAAGGAGGATCGCATAATGTTTCGCATCACCAAGGAATTCCACTTCTCGGCCTCGCATCAGCTCACCTCGTTGCCGCCCGATCACCAATGCGCGCGTCTGCACGGGCATAACTACATCGTCGAAGTGGAGCTTTCAGCGAATGGACTGAACGACAACGGTTTCGTGCGCGACTATCACGATTTGGCGCCATTCAAACGCTATATCGACGAGAGCTTCGATCATCGACATCTCAACGACGTGCTCGGACATGAGCGAGTCACCGCGGAATCCCTGGCCAGACATTTTTATCTATGGTGCAAGGCACTCCTGCCCGAGACCTCGGCCGTGCGGGTGAGCGAAACGCCGAAAACCTGGGCGGAATACCGGCCATGACCGATACGCATCCCGCAATCCGCGTGAGCGAGATTTTCGGGCCGACGATCCAAGGCGAGGGCGTGCTCATCGGTTTGCCGACGGTCTTCATCAGAACCGGCGGGTGTGACTATCGCTGTTCCTGGTGCGACAGTCTCCATGCGGTGGACAATCAATACCGCCATGAATGGGAGATGATGCCAATCGACGGGGTATGGCAAACCGTCGTTACGCTTTCCGGCGGCCGGCCAGTAATGGTGTCGCTATCAGGCGGAAATCCGGCCATTCAGCCGTTTCGTGCGCTCATCGAGCGAGGCCATGGTGAAGGTTACCGTTTTGCGCTCGAGACCCAAGGTTCGGTGGTCAGGGACTGGTTTGCCGACCTCGACGTGCTGGTCCTCAGCCCTAAGCCGCCTTCAAGCGAAATGAGGACCGATTGGGCCACTCTCGAGGCGTGCGTCGATGCGGCGCAGGAGAAGCCGCAGATCGTGCTCAAGCTCGTTGTTTTCGACGAGAGCGACTACGCCTACGCGAAAGGCGCCGCGGAGCGATTTCCGCGCCTTCCGGTTTACCTGCAACCCGGCAATCACACGCCGCCCCGTCCTGGCAACGAAGACGCGTCTGTCGATCTGGACGGAATAATGAAACGCATGGAGTGGCTGGTTGAAAAGGTAACCGGCGACAGGTGGTTCGACGCCCGCGTGCTGCCGCAGCTGCACGTTCTGCTGTGGGGCAACAAGAGGGCCGTCTAGCCTGCGTCTTTCGCACTGGAACTGCGTCTGCGGATCTTCGGTTAGCAGGGTCGGCCCCCATTGACGGCGTTGTCGGGGTACTTGCGGACTTATGGTACCGGCACCAAGAGCGTGGCCAGCCGCGTTTGATCCGACTTTGATGGGGCATCCTTGTGGTCCGAATTCAGGGATGCGCGATGGGCCAGATTGTGCCTGGGAGCACGACGACCGGGGCGATCCATCGAGCAATACATCATGGTCAAGACGGCCTGAGGACGCGGGCCAACGCTACGGCACAAATCACAAGACCGTTGGCAACCTGGCGCGAGAACTCCATGTCCATCACCGCCTGCAGGTCCACGACCGACAACCCCTGCGCCCACTCAAAGGTTGGCGCGACGCTACCATTAAACAGTATCTCGTATCGCGATCCCGGCGCCTCCTGCAGTTGGCACAGTTCTTGCTGCGTCCTGCGCGAATGGGCGAGATTTAGCCGATCGACCGAAGCACCGGTTCCCGACCCCAGGGAAAGCTCCCGCAAAGCAACTGTTTTGTCCTCGTTGATTATCGAACTCAGGGATCTGCCGATCCATTTTTCAGGGGAGGGCGGTGCCGCGCGTCTTTGGTCGATAAGATGGATTGGGAGAGGACCATGAGTGTTCAAAGCAAGCGATTGACCCGATTTGGCATTGCGCTGGAAAACAGGCATAACCTTCGCATTGAGGAGGTTATGCGCCTCGGCGTACTTCGCGATGGGGTCCAGCTTCTCACGACAGAAATCCGGTTACCGATCTTGGGGCAAGTGATCCCCCGCATCGAGATTGAATTGTCCAACGGAGTATTCCGAAAGAAAATCACCGCGAGAGTGAACTCCGATTCGCCCTTCATGTTCGACGGCGAGGCGTTGATCGCGACAATCAATGGTGTGACCGAGCACGTACCCTGCCGTCAATTTATTGATCCAGACAGAGCGCCGACCGGTATGTACAATTTCGGCATAACACGCAAAAATGGCGCTCGCAGCTTCGTTTTTGATCATCATGTTTATTGCTGCTATTCTTGTGATTATTGCTTTAAGGAGAACGAATGGGAGGTAATGGCCATACGCGGCGGGGGTAGCACAGACTACCAATCCAACTTCCAAGAGTGCCTCTCCTATATTGAGCGTAACGGTCCTAACTTCAACAGTCTGTATGACATTGTCTGGCTCTGCACAGGGAGCATCAAGGACGAAGCACAAGAACTCGAACGGCACGCGGCACTCGCACGACGACTGCGTGACGCAGGCTACGCACACGACATTTATTTATCCCAGGTGGTTCCTCCGAGCGTCAGGAACGACCGAGTACGACGGATAGAATATCTTACTCAACTTCGGGAAGCAGGCGTCACACGGTTTAATACTGGTGTCGAGATAGTCGGCGCCGAGGTGCGACGAAAATACATCCGCGGCTTTAAAGGCACGTATGTCTTCAGCGACTATTTGCCTATTTTCGCTGATGCGGTCGACGTTTTCGGTCCCTTCCGTGCCGGCAGTTGCCTCCTGACCGGAATAGAACCATCCGACAGCACGATCGCTGGACTAAAAGCTCTTGCCGAGCTTTCCGTCGTGCCCGCGCCAACTGTGTTCACTCCGTTCGTGACAAAGCAACTGGCTATCTCCTTCTGTTTCGATCTGGACGAACTGCTTGACGCTCACGCTCGTTTCCACGCCCTGATCAAGCGTCATAAGCTCCCGGTATTTTCGGGCGTGTTCAGCCTTGCCTGACCGATTTCCCATCCGACCCGGAACTTATGACCTTCGTGAGCTGACCCACTCCAATCAGCCAAGGGCGAGGAAAGATGAAACACATAATGCCAGCCTGTTCAGGCTTGAGCGCGGCACTGGGGCAGCGTGGTTAGACGCAGCCGCTTTCGAACGATCCGCCGCCAACTCCATCCACGATATTGGACGCCCGCTTGGCTGACGCGGTCAAGCAATTGACCTTCGAGATCGCGGTCTAACGTGGCACCGCGCTTGGACTCAAGTCAGCCGACGGTCGCTTGAGAGATCGACCCGTTGTTTCTTTTCGAAATCCGCAGAGCTGGCGTCGACGGCTCGCATCCGGCGCAGCTGATCCGAGCGGTGCGGCGGCAGCCCAGCGTTCGCGCGCCAGGAGCGCAACTATTGTCGCAACGCGGCCGGTCGACTTCCGCCATTTGTGGCGCGCCGGACTATACGGGGTCGCAGCGGCAATCGTTTGGCCGCTGCCAGAATGCGGTGTAACGCTCAGAGTGGCCTCCAATCCCCGACACTCAGCCCTTCTCTCGATAAGGTCACGCGCCAGCGGCGCGTGCTGAAATCCGCACAAGCACGGAGTGAGGTCCGGCGCGTTTCTCGCGCCGCCGCTATTTCGCCTTCTTTCCTGCCGCGCGACCAGCCTGCGCATTCGCTCGGTGGCCGCATCTGGTGTCCAGATCTCCGGCAGGTAGCTGGCCGCGTACAAGCTGGCCAGCGTGCCCGCGTCAACCTTATCTCGGGCTGAATCCGAGCGTCAGGCAATCAGGACCCGGGCCTGCCTATCATGGACGCATTACCAAGCAGGGATGCGGACATGTTGCCGCACGACCTGATAGCGGCCCGCGGCATGCTCGTCGAAGCGGCTTGGGCGGCAGCACGCGCGCCGGGGCCACTCCGTGCCTTCTTCCTGCGGGTGCGGGCCCGCCGCGGCCAGCACGTCGCCGCCGTCGCGACCGCGCGCAAGCTCGCCGTCGTGAGTCTGGCATCTGCTGATGAAGGGGGAGAGCTACGCATGGGCAAGGCCGTCCTTGCACGCCAAGAAGCTGCGCAACGTCGAGCTCAAATCCGGGAACCTCGAACGCAGCGCAGAGGTCGGCAACGTCTCTGCGCACTCTGGCACGAACATTTGTGTCATCGGGCTGGCGGCAGACCAGGTCAATGAAAGCGGCAATCTGCACCATTTCCCCCTCGCGTATGCCCATGGAGGTCACTGCTGGCGACCCCAAGCGGATCCCGCTTGTGAGCCCGGCTGCTCAAGGCAGGCCGCACTGTGCCACAATGCCTACCGCCGCGACGAGATTGACGCCGAGAGCGTGCGCCATCTGACGCTGGCGACCAAGGACCGGCAGAAGGATGCGGTTTCTCCGCTTTTTTCACAGGAAAGGCGCACCAAGAACGGGGCACACCTCAATACAAGCGTCCGCAGCGTTCAACATACGTTCGCTTGGATTAAATCCTGGCAGCATTTGCCCCAGGATCATAGCGTTAAGGAACAGCGAACCACCCAGACGCGGATGAGTTGTGTGCCCAATCGCCAAGCTCAAATTTGAAGGGCGACCACCATAGCGGAATGCAATATTCTGCGCATTTGAAGCGCCAGATAAACCTCGTTTCTTTTTACCTTCCCCGCTCATATTTATTTGTTCTTTCTCTTTCTTCTGTCGTCTAGATATCGATCAACAGACGACACAAAATCGTGCAGCAAATTACTACGCCAACCTAACCAATAGCGTATGCTTCCGGGCTCATTCTCTTCCTGCTTTCTGGCAGAGAGAGCGCAATTCTGCTTTGATTTCCTTCCGGTCCAAACCTTCGGAGCTTTGGCTTCGTTGTCCGGCAACAAGGCGACGCCCTCTTGATTTCCGAGAGCGCCGTCTTCCAATCCTCTGTCTTCACCGCCGTCCAAAAATTCATCATCGATCGCCTTCTTCAACGCTTTGTTTGCGCGTTATGGGTTCGTTTCTGGCGATCCGCTCCGTGTCGGCGGCTTTCGCTTAAGCGCTGGTGCGCCAGTTGCCGTTAAGCACTTTCGGCAAAACCTCATCGAGTTGCATCGGATGACCGATAAAGGCGATGTGGCCGTCTCGGTCGACCACGAACGAGGCCGGAACCCCGACAGAAAAGCTGGGTTCCCTCCAAAGCTTGTTCATTTCGCCTGTGTGGTCGAACGCGATCCGATAGTTCAGATTCGAGCACTTTTCGGTCAACCACGCGTCCAACTTGGTCTGGGCCTCAACGGGCGTTGGAGCGTCTCCACGCGGCGACTCCAACGATCTCGATTCCGCTGTATTTCTCCTGCAGCTTCATCAGATGGGGCATTGCGTCCTGTGCACCACGTTGCCCAAAATTCGACAATGGGCACTTTGCTCGGCTGGAAGTTCGTGAGGGGCTCGCCACGTAGCCAGTTGTCGACTGATTGAAGGTGCCGTGCAGTTCATCTGCAATTCCA
Source organism: Mesorhizobium sp. AR10 (assembly GCF_024746795.1). Taxonomy (NCBI): domain Bacteria; kingdom Pseudomonadati; phylum Pseudomonadota; class Alphaproteobacteria; order Hyphomicrobiales; family Phyllobacteriaceae; genus Mesorhizobium; species Mesorhizobium sp. AR10. The sequence continues at coordinate 206,220 of NZ_CP080523.1, forward strand.
TGTTGCTCCCCAACGCTGCTGCTAAGGCTTGCGCGAATTTATGCTCTTGTTTCCCTCTTAGAGGGGGCACACGGGTTCAGGGGAGGAACGCATCGCTTCTCTTGCGGATTTGCGTGCAGTCACCCTCGATCCGTGTTGCCACCTCTCAATTTGCAAAGGCCGTGCCAACACCTCAGCGCCCAGTGAGCGCCATTTGCCTTGAAAACCTCCACAGTGCCCAGATGTCGGTTGTAGTGAACCTGACATTTTGTCTGCCGCTGTCAGCCTTTGGACACGGGATCACGCGCTTCGCGCCGCCAGAAGGCATGGCCATCGGCACGGTCCCGAAGGGCCAAGACCATGAGAGCGCGTGCGACACGCCGCATGACGTCGTCTAATGCATCCGATGCTAGGCCCCACGCCGTTAAAGTCGCGCACGCCAGATCGTCGTGAACGAGACGTTCAAACTTGACCCGGAGCTCGAGTCGAAAAACGGCGCGAGGTTTGGCCTTGTTCGGGGGCGCCGGATAAGGAGGGCGCGAGGTCGGCGGTAATGAACGGGACTATGACACGGCGCCTATCTTCGCCCGCCTTTGGAGCTCTCCGACGACGATGTGGTGCGCGCGCTCACCATCGTCATGGCGAGACGCTGGAGGCCGGATGCGCCGTGGTCCAGGCGGTCGGTAACCATCTGAATGTCGGCATGGGCGCATTGTGGCAGCCGGACGATGCCTTCTTCGATCTCCTGCGCGACAAGGAACTTGCCGACGCATGCTGGCCAACGTTGCAGTCGAGCGGTCGCGCGGACGGCAATTTCGCCGAGAAGGTCTAGACGCAGAAGACCGTCGTCCGCGACTTCCTGTCGGGCGAGAACGGTCGCCAGAAACTTGAGACCTGGCTGCCGCGCTGGATGAAATTCCCGGTCGAATGCTACTCCAATCACGGCGGCTTCCGCACGGCCGATCAGTGGGCCAAGGTCAGTCGCAGTTTGCACCGCCAACCGCTGAATGAGCGGACTGGGCAGGGCGGTGGGGATTCCGCCCCCGTTCCTGCAACGCGGCTGCTTTCGCCGTAGGTTAAGTTGCGTGTGCACGGATTCGCCAGCAGTGAGTGCTGGAATCCGCACAAGCACGGCGCGAGAGGCCCTTATCAATTCCGGAAACCTGCTCGTTTCTCGGCGCTGTCGCAATTGGCACGGAGTTTGCGACGACCCTGGTGGTGCAACGTTCGACCGGAGCGCAGCGACGGGAGATGCCCGGGAGGGAAGGAACCCACCTCGATCCGGTCAGGAGACAAGTATGTTGAATATTGTGATCCCGCAAACCGCAGCGCGAGTCCCGCGCCTCGCAAGCCCTCTTATCCGCAGCTTTACGTGCAGGTTTGTGCTGCAGTCACGCTCAGCCATCGCACTCGGCCGCCTGAAGCCGCTCGGCGAACGGCGATACGGCTGGGCGGTTCGCGCGCACACAGCGCCGCTCACGGATGGTTCGGCTGATTGGGCGCAGCCGTCATACCGCAACCGCCAGCTTGCACCCCTTCGGATAGCACGAGCACCCTTAACCTCCCGTAGTCCGGGAACAGCGGGGCAAGACAATAAAGCGATGGCCCCTTCACGTCAAAGCCAGCCGTTGCTGCCCGTCCGTTCACTGTTGATTGGAGCCTGAGCCATGCCTGAACTAAGAGCCAGCCTTGTCGCTCTTTTAGTGCTAGCCCTGCTTCTTTCTGGGCTGGCGGCGCGATTGCCACAGACTACCTGCGCCAGCTCGAAGACCATCGTCGGCTTGCCGCGGATTGGCGGAAGCTCATTCCGGAGCAGCGCGACGCACTCCTCAACGACCCCGCTGCGCCAACTGCTGGCAACCCGAATGGCGACGTCCCTCTGGTGGTGTTTTTGGACTACAACTGCCCGCACTGCCGGACGGCAGACCTTATCATCCAGCAAGCCCTCAAGGACGATCCCAATCTGAAGGTTGTCTACAAAGAGTATCCGGGCAAGGGACCGGGCTCAAAATTCGCGCAGTGGCGGCGCTCGCCTCCCGCAAGCAGGGAAAATATGAGCCGTTCCATCACGCCCTTATGGCTGCTCGCGGTCGGCTCAGCGAATTCTCCATCCTGACTATCGCACGACAGGTGGGCCTCGATGTTGAGCAGCTCAAGCGGGACATGGATGATCCGGCCATCCCAAACGCCCTTGAGCGCAATCGCGCGCTCGCGACCAAGCTGTACATCACCGGCACGCCGGCGTTGGTGCTCGGCGACGAAGTGATTGCAAAGGTGCCCGAGATTCCCACGCTGAAACGCTTAATCGCCAAAGAGCGGGAAAAAACTAAGCGTTATAACCCTGCCGGATCACCAACTTCGGCATTTTGAAAGTGGTGGCGGCCGGTGCAATGCGCGTTCTCTGGCCATGCGTGCTGCCTCTCGCGCCGGGCCAAATCTGTTACGTGGCCGGCAACGCGGTAGTCGGCGGACCACGCCGTTCTATCGGTAGCGTGGCAGTCCCGCATTTAGCGCGCTTTCCTCAACTTGGCCGAACGCGATCGCACATCTCGGGATCTATTCAGCCGGCCTTGGTCTTCCCGTCCCGCCATCGGCGTCTTTCACCGAAAGCCTCGCCAAAGGGATAGGCACGAAGCGCGCCGGACGCGTGCTTCAGATCGCGGCCGGCGCGACGATGATCGTCATGGGCTTTCGCCCCCTGGGTGATCGTACAAGCCCCATTGTCAGAAGGATCGGTTGACGTGGACGCCGTCGGCGCCAAGCTCGCGCCGCCTGTCGACAGCGTGGCCCTTGGCGTGTTGATAAAGCCACATCGGTCGCAAGAAATCCCGTTCGGATTGACGAAATGACGTTGCCGCCATCCCATACACCTCCATCATGCCATTCAAGGCCGAGGCTCTGGTCGAGGTCACCTCATTGGGATGACGGCGTCCGGAATTGCCTGGACCAAGCTGCCAAGCTGTGAGCCCGACACCTCATCGATGGAGTTGTTGAGGATGGCGCCGGTGTTCGGGCATTGAAGTCCTGTATCGATTGTGCGACAGGCCTTCCCCGTTGGACCGCCGGCGAAGGCATGCGTGGGCGCGGCACCACATCGCCAAAGGCATGCCGCCAGCCAAGCCATCCCTTGTGCGTTGATGGCCATGCCGCCAAGATCGCATTCGCTACCGGCATGAAGCCTCAGTGTGGTGGAGGTGTCGGGGGGCACCTGCTCCAGACTGGCGATCGGTTCGAAGCGGACAAACACGTAGCTCAGCTCATAGCCTGCCTAGCCGAAGGCGCGTATCGTAGCAGGCCGCCGTCCCTCTGACATAGGCCCAAAAGATCGGGCCAGGCGATTCCGCAAGCCGGGCGCGGGTTTGCACCGTTCGCATCAAAAAGCTGTCCGCCCGGCCAATTCTGTCCCTCACATAAACCTGACGGTCAGCCGCAAACGGTATACCACCTGTCGAATCGGCCATTGTTTGGAGCCGCACATAGAGCGCCGTAACAAACCTTCTCACCCTTGAAGTTGGCCAGGAACTGCAGCAAATGCGATATTTCGCGCTGTTTATCTCCGTCCCGGATAAGCTCCGGACTGCCCAGCGACTTCAGTGCCAGCTCGATCAGCTCGATCGCCCGATCTTTGTTGCCGCTCTCGTGATAGTACAGAGCCACCGGATAAGGCAGGAGCTTACATTGGTCGCTTTCTGGGGGATTCAGTGCCAGAATGTGTTCGGACAGCTGTTTTCCCATTGCCAAGCGTTCAGCAGACGGAAAGTGCGAATAGTCAAAGTTCGGAAAGAAGAGTTCGTCTAGCGCCGCAATCATCCAATTCTCGGAGTTTCTGTTAATCGCGTCGCGAACGAATTGGCGCATGACGGGCAAGCCGGCCTGCATGTCGCGCATTTTGTGAAGCAACAGATTCACATGAGACCGGCGGAAACCGAGCTTGTCCGGCAACAAGGCGATGCCCTCTTCGATCGCCGAGAGCGCCGTCTTCCACTCCTGTTTCTCCACCGCCGCCCAATATCTATCATTGATCAGCTTCTTCAGCGCTTGTTCGCGCGCTATGGTTTCGCCTTCCGCGATCCGGTCCGTATCGGCCGATTTTGCTTGATCGCTGGCGCGCCAGCTGCCGTTAAGCACCTTCGGCAAGACCTCATCGAGTTCCATCGGATGACCGATAAAGGCGATGTGGCCGTCTCGGTCGACCACGAACATGGTCGGAATCGCGACAGAAAAGCTGGGCTCCATCCAAAGCTTGTCCATTTCGCCCGTGGAGTCGAACGCGATCCGATAGTTCAGATTCGAGAACTTTTCAGTCAACCAAGCGTCCAACTTGCTTCGGGCCTCATCGGCCGTTGGAGCGTCTTCAGAAGCCGCGACTCCGACGATCTCAACTCCGCTCTCCCTGTATTTCTCCTGCAGCTGCATCAGATGGGGCATCCCGTCCACACATGGTCCGCACCACGTTGCCCAAAATTCGACGATGTACACTTTGCCGGGCTGAAAGCTCGTGAGGGGCTCGCCACGCAGCCAGTTCTCAACTTTAATCGAAGGAGCCGGGGACTCGATCTGTAATGCCACCAATGTTGCTCTCCAAAGCTTGCTTTCTGCGCGAGCTTGTTCCCGCTCAGAGAGACGGCACACGGGTTCAGGGAGAAAGCATTGCTCGTCTTGCCCCATTGCGTGCAGTCACCATCAAGAGCGCAAAAGCCGTGCCAGCGCGCTCAGCGCACAGTAAGCGCCTGATTGCTTGGAAAAACCTCCACGTGCCCAGATGGCCGGTCGTGATGAACCTGACATTTTTGCTTGCGGACGACGCGGCTGAGGTGGTCGTCGACTGGATAAGCGACATCGACCCGACCGGGGCGGATATGCGCCTCCATGCCGGCCAGCCCGAGGACTATACCTGCGCGCCACCGGCGCGGCGCGTGGCGCGGTGTCTACATGACCCCGGGAACCGTTCGGTGGGCCGCGCCGCCGTGAGACGCATGCGGAACTTGCCCGGTAATCGGCCGCATTCCGGCATCTCTGACTCGATCCCGGCAACACGGCGAAGTTAACACGGCCGGCTCACTGGCTGCATGTCCAATTCGCCATGATGGGACAAGCCGGAAAGCGCCGTCACCGCTGTTGTCGATCGGTCCGCGCGTTGGCGGGGCAGGCGCGGTTTTGTCCCGAGGATGAACCCAACCCGTGTTCCCTACTGTGCCATTTTCGTTTTCGGACCAATGCGTCGGCGGCGAACCGGGATCGAGGTACCGACCGATGGAAAGCAGGCAGGCAACGCTCTCTCGTATCACAGAATCGCGGTCTTCAAACGCTTCGCCTATGCACTCCAGCTCATCGTACGCCGCCAGCGTTTCTTCGGCGTCGCCAAGCACATAGCGAGTATCGCCGACAGCACAGATATCGCAGCCAGCCTTGATCAGCGTCACAACGAAGGCGGGGATATCGCTCGCCTTCATCAGTCGCTTGTTACCTGTCATCATAAGCCTGCCCTCAATTGACGGCGAAGAGGCTGGAGCTGAGCCTTAAGTTGGCACATCAGCTTGAGCGTGCGTCTGTCGATCCGCCAAGTTGATCTGCGTGGGGTACCCCCAGCAGCTTTGACTCCGGCAGGTGTTCACCGGGAGCTTGGCCGATGACGACAATCTCATCTGCCCCGAACCTGTCGGTGCTAAGCCCTTTCGTTTGGACTGATTTGCCGTGCTCGATCTTTTGCCAGTGACCGTTTCGCGGCCGTGCAATGTTGTATGCATCGCAAGCCCGCGCGATATGCTGATCGCGAACTCCGAGTTCACGGGCGATCTGTGTCATCGGCTTGGCCCAGACCAAATCATAGAGCTGAGCCCGGCTTAGGCTGACCATTGACGCCTCCCATATCGTATGTCTCGGGCTGCCCGACCCTGGGGTTCTCTAAGCTTAGCGATTCTCGCTGTCTACGCTCGAATGCCTGCGCCCTTCCCATCATACAAGGTCAACTCTACGCAGCCGGTTGCCGCCGCTAGATTCCAACGACGAGTGCACCGCCGCTCAGACCCGCGCCTGCTGCCGCCAGAAGAATTTTCTCGCCCGGCCGAAACGGCTCCGTCTGGTGGGCCAGCGACAGCGAGAGAGGGGTCGTCGCGGCGGAAGAGTTGCCGTATTCGGCGATCGTCTTGACGATCGCGTGATCGGCAATGCCGAGGTTCCTCCCGACGGCATCGAAAATTCGGGCGTTAGCCTGGTGCGGAACGAACCGATCGATATCCCGCGACCGCATCCCGGCCGCAGCGAGCGCGTCCTGCGAGCAGGCAGTCATCATCTCCACGGCCTTGGCGAACACTTCGCGGCCGTCGGCGATCGTCAGGTTGGTAGAGGTCAAGATTGCCGTGGAATGGTGTGTTGCTTCCTCCGGCGGGAATCTGGATCAGCCCATAGCGCGAGCCGTCGGAATCCACCGAAGCGCCGAGAATGCCCCGATCCGGCTCCTCGCACGGGCCGAGGGGTGGACGGCGCCGGAAGGCACGACCGGACGCCTATGGCCCAAGACCTTCGTATCTGGTCCGCAATGCAACTGTAGCCGATGAATGGTCAAAACGTAGCGCATCGGTTCACGATCGACTGAAAACCGTGACCGTTCCTCTGCGGTGCTCAGACTGCCACCGAGTGCCTGGCCGTTCCACTTTCGAGATATTTGTCGAACTTCGCCGCAACGCTCCTCACGAAGGGACGGCTTTCCGCCAGCACGACGAAACTGTCGCCTTGGAGTTCAAGCAGTCGAGCAGGATCCTGAAGAGCGATTGAGCTTGCCTGAAAAAGGAGCTTTTGGCCGGCTTCCCCGAAGCTCTCCACCAGGTCGATCGCCGAGAAGGCGAAATCGCACATCAGCCGCTCGATGATCCAGCCACGGACGCGATCGTCGTCGGAAAAGGCGATGCCGCGGACGGCGGCCAGCCCGCCATTGGCGACCATACGTCCGTACTCAGCGGTCGAAGGATTGTTCTGCAGGTAGCCCTGGCGAAACCGGCTGATGGACGAAGGACCGACACCGATCAGCGTCTCGCAGCGATCCTCTGTGTAGCCTTGGAAGTTGCGATGCAGGGCCCCTGTGCAGGCCGCCACCGCCAGCGCATCGCCCGGCTTGGCGAAATGGTCGAGGCCTATTGCTTCATATCCCTTGTCCAAAATCGCCCGCGCGGCGAGTTGCGATTGCGCGAACCGCTCCGTGGGACCGGGGAGCCATGCCTCGTCGATCATCGTCTGATGTTTCTTGAACCAGGGCACGTGAGCGTAGCCGAACAGCGCCATCCTGTCCGGTTCCAGGGTGAGCGCCTGCGCGACGGTAGAACACAGGCTCTCCCTGGTTTGATGCGGCAGGCCGTAGAGCAGATCCAGATTGACGGACTCGACGCCACGGGAACGAACTCCGTCGACGACTGCCTTGGTCTGCAAAAAGCTTTGTTCGCGGTTGATCGCCTTTTGCACTTTCGGATCGAAATCCTGCACGCCGAGGCTCGCCCGCGTCATGCCAATTTCGGCAAGTGCATCAAGGCGTGCCTCGTCCATATCGTTCGGATCGATCTCGATGCTGATTTTCGTATTCGGAACAAAATCGAAGCTGTCCCGCATGAACGCGCCTAGAGCCACCATATCCTCAGGCTTCAGCATTGTCGGCGAGCCGCCGCCGAAGTGGATTGCGCGGACGAAGACCTTCCCGCTGATAAGGGCGGCAACCGTCGCGATCTCCGCGCGTAGCGAGCGCAGATAAGCGGTCACCGGCTCATAGTGGCGCGTCTGCTTGGTATGGCACGCACAGAACCAGCAGAGCCTGTCACAATAGGGAATATGCAGGTAAAGCGATATCTCGTCACCGCCTTCGAGGACCTCCAACCAGCCTTTCTGGACCGCCGCATCGACGCCCGGATGGAAATGCGGCGCGGTCGGGTAACTGGTGTAGCGGGGGACGTTCTCGCCAAGTCTGGCAGTTAATTCCGGTCGCATGTCTTGGTCCACCGTGTTTGAGTCGCCGGAACTCTGGACGCGTCCAACAGCCAAAGCCCTGATTTCGGTCAACCTCCAGCACGGACAAACTGCCGCAACGATTTTTCTACCGTCGATTGCTATCCTGCTGGCACTTGGGATCGGTAGAGCGATGGAATGACAGTACGGCAAGATATTCATAGTTCCGGCATTCCCGTTCTTTGCCTACCCTGCGAGGTACGGCACCGCGGCGTCTGCGGTGCGCTCGATCCAGACGATTTGGCGCGGCTCGCCAAGACTTCGTCGCGGCACAAGATCGAGCCGGGGGTCGAACTGATCGGCGACGCCGAGGCCGTCGACAGCTATTCAAACGTGCTTTCAGGCGTGGTGAAGCTGACGAAGAGCCTTTCGGACGGCCGCCAGCAAATCGTCGGCCTCCAGTTCGCACCGGATTTTCTGGGACGGCCCTTCAAGGTGAAAAGCGCGATCAATGCGGAAGCGGCAACCGCTGTCTCGCTGTGCTCGTTTCCGAGGGCGGCCATCGAACGGATGATGAAGGAATCACCGGAACTTGAGCATCGCCTGCTCAAGCAGACGCTGAACGAACTCGACGAGGCACGCGAATGGATGGTGACTCTGGGGCGCAAGACCGCACCGGAGAAGGTGGCCAGCTTTCTCCTCATGATCGCCCGGAATATCGATTCCAGTGTTGGCCCGGCGGCCAGGTCGGCGTGCTTCGATCTGCCGCTGACGCGTGCCGAGATCTCTGATTTCCTTGGACTTACAAACGAGACTGTGAGCCGCCAGCTGACCAGACTGAGAATGGACGGCGTGATCCGGATCGAGAACAATCGCCATGTCACGGTGGACAGCGTCAGCCGGCTGGAGCAGCGCTGCGGCGGCCGAGGCGCAACCGCCCTTTAGATGAGACCTAAGCGCGCGGGGCCGTCGCCTACTCCGACCCGCAGCAGGATTTGTTCGCGTTCGAAGGCGATGTGTGTCGCCGCAAGCCTTCGAAGAAAGCCGCGCAGAATGAAACCGACGGCTTCCGCATTCTCCACCGTCTCGCCATGGCCGATCGCTAGCAGAATTCAGTCACCTCACCAGCAATGCACTCGTATTCGACCTGTTCGGCGCGCAACCGTCGGGTAGAAGCGAGGCTGGCATCGCCGCCAACGACAGCGGCCTCGTAGGCGGGAAAGACGATCGTTTCTTCATATTGATGAACGCTTGCGCAAAAATGGGAGGATTGCGTGGGCAGTGCCGAGGCACTTCAGGCGATCGACGCTGGGCAGCGCATCAGCGATATTTTCCTAAGCATTGCAGAGCTGCAGTTTTCCCTGTGCGCGCGCTTCATCACATCACACGGAATCGCCTCCACGCGGGGCGGCCCGTGCTGCGTTTCCTCGTTCAATCGCCACCTTCTGATCGCACCGAACTCGATGCTGCCCGAAGCAAAATCCTGCGATCTGACATGGATCAGGGCGAGCAGGCGGCGGCTGCGCAATCAATGCACTGCGGAGTTGGGTCCGCCGGAATTGGAGATCGGTACTTGCGATGAAATTCGGCACTGAGATCGTCCTTCTAAGCCTGTTTGCTTTTGCGGCCCTGGTGGCTGCCGGCTTCGGCGTAGACGAACCTTTTCGCCAGCATATGTGGGTTTTGTTCTTCGCCGTGGCTGGCTTCACTGCGATCCTGTTGCGCAACACGGAGTTCAAGCCAGCAGTTCCGATCCACCCCGCCGATTACATGGATGGGCCGATACGCTACGGGGCCGTCGCAACGGTGATCTGGGGGGTCGTTGGCATGCTGGTCGGTGTGGTCATCGCGCTGCAGCTCGCCTATCCGGATCTCAACATCGAACCCTGGTTCAATTTCGGTCGCTTGCGGCCGCTGCATACGTCGGGCGTCGTTTTTGCTTTCGGGGGCAATGCACTGCTTTGCACATCCCTGTATGTCGTGCAGCGCACCTGCCGCGCCCGGCTGTTTGGCGGCGATCTCGCCTGGTTCGTGTTCTGGGGTTACCAGCTTTTCATCGTCATGGCTGCGACAGGCTACCTGCTCGGCATCACCGAGGGCCGCGAGTATGCCGAACCCGAATGGTATGTGGACCTGTGGCTGACCATCGTCTGGGTCGCCTATCTCATCCTGTTCCTCGGCACGATCCTGAAGCGCAAGGAACCGCATATCTACGTCGCCAACTGGTTCTATCTGTCGTTCATCGTGACCATCGCGATGCTGCATGTGATCAACAATCTGTCGATGCCCGTCTCGTTCGTTGGCTCAAAAAGCTATTCCGCCTTCTCCGGCGTACAGGACGCCCTGACGCAGTGGTGGTACGGCCACAATGCCGTCGGCTTCTTTCTGACCGCCGGCTTTCTCGGCATGATGTATTATTTCGTGCCCAAGCAGGCGAACCGCCCAGTTTATTCCTACCGCCTGTCGATCATCCACTTCTGGGCGCTGATCTTCCTCTATATCTGGGCTGGTCCGCATCACCTGCACTACACCGCTCTGCCCGACTGGGCGCAGACGCTTGGCATGGTGTTTTCGATCATGCTCTGGATGCCCTCCTGGGGCGGCATGATCAACGGCCTGATGACGCTGTCCGGCGCCTGGGACAAGCTGCGCACGGATCCCATCATCCGCATGATGGTGATGGCCATCGCCTTCTACGGCATGTCGACCTTCGAAGGCCCGATGATGGCGATCAAGACGGTCAACTCGCTGTCGCACTATACCGACTGGACGATCGGGCACGTCCACTCCGGCGCGCTTGGCTGGGTTGGCATGATCTCGTTCGGCGCGATCTATTTCATGGTGCCGAAGCTGTGGAACCGCGAGCGGCTCTATTCACTGCGGCTGGTCAACTGGCACTTCTGGCTGGCGACGCTCGGAATCGTCCTTTACGCGGCGGTGATGTGGGTCTCCGGCGTCATGCAAGGCCTGATGTGGCGCGAGTACGACGAGCAGGGCTTCCTGATCTACTCCTTCGCCGAAACCGTCGCTGCCATGCATCCCTACTACATCATGCGTGCCATCGGCGGCGCGATGTATCTGTCCGGCGCCCTTATCATGGCCTGGAACATCGCCATGACCATCTTTGGCTACCAACGCGAGGAGGATCCGATGCCGGGCTCCATCCCCGCCCTCCAGCGTGCGCGATCAGGAGCCAGAAAATGGGCTTGATGGACAAACACGCCATCATCGAGAAGAACGCCACGCTTCTTCTCGTTGGCTCCCTTCTGGTGGTGACGGTCGGCGGCATCGTCGAGATCGCGCCGCTCTTCTATCTCGACAATACGATCGAGAAGGTCGAAGGCATGCGGCCCTATTCGCCGCTCGAACTTGCTGGACGAAATATCTATGTGCGCGAGGGCTGCTACCTCTGCCACAGCCAGATGATCAGACCGTTCCGCGACGAGGTCGAGCGCTATGGGCACTACAGCCTGGCGGCCGAGTCGATCTACGATCACCCTTTCCAGTGGGGATCGAAGCGCACCGGACCGGACCTCGCCCGGGTTGGCGACCGCTACTCCAACGAATGGCACGTACAGCATCTTGCCGATCCGCGCTCGGTGGTGCCGGAATCGATCATGCCGAACTACGAGTTCCTGAAGAATACGCCGATCGAGGTGAAAGACTTCTCGACGCATCTTATCGCAAACAGGCGTGTCGCCGTCCCTTACTCCGATGACATGATCGCAAACGCCAATGTCGATCTGATGGCGCAGGCGGATCCCAACATCGATACGTCCGGCGTTGAAGCGCGCTACCCCAGGGCCAAGCTCGGCGACTTCGACGGCAATCCGCAGCAGGTCACCGAAATGGATGCCTTGGTCGCTTACCTCCAGATGCTTGGCACATTGGTCGATTTCAAGACCTACGACGAAGCCGCCGGCTACCGCTGAGGAGTGTGCTCGTGGACTACAATTTGATGCGGGAATTCGCCGACAGCTGGGGCCTCCTTGCCATGGCGCTCTTCTTCGTCGGATGCGTTGCCTTCGCGCTTCGCCCTGGCGGCCGCAGGCAAGCTGACGAAGCCGCTCGAATTCCTCTCAAGGACGATTGATCATGAGTAGCGAGCACATCGACGAGGTCTCGGGCATCTCAACGACCGGCCATGAGTGGGATGGCATCCGGGAGCTCAACAACCCACTTCCGCGCTGGTGGGTCACGACATTTTACATCACCATTGTCTGGGCGATCGGCTACACCATCGCCTATCCCGCATGGCCAATGCTTACTTCCGCGACCAGAGGTGTGCTCGGCTATTCGAGCCGCAACCACGTTAAGAATGAACTGGCGGCCGCCGAAGCCGCCAAGGCCAAATATGTCGCAGCGGTGGAATCGAAAACCGCCTCGGAGATTGCTGCCGACGACGCATTGCGCGAGTTCGCCGTGGCTGCCGGCGGTGCGGCATTCAGGGTCAATTGCGTGCAGTGCCATGGCTCCGGCGCGCAAGGCTCCAAAGGTTTTCCAAACCTCAACGACGACGATTGGCTGTGGGGCGGCAGCGCTGAGCAGATCCAGCAGACGATCACCCACGGCATCCGCTTCGCGTCAGACCCGGATACGCGCCTGTCGGAAATGCCGGCTTTTGGCGACATCATCACGGCGGACCAGATCGCACAGGTCAGCGCCTACGTTGCCAGCCTGTCCGACTTGGTCCGGGACGCAAGTCTGATCGAGCCCGGCGCCAAGGTTTTCGCGGAAAATTGCGTCGCCTGTCATGGCGACACAGCAAAGGGCAACAGGGAACTCGGCGCGCCCGACCTGACCGACGCCATCTGGCTCTATGGACCGGGCGAGACGGCTATTGCTGCGCAGGTCCGCGCGCCGAAGCACGGCGTCATGCCGGCCTGGATCGGGCGTCTCGGCGAGACCAAGGTCAAAGAACTCGCAGTCTATGTTCATTCGCTTGGCGGCGGAGAATAGGAACGGAAGCCTATTCTCGGCCCTCCCCGCCAAGCGACGGGGCCCGGCTTGCGCCGGGCCTCGACACCATTCCGGCATCCGGCGAATGACTTGCATCAACGCGGTGCAATTCGCCATGCGGCAAAGCGTGCTCAACGTGGCCATAAGCCAGAACCGATCGGTCGGGCTTCCGCCGCGAAATCGTCGCCGGGACTGGAGCTTCTCGTGCTTGAAAACACGCAAATTGAACGGCTCGAAGCCGAATCGGTCAACTCCGCCAAGGCCCGTCAGCCGCTTTATGCCCCGCACAAGAAGGTATTCCCGCAGCGCGCTTCAGGCAGCTTTCGCCGCTTCAAGTGGTTGGTGATGGCAATCACGCTGGGCATTTACTACTTGACGCCCTGGCTGCGGTGGGATCGAGGGCCGTTCGCGCCTGATCAGGCCGTGCTGGTCGATCTTGCCAACCGCCGCTTCTACTTTTTCTTCATCGAAATCTGGCCGCAGGAATTCTACTACGTGGCTGGCCTGCTGGTCATGGCCGGCATCGGCCTTTTCCTGGTCACCTCCACAGTTGGTCGGGCCTGGTGCGGCTATACCTGCCCGCAGACCGTATGGGTCGACCTGTTTCTGGTCGTCGAGCGCGCGATCGAAGGAGATCGCAACGCGCGCATGACGCTCGATGCCGGACCCTGGACAGCGCGCAAGCTTATGCTGCGCGTATCGAAACACGCCATATGGCTGGTCATAGGGACGGCGACCGGGGGGGCCTGGATCTTCTATTTCGCCGACGCGCCAAAGCTGATCGGCGAAGTCTTCACCGGGACCGCCGCACCCGTCGGCTACATCACCATCGCCGTGCTGACGGCGACTACCTACACATTCGGTGGACTGATGCGCGAGCAGGTCTGCATATATATGTGCCCGTGGCCGCGCATTCAGGCGGCCATGCTCGACGAGAATTCTCTCACGGTGACCTACAATGATTGGCGCGGCGAACCTCGTTCGCGTCACGCCAAGAAGGTTCAGGCCGCTGGGCAGCTGGTCGGAGACTGCGTCGATTGCAACACCTGTGTCGCGGTCTGCCCGATGGGGATCGACATTCGCGACGGCCAGCAGCTCGAATGCATCACTTGCGCGCTCTGTATCGACGCCTGCGACAGCGTCATGGCCAAGCTCGGCAAGGAGCGCGGGCTGATCTCCTATGCGACGCTGTCCGACTACAACGCCAACATGGCGGTGGCGACCGGGGGCGGCTCCAGCACGGTGAAGCCTTCGCTGGTGCGCACTGCCGACGGCGCTTTCGCCGACAGGTTGGCCCATTTCCACATTCGCAAGATCTTCAGGCCGCGCACGTCCGTCTACATGGGTGCGTGGTCGGCGGTCGGTCTCACCCTGTTCTATTCGCTTCTGACGCGCGACCGGCTCGAGGTCAACGTTCTGCACGACCGCAATCCGCAGTTCGTCGTGTTGTCCGACGGTTCGATCCGCAATGGCTACACCGTCAAGCTGCTCAACATGATCCCCGAGCCCAGGACGATCGTCGTCACCATGCAGGGCCTGCCGGAGGCCGAGATGAGCGTCGTCGGGATCGACGACCTGCCTGCGGATCGCTCCTTTGCCATTCCGGTCGAACCCGACCGGCTGAAGATGCTGAAGGTTTTCGTTCGCCAGCCGGCGGAACAGATCAAGGGCCAAGCGCAAACATTCAAATTCCGGGTCGAAGACAAGGCGAGCTTCGAGTCGGACGAATACACGGCCACTTTCAACGCACCGGAGATCGTCAGATGAGCGCCAATCCGCAGAAATCCCGCGAATTCACCGGCGGGCATATGTTGGTCACCATTCTCGCCTTTTTCGCTGTGGTCATCGGCGTCAATCTGACCATGGCGACACTCGCCAACACGAGTTGGACCGGCCTCGTCGTCGAAAACACCTATGTGGCCAGCCAGCAATTCAACAGGAGGGCCGAGGAAGGGCGCGCGCAGGCCGCGCTCGGCTGGACTGGCAAACTGACGATCGCGTCGGGCGAAGTCCGTTACAGCCTCAGCGACGCCGCCGGCAAGCTGGTCCCATTGGACGGCGTCAGCGTCCTGTTCCGTCATCCTGCCTATGAGGCCGAGGACAAGTCCATCATTTTAACTCTCGCAACGGATCAGGAATTTGCCGCGCACCACACGCCCAGGGACGGCGTCTGGATCGTCGAAGTCGATGCCGACGCCGGTCTCGCGGAGCCCTATCGGGAAGTTCACCGTATCATCATTTCCCAAGGTGCGTTGCAATGAGCTGCTGTGCACCGGGCGCCGAAATGGCGCTGGATGTCGCTGGCGCCGCATCCGTTTTGCCGTCGAGCCAAGAAATCAAACTGGCGAGCCGTTCGCTGGGCGGCGACCTGTATCAGACCGATCTTTCAGTACCGGCGGTTCGTTGTGCAGCCTGCATCCAGGCGATCGAAACGGCGCTTGGAAAGCTGGATCGGGTCGAGGGCGCCCGCGTCAACCTGTCGACGAAACGGGTTTCGGTCCGGTGGCGCGGCGACGAGGTTCCGCCATTCCTCGCCACACTTGGACGGCTGGGCTATGACGCACACCTGTTCGAACCCGAGGCTTACGGCAAGGACAAGACGCTGTCGGAGCTGATCCGCGCCGTCGCGGTTGCCGGCTTTGCGGCCGGCAACATCATGCTGCTTTCGGTGTCGGTCTGGTCGGGCGCCGAAGGCGCGACCCGCGATCTGTTCCACTGGGTCTCGGCACTAATCGCCATTCCCGCACTTGCCTTCGCCGGCGGCATCTTCTTCCGTTCGGGGTGGAATGCGCTACGCCACGGCCGCATGAACATGGATGTGCCCATCGCGGTCGGGGTGTCGCTCGCCTATGCCATGAGCCTTTACGAGACGATCACCCATGGCGACCACGCCTATTTCGATGCGTCGGTGTCGCTGCTGTTCTTCCTGTTGATCGGCCGCACGCTGGATCATGTCATGCGCGAGCGCGCCCGCACTGCGGTGAAAGGCCTGTCTCAGTTGGCGGCGCGTGGCGCCATGGTGCTGCGCGGCGACGGCGCGCGCGACTATCTGCCGGTTGGCGAGATCGAACCGGGAATGCAACTCCTGATCGCGGCTGGTGAGAGGATCCCCGTCGACGGCAAGATCATTCATGGTGCGTCGGATCTGGATTGCTCTCTGGTCTCTGGCGAGAGCACGCCCCGAAACGTGGCGCCGGGCGAAACCGTGCAAGCCGGTGTCCTCAATCTGACAGGCTCGCTGACCGTCCAGGCGACAGCCGCCGCAAAAGATTCCTTCCTGGAAGAAATGGTTCGGCTGATGGAAGCCGCCGAGGGCGGTCGCGCGCATTATCGCCGGATCGCCGATCGCGTTTCTGCGCTCTACGCCCCGGTGGTTCATATCACCGCCTTCGCGACCTTCCTTGGCTGGATGGCGGCGACTGGCGACTGGCACCGGGCGATGACGATCGCCATCGCCGTCCTCATCATCACATGCCCGTGTGCGCTCGGCCTCGCCGTGCCGATCGTGCAGGTGGTCGCCGCGCGGCGCCTGTTCGAGAACGGCATCATGGTCAAGGACGGCTCGGCCATGGAGCGCCTGGCAACGATCGACACGGCTGTGTTCGACAAGACCGGAACACTTACGCTCGGTCAGCCCCGTCTCGTCAATGCGGCCTCGATCGATCCGGCCATGCTGGCAATGGCGGCAGACATGGCCGCGCACTCGCGTCACCCATTTTCAAAGGCCATAGCCGGCTTTGCCGCTTCCGGCGGGCAGGACAAATTCGATGCTGTCAGCGAGCATCCAGGATTCGGGATCGAAGCCACTGTCGCTGGGAGCATCTGGCGGCTGGGCCGACGCGGATGGGCTGGATGGAAGGCCCGGACCGGCGGCGAAGGAAAGCATGGCTATGGCGGAACGGTCCTGACGAAAGACGGGATCATTGTCGCGTCCTTCGTTTTCGAGGACGCACTGCGTGCCGACGCAAGGGCAGCCATTGTGCAGTTGAACGATGCCCGGGTGTCCATGGAGATGCTGTCGGGCGATACCGCAGGCGCCTGCGGTGAAGTTGCAAAAATGCTGGGTGTCGGCGACTTCGTTCCGTGCCTGCTGCCATCTGGCAAGGTCGAACGCATCGAGACACTGGCGAGAGCTGGCCACAAGGTTCTAATGGTTGGCGACGGCCTCAACGACACGCCTGCGCTGGGGGCAGCACATGTCTCGATCGCGCCGGCCACCGCTGCCGATATTGGCCGCAACGCCGCGGACTTCGTGTTCCTGCGCGAAAGCCTTTTGGCCGTACCCCTTGCCCTGGACGTCTCACGGAAGGCCGGCCGGCTGATCCGTCAGAACATCGCCATCGCGATCGTCTACAACACCATTGCTGTGCCAATCGCCATTCTGGGGCACGTCACGCCGCTGATCGCGGCAATCGCGATGTCTGCTTCATCGCTGCTTGTCATCGGAAATGCGTTGCGCCTGCAGGGTTTTGTGCTCGCCGAGGTGACGGGGGCTCCCTCGGCAACGCGTTCGGGCATTCGCGCATCGGTGCAGCCGTCATGACGACGCTCGTCTACCTCATACCAGCAGCTCTATTCCTTGGCGCGCTGGGGCTGTCCGGCTTTCTGTGGGCCTTGAGGAGTGGTCAATATGAGGATCTTCAAGGGGCCGCCGAGCGCATCCTCATCGACCGGGACGACAAGCCGGAACGCTGACCCAGATCGCTGTGCCGACGACTGTGCGGATGCCGGTCGTCAGCCGAGACGGCTTGTTCGGGAACAAAGTGCTGAGGCTCCACAGCTAGCTTAGCTAAGCCGCGTTTGACGTAGATTTGTGAAAAGCCCTGTCGCTCGAAGGACTGCATCGCCCGGATTTGTCGTGTCTGGCTGATCCAGATCAAGGTTATCTCCTCATCGGCGTGGTTTCGTCGACTAGCCTTTCAAGGGAGAACGCATGTCTAACGGACAGTTTAGTCGTCACCATCAGCGTTTTGGCGGTTTTTGGGTCTTTTCACGATAGTGGTCGACACCTTCAATGGATCGCGCCGCCCAACACCTCGGCGACCGGTCTGGATCAAGACCGACACGAAGAACGGCCAAAGCCAAAAGTCAGCCGAGGCGTTGGGGCGCGACACGGCGGCCAGATTGTTCTCGGGACCGCAAACGCCGAACGCGATCTTCTGCGGCAACGATCAGATCGCCGGCGGCGCGTGCGACACGCTGCGCGAGATTGGCCTGGCAGCACCTGTCGACGTGGCCATCGTCGGATTTAACAACTGGGACGTGATGGTGCTTGCGATGCGGCCGCGGCTGGCCAGCCTCGATGAGAACCTGAACGCGCTCGGACGCGACGCTGGTGACAGCGTGCTGGAGATGATCGCCGAGCGCGTGCGTCAGGCGTCGGCCGTGTTCACTGGCCGTGCGGGCATCGTCGAAGCCGTGAGCACGCCAATGCACTTCATTGCAGGAACGGATGCGTTCCAATGAACGAGTTCGAGCCGGTTCAGTTCGTCGATGTCGCGCTGGAGGGGCAATTCTGGCGCGAGCGGCTTGAGACTGTGCTGACGCGGACCATCCCCACCCAGCACGTCCAGCTTGGCAAGCACGGTATCCTGCAGTCCCTGACACTGCCGAACCCGCCGCCGTTGAGCTCCGCGCCCAACCAGCACAATTTCGTGCAGGTGTTCTGGGATTCCGACGCCGGCAAGTGGATCGAGGCGGCATCCTATGCGCTGTCACACAGGCCCGACGCCGACATCGAGGCCAGGATCGAAAAGATCGTCGACGATCTCGAAAATGCACAGGCTGCCGACGGTTATCTGAACTGCTGGCACCTGCAGCGCGAGCCGGACAAGCGCTGGACCAACCTGCGCGACTATCACGAACTCTACAATCTGGGACATCTGCTCGAGGGCGGCATCGCCTACTTCCTCGCGACGGGCCGGCGCCGGCTCCTTGACATCCTTGAGCGCTATGTCGACCATGTGCGCAAGACGTTCGGTCCGAACCCCGGTCAGAAGCACGGCTATTGCGGCCATCAGGAGATCGAGCTTGCCCTCGTTAAGCTCTATCGCTTGACGGGAGCGAGAAAGCATCTCGAACTAGCGGCCTATTTCGTCAACGAGCGCGGGCGCCAGCCACACTACTTCGATCAGGAAGCGGTCGCGCGCGGGGAGAACCCTAGTGAGTTCTGGGCGAAGAGGTATGAGTACAACCAATCGCACAGGCCAGTGCGCGAGCAGACCAAGGTGGTCGGCCATGCCGTTCGGGCGATGTACATGTTTTCCGCAATGGCCGACCTCGCGGCGGAACTGAACGACGACGGCCTCAAGAAAGCATGCGAGGTGCTCTGGGCCGATGTCATGAACTCGAAGATCTACATCACCTCCGGCTTGGGTTCGGCTGCCGCGAATGAAGGCTTTACTGAAGACCACGACCTGCCGAACGATACGGCCTATGCGGAGACCTGCGCCTCGGTAGCGCTGATCTTCTGGGCGCATCGGATGCTGCATCTCGATCTCGACGGCCGCTATGCAGACGTAATGGAACAGGCGTTGTTCAACGGCGCGCTGACCGGCCTGTCGCGCGATGGCGAGCACTATTTTTACTCCAATCCGCTGGACAGCGATGGACGACACAGCCGATGGGCCTGGCACACATGCCCATGCTGCACGATGAATTCGTCGCGTCTCATCGCTTCGGTCGGAGGCTATTTCGTGTCGGCCAGCGACGACGCAATCGCCTTCCATCTCTATGGCGGCATTTCGACGAACATCCGGCTTGCTACGGGAAATGTGTTCCTGCGGGAAACCAGCGCCTATCCATGGTTCGGCTCGATCAGGATCGAGGTCAGCCCTGACGCCCCGGCCGAGTTCGCCGTGAAGCTTCGCATTCCCGGATGGGCGCACGAAGCCGAAGCCTCGGTCGAGGGACATCCCATCGACGTGGAGGCATGCACCAGCAACGGCTATCTTTCGATCTCGCGGCTATGGAATGCCGGAGACACGATCACCCTCGAGCTGCCGATGCCTCCCGAGCGCATCTATGCTCATCCCAAGGTCAGTCAGGACATCGGCCGGGTGGCGCTCAAGCGCGGACCGTTGGTCTATTGCGTCGAACACGTAGACAATCCCGGGGGGCGAGTGCAGCAGCTCAAATTGCCGCGAGACGCCTGGATTGAAACGGAGGAGCGGGGCGACCTCTTCGATGGCGTGGTCACGCTGACCGCCCCCGCGAAGCGCGTCGTAGACCAAGGTTGGGGAGACAGCCTGTACAGGAATGCGCCGCCCGTCGTTTCCGACTGCAGGCTAATCGCCCTGCCATACTATCTTTGGAACAATCGGGCGAAAGGCTCGATGCAAGTGTGGCTGCTGGAAAGCTGAATTCGGCGCTGTCGCCGCATGAAGAGCCCTCGTCTCAACTCAAGAATGCCGTCAAGATGCAGTCAAGAAAAGTCTCGGATAGCATTTTCCCTCATCTCGGGCGCGGTCCAGCGATCCGTGCCCTGGTTTTCGAGTGCCACGACCGGATTGAGACCGGCCCTGCCAACAGGGGGGCATGGCGCTGGCTGGGCGGACCCAAAGACTGGTGCGATCAGCTGCGTCGGTGTTTGATAAGACTGCATCCTTCGTTGCCGATTTATGCGGACGTTCATGCACAGTGGCTTGAGGCGACGCGGCGGGCACTGGAACCCCGCGCAATCGGTCCACAGTTTGCGGCTCAACTCCACCAGCATCTCACGCAGATAGCCGACGCGATGGCGGCACGCTGATGGCCGGCTCCGACGAGAGTTTCGATATTGTTATCGTCGGAGGCGGGCCGGTCGGACTTTCCTTCGCCGCGTCGCTGGGGCAGAGCGAACTGAAGGTGGCAGTTGTTGAACAGCAGTCCTTGGAACGGCTGGCGAATCCAGCTTTCGACGGTCGCGAGATCGCGCTGACCTACGCCTCGATCAGAATCCTTCGCGAGCTCGGCGCCTGGGATGCCATCCCCGTTTCGCACAAATCACCACTGCAAGGCGCGCGCGTGCTCAACGGATCGAGCCCTTTCGCTCTGTGTTTCGATCCTCCCAGGGGATCTGGGGAACCACTCGGATTTCTGGTCCCAAATTGTCGCATCCGCGATGCCCTGTTCAAGATCATCCGCTTGCAGGATCCTGCCCGGCTGATATGCGGCCACTCGGTCGTCGGTGCAACAAACAGCCACAAAGGAGCAGTCGTAACGCTGTCCGATGGCAGGCAATTGACCGCCCGGCTTCTCGTTGCAGCGGACTCGCGTTTTTCCCCCACGCGCGACCTGCTCGGCATCGGCGCCGATATCAATCGGCTCGGCAAGGCCATGCTGATTTGCCGGGTAAGGCACGAGCGCGTCCATCAGCAGATCGCAGTCGAATGGTTCGATCACCATCAGACGATAGCGATGTTGCCGCTCATGGAAGGCGTGTCGTCGCTGCTACTCACTTTGCCGTTAAACGAGGCCGATAGACTGCTTGCTCTAGACGACGATTTGTTCCTGATGGAATTGACGAACCGGTGTCGAGGGCGCCTCGGAGAAATGACCTTGGCAAGCACCCGCCATAGCTATCCGCTGGTCACGACGTGGGCGCACAAGTTCTGGGCACCGAGCGCCGCACTCATCGGCGACGCCGCCATTGGCATGCACCCGGTGACCGCGCATGGCTTTAACATCGCCCTCGGTGGCCAGAAGCAACTCGCCCATAGAATCCTGACAGTATGTCGCGACCGGCGCGACATTGCCGATCCCGACATGCTCCACAGATACGAAAGCTGCCTGCGCCGGTCGGCGGCACCGCTCTATCATGCTACGAACATCCTCGTCGGACTCTACTCAGGCGAGCACCCGGCGGCACGGCTTGCAAGACACGCGGGGCTTCGCTTTGCCCAATATCTTCCCTTTGTCCGCCATGGCATTTCGGCCATGCTTAGGCGATGAAATCACAGACAGTCTCGACTCCTGCCGTTAGCAATGCTGCGTCCATGTGTCGTGCGAATGCTCGGAATGATGCGGATCACGCGCGGCGCGGGCAAGACCTCAATGATCAGCCGGCAATGTTAAGAGGAGGCATACGAGCGCCGCACAAGTTACCACGCTTATTAGCCGCCTTGATGCACGGCGATCGGCTTTCGGCGGCCTGCATCGGCGATCTGGCCCGCCCTCGGGGTGCATTTTGACAAGCCTGATCGGGCGGCGGCGATGATCCGTCGTGATGGCAGGCGGGGTTTGCAGGTTGCGGTCGGCGGGTTCGTTTCGGGGCGCCTGCGCCCCATCGTTATGTCGCGAGTTGGGGGAATGCGATCGAGGACGATGCGCAGAATACGCTGGTCGGGGCAGGATGTCGGCAGGTGCAGGCGGATTTGCGTTTTCATCTCGACCACCCGCGCGGCGATTTTGATGAGGCGCAATCGCAGCGTGTCGAATTGGGCGACAGCAAAGCTCGAGCGTTTCGGCATCGCAGCGCGCAGGCCCCACATGAGCCAGTAGGCGCCGGCATGCAGGAAGAGCCGGAACTGGTTGGCCGTCGCTCTTGTCGCCCGCCCCATCGCGACCAGCTCCCGCACGCCGGGCAGGTTCTCCAGCCGGCAGATCGTCGACTGGGAGGCCAGATCCCGACCCGACGGCAGCGCATCCTGGGCCATCTTGAAGACCGGATCGGAGCGCAGCCGGTTGGCGTCATTGCCATCCTCATAGCCGGCGGCGATCATCTTCATGCGAAAGCCGATCATGTCCGCCAGGCTGTGGACGACCTGGTCCGGGCAGCGCGGATCATCGATGCAACGCGCCAACGGTCGGCCACCCGCAGTCGTTTTTCCACCTCGGCCAGCACCAGAACGCCACAGTTGGAGGACAACATGCCGCCATCGAAACGGGCGACGACGGACTTGCCGCCGACAGATGACAAACCGCTCAGCGGCGGGGTAAGATCATTCATGGCGGGTGTGGTCTCCGGGAAATGATTCGGATCGGCTTTAGCAACCAAATCCTACGTCATTTCAACGGCTTGCGCCACATCCGCCAACCACCCTGAATTTTTCGGGTTAGTTAACCCGTCCTTCAGTGGGCTTGCATAGGCTTGCGCTGCGATGAAGCTAGCTAGCCCGTCATGGACCTGAAGAAAGAAGACACGCTGGAGGCCAAAATCCGTCAGGATCAGCTTGCTGACCTGAGGGCTGGTCTCTTCGTGTCAATGCCGATCAGCACCGTCCTCTCAAGCCTTATTTTGTCGGTGCAGGCCCTTTCTGGCGGCGGCTCTGGCGCCGTGATCTGGTTCCTGGTCATCAATGCGATAAATGTCGGCCGCCTTGCACTCGCCCGTTATCAGCTAAAGCAAACGGGACGCCAGGACGATCTGACAGGGATTTCGCCGAGGCTTCGCTGGTTTGGCATCCTTGCTCTTCTGGCAGGGTTTGCCTGGTCGTTCCTTGCCGTCCTTACGGTTGGATACACGACACCTCACGCACCGCTGCATCTGATTATTCTGGCAGGCATCTCAGCTGGTGCTGTTACATACGGCAGTTCATATGCCGCGTCAGCGACCAACTTCATCACACCCCCGCTCCTCATCACAGCGGGGTGCTTGCTGGCGAAAGGCAACTTTGAAGGGTACGTTCTTTCTTTCGCCGTTCTACTCTTCCTGGGCGGCCTGGTTCGAGCCGCGTTTGTTGGACAAGCGCGCTTCCGCGAAGCGAGCCGCCTGAGGCATGAGGCCGAGCGGCTTGCGGCCGAAATGGAGGCCAATTCCAGGCAGGACCACCTGACGGCCCTTCTCAACAGGCGTGGCCTCGAACACGCTATCGGTCGGTTCGAGACTGCAGACGGCCCCTTCGTTGCAATGTTGATTGATCTAGACGGGTTCAAATCCGTCAACGATACGTACGGTCACAGGACCGGTGATGATCTGCTTGTCAGGATCGCCCGCCGGATAGAGCAGGAAGCGCCGGAAGGCTCAACGCTCGCCCGAATCGGCGGCGATGAATTCGTGCTGTTTTTCCCCTCACTGGGGGATTCGCTTTCTGCCAGTGATCTCGCCTCCAATATCATAGCCAAAATTGCCCGCCCCTATCCTGAGGTCGCCTCCGTCCGGGTCGGGGCATCGATAGGAATATACTTGGCGGAGAGCCCGGGACTGACAGAAATGTTGTTGCGGGCGGATATCGCCCTTTACACAGCCAAGCGTCGTGGCAGGAACGAGTTTTGCCTGTTCGATGCCGACCTCGACAGGGAACTGCAACGCCGCCAGTCCATCGAACGCGACCTTCATTCAGCGATAAAGACGAGAAGCTTGGCACCCTGGTTCCAGCCCATCGTGAAACTCGACACCGAGGCCGTGGTCGGTTTTGAAGCCTTGCTAAGGTGGTCCCATCCGATTCATGGTTCTATCTCTCCACCCGAAATCGTCACAGCCGCACGCCAAACCGGAATGCTTCAGCTGCTGACCCAAACGGTCTTCGCTGACTGTTGTGCACTTATCGACGGCATGGTGAAAGCTGACTGTCGTGATCTTCGTGTGGCGATGAATGTATCACCGCGCGAACTGGAAGCCGGCGATATCGACGACATGGTTCTGGATGGTCTGGCGGCAAATGATCTCCCTGCAACGATGTTCGAAATCGAGATTACTGAAGAATCCCCGGTGGACCCGGACAGAGTGGATGAAAAGCTCGGACGGCTTTCACATGCCGGCATTTCCATCGCGCTCGATGACTTCGGCACCGGCTTTTCCACCTTGGCATCGCTCAAGGACAGCCGGATACGCAAGGTGAAAATAGACCAAGGCTTCATTCGCGGCTTGGCCAAGTCCCGAGAGGACCGGCTGCTTGTCAAAACGGTCATCGATCTTGGCAGGACGCTCGGGATCGACGTCATGGCCGAGGGCGTCGAAACAGAGGCAGATCGGCAAACTCTGCTCAAGCTTGGCTGCAGAACTGCTCAGGGCTTCCTGTTCTCCAAGGCGGTGCCTCTGAACCAGGCGATCGATTTGGCAGTAAAAGAGCACGCAAAGGAGTTGTGACCGGCACGCGTCGCGCAATACCAGGATCTGCCGGGTGAGGCTTTGATCTCAGCAATGCTCATTCGCGAGAGCTCGATCAGCGTGTCGCCAAGCCGAGTTGCACTGGGCAAGCAGCGCCCGGCCGGCGACGGAAAGGTGAACTGCATCTGGCGTTCGTCGCGGAGCCGAGCTGGCGGATGACCAGGCCAGCGTGTTCCATCCGACCAGAGGTATCACCGCGCTCGATTCCAGCGCCAGCATGCACGCGATGGTGCCGACCGACTGCCGTCCGCCGCCCGCGCGCCGTCCACCGCTTGGGCAGGAAAGCCGCCTATGGCGAACAGAATGAATTCAGTCATTGGTGTCCGCCATGAAAGTGCCGCCGTATGATGCCCGTGATCGGGCCTGCCCCTCCGCATTCTAGAGGACGCCGGCCCCCTGTGGGCAAAAAGGTTCGCCGAAAGAAAAAGGGCGGCACTGCTGCCGCCCTTTCCGTGAATGCGAGGCAATGGCTGGATTAGAAATCCATACCGCCCATGCCGCCCATGCCACCGCCGGGCATACCACCCGGCATGCCGCCGCCAGCCGACTCCTTCTTGGGAGCCTCCGCAATCATGGCTTCGGTGGTGACGAGCAGGCCGGCGACCGAGGCCGCGTCCTGGAGAGCGGTGCGCACAACCTTCATTGGGTCGACGATGCCCATGGCGATCATGTCGCCATATTCGCCGGTCTGGGCGTTGTAGCCGAAGGTTGCATCCTTGTTGTCGAGGATCTTGCCGGCCACGATCGAAGCTTCGGCACCGGCGTTGGCAGCGATCTGGCGGGCCGGAGCCTGCAGGGCGCGACGGACGATGGCGATGCCGGCCGTCTGATCGGCATTGGCGCCGGTGACGGTGATGGCCAGCGAAGCGCGCAGCAGGGCGACGCCGCCGCCAGCAACGATGCCTTCTTCCACGGCCGCGCGGGTCGCGTTGAGGGCGTCATCGACGCGGTCCTTCTTTTCCTTGACTTCGACTTCCGTCGCACCGCCGACGCGGATCACGGCAACGCCGCCCGCGAGCTTCGCGAGACGTTCCTGCAGCTTCTCCTTGTCGTAGTCCGAGGTGGTCTCCTCGATCTGCTGCTTGATCTGGGCAACGCGGCCCTGGATCTCGGCCTTCTTGCCGGCGCCGTCGACGATGGTGGTGTTCTCCTTGGAGATCGACACCTTCTTGGCGCGGCCGAGCATGTTGAGGCCGACGTTCTCGAGCTTGATGCCGAGGTCTTCCGAGATGACCTGGCCACCGGTGAGGATGGCGATGTCTTCCAGCATGGCCTTGCGGCGATCACCGAAGCCCGGCGCCTTGACGGCGGCGATCTTCAGGCCGCCACGCAGCTTGTTGACGACCAGCGTGGCCAGGGCCTCGCCTTCGACGTCTTCCGAGATGATCAGCAGCGGCTTCGAGGTCTGCACGACGGCTTCGAGAACCGGCAGCATGGCCTGCAGGTTGGAGAGCTTCTTCTCGTGGAGAAGGATGTAGACGTCCTCGAGCTCGGCAACCATCTTGTCGGCGTTGGTGACGAAGTAGGGCGACTGGTAGCCGCGGTCGAACTGCATGCCTTCGACGACTTCGAGTTCGGTCTCGGCGGTCTTGGCTTCTTCAACCGTGATGACGCCTTCATTGCCGACCTTCTGCATCGCTTCGGCGATCATCTTGCCGACCGAAGCGTCGCCATTGCCGGCGATGGTGCCGACCTGGGCAACCTCTTCCGAGGTCTTGATCTTCTTGGCGTTCTTGACGAGGTGAGCGACGACTTCGGTCACGGCCAGATCGATGCCGCGCTTCAGGTCCATCGGGTTCATGCCGGCGGCAACCGCCTTGTGGCCTTCCTGGACGATCGACTGCGCCAGAACGGTCGCGGTCGTGGTGCCGTCGCCGGCGATGTCGTTGGTCTTGGACGCGACTTCGCGGATCATCTGCGCGCCCATGTTCTCGAACTTGTCGGAAAGTTCGATTTCCTTGGCGACGGTGACGCCGTCCTTGGTGATGCGCGGGGCGCCGAACGACTTGTCGATAACGACGTTACGGCCCTTGGGACCGAGCGTGACCTTCACCGCGTCGGCCAGGATGTTGATGCCGTGAAGCATGCGCTCGCGGGCATCACGGGAGAATTTTACGTCTTTGGCCATTTTTTACTCCTGGGCATTTCGCCCGAATTCAGATTGGATGGTGCGGATGAAAGGCGGCGGCGTGTCAGCTGATTATGCCCATGATGTCGGATTCCTTCATGATCAGAAGGTCTTCGCCATCGAGCTTGACTTCGGTGCCCGACCACTTGCCGAACAGGATGCGGTCGCCCGCCTTGACGTCCAGCGGGACGAGCTTGCCGGCTTCGTCGCGGGCGCCGGAGCCGACGGCGATGATCTCGCCTTCCTGCGGCTTTTCCTTAGCCGTATCCGGGATGATGATCCCGCCGGCGGTCTTCGCTTCGGACTCGACGCGACGAACGACCACGCGGTCATGAAGCGGCCGGAGATTCGACTTTGCCATTTTTGGATGTCCCTGGTTCGGATGTTGAACAGTGCTCCGTTGCCGGAGAGTTGTTAGCACTCACCAGAGGCGAGTGCTAACATGGCGGTGAGATAGGCCGTCGGCTGGCACTAGTCAAGACGAAGAGGGGACGGGCGAAGAGCAAAAGATTTTGGAACCGGCGCGGAAGCGCCGGCTCCCCTTTACGTGAGGAGAACGCTCATTCTGCATTGCCAATCGCTCGTCCCCACCGGCTCAAACAATCTCCGCCCGCGGCGCCTGCCTGGTGTGGCCGGCGGGGAAGGGCCAGAACGGCAGTTCGCCCAGTGTGCTTTTTCGGCGAAGAGCGCCGCGCGGATACGGCACCGGCAAGTTCCTCGGATGGCTCGTCGACCAGAACATCGCGCCGCAAATTCCGGTGTGGGACAAGAGCCAGCGTGATGACGTAACCTTCAGCCGCGCGGACTTCATCTTCGATGCGGTCCAGAACAAGTTCATCTTTCCCGCCGGCAAGGCAGTATCGTCGCAACTTCGCGGTCCCGCGCACAGGCAGTGTCAGCGGTGGAAACCGGAAATCCCGGGCCAGCAAACGAGACTGCCAGAGTTGTGAACTCAAGCGCCGCTGCTATCCAAAGACGCCAGTGCGCGATGTGCTGCGCTGCGTCCACGAGGAGGCACGCGAGACGGCCGTCAAAGCGGATACGCCCGAGTTCGGACGGTCGCGCAACGAACGCAAGAAGGTCGAGATGCTCTTCGCACGCCTGAAGACCGCGCTCCGCTTCGAACGCAGGAGATTACGCGGCCTGAGCGGAGCCTGTGACGAGTTCCTCATGGGCGCCATCACGCCTGCGACGACTGGTGCGGCTGACCACGCCAACGGTGCCGGCACAACATGATGGAGGCCAATCCGTAGAATTCTCGTCAATGAGCGAAGATATAAGCGCCATTCATCCGACCGCCGTTACGCCTCCAGACAGGCAGACAGGGATCGCAATCGAGTTTTTTCACGGCATCGTCAATTTTTCTCGATTCGGGAACGTGACGTTGCGAGCCCGTCCTCCCGCGGCTTCCTCCTTCCAGGGTTGTGTGCGTCAAGTTCTGCAAAAAGGGGCGGTCATGAAGTCATGCGGCTTGGCGCAGAGCGAGCTTCTTGTGCTCGCGCAGGTCGTCCATGTTGGTGCAGCTTTCGGCGTTGGGAAAGATGCATACGACATAAGTGCGCCGGCGGATTTCCTCGTTGAGCCGCTCGCGCAGCGTTCAACGCTCTGATCAAGGTCACGCGCGAACGGTTGAAGCGCCCGTGGACCTTAAGTGCACTCGATGCGGCCACCGTGGGAATCGCTCGCCAAAGGTGTGGGCGCGCAATCACGAGCTCACGTGTGACACCCGCTTCGTGCGCGCTGCACTCGGCCTACATCCGCTAGGCTCGACGTGCGGGGACGCTCGGCTGCTATTTGTCCGTCGCTGCTGAGATACCCCGCTTGGATCGGAGGGGGCGCCCTGGTCACCGAATTCGGCGCAGGGAGGATCTGACGATTGACGGCCATTGTTGTAAGCAATTTAACATAATGGATTCGGCACTGTTTTCTTAACATATTGATTTTAACAGACATTTTCCAGTTCCATAATATGCGTTATGCAACTTTCATCGGTAAAGATCAATATTTCTTAATAGTTCACAGTATTAATGGCTCTTGTTGCAGTCTTATCGACGATAACCGGAAGGAAACGGTCAGTGTTTCGACAGTAACGCTTACTCGACGTCTCGGTTCGACAGATAGATGCTACTTGAGACCCCTCATCGTCTGACAAAAATGGACGGGAGACTCTGAACTCTAAAGGTGGCGACCGAAATCGTGCGCCAGCAGGATGCCTTTCTGGAATATGGCGTCGCCCACCTACGGCCCCTCAATCTCAAGGCGGTCGCTAAAGCGATCAACATGCACGAGTCGACGGTGAGACGGGTGACGTCGAACAAGTACATGCTTACCCCACGCGGGGTGTTCGAACTGAAGTATTTTTTCACTTGTCGCGATCGCCTCCTCCGAAGGGGTGACGCGCACTCCGCCGAAGCTGTCCGCCATCGAATCAAGGCGATAATCGCCGAAGAATTGCTTGATGACGTGCTTTCCGACGATGACATTGCTGGCCGGCTCAAGGAAACCGGCATCGATGTCGCTCGCCGCACCGTCACAAAATATCGCGAGGCGATGAATATCCCCTCCTCCATACAGCGGCGCCGCGAAAAGCGCTTATGGCTCAACGGCGATCAAGGCCTGAAGGCCTCGTAACCCTGACGAAGCGGCCCTTAATCCAATGCGATCCCGTTCTTGACTCCATGAGGCGGCTTTCGCCTTCCTCCGGGGTGTTGCCTTCCGCCAGCGTCGGAAAGTGCGTGGCAAGCAGGCGGCTGAGCTCGGCCCGATTGAAGAGGCCAAGGTCCTGCCAGAGATGGTCGTTGCGCATGGCACGCCGGGCGATGATCTTGGCGAAGCGGGCGCTCTCCGGTCGCCCGGCCGGGCATGCGCCAGGCCGCGCACAAGTTCTTCCTCCATATCCGGCTCTGGATCGCGGGCGTCATCCAAGAGGCTTTCATAGCGGTAGCAGGAAAACTGCGGGTCAGGACATCGCTCAACTCGGCCCGGGAAAGGCCGGTTGACTGCGTCGCCGTCGCCTCGCCGGCCTCGACCTCCTTGAGCGCACACTGCGCATTTCGCTGATCGTGGGCAGTGATTTCACGCGATCGTGGGCAGCAGAAGCCTGGCCGACGGTTGCTACGAGTTCACTGGTTTTTAGTCGGCGTCAAGCGCTTGCTTGCCAGCTATTTTCCGCAAGCTTTCGCCGGTCATGTTGATGCGGTGAGCATTGTGAACGAGGCGGTCGAGGATGGCGTCGGCAAGGTGGGATCGTCGCCGATGACTTCGTGCACTGATCGACGGGCACTTGGCTTGTTACGATGGTGGAGGCTCGCCCGTTGCGGTCTTCAAGCATCTCCAGCAGATCGATCCGCTGGCTTTGAGTGAGCACCGAGATGCCCCAGTCGTCCAGTAATGTTGAGCACAGATTACTGGACTTGGACTAACCCGCTCCGCGACCGCGGAGCGGCAAGGGTGTGTGCCGACCGCGTGATCTGATCGCGTCGTCTGTCGCGCTGGTCATGTGTCCACAAGAAGCTCCGACTGCGTCAGCATGGGGGTGGCTGCTTGCAGCCCATTCCATCGGGACTGTCATTGTCGGAAGCGAAGACCCTTCTCGCCCCGTTGCAGCAGGCGATGGTGGAAACACATGTGGAGTTCTGGCTCAGAGAAAACCGCGGGCTGGATGGCCGCCGGCTGCGTAGCAAGGGAAGCTATCCCGTCACCTTCCATACCCTGTTCAGCGACGTGCAACTGAAGAGTCCGCGCTATTGTCTGCCACGGCCGGCTGGCGGAAACGGCCCCGCGACGATATAGCCACTCCGTAAACTGATCCCCGACCACATCGCGCCAGAACGCCTCTATCTGGAAACCCGGTGGGCCTCGCTCGTGCCTTATGCCGCCGCAGCCGCGCTGCTGGCCGACGTGTTGCCGATCGCAAGCGGCGCCAACGCCACGACGGTCGGGCAGCATGCCTTGCGCGCCGCCCACCGCATCGAGCGGGATCTCACGGAAGAGCGTGTATCCTTCATGCAGGATGCCTGCTCCCGCGACTGGATGAACCTGCCTGTTCCCGATGGCCGCATCGTCATCGGCCTGGACGGCGGCTACATACGGGACCGCGACGACCGGAAGAAGAATTTTGAGCTGATCGTCGGCCGCTCGCTCCCCGAAGACGGCGATCCCCGCTCTATCGGTTTTGTCCACGGCTACGATCGAAAGCCGCAGCTGCGCATCCTCGATCACCTCAAGAAGCAGGGCGTCCAGGCTAATCAGCATATCACCTTCATCACGGATGGCGGTGAAGAGGTCCGCTCGCTCGCCGAGATGATCGCGCCAGCCAGCGAGCATGTCCTGGATTGGTTCCACATCACCATGCGCATCACGGTCCTGCGCCAATTTGCCCAGGGCGTTGAAAATCACGACGAGCAGGCCGGACAGGACCTGCTTGAAACGCTTCGCAGGATCAAATGGCATCTCTGGCATGGCAATGCCTGGCGTGCCCGTGAGGAAATCGAAGACATGCAATTCCATGCGGAAGACCTCGAAACGGACTATCCGAACATGCGCAAGTTCCTCACGGCCATTGGCGAGTTCCAGAGTTACATCGCCTCCAATACTGCAAGCCTGATCAATTATGGCGAGCGCTACCGGTCCCGAGAGCGCATCTCCTCAGCCTTCGTTGAGGCCACCGTCAACGCCGTCATCTCCAAGCGGTTCGCCAAGAAACAGCAGATGCAGTGGAGCAGGACCGGCGCGCATCTTCTGCTGCAAACCGGCAGCAGACCCTCGACGGCTCCCTGCGCTCAACCTTCCGGCAATGGTATCCCGGCATGGCGAACGACAATCACGGGCACGACGAACTAGAGCACATCCGGGGATCGATGAATCGATTGTGATGTGACGAGGGCGTTGGCGGTGTGATTCAACATCCACTTTCATGAGGTGGATGATGGGAAGAGCATTGAGCGAAGATCTTCGGTCTCGGGTTCTGCAGGCCTCGGACGCCGGCATGTCGGCCCGGCGGGCTGCGGCGCGGTTCGGGGTTGGTATATCGAGTGCGATCCGTTGGATCGCTCGGCAAAGATCGGCGAACTGGGGCCGAGGCGACAAGGCCGCCGACGCGGGTCCAGCCTCGATACGCATGAAGCCTTCCTCGTCGGGCTGATCGATGAACGCAAGGACATCACGCTTAATGAGATGGTGGAACGGCTGGCGGTCGAACGATCGGCTCGGATCAGTCGCAGTGCCTTAAGCGCCTGGCTTGGCCAGCACGGCTGGACGTTCAAAAAAGTCCGCACATGCACTGGAGCAGGATCGTCCCGACATCCTGAAGCGTCGTCGCGCGTGGTTCGACGGCCAACTCGATCTCGATCCGGCAAAGCTGGTGTTCATCGATGAAACTGGATTATCGACCAAGATGGCCCGGCTGCGGGGCCGTGCGCCATGCGGTGAGCGCTGCCGGGCAGGCGTGCCGCACGGCCATTGGAAAACCACCACTTTCACCGGCGCACTGCGGCTGACGGGCATGACCGCCCCATTCGTCTACGACGGCGCCATGAACGGCAACGTGTTCCTGGCCTATGTCGAGCAGGTGCTGGTCCCGACCCTGTCGGAGGGCGACATCGTCGTGATGGACAACCTGCCCGCCCACAAGGCGGCCGGCGTTCGGGACGCGATCGAGACCGCCGGCGCAAGGCTCATGTTCCTGCCGCCCTATAGCCCCGACTTTAATCCCATCGAGAATGCCTTCTCAAAACTCAAGGCGCTCCTACGCGCCAAGGCCGAGAGAACCATCACCGCTCTGTGGGATGCGGTCGGCTCACTCCTTGATCAGTTCACGCCAGCCGAATGCGCCAACTACTTCCAGGCCGCCGGATATGACCCAAATTAAACAGGACGTGCTCTAGCACGCGCCGCCTAACCGCCCACAAATCCTTATGCTCCCTTGGGCGATTGCCATGTCCGCGCCCGACGGCTCAGGGTGGTATGAGCGGGGACAGCGAGCGCCCGCCCCATCAGTTGCAGCACCGATTCCAGCAAGCCTTCTGCCTGGCGCAGCCGCAGGCCAAACACAAGGCCCAGCGTCAAGGTGGTCTCGATCGCCAGACAGAATACCGGTGCTGGCCGCCACGTGTCTTGCGTCTTGGCGCTTGCCACCCGGACAGGGCTTCCGGCGTCACCCACAGGGTCAAACTGCCGCGATGACGAAGTCCTGCCTCATATTCTGGCCAGTTCGTCGACCTGAACTTCATCTTCCCAATATGATGGCGGCGGCTGGTATTGTGTTTGAAAGGCATGGCTACGCTACAAAGGCTATTGCGGTTACCGCTTGCCTAAACCCACTAAAAGATCCGTGCACCAACGCCCCCGGCGCGGCTACCGTCATCCGGCGGCGGGAAACGGTCAATCCATCGCGATGAATTTTTATCATCTATGATAGATTTTATCGCAGAGACGCCTAGATATTCTCCGGCAGGTAGATGTCGAAGGGCAGGAAGGTCTGTCCCGGCGCGTTGGCGGCGCCGTCCTTGATGGTATGCGCCATGAGATCGACGAGATCGCTGCCCAGCCGCGCCAGCGGCGTTGCGAGCACCATGGTGAGGATGTTGTTGGCGAGTGCAGCGCGCGACTCAGGCGTTATCTCGTTGCAGATCATGACCGGAGGCTGGGCAGGCATGGCCATTCTCACCGCCGTGATAGCTCCCTCCATGCCGCCCCCGGCTATGTAGCACCCGACGAGATCGGGATGCCTCTCGAGCAGGTCGAGCATTGCATCGTGGGTCAAATCGGCCGTCTCGAGATTGACCAGCGTCTCAAGTACTATGAAGTCCGGTGCGTGTTCCCGGAAGTAGGCGCGCACGCCGATCTCGCGCAACTCTTGGCCGTGAAAGCGGTGGCTGCCGACAAACACCGCGACCTTGCCGGGCCGCCTAGCGCACTTCGCGATCATCCACGCGGCGGTGCGTCCTACCTTGCGGTTGTCGAGGCCCACATAGCCCTCCCGTACGCCGGAGGCGCAATCGGACAGGAGCGAAAACACCGGAATACCGCGGGCCTTCAAGCTCTCCACGGCGACCGTGACCGTTGGATGATCGGGGCTGACCAACGCGACGGCGTTCGTTTTCGCTGCCAGTTTCTCCAGATGGACGACGATGTCCTCGGGAGCCTGGCTCGACCAGAAATCAATGACCGCAACGCCGCGGAACCGCGACGCATGGGTCGTCGCGGCCTCCAACTCGCGCGCGAACTCCTGATAGAAATGCTGCTCGGGCTTCTGCAGAAGAAAGCCCAGCCGGTATTCCGGGAGATCCTGGCGGATCCGCTGCTTGATCAGGGGCGCGGCATGGTAGCCGATGACGGTCGCCGCCTCGTAGACCCGCTGCGCCGTCTCCTCGCGCACCGGAAGGCGGCTGTTCAAAACCCTGTCGACCGTCGCCACGCTGACCCCGGATGCCCGAGCCAAATCCGAAACCGTTGGTCGCTTGGCCAAGGCTAGCCTCCTTTTGAGGGTTTCGAAGGAATGATAGTAGATGATAGAAAAATTGCAAGCGCTGTTGAGGTAAATGATTGAATATGGTAGTTCTGTTGCATGACAGTTTGTCAGCCTTGGTCCTAGCCTGAAAAAGGAAGATCGTGATGAGCGCAACTGCCGCAGCCGACGACTATAGGCAGACGAACCGCGACTACAGTCTGATAGGGCGCTACGCGCAGCGCGCCGTCGAGCATATCAAGCACCACAGGTTCCCGATGGTGCCGTACCACGCGCTGCTGAAGCTGAACGGTTTTGGTCAAGCACGACCAGCCGTCGCCGTCGATCACCGGCAACCGGCGAAATGATCCCGACCTTCCCGCGCCAGTTGCGCAACGAGGACTACTTCGTCAAGCGCGAGCTGCCGCCAACGGCGCGGCCGTATCGCGAAGAGTTCCACGCCGAAACCAAGGTTGCCGCGGAACAACAGCCTCCCAAGGCTACGGAGGCGGCGGCCCGCCGTGGCCCGCGACATTCGCCTGGCCGACATTGCTGATCGCGAGGCGGGCGCGGCCGGGCCCACGGAACTGATGTCGCCCGACGTGAAACTCAAGACGTTGCTGGCGTCATGATCGCGCAAAATGGGAGGTGCAGCCGATGAGCAGGAAGAGACCCACGGTAGCGGATATCCGCGCCTTGAAAGACAAGTATCAGTTCACGATGATCCGCGTGGAGACGCTGGACGAGTTGGAGGCTGCCGAGAAGGCCGGCGTCGACATGGTTTCGGTGCCGCCTGAGATCATGGTTCTTCCGCATTTCCGCGAGGTTGCGCCAAGCCTGTTTGCGGTGCCGGGCGTCAATTTCTTCGAGGTCGGCACGGCGGACGATTTTGTGCGCTGGGCTTTCGCGCTCTACAAGGCGAGCGCCGACGCCGTCTATTGCAGCGCCAGTCTGGCGACCGTGGAGCGGCTCTCCGACGAGGCCATTCCGGTGATCGGCCATGTCGGGTTGATCCCATCGCGGGCCACCTGGACGGATGGATAGCCGCAGACATGCGTTTCAAAGGGCTTGATCTGAACCTTCTCGTCGTGCTCGACGCCCTGCTGGCCGAGCGCAATCTCTCGGCGGCGGCACGCCGCATCAACCTCAGTCAGCCGGCCATGAGTGCGGCCGTCGCCCGGCTGCGCGATTTTTTCGGCGATGAACTGTTCAGCATGAGCGGCCGAGAACGTATTCTGACATCACGTGCGGCAGCACTTGGCCCCGCAGTCCGCGAGACTCTCCTAAACATCCAGTCCTCGATTATTTCGTCGGATCCGTTTGACCCTGCTCGATCCGATCGCCGCTTCAGGATCAGTATTTCCGATTTCGCCGCGCTCGTGTTTCTTGAAACGGTCGTGGAGCGTGTTGCCCGGGAAGCCCCCGCCGTCACATTCGAATTGATGCCTCTCGAGGGCAGCCCTGATGAGGTCCTCCGGCGTGGTGAGGTCGATTTTTTGATCACTCCGGATGTGTTCATGTCGAACGCGCATCCAAGGATGGCGCTTTTCCACGAGAGGCTCGTATGCGTAGGCTGTCCCACGAACAAGCAGTTGCCACGGCACCTTACATTCGAGAGATACATGTCGATGAGGCACGTCTGCGTCAGGTTCGGACGTTTGCTGAAGCCCTCCATCGAGGAAGGGTTCTTGCTTGAGCATGGTCTTAAAAGACGTGTCGAAGTCGTCGTGCAGAGCTTCAGCATGATCCCGCCCATGGTGTCCGGCACAGCTCGTATAGCGACCGTGCCCCTCCGGCTGGTCAGGCATTTCGAAAACACGTTTCCCCTTCAGGTTGTCGAACTTCCGCTGCCGCTTCCCGGTTTCACCGAAGCCGCCCAGTGGCCGGCTCTCCACAATAGCGATCCGGCAAGCATCTGGTTGCGAGAGATAATGATGCAGGAGGCATCTCGGCCAGAGCTATGACGGAATTTGGTGCTGTCACATTGATTGAGGGGTAAGGAAATTGAGGTATCAGCGCGCCCATGACCGTGAGTGCACCGACCTACAAGAACCACCGCTATCCGATCGAAATCGTGGCCCGTGCTGTCTGGCTCTACTTCCGCTTCAATCTGAGCCTGCGCGATGTCGAGGAAATGCTGCTCGATCGCGGGATCGTCGTTTCCTACGAGACCATCCGCCGATGGTGCCGAAAGCACGGCCCTGATTATGCGCGCCGCATACGCCGCAAGGCACCAACGGACGATGATGTCTGGCACCTGGATGAAGTCGCGGTGCGCATCAACGGTCAGAAATGCTGGTTGTGGAGAGCGGTTGATCAGGACGGATATGTGCTCGAGGAGATTGTCCAGACGCGTCGCAACACCAAAGCCGCCAGGCGCCTGCTGACGCGACTTCTGAAGAAGCAGGGTCTGCCGCCAAAGCGTATGATCACCGACAAATTGCGCTCCTACGGGGCGGCCAAACGCCAGCTCATGCCGAACTTGGAACACCGCTCGCATAAGGCTTGAACAACCGGGCGGAGAATTCTCACCTGCCGTTCCGAAAACGGGAACGAACGCGACAGGGTTTCCGGTCGGTCGGCTCATTGCAGCATTTCGTGTCGATCTTCTCCGCCGTCCGAAATCTCTTCGTCCCATCCCAGACCAACCGCTCCGCCGCACAAATTCGAATCCATCGACGCCAAGCCATGGCCGCGTGGGAAGCCGTGAGTGCACGGCCTGCCTGAAAAGCGCGGCCTCACGCGGCCACATTTCAAACAACGTGACAACGCCAGCGCATGTTCTGCAAGCTCGAGAATTGGCGTCGCATCGCAACACGATACGATCGCCATGCACAGAACTACCTCTCAGCCCTTGCCCTCGCTAACAAAAAGACCCGGCACAATCTGGAGGGATTGGGTGCCGGGTCTTTAAGGTCACAATCGATTGGGCAGTTGTAGTGACGCTTCTTGGCTACGCCCCGCATGATTAACGAGCGATTAACTGCGGGCATATTCCTCAGCTTCTATTGGGCGACAAGGCGTCCAGATGGTCGTCCTGGTGACCGGGAATAACCGGTACGTCCCCGACAGCGTGCCGGTGTCGATTCTCGGGTGCCTTTTTGCGTTCATGGATGATTTGCTTCGCCGTTTTCGGTGTCAGTCAAGAGGACGCGCGATGCTGGCCTCGACCTGTTCAATTCGCTGGTGACCTTGGTCACCTCTAGAAATCGAAAAGCTCTCCAAGCATCGACTTTTTCTTTCTGTGGTTGGAATAGGAGTGATCGCGATCACCGCGTGATCCATCACGCTGTGTCTCCTCCCGGAAGCGCGGTTCTTCGGCATATCGTGACGGGGCTTCAATTGCGGCGGAGCGTTCGATGATTTTGTCGAGTTCGCCTCGGTCAAGCCAGACACCCCGGCATTTTGGGCAGTAGTCCACCTCAATCCCCTGGCGTTCGGACATCACGAGCGCGACATCATCGATCGGACATTTCATGTTCTGCTCCTCGGTTACTAAATACCACGTCCTAGGGTCCGGACTCATAACCAGTAGCTGACGATTGCCGCGAGGCAGACGGCGGCGAGGAAGCTCGTCGCCGATCGATCGTATCGTGTGGCAATGCGGCGGAAATCCTTGAGCCGTCCAAACATCCGCTCGATGGCGTTGCGATCGCGGTATAGGAATGGCGAGAAGCAGTTCTTCCAGCGTCGGTTAGCTTTCGGCGGAATGTTCGGCATCGTCCCTTTGCCCTCGACCTTGTGCCGGATGGCATTGGTGTCATAGCCCTTGTCGGCGTGCAGGATCGGGCTCTTCGGCATCTGCTCCAGAAGCAAATCCGCGGCACTGCAATCGGCGACCTGGCCACCGGTCAAAAGGAAAGCGATTGGGCGGCACAGGCCGTCGGTCAGGGCGTGGATTTTCGTGGTTCGACCACCGCGCGATCGGCCGATCGCCTGATTTTGTTCCCCTCCTTTGCCGCCTGAGGCACATCGATGCGCCTTCACCGCCGAGGAGTCGATAAGCACCTCCGCGGGTGGTCCGCTAGCCGAGACCAAGGCATGGAAGATGTCGACCCAGACGCCCTTGGCCGCCCATCGGACGAAGCGATTGTAGAGCGTCTTGCGCGGGCCGTAGGCATCCGGTGCGTCGACCCAACGACCACCTGACCTCAGGACATGCACGATACCGCTGATCACCCGGCGATCATCAACCCGCGGTTTCCCGCGTGTGTCGGTTGGCAAGAGCGCCACGAGCCGCCCAAACTGCTCCTCGGTCAGCCAGAAATAATCGCGATTCATCCGTGTGTCTCCCTTTGGAGACCGTGAATCACGAAGCACATTCCGACGAAATCCCTGTTGATTCCATGCCCCCTTTGGACCACGATCCTTAGATCGGGCAAAGGCCGCGACCGGATGGTGGACTCAGGGGGATCGCAATGCCCAACGCTTTCACTACTCTCGTCGGCATAGAGATCCCGATTGTCCAGGCGCCAATGGGTGGAGCTACGTCTCCGCAATTCGCGGCCGCGGTTAGCAATGCAGGCGGTCTCGGGATGCTCGCCCTCGGCTGGAGTCCGCCCGAAGCGGTACGCGCAGAAATTCGGGCCACCAAGGCCCTGACCGAGCGACCATTCGGCGTCAATCTCGTGTTGACTTATCCGCAGGAGGAGCGCCTCGCGATCTGCTTAGAAGAAGGCGTGGCGGTAGTCTCATTTTTCTGGGGCCAGGCAGGCTCGCTGACGGTTGCGGCGCATCGTGGCGGGGCAACGGTGCTGCATACGGCAGGAAGCGCGGAACAGGCTCGGATATCAGCCGAGGATGGCGCGGACGCAATCGTCGCGCAAGGCTGGGAGGCCGGTGGCCACGTTTACGGTAGAGTTGCCACGATGGCGTTGGTTCCGGCAGTTGTTGACCAGGTCGCGCCGGTCCCCGTTCTTGCCGCCGGTGGCATTGCGGATGGACGCGGTCTAGCCGCGGCGATGGCACTTGGTGCCGCGGGCGCCTGGATCGGTACCCGCTTTCTCGCGAGCATCGAAGCTCCAATCCATCCGCGCTATCGCGACCGCATCCTCACAGCCAAGGAGACGGACACAGAATACGGGACTGTTTTCAGCGTCGGCTGGCCCGACGCTCCGCACCGTAGCCTCCGCAACAAAACGATTGAAGCTTGGGAGGCGGCCGGACGCCCGCCGGTGGGTGGGCGTCCCAACGAAGGCGCGGTCGTTGCAAAGTCGCCACATGGTGATGTGGTTTCATACCAATCTCACACGCCGGGATCGGGTGACGAGGGCGATATTGATGCCCTTGCCCTATGGTCGGGCCAAGGCGTCAGCCTCGTCCGCCACGCCCAGCCCGCCGCTGAGATTGTCCGCGAAATGAGCGACGAGGCGCGGGCAATACTCGCACGGCTTGGGAACGATCCATCTTTCTAACGTGGGAAGTACCGCCGATTTCAATCCCGGACTTATGGGTCCGGACCCTAGGATGAGTCTGACGCCATCATCGCTGGGGTCGGTCTCAAGGGCAGCGTCGGCGGCGACGAGATCGCCGTGGGCCAGGCGGGCAGAAATGGCTATATGAACAAAATCCATGGAGTGATCCGTCTGTGCGCTAGCGATCCGGAACCTGTCCGTTCCGAACAAAATGGTCGAAGACGTCACTCTCCTCTTCCTCCTCCTGAAAGCGTGGGCCTTCCGCTTCAAATTGCAGCACCGTGATTTCCTGATCGTAGCGGTCGGAGCGGAGGCACATCTCGTGCACCGGCTCGGGAAACCAGACGCCAGCTTGCTGCGTGACGCCGGCAAGCGCCGCATCGGAATAATCGCGTCGTGCCGCAAAGGCCTGCAGGGGGAGTTCGAATACGGTGTCTCTCGTGCGGATGTAGCGTCCCGATTTAAGCGCCGCCTTGCTGGGTTTCGCCCAATGGGCAAACCCCTCATTCGACACCACCATGATTGCCCGCGTCTCGGTGTATTCGAGCCAGCGCAAGATCGCCGCAGTCAGCGAAACGCCGTAGCGCTTTGCCACTCGACTGAGCGCGTCGAAATCGGCGCTAGCCTTGGCTGGCAGCTGGCGACGGAAGTCATGAAACGGCATGAGCAACGCGGCGGCAAACTCGTCGGCTTCCTGCTCAATACCGGACCCGTCGCGACGAACTACCGCGTTCTCGTCGCAATAGATCCCGCCGTCGAAACGCCCGTCCTCCTCGATTAACTCGCGGTGCAGGACGTAGTGGGCAAACTCGTGCCCCACGGTGAACGAGCGGCGCCCCGCAGACTGGCCGAGATGGTACATAATCGC
This sequence comes from Mesorhizobium sp. AR10, assembly GCF_024746795.1. NCBI lineage: Bacteria > Pseudomonadati > Pseudomonadota > Alphaproteobacteria > Hyphomicrobiales > Phyllobacteriaceae > Mesorhizobium > Mesorhizobium sp. AR10. Next base: position 246,972 of record NZ_CP080523.1, read on the forward strand.
CCATTGGCGCGGCCGCGCCTCGCCATAGACCAAGGCCCCAACGCAGCCTGGGATGTTGCGCTCGACGACTTCGTGGATGGGACTCTGGGGCGCGACCTTTCGGGAATACTCCAGCGCAAGACCGATCACGTCGACGGGCGCGCGATCAAACCGATCCGCTCCGAGGACCAAGTCGAGCATCTGGGTAATTCGCGCTGCCTCGTTCAGCGGCTGGGGACGGCTCGGATCGCTCATTTGCGGGTCTTTGTATCGAGGATGCGGGCCATTTCTCGAAGCTGCCGACGCGTCTCCTCTGGCAGACCGCTATATTGTCGAAAGAAGGCGGTGTCCTCAGCCTCGCTGAGCGTTTGCGTGTCGGCCCCGAATAGATAGTCGACGGTAACCCCCAGCGCGGCTGCGATCGCGGATAGCTTCTCGGCCGACGGCCGGGGCGGATTCTTGTTTTCGAGCTCCCAAATATAGCTCTTCGACGAGCCGGTCTCCTGCGCAAGCTGATCGAGCGTTAAGCCCTTCTGCGTTCGTAAGTCTTTGATCCGCTCACCAAATTTCATAGCTGGCCCTTCCACTCGATCCGCCCGACCCGCGTTCGGAGTAGCTATATTGTAGGTCCCTTGACAGACGCATTCAAGCTCCCCATCTTGTTCGGAGTAGACGCGCTTATATTTGCATCATCCCGAACACTGCGCGGGCGGTGGCGAGATGCACAGATACAGCCCAGCCCGCCGTGGAGATAGATGTGAATATCCAGCTTGCGCCGACCGGCCTCAATCCTTTCGACGACCCTCTCGACCGCATCCTCGCCGAGATTGCGCTCAGCGTTCAGCTGCCGCCCTCGCTCCATGACAAGGCGAAGTCGCGTTATGAGGCGGTGCGGCGCCATCTAGAGGCCACCACCGCCTTCTTCGACCAGATCGAGCACTTCTACCCGCAGGGCTCCATGGCGATTGATGCGACGATTTCGACGCGCGGCACCGACGACGAGTATGATCTCGACATCGTCTCGCAGCTCGGCGGCCGCTTTCGCGGCATGGCGCCTCTTGAAATCCTGACCGAGCTGGAATCCGCGCTCAGTGACTATCCCGTGCAGCGTGTGTTGCGGCAGACGCGCTGCGTCACTCTGTTCTACGCCGACAAGATGCATCTCGACGTCACGCCGTCGCTGCGCGTCTACAGCAGGCTCGATCGCGAAAGCCGGATCACCCATGCCAAGGGTCCGAGGCGTTCGGACGACGACCGCCTGGTCGACATGAATGCCTATGGGTTCGCGCAGTGGTATGCGAACAGGACGCCGCTCGAACTGCGCATGGCGAAGGAGTTCCACCGGCGGTGGCTTGACCATGCGGGCCTTGCGGCTCGCGCCGACGCCGATGTGGACGATGTTCCAGATCAGTGCGACTTCATCGTCAAGAACACGGCGACGCTCGCCCTCCAGCTCCTCAAGCGCGTCCGCAACATTCGCTACGCCAGCTCTGCCGGGCGTATTCCGCCGTCGGTGATGCTCTCCTACTACGCCGGGCTCGCCGCGCAGCCGAACATGTCGCTCAGCGCCATGCTCGTTCGCCTCGCGAGTTGGATCATCCGCGAAGTTGAGCAGGCCTCGCTCTACGGGCGGCTCCTACATGTCGCCAATCCGGTCTGCGCGACCGATGTCTTCACCGACCGCTGGCCGGAATCCATTGCTCAGCAGGATGAGTTCGCCGAACACCTGCACGAGCTCGTCCGTTCGCTCGAGGCGATGCGCAAGGGCGAAATGTTCCCCAACGCGATGATGGACACGTTGCGCGACGACTTTGGCGAACGGGTCGTGACCCGTGCCGCAGACCAGATCGCCATCGAGGTTGGTGGCGGGATCCAGCAGTCCCGTCAGCTCTACACGCGACGCGGCAGCGTGCTGTTTCCTACTGCCGCCGCGGTCGCGGCGTCGACCGTCAACCCGGCGGTCTCGGCGGCGCGGCCCCACACTTTCTTCGGGCGCAAGATCTGATGCGGGCGGCGCCCCTCTCCATCGACCAGCAGATCGCCGCGATGAAGGCGACCTGGCCACAGTTCGCTGCGCGCCGCATCGACCGCCGCACGCAGTCCGCTCGGTGGGTGGGAAGCGTGAGGCCGCAATATTCAAGCTACTCACTGGAAATCCGTTATGAGCTCGGGACGTTCCCCGGGGTGCGGGTGCTCTCACCCGAGCTGGTTCGGTTGCCCGGCAATTCCGAGGGGCAACTGCCCCATGTCTATCCGCCTGCCGAGGATCCGACTCTTTGCCTGTTCGATCCTCGCGAGAGGGAATGGTCATCGACGATGACTATCGCCAACACGACCATCCCTTGGGCGCTCGACTGGCTCGCCTGCTACGAACTTTGGTTGATGACCGGGCGCTGGACCGGCGGCGGGCGGCACGCCGGATCAGAATTCGCCGAGGTAACGGAGGCTAGCCAATGAACTATATTCCGCCGCGCCGGTCTGACGGCACGATCCAACATGCTCGACTAAAGCAGTCATGGCCGCAGGGCCGCCCGTTGCGCATCCTGTCGATCGACGGTGGCGGAATTCGCGGCGTGTTTCCTGCGGCGGTCCTGGCCGAACTCGAAAGCCGCTTCCTGGGCGGCGCTTCCATCGCCAATCACTTCGACATGATTGCCGGCACCTCAACGGGCGGCATCATCGCGCTCGCCCTTGCCCACGGGATGACGGCCGGACAGGCCTTGAACATCTATCTCGAGCGCGGCGAGCGCATCTTTCCGCCGGCGGCGGGGCTCCGCAAGATGTCGAGGGCGTTGCGCTGGCTGTTCAAGCCAAAGCACGACCAGGCAGCCCTCAAGGAGGAGCTGCTGCGGATTTTTGGCGACAAGGTGCTGGACGATGCCGTCACCCGGCTGGTCATCCCGAGCTTCGAAGGGCGCCACGGAGAGCCGTTCCTCTACAAGACGCCGCACCACCCGGACTACCAGAAGGACCGCCATAAGAAGTTTGCGCATGTGGCGCTCCACACGACGGCGGCCCCGTCCTATTACCCCGGTGTCGAGGACGACGGCTACGTCATGATCGATGGCGGCATTTGGGCCAACAATCCGGTCATGAACGCGCTGATCGACGCCCTCGCCTGCTTCGACATCGCGCGCGAGGACGTGCGTATCCTGAGCCTGGGAACGGGTGAGTCCACTTTCACTGTCGATGAGCGGGCGCGCACCGGCGGCATCAAGGATTGGGCGTTCATGCGCTCTTTCAATGCGGCCGCCCGCGCGCAATCCCGCAATGCCCTGGGACAAGCCTATCTGCTGGTCGGCAAGAACAACGTCACAAGGATCGATGTGCCGGAAAGCGACGCGCCGATCGCGATGGATGACGTTCAGCGCTCGATCCGGGAGCTGCCGATGGTGGCACGCAGTCTTGTCGAAGGCGCCGGGCATCACATCGAGCGAGTGTTTCTCGACGGCACAGTCGAGAAATTCATCCGGTGTCCGATGACGCGTAAGCGTCTGATCGGGCACTCGTCTCTATCGGGCCGTGAGTAGACGACACGCGAGCTCGCGCTCGCCCCAGCGGGTCGAGAAGGTGTCGGAAACCTCGAACCAGCTTCCGTCATTGCCGACGCCATGGTTGGCGCCCATGCAAGAACACTGGCATTCGTGACCCTGTGCTTCCTGGCACGCCCGCGCGCAGATCTCCTGCTCGCGGTAGGGCTGGATGATGTAGACCTTGCTGAAGCGCAGTAGCGCCCGATCAACGAAGTCGTTGAACCAGGACTTCGGCAATTCCCAATATTTCTTGCCCGCGATCCAAGCCGGCGACGTTCGCCTTCCATTTTGAAGCCACTGGCGGTTTGTCTCCACATACGGAAGACGAACACGTAAAAGCTGACCTTTACCCGTTCGCCGCAGCACGACCGGTATGACCTCCTGCCCCCAGACGTAGTTCAAACTCAGCCCGTTCATGTTCGTTCACAGCCCTCTCGTGTTGAACATAAACCAAATTCTCAGTCTTCATATCGCTCCTCAGTACTTCGAAGAAGCCCGTCAGCCTCTCGAAGCTCCAAGGAGAGGATATTCATGTCAGGTTGGATCGAGAAAGCCTTCGACTGGTCGTACCAACGCCACTGAAACCGCAGAGTGTTTCCTCCCTCACTCCTCTCCCAGACATGTAATTGGGAAGGCTTTCCATCTCCCTGCTCAAGCAACCCATGAGGCTCTGCTTCCGCAGAGGCGGTTGAAGCCGAACAGTCCCCAGCGGCATGTTTCATCGCCTCTGCGATCGCTTCAAATGCGTTCTCTAATTCCGTGAACATCGCTCCTCCTTCAAACCCCTGTGCAATGTGGGCACTCGGGATCTGCCTCTATCGAGAAATCCCTGCCGTTGCTCTATGCTTCCTGATTCTGCGAGGGGTTCAATGTATCTCAGGAATATAGAGCTCAACAGCTTTCGCTCTTTCGACGAAGGAGAGATCGAACTCCAAAAAGACTTGACGGTCTTCGTGGGTGAAAACAACGGCGGCAAAAGCAACGCGATCGACGCAGTTCGCCTGCTTACGAGCCCTCTCGGTGGACGACGGGAAATATATTGCGAGTCGACGGACGTTCGCTTTCAAAGCGCGACCAGCTACTTCGAGCTGGAGGGGTGCTTCGCAGAGCTTTCGACGGGGCAGCAAGCCCGCTTCATTTCGGCTGCGACGGATGCGTCGCTGACCCAAGCGCGCTTCGGCTTGCGTTTCGATGGCACGCGAGCCGGCGTCAAACCGGTGCTCTGGGCCGGCAAAGAAGGAAACTCTCCAGAACCAGGCTGCCACGACATGGTCCGGCACGTCTATCCGATTCTACGCTAAAGCTTTCAGGCCGCGACGGTTATGATCGCATTGACATCGAGGACAGTGTTCTAGTCACGAGTCGAAAGCGCATGTTTGGTCCGAAGTACGGCGATCGTCACCGAGGCCACAACCAGGGGGATTGAGATGAGCATCAGCAGCGGGCTGATGTTCCATCCGACATGTTGAGTTGCCTCCAATGCCGTCTTGATGAGGCCAATGAGGTAATAGCTGATCGCGATGATCGAGAATCCTTCGACCGCGCGTTGGATCTTCACTTGGGTCGCTGCCCGTTCCGCCATCGCCTGTATTTGCATCGCATTCTGGAACTCGATCTCGACCTGAATGCGGGTCTGGAGCAGGTTCAGGAGGTGCATGGTGGCGTGGGACAGTTGCTCCAGCCGAAGGGATGCCGCCTCGCAGGTGCGGACCGCCGGTTTGAAGCGCCTGGTGACAAATACGCCAAATCTCTGGAAGCCTGGCACATGCGCTTCGCGCAACTCGCCAATGCGCTCCTCGACAATCTTTGCGTAGGCCGCGGTCGCGCCAAAGCGACTGCGGGTTTGAGCAGAAAAAGAGATAATGGCGGCGGAGAGTTCCGAAATTTCTTTGAGAAGTCTCTTGTGCTGGTCTGCCGGTGTCGATTGGTTGCGAGCCGCCAATTCGCCAAGGCTCGTCTCGAATTCACCCAGCCGTGGCGCGAGATGCCGCGCGAGCGGCAAGCCGAGCAGCGCCATCGAACGATAGGTTTCGATCTCATAAATTCTGCGGACCATGCGGCCAAGTCGGTACGCGTTCAGATTCTTGTTGAACAGCAGAGTGTGGCCCCACCCGCTTGGACCAACCCTGAAGTCAGAACAAACCTGGCCAGCGGTCACTGGACGCTCCCCTTCTTGATGTCGGCCAACCACCAGAAAAGCAGGTTTCCAAACTTTGGGAATGGGGGCTAACCGGTCTGGTCATTATACTCACCAGTATCGGTTTCGCAGGGCGTCAATAAGTCGGCGGTGTAATCGCGCTCACAATCTCGCTTTGTCCGCCATAGACGTTCCGGAACCGATGTGGCAGACGGCTATCGAAATAGTAGCCATCACCAGGCTTTAGAACTTTCTTCTCAATTCCGACCGTGATCTCAACCATGCCGGAAAGCACCATACCGGCCTCCTGTGCGGCATGCGTAAACTCCTCGCCGGTGTCCGCGCCCGGCGCATATCGTTCATGCAACATCAGCAGCTGCCGATTGGGGTGATCGAGGCCTACGACACGATACGAGATTGTATCAACCTTTCCAATTTCGACGAGATTTGCGGCGGCGTAGAATGGCGAATATGGAAGACTTGATTGAAGGTCTGAGAAGAAGCCAGGAAGCGTGGTGCCCAAGGCGTCCAAGACCGCTCCGAGCGTGTCCACGGAAGGGCTCATTTTATCGCGCTCAATGAGCGAAATTGCGGAATGAGATATTCCCGAACGCGCGGCCAACTCCCGGACCCCCAGGTTTCTCCTGCGGCGCAATTCACGAAGTTTAGGTCCAATCTTTGGCATTCTACAGCCCCGGTGCGCTCTGATCCTTGAAGAATGACATCCTCGCAACGAACAGGATACCAAGGCCGACCAAACTGCTGCGCACCTGGTGATTATAATGAACAAGCGGTTTGGGGCAATTGCCGGACTGCTCACCTTGCATGATGCTGACGGCGATCATCCCACACAGGAGTTTTTGATGACGCCGCGTCTTGATGCGTTGAAAGGAAAATTTGTCCAGCTCAAGCAACCAATCAGAGACGCCGTCTCCGACACAGCTCAGGTCGAAACAACCGTAAAGGAGATCATCGCAAATGTCCGCGTGCGAGGTGACGCGGCGGTTCGCGAATATTCCCTCGCCTTCGACAAGGCTCATGTCGCAAACTTCGAGGTCACCGAGGAAGAGAAGCTGAAGGCTGTTGCCGATCTTGATCCGCAGACCCGCGAGGACACCGAGTTCGCTATTGCCAATGTCCGTCGCTTCGCCGAGGCACAACTTGGCACGATTCTGCCCCTCGAAATAGAGAGCCTTCCCGGTCTCCACCTCGGTCATCGTGTGATCCCGATTGAAACGATTGGCTGCTACGTACCGGGCGGTCGCTACCCGCTTCTCTCCGCTCCGGTGATGACCATCGTACCGGCAAGGGTCGCTGGCTGCGACCAGGTTATCGCCTGCCTTCCACCAAACGCTCACCCGGCAATGATCGCTGGCTGCCATCTCGCGGGCGCAGATCGCATCTTCCGCGTCGGCGGCGCGCAAGCAATCGCCGCCATGGCATATGGCACCGAGACGATCCCAGCTGTCGACAAGATCGTTGGGCCCGGCAATGCCTTCGTTAACGAAGCAAAGCGTCAGGTGTTCGGCCAGGTCGGCATCGACCAGCTTGCCGGCCCCAGCGAAATATTCGTCGTTGCTGACGAAACGGCCAATGCATCAATGATCGCGATGGACCTGCTCGCCCAGGCCGAACACGACGTTCGCACCCGTGTTGGTGTGGTCACCACCAACCGCAAACTCGCTGAAGACATTCTAAGCGAAGTCGAGAATCAGTTGGAAAACCTGCCGACGGCACCGGTGGCAGGGGTCGCGTGGAAGGACTACGGCGAGATCACCGTTGTCGAGGACGAAGAGGCGATGATTGCCTACTCCGATCACATCGCAACTGAGCACTTGCAGGTCCACACCCGTGATCCGCAGGCAACCGCGAAGAAGCTGCGCAACTACGGCTCGATTTTCATCGGGGAACTTGCCAGTGTCGTCTATTCCGACAAGTGCTGTGGCACGAACCATACCCTCCCGACGATGGGGGCAGGCCGCTACACAGGTGGCCTCTGGGTCGGTTCCTACGTGAAGATCGCTACCCACCAATGGCTGGACGAACGTGGCGTCGCCGCCGTTGCTCCGGCAGCGGTTCGCCAGAGCGCGACCGAAAAGCTCGAGGGCCATCGCCGCGCCGCCGCACTTCGTCTCAGCCCAAAGCAACTCGCCGCGGAGTGATCTGGTCCCGCCTGAAAGTTTCCATGGCCGATGCGGCCACAAGCGAGTTCAATTCAGCAAACGCCGTGGAACAGGCCGAGCAGTGCCTGAGGAACCTTGAGGCAATCGCCAAGGCCGCCGGCACTGAATTGTCGAAGACGGTCAAGACGACCGTATTGCTCTCCGACCTTGGTGACTTCGCCGAGGTCAATCGCGTTTACGCGAGCTTCTTCTCACCCCCTACCCCGCTCGCGCATGCTACGACGTAAAGGCCCTTCCGAAAGGCGCAAAGGTCGAGATCGAAGCCGTCATTTCCCTGATCTGATCGACCGCGACAGCCAGGCACTTGCAATGCTCGACAAGTCATTTAGCCAAGGCGGCGAGGCCACGGAAGGCGACATTGACGCAGCCTTGCAAGCCAAGGCCGCCGAACTCGCCAAGGGAGGCTTCTGAGCGCGCCACGGCTGCGCATGCTGCCGTCGGTGTCCCCGCCTATCGAAGCGCATCTAAGGTGTCCGCTTTTCTCCATCACGATTATCGCTGTGCCGGCTACGCCATATCCAATCGCAGCCATCCGCTGAACGCAGATATCGCCTTCGACACGAATATCGAACAGAACCGACCCTGCGGCTTTCTCCGCGGCGTCTGCCACACGATCCCCGAATGGTCGATTGAGGCCCTCGATGTTGCCGAGTGTCTGCTCAAACAAGGCCAATTCAACATGCTCCGCCACCATGGCTGTGAGAGTGCGCGCCGGCTGGAGCGATCGGTAAGACGCCAGCGCTGATTATCCACACACCAGTCCCTCCGGTCCTTTTTTCCGGTGGCATATAAAACCCTGTTATCGCTAGTACACCACCTCTTGGTCTAAAGGCCAGATAGGCCTTGCGACATGCTTGTAGGAATGATTGGCAAGATCTCTACTCATAATCCCAGGGCTGTCGGCGAGGTAGTCTCGCTTGACGACTTTCGCAAAACCCGCTCGCCAGTGGTTCGTGCATTTCAAGGCAATGATCCTGTAGCGCGTGACGTCGATACCATGAATCAGGAAGATTTCGGTGTCGATTGGTTGGTGCCGTTCGGAAACAACGACCACGTCAATGCCGCCGATGTGCAACCTGGCAGTTCGGCCGACCGACACTTGGCTTCCCTCGCCCATCGGCGACTGACACAAAAACCGGCCATCAGTCAGGGCCTTGATGTAGGCCGTCGCGGCGATAGGCTCGCCATGTCGTGGGTCGGTCTTGCCTCCCAGCGCAACCGCGATCGTTGCGCCAACACCGGCTGAATGAGCTTGTGCCACGATGGATGGGTCGAACATTGCCGCAAAGCAGGCGTCGCTCAGGTTCGCCTTGAGCATCGCGCGTAGCAGATATGTTCCGTCGCCAGGGCAGCCACCGCCCGGGTCGTCGCCTCCGTCAAGCACCGCGACCGGCCACTCTTCCGAACGGAGCGCAGACTCGATTGCCTTCTCCGGGGAGAGGGCGTTTGGTCGAAACTGGTCCCGGTTGTTCCAGACAAAGTGAGCGATGCGCCGCGCTGCATCTTTGGCCTTGCGAGCATCACCATTCGCGATCACCAGGACCGAGGGCCCGGTGTCAGGTGTATCTGTCCAAACAAAGCCGTGAAAGAAGGTGCAGGCAATGATATCCGGGTCTTCCTCAATTGATCGGCAAAGTTGGTTTACAGCCGCCATGGGTCCATACATGGTTGTCGCCGTGACCAACAGGAGCGGAATTTTTTCAATATAAATCACTGGACTAATACTACCCGACGAAATCTGAGGGAGTATGGTTATTGCGTCCTGGCCTCTCTCGAACATATCTGTATGGGGATGACAATTGGTGCCGAAAGCTGCATCAACAACATCAGAGAGCTTCGTATCAAGATTTCCATGAAGATCGAGGGTAATCACGATCTTGACGTCTGATCCGACGAGGTCCCGGACCCTTCGACAGATGTCGACTTCAATGTTACCAATGCCGTGTGCGATACCTGCGCCGTGAAGCGCCAGGCCAACCGCGTCAAGTGGCAGGACCTCTCTTATTTCGGCGAGCAGATCGTCAACCATGCTCGAGTACGCGCATTCCGATATGATGCCGCCAGCTTCGGCAGAAGCAAACATCGTTGGAAGTACGGTCGCCCCTACCGTCTTGGCTGCGTCCAGCATTCCTCCAATGTAGGAGCGCACGCCTTGATGCGTTGCAACAAGCGCCTGGCCGCGGACGATGTGAAAATCAGAAAGCTGTGCATCCTCATTTCGAAACGTGTTGGTCTCGTGCAGGATACCCCCGAGCGCAATTCTCATAGACCTCTCCATTGTCTCGGTTTGTCGTAATTCGCTTCACCTTGGGCCTATGGCTCCAAAAAGAGCGTGGGAGGTTCCACGCACGGACCAAGGCCACACGGATGTCGCCCTCATTCGGAGAACGGTCACCGATCGCGAGGGCAAAAAATATGGCCCCAAACGGACCACTTCTAATAGCCATCAAGCAGAATACCTCTTTCCTTGTGGCGCTGCTGCGGGCGCCCAGCGCCCGCAGCAGCGCACCGGTTATTGCGTCAGCAACGCAATGCAGCGTTCCATTGCCACGTCATAGTTGGTGCGACCATCCGATCCTCGCGCTACCCACCATTTGTAGTCCTGAACGATCTGCTTGGTGCCGTCGCAGGAGTGGTTGGAATTGTGAGTTGGCGTAGTCTCCGGGGTGTCAAACCTCGAATCATCCGGCGTTAGAGCGCCGGACAGGAGACTACGCCATGACAAGGACTACCATGAATGCGGAAGCCGTTCATCCTGGGGATGAGGCGACGAGCTATCTTTTCGACAACTGGTTTGATCCGATTGAAGCTGGCCTGCGCGAGCGGGTGCGCGGCTTCATCGAGACGATGCTCGAGACCGAGCTGGACGCGGTGCTTGCCCGTCCCCGTTATGGCCGGCAGCCGGCGGCGCGCAGTGATGAGACCACCGGTGTCGCCGGCCACCGCCACGGCAGCCGGACGCGCACGCTGACGGGGACCTTCGGCACCACCGAGCTCACGGTTCCGCGGGCGCGCCTCGATGCCGGCGAGGACAAGACGGTGGAATGGAAGAGCAAGGCCTTGCGCGCCTATCAGCGGCGCACGATGGCCGCCGACGCGCTGATCGCGTCGAGCTACCTGGCGGGCACGAACACCAGGCGCGTGCGGCGTGCGCTCGCCGCGCTGTTCGGCGGCGCGATCGGCAAGGACGTCGTCAGCCGCACCTGGCGCAAGGTGAAGACGGACTGGGACGCCTGGAATGCCCGCTCTCTGGCCGACGAGCCGATCGTGCGCCTGATCCTCGACGGGACGGTGGTTCGTGTCAGGCTCGACCGCAAAGCGACCTCGATCTCGCTGCTCGTGGTCATCGGTGTGCGCGCGGACGGCCAGAAGATCCTGCTCGCGGTCAAGAATATGGGTGGCGAGACGACGGAGGCCTGGCGGGCCATTCTCGACGATCTCGTCGGGCGCGGCCTGCGCCGACCTGAGTTTCTCATGGTCGATGGCGCACCTGGCTTGGACAGGGCGATCGCCGCGCTGTGGGACGGGGTGCCGGTGCAGAGATGCACGGTTCACAAGCACAGGAATCTGCTTGCCCATGCTCCCGAGCGGCTGCATGAGGAGATCAGCGCCGATTACACCGACATGATCTACGCGGCCACGCCGGAGGAGATCGAGAGCCGCCGCAAGGCGTTCCTGCGCAAATGGCGGCTCAAGTGCCGGGCGGTGGCCGATAGCCTGGAGGAGGCCGGCGAGCGTCTCTTCGCCTTCACCCGGCTGCCGCCGAGCCAATGGAAAAGCGCCAGAACAACAAACGCGATTGAGCGTCTGCATGAGGAGTTCAAGCGGCGCATCAAGACCCAGACCGTTCTGCCTTCGGCCGAAACCGCGGCAATGTTGTTCTGGGCGTTGATGGCGTCCGGTCAAATCTCGATGCGAAAGATCGACGGCTGGCAGACGCTTCCTACGAAGCCACGCGATCAGCAGATTGACCTCGCCGCATGAGCCGATAATCTTAACCTACCGGAGGCTGCTCCGCCGAATTCCAACACGACCCGCTACGGCACCATCTGCTTTTTCATGATGTCTGGTGCGCCAGGCAAGACTGCAACCAAATCCTTCGGAAGAAGCTTGAATGCATCCTTATTGACTGGACCATAGGGGATGGCTTCCGCGAATGCTGCCTGCGCTTCCGCCCGTGACATATATGCCAGCAGCTTAAACGCGTTGTCTTTGTTGGGCGCGTTTTTCAGGACGATCCAGTCATCGTACTGGAGCAATGACTGGTCCCAAGACAGTTCCAACGGTGCGCCTTGCTTCTTGGCGGTGATGATCCGGCCGTTCCACGCTGCCGCCATGTCGACTTCGCCGCCAATGAGACTCTGAGGGGCATCGGCACCTGACGCCCACCAGCGCCCCACGTTAGGCTTAATCGCTGTAAGCTTGGCGAATGCCCTGTCCAGATCGAGCGGATAGAGCTTATCGGGCGCGACACCATCACCAACGAGCGCGCCTTCAAGCAACCCGCCGTAAAGCATGAGGTCACAGTTTGGAAGGGAGCGTTTGCCGGGGAAAGACTTCACATCGTAGAAGTCGACCCAGTTCTTGGGATGCTGTCCTGCGCTTTTGGTACTGTATGCAACGACGACCGAGTAGAAGAAGGAACCGAGACCGTATTCTTCCTTCATGAAATCGGGCAAGCCGGCCAGAGTATCCTTTGAGAAATATTTGTAATCGATCTTCTCAAGAGCGTTGTTGTCGATCCAACTTGGAACTTCACCGCCGTTGATATTGCTGATGTCGGCTTCCGGCTGACCGAGCTTTGCCGAAGCAAGCAGTTTTGGGCTCGATGGTATGGTCACGACTTTAATGCCTGTGTCGCGGGTGAAGGGATCGAACCAAGCTTTCCTCTGGGCCTCCTCGAAAGCGCCGCCTGCGGTTGCGACGACAACTTCACCGGACCCCTTGAGATTTTCGGGAATCTCCTCCGCCTGGGTCGCAATCGGCAATCCCGATATAAGAATTGCAGTACAAGCTGCGAGAGCCTTGGCTGCTGTGGTGATCATTGGTTATTCCCCTTTTTGTGGAGCTCTGACTTCCTTTCTGGGGTCGCGAAGAATCGAGCTATTCTCCGGACATGCCTGCAACACCTCGACCGATGAATGCGGTATCGCATAACAATATGCCATATTGTCTATCTGGTACACGAAACGTCAAGCCGGAGTCGCATCGGGTGCCGCGTCTGGTGATGATCCTCACCAGTGCACTGATCATCAGTAGGTGGGAGGGGTTATCGCACTCAACATTTCGCTATTTCCTTCTTGGACGTTGCGAAAGTGATGCGGCGGGCGACTGTCCGAGATAGTACCCGTCGCCTTCTTTGAGCACCTTCTGCAGCCCTCCCACCGTGATTGCCACAGCGCCCTTGATGATCATGCCGGCTTCCTGCGCATCCTGTACATCCTGCGCTGCGTGCGCATCGATTGCCTACGTTTCATGTAGCATCAGCAACTGCCGATTGCGGTGATCCAACCAGATAACACGATAGGAAATTGATCCGACTTTGCCGATCTCAACCAGATCAAGGGCGGCGAGAGGTGTGTACGGGAGGCCGGATTGCAGGTCGAAGAGAAGCCGGGCAAGGTCGTGTCCGGGGCGTCAAGTATCGCACCGAGGGTGTCGATGAAGGGCTCATTTTGTCATTTCAATCAAAGAGATTGTCGAATGCGACATGCCAGAGCCAACTGCTACCCTCACTCCGAGATCGCGCCGTCGACGGAGCTCTCGCAATTTGGATCCGATTTTTGGTTGGGCGCGCGGCAAGATCGCACCGAAAAGACAGAGCGAACAACGGTGCGATACATTCCGACGGTGAGAATACTAGACAGTGGTGATTTCTGCATTTGTGATCAGCTTTCGGTTCCACGATGCTAGCGTCACGCCTTCGGAAGCGCGACTACGGTCTTGGCAGCGGGGTCGATGCCAAAAGCGCGGAACTGTTGCAAGTCCAGCATCTGCCAGCGTCGTCTAGTCCGACTGCTGTGGCAAGAACCATACCCTGCCGACGATGGGTGCCGGGCGCTACACGGGTGGCCTGTGGTCGGTTCCTATGTGAAGATCGCCACCCATCAATGGCTGGATGAACGCGGTGTCGCCGCTGTTGCTCCCGCAGCTGTTCGCCAGAGCGCGACCGAAAAGCTCGAGGGCCATCGCCGCGCCGCCGGACTTCGTCTTAGCCCGAAGCAATTGTCCTCCTCAGTGGGGTAATCCATAGCAGCGGCCGAGAGCGCACGCCGAAGCCGGCGCAGGCGCCACGAAAAACCTGGTTTGGCGTAGACGGAATCCAAAGCAGCTGTCGCTTTGCACTTAACCAGCGTCTTCCTTAATTTGCGTGGCGAGACTGGTTGAGTGGAGCGCCGTGGAGTAGGAGTTCAAGGCCTGCTATCCCGACAATAGCGCGCTTGATCGTCTTCAGACGGTTGATCTGCCCTTCTGCCTGGCCGTTACGCCACGGCGATCGTCGCTGCTCGGTGCACCGGCTGTTCTTCAGCGCATCATCTTAGTACCAATATTCATTTGGACGGCTCGGGCGTAAAGTTCACTTGCAACAGCGAGGTCGGCCAAGGCGAAACCGGGATAGATGAACAGAACACGGTCCGACGCGCCTTTGCGCCCATCTCCAACGCCGTTCGTCAGGCTGGCCAAATCCGCGTCGAACGGCCCCCCATATGCTAGCTTCGAGCGGTTGTCGGGATCTTCGGCTTGCTCCTTGTCATCGACAACGAAACAGTCGAACGCGCTCAGGCTTTCACGCAGCCAGGACCGGCCCATGTCGATGGCGATGGCTAAGCTGCCGGGTTTCAGCTTTCTCGCGTCCAAGAATGGCTGCATTCCTTCAACACTTGGCACTGTCGATACGATGATGTCGGCTCCCAGAACATCATCGACTTTATCGGTCGCTCGGCCCAACAAACCTTGGCTATTGGCATGCGAGGCAAATTTCTCCGCAGACTCATTGCTACGATCGAAGCATACAACGTTTGTAACGGAGGGGAGCACGTCTTTCAATGCGGCCAGATGCCCGTATGCCTGAGCTCCACATCCGACAAATCCAAGCGAATTACTCTTCGGCGTTGCGAGATACTCGGATGCAAGCGCTGACATGGCTGCGGTTCTTATCACTGTCAGGCGGTTGGCATCGATAACGGCCAAAGGAAGGCCGGTCTCGAAGTCGCCGAGGATGAGCAAACCGTTGACGCTAGGAAGCCCTCGCTGATTATTCTCACCTACTACACTGACCCATTTCACGGCGGCAAATGGCGGTTCAGCGCAAACAGCAGCCATAGTTTGAAAATAGCGGTCGGACGAAGCTCTGACGGTCTGCTTGGATGGTATACGCAGGCTGCTTCTCCCGTACGCCCTGAACGCGTCACCCAGCACCGTCCGCATATCGGACGGCGACATGTTCACTCGGTCAATGTCGGAAGCGTTCAGGTATAAGATTTCTTTGGTCATAGCGTCCGTTCCCCACAACTCCTTCAAGAAGCTAGCGTTGATGAAGCGAGTTCCAATGATCTCTCGAAAGCCGCTCTTGTCGTACGCGAAATCAGCAATGAGAGGCCATCATCGTCAGTAAGCACACGCAGGCCGGCTTCCGTTGTTCCGTTTGGGCTGGTAACCTGGCGCCGGAGCTCCGATGGCGCGTCGTTCGATGCCAAGGCGAGCGCCGCGCTCCCATGAACCGTCTCTCTTGCCAAGTCGCTCGCCATGGTGTCTGGGAGGCCGAGTTTGAGCGCTGCATCTGCAAGGCATTCGATCAGGTAGAAGACGTATGCCGGCCCTGATCCGCTTATCGCCGTCGCTGCATCAATGAGCTCTTCCTGTGCGACCTGGTGGACAGCGCCACCTGCCTTGAACAACGATACGACCCATTCCATGGGAAACATCCTCTCGGCACTGTCGCAGAAAATAATCGTTGAGCCCTTGCCAATCGCCGTTGGAGTGTTCGGCATGGCGCGCGCTACTCGTGTGGAATTGACCAGTCGCGTCAAGCGTTCACAGGTAACGCCTGCTGCAATGCTCACGAAGGCGGCACTTTGTGAAAAGCGTCTGTAAGTGGGCAGCTCTCGGTCCACGATCTGAGGCTTCAATGCGATCACTATCAGATCTGCATCCGCGGGGAGCGTGTCACACGTGTCGTGGGTGATCACACCGAGAGACGCTGCCCTCTCCCGCAAACTCGAGACCGGTTCGACAACATGGACCTGGCTCGGATCGATCGAAGACGATTCAACCCATCCTCGTAGTAACGCATAACCCATGTTGCCGCAGCCGACGAGAATTAGTGATCGATCCAATTGGTTCGATGACAGGTACCCATTCATCTTATCCTCCAAGGCTTCATCCCGAGCATCGACTTTATTGCTTGGTCGCCACTACGTCGGGTTGGCGTGGCTGTCCTACCGATTGCCCCGTTGCCAGACGATCCCAGCAGTCGTGCAAGTCCTTTGGAAGCAGATGCTTCATTATTCTCTGACTGGGCGTGCGCTCAAATTCGCCCACCACCTTGATGTAGCGAGGGTTCTGATAGGACGCGAGGCGTTCGGCGAGCCAACGAGACAAGTCCTCCGGCTCGATCGTTTTTCCGTTCTTCGCCTTCACGAACAGCTTGATGTCCTGCTCTCCCACATCGGCTTCGACGCCAATCATCGCACAATCCTCAACAGAAGGATGTGCGGCCGCCACATGTTCAACTTCCCAAGCAGAGACGTTTTCGCCTTTACATCGAACGCTGTCGGTCAGGCGTCCGTGGAACCAAAGGTTGCCTTTTGCGTCCAAGGTGCCAGCGTCACCGGTGCGGAGGGCACTGTCCACCAGCGCCTTGCTGGTCGCTTCGGGATTATCGAGATAGCCTTTGAAAAGCGCGCCATGCAGCAACGATCGAACGACGATTTCGCCCCTTTCACCTGGACCACATGGATGTCCATTTTCGTCGATAACCTTTACCGCATACCAAGGCATCGGCTTGCCGACCGAACCCACAACTCCGTCGGTGTTGCAGGTCGTAATGCTGGAGGCCTCGGTCATGCCGTAGCACTCGCGAATCTCAACGCCGAAGCGGTCGCTGAACTTGGTCCAAACATCTTTCGGACACCCGCCACCCCAAGCAATGCGAACAGCGTGCTGGCGATCGAGGGCATTCTCGGGCTGCTTTAGGAGTATCTGCAAGATGCCGCCGAGATAATGAATATGGGTCGCTGCAGAACTCCGTACCTGATCCCAGAAACGGCTCGCGCTGAAGCGATCGACCATGGCGAGTGTGATGTCTTCAATGATGGGCAAAACAATGAGTTGCGCGCCGCCGATATGGAAGAATGGCTCCCATACAAAGAAGACATCACCCGGCTGCATGGCAGTGAGTGTCCGCACGGCTTCCCCAGCAAGGCGCAACATTCCATGCGTGACCAGAACGCCCTTCGGCCGCCCCGTGGTTCCGGACGTGTACATAATCGCGAAAAGGTCATCGGTCTTGAGAGGCCTATCAACGAATGCCGCGTCCTTCTCGAGCACAGCCTCAAATGATCCCGGATCACGTGGTCCACCAATCGTGATCAAGGCGTCGGTAGGGGTCCCTGCCCCGCAATTCTCAATTGTCGCAAGATACTCGAAATCGCAAACGACGAATTTTGGCCTGCTGTGGTCGAGGATGTAACGTAGTCCCTCGCCCTTTTGTTGAGCGTTTATAGGCACCCAGACGGCACCCGCGCGTGCAATTCCGAAAAGCACGGGAAGCGAAAATCGCGAGTTGCGCATCATCACCGCGACGCGGTCGCCTGGCTTCAAGCCCCTAAGCTGCAGATTGGCCGCGAAGGTACCAGCCTGCGCCTTCAGCGTAGCAAACGTTATTTCTTCACTGTTGAAGTGGGCAAAGACTTTGTTCGGGTGTTGGTCGGCCTTTGCATTGAATTCTGCAACGAAGCCCTTGAGAATATCTATCATAACAAGATCACGCCTTCCGGGATGCACGCTCGGCCAGAAATTTTTCCATCATCTGTGCCGTCTCACCTGACGCGTAAGCTTCTCGATGGATCCGCACAGCGGCATGAAGACACTCTCGGAATCCGACTTCAGTCATCTCTCGTAGCCACTGCTTATCCAGCCGCATCGCTACGGGCGGCTTCGAACCCAGCTCACGCGCAAGCGACAGGGCGGCCTCAAGCACCGTTTCGGCTGGAACAATCTGGTTGATGATCCCGATGGCATGACATTCCTCTGCATTCATCAACCGGCCGCTAAGCGTCAGGTCTGTCGTGCGGGCAAGCCCGATGATTTCGCGCATGATCCATGGACCCGTCACACTCGCGATGCCTGAATTGATTTCGGGCTGGCCCATGCGCACGCCTGCGTGGCCGATCCGAAAGTCGCAAAGGAGTGCCACTTGAAACGCAGAGCCGGCGGCAACTCCGTTCAAGGCTGCAATGAGAGGTTTGGAGAGCGACCGGATGGCGTCGTACAAACGTTCCCACTCTGCGATCCACGCCGAGCCAGTGTCTCCGTCAAAAGTCTTAGCTTCATTCAGGTCTTGGCCAGCGCAAAATGCCCGGTCCCCTGCCCCCGTGAGAACAATCGCGCGAACGATCTTATCCGTCTCAAGTTCCAGGAAGGCATCAATCAGTTGGGCCCGCATCGGCGCGTGCCAAGCGTTCAGGATCTCTGGCCTGTTCAGGGTGACTACAGCGACGTTGTCGCGCTTTTCGACTAGAATGTAGCGATCCGCCATCGACCTCTCCTCGTATTGTATTGCAATATTACATATCGGATAATGCGCCTAAAAAGTCAGCGGCGTCAAGGCACTTTTCTCAAGTTCGCATGCAGCACGTCGAAGTCCAGCTGCCTGATGAGAGAGTTTGGAGCGCTCGTCGGCGCTAGCCGAGAGTGCCCCCCCAGCTGCGGGCGGTACGTTCGTTCTACCAGCGGTTATGTTTAGAGTATGCGTTGGACGCGGTAGGCTACGACCAGCGGTGCAGGCGCACGGCTCAAATTTTGGGCCGTCGGGTAGCAGCTGGCCACGATCACGAGGTCACCTACCGAGTGTGCGGACTTGGAGCCAAGCAGAAGGCGGCTGAACTTCTTTTAGGTGAATAATCATGGCTTGCCGCCTCGGCGACGAGAGCGGCATTTTCAATGCATGGTACATCGTTGAGGAGCCTCACGTTTTCGAGGGTCAGCGAGCCCCTGGCACAGGTGCATAGCTTACGACGGTGTTGAAACTCGGTCACGGATTCGCATGTTTCGGCGTCGATAACACTTGGTAAGCGAATGCAAATCGATGGTTTATTTTTGCACGCCAGGGTGCGCTTGTTGATATCCGAAACCTTTACCTTGACTTCAGTGCCGGTCGGCATCCTCAAGGTCGGATACTTAGCCAAACCTGGCCGAAGTAAAGCCGGTCGTTCGGAAATCTCTGCTTACGGGCATAGTCCAGCGCTATGAAGATGTGCCAGCCGTACCGGCGCCCGTTGGGAGCGCAGCTTCCCCGCAACCGCGAGTGTCTGGACCTCGAAGCCGATATTTTCAAGCATTCAATCGGTTTCGAGGTAGTTGGCGCCGCCAAGTCTTCGATCCATCGACCAGAAATAACCAAGGCTGTCGGGCGGTTTAGGCAGGACTGAGTGGCTCGACGACTCGCACTAAGATCGGCACCCTCTATTCACAGACACTGCAGACGATTGAAGAGGGTGGCTTACATTCGCCTATATTGAGAAACGACCTTTGACATTTGGCGTGCGATCTCAACCGTAATTGGGCTTAGTTCGGCTTCGACCCGCTCGATTGTCCAGTTGGCGGTCGAGGCGGCGATATTAACAGCAGCTACTACATGATTGTCGTAGCCAAACACCGGTGCAGCGGTGGAAATGTCGCCTAGCATTGCCTCCTCATTGGCAACAGCGTAGCCCTTTTGGCGAACTCTCTCCAACTCTTCCGCAATTTGTCGGCGATCGGTCACTGTATTAGGTGTGATCGCATGAAGCTTGGATGCACTCAGAATCTCATCCGCAGCCGCAGCGTCGAGGTGCGCCATGATCGCGCGCCCCGGAGCCGTTGCGAAAGCGGGCAGACGAGTTCCAATCGTTACGTAAGAGCTCATGACCTTCCGGCTAGGAACGCGTGAGATAAACATGATATCCGTACCGTCAAGTTCAGTTAGGTTGACCGTCTCCTGAGATCTTTTGTTCGCCTCTAGAAGATAGGGGAAGGTTGCTTCCACAATTGGATTGCTGCGGAGATACGCATTGCCGATATCCATAGAGCGTGCCGAAAGCGAATACTGGCGAGTAGTTTCACTGTGCGCGAGGTACTTGAGCGCGCGCAATGTATAGAGTACTCGCTGCGTTGCGCTTTTGTTTAAACCCGAGGCCTCCGCCACCTCCGCCAGCGTCATGGGACGAGGATTAGCACAGAACGTGTCGAGGACCAGCAGTCCCTTCTCGATCGTACCGAGATAAAGACGTTCATCGATGTTCCCTTTGGCGACAGAAACTGGAGAGTTCACTCCATTCCTGCGGTTGCCTTTGCTGACGAGCATAATTCCTCACAATTTTCAAGAATGCGCTACTAGATATTGCTATTCAATGCGGCTGTAAAGCCGTGGAAACGCCCGCGGTAGAAACCAAACCGCGCCTCGACACCGATTTTCATGTGGACCGTCCTAAAATCCGGGCTTGACGAACTGGCAGAAAGCAATATAGGATATTGGATAACAATACAATGACGCGGTGCTGAGGAGGTGGAGGACGCCCGGGAGGCGCCCTGGGGAAATCTAATGATGGCCCACACACGAATTAGCCTGACCAGTGGCAGATGAGCTCGCGAACATCGAACGGCGCCCTGTCTGGCTGGAACCGAGAAGGGCGCGCCCATATCCCCACGCGAGGCGTAGGGCCCTCTGCCGCAATCAAAGATACGGAAGGCGAAAATGAATATCACGGTCGATCCAATAACTCGTTCTGTAGTGCAGCATCGCCTCACTGCAATTGTGAATGAAATGGGCGAAGCCATGCTTCGAACCACCTATTCCCAGATTTTGAATTCTGGTCGCGATTTTTCGCTAGCCATCTGCGACACAAACAACCGACTGATCGCTCAGGCCGATCACATACCGGTGCACGTTGGCGCACTTCCATGGGCTACCCTGGCGGTGCAGCAGGCGTTCGCCGAAGTGAAACCGGGTGATGTCTTCCTGCTGAACGATCCCTACCACGGCGGCAGCCACCTACCTGACCTCACGGCTTTTGTGCCCGTTTTCGATGGCGAACAACAACTGTTTTGGACGGTTGTTCGAGCGCATCAATCAGATATCGGGGGCGCTACCTACGGGGGTTATAATCCGCGCGCGCGCGAGATTTACGAGGAAGGTCTGCGCATTCCGCCTATCAAGCTCTACGATCAAGGCGTTCTTCGTGACGACCTGCTTAACATGATTGCGTTGAACGTCAGGAATTCACGCGACTTTCGCGGTGATCTTTCCGCAATGCTTGGAGCTGTCAGGCTCGGTGAAATCCGCTTGCGAAAGCTTTTCTCAGAGCTTGGTTGCACCACTGTAATTGAGGCGATCGCTCAGATCCTCGACGCGTCCGAAGACCAAGCTCGGAAAACCGTATCCACATGGCAGGATGGGATCTACTTTGGAGAAGCCTTCATTGACGATGATGGCTATGGGCGAACTGACATAAGGATTTCCGCTAAGGTTACCAAATCAGGCGACAGCATCGAAATCGACCTGTCTGATTCAGACGAGCAGGTGGTCAGTTTTGTCAATTCGCCATTCGCAAACATGCAGGCAGCGGCCGCTGTCGCTTTCTTTTTTCTGCTCGACCCGGAAACACCAAAAAACTCTGGAGCGCTGAGAGCGTTATCGGTCAAGGCGCGCCAGGGGACGGTTGTGTGGGCCGACGAAGGTCGCGCCGTCTCAATGTGTACCAGCCATCCTGCGACAGAGATCATGCAGGCTGTGATGATGGCAATGGCTCACGCCTGCCCGGATCGTGTCGTCGCTGGCTGGGGCAAACGCTTCCGGATTGCAATTCAGGGGCACAACCCAAGATCGGGTCGAAGCTTCATTTGGCATCTTTTTCATGCTCGCCCTGGAGGCGGGGCTTCGAGCGCAGGCGATGGATGGCATTCCGGCGGCGAATGGACGACCGTTGGCGGCCTCAAATTTGGCAGCATCGAGTTGACCGAAGCCAGGTATCCCCTTCATTTCCGTTCTCATGAGCTAG
Source organism: Mesorhizobium sp. AR10 (assembly GCF_024746795.1). Classification (NCBI taxonomy): domain Bacteria; kingdom Pseudomonadati; phylum Pseudomonadota; class Alphaproteobacteria; order Hyphomicrobiales; family Phyllobacteriaceae; genus Mesorhizobium; species Mesorhizobium sp. AR10. The sequence continues at coordinate 269,062 of NZ_CP080523.1, forward strand.
AGCCCGGGACCGGTGGAGCGGGAAAGCATCGAGGCGGGCTTGGCACACGGCTTGATCTAGAGCTCTTGATCGACCGCCCTGCGACTGCAAACACAGCTGGTGACGGGACGGTCCACGCACCACCCGGAATCGTCGGGGGCAGCCCTGGCGCTCCGCATCGGTACCTACTGCGGAAGGCCGACGGCGGTGAAACCTTACTGAAGACGAAAGATGTCGGAATCGGGCTGAGTCCTGGAGACGTACTAGAGATCCACTCATCTGGCGGTGGAGGTTGGGGCCACGCTTCTGATCGTTCTGCCGAGCTGATAGCCCGCGATCGTCAACTAGGTTGGGAATGAGGGATATTTTGAAATGAGAAAGTTCAAGCTTGGCGTGGATGTCGGCGGCACTTTTACAGACCTGGTCGCGATCGATGACGCGGGCAATACAGTCATCGCGAAATCTCCTTCAACGCCGGAAGATCAATCTTTAGGTGTCATCCAAGGCCTCAATATTCTCGCGGAGCGCCTCGGCACGGATCTGGCGGGACTCCTTTCTAACACAGAACGCTTTGTCCATGGCACCACAGTGGCCACCAATGCGCTTCTGGAAAAGAAGGGCGCCAAGGTCGCATTGATCACCACGCAAGGGCATCGCGATGTCTTGGAAATGCGCGAAGGCTTCAAAGAAGATCGTTATAATCTCCGACTTGCGCCATTTGAACCTCTGGTCCCTCGCGATCTCCGCTACGGTCTGGCTGAGCGGACTGATTTCGAAGGGAGGGTTATTCAGCCGGTAGATCTGAACGGATTGGCTGAGATCGTTTCAGACCTCAAGCGGCGGGACATCGGTTCGGTGGCGATCTGCCTCCTGCATTCTTATCGGAATGCAAAGCATGAGGAAGAAGTCGAATCCTACCTTCGTTCCGAGCTTCCAGATGTCTTCGTTTCCCGATCCAGTGACGTTCTGCCACAAATCAAGGAATATGAACGCACATCGACAACGGTGGTGAACGCTTATGTTGGGCCTGCGGTAAAACGCTATCTCACCAATCTGGAGTGCCGGCTCCAAGAGGCCGGGTTCCTCGGCCGCCTGTTCATCATCCTCTCGCATGGAGGCATGGCTCCCGTAGAGGAAGCATGGCGCCTCGCCTCTGCAACCGTTCTTTCCGGGCCTGCAGGCGGCATTGCGGGTTCCAGAATGTGCGCGCAGCTCCTGTCTATGCCCGATCTTATTCCCTTCGACATGGGAGGAACGTCGACGGATATATCGCTGATTCTTGGGGGCCACGCGATCCTGTCCGCAGACGGCGATCTGGCCGGACAGCGTATCGCGCTGAAGAGCCTCGACATAGCGTCGATTGCATCGGGGGGTGGGTCGATTGCTAAGATCACGCCGTCCGGCCAGTTTGATGTCGGCCCTGCAAGTGCCGGCTCTGTGCCTGGTCCCGTATGCTACGACAATGGCGGCCGCGAAATTACAGTCACAGACGCGAACCTGATTCTAGGATATCTCGATCCAGACAATTTTCTGGGTGGTAAGAAGAAGCTGAACTATCCTGAAGCACTAAAGCGCATGCAGGCTCTAGCTGAAACTCTAGGGGTTGGCGTGCATGATGCGGCGGCTGGGATCTATCGTCTGGTCAACATGAAAATGGCAGACGGGATCCGGATTATGACGCTGCGGCGCGGTGTTGACCCCCGGAGATTCGCCCTTCTTAGCTTTGGCGGTGCTGCTGGATTGCACGCTGTTGCTGTCGCGCGGGAACTCGAGATTCCGAAGGTTGTGATACCGACCATGGCCTCCGTTCTATCGGCATGGGGGATGCTGAATTCCGACCTCCGCTATGAAGTGAGCCGGACCTTGGTTGGTGAGGTTCGCGCGCATGCGGCCGAGATAGCAACGCTTTTCGCTGACTTGGATCGTGAGGCTCGAGCAAAGCTGTCGCAGTGGTACACGAGCGAAATCAGAACCGTTTACAGCGCTGAAATGCGCTATGGTGAGCAAATCTTCGAAATTGATGTTTCTCTCGATGGAGCAGACATCAGCTCTCCGGAATTTGCTGACGACGTCATTGAGCGATTTCATCGTCAACATGAGCAACTATACACCTACGCCCTTCGGGACCAGGAGGTGACGTTCGTTAATGCTCGCGTCGCTGCAGTTGGTCCCGTAGATTCCGGCGCTCGGCAGGACGCGGTGTCAGTACCCCAACGTGAGGCACCGCCACCGAACTGTAGCCGTCCGGCCTATTTTGGTGTTTGGACCGACACACCCGTGTATGAAATGGCCGACCTGCCCGTGGGGGCCACATTAGCCGGGCCTGCGATTCTAGTGGCGGAGACGACTAGCGTCATCGTCCAAAAGGACGATATCGCCACGGTGAATTCATTGGGCTGGGTCGAGATTAGTCTTGCGGATCTCAGACAATATTGATGGCCACTTCCCGAGTAGCTTCGGGGTACAGAGCGGCCCGTTAACTTCTGTCTCGGTGGACAAACATCCCATCAAGGCGCGCAGGAATGCGCTAACTGGCGAGAATGCGACTGTTTTGGAGCAGGACAGCCATTTTCCCTGCCCGATTGTGGAGACCGTGCTCTCGCATTTTTGAACAGCGATCGTGGGCAATAGCATCAGTTTTTTACCGGGATCTCGGAACCCACCCCAAATGAAGCCTTTCTACGCTCCCCAGCCGCCTCTCAGGGGAAACGGCGATAAGAATCAGCTTGCCATTTCACATTTCCCAATATACGATATTGGATAATAATAGCTATCTAGCGGCAATCGTCCGGATCGCGGATGAGATGTGAACTAGGGAGCAGCATCTGTGTAAGCGCCGGGATCGGGGCTCAGGTCCTTCGGCGCTCCGAGCAAGAGCCAAACAAAACAAAAGGGGAATGAACCATGCAGACCACAGTCAAGCATCTCGCATTTGGAGCCGCGCTGCTGCTCTCAGCGCTGCCGTTCGCCGCTCGGTCACAGGACGTGGCCGCGAACCTCAAGGGAACGGGTGAAGTCGTCATCACATCGGGTGGCGGGACCTGGGAGGAAGCGCAGAAGAAGGCCTTTTTCGATCCGTTTACGCGCGACACTGGCATCAAGGTCGTGCTCGTCCCGGAAGATCATGCGAAGCTTCTGGCATCGATAAAGCTCGGCCAACCGGAAGCCGACATCACAGGGATTTCCGGCGGTGCACTTACGGGTTGGGTGGACAAGGGCGCGGTCGAGGAGATCGACTACAGCTTTTTTGCCAAGGACACCCTGACCGGCATGCCGGAGCAGATGAAGAACAAATACGGGGTCGGCGCCCTGCTCTCTTCCACGGTCGTCGCTTTCAACACCAACAAGTATCCGGCCAGCGGCAAGCAGCCGAAGAACTGGGTTGATTTTTACAATGTGAACGATTTCCCCGGAAAGCGCACCTTGCCCAAATGCGAGAAGATCCTCGACGGCGGCCTGATTGAGGGAGCGCTCATGGGGGACGGTGTTTCTCCAGACAAGCTCTATCCTCTCGACCTGGACCGCGCCTTCAAAAAGATCGAGGACATGAAGCCGAATGTCGGCCGCTGGTGGGTAGCAGGAGCAGATGCTCCCCAGAGCCTGATCAGCGGTGAAGTTGATATTGCTGCTGCCTATAACGGGCGCATCTTCAAGGCAAAGCAGGAGGGTGCGCCCCTGGAGCTCTCCTGGGACCAATCGCTCCTTCAGCTGGACTACTGGCTGGTCATGAAGGGATCGCCCAACAAGGAGAATGCCGCCAAGTTCCTGGCCTATATCTCGCAAGCCAAGCCGCAGGCTGATTTCGCAGAGGCGATCTCCTACGGCCCCATCAACAACGACGCCTACAAGCTGCTGCCCAAAGAGATGGTCGGTATTCTGCCGGGATCACCCGAGCTCGTGAAAAAGCAGGTTTTCCAGAACTACAGCTGGTGGGGTGAAAAGGCTGCCGACGGCCGCACAAACTGGGATGTCGCGCTCGAACGCTGCGTCGCAATGCTCTCACAGTGATTTCACGTGCCTGCGGGCCGGCGAACCGGCCCGCAACTCGTTTAATGACAAGAAGAGCCTGGCCAGCACGAGGAAGCCATGGAAATCATCGCGACTGATAATAGCTGCGCTTATGGGGAACCTGGTATTTTCCGAGGGCGGCTGCGCTTCGAAAACCCGACGCTTGCGGGATACCAATGGCCGCTTTGTGAAATAAGGGGCTTCAACCCTGGCCCAAAATTGTGCATTTCCGCCGGCGTTCATGTCAACGAGGTTTCTGCGATTGAAGCTGCGGTTCGGCTTCAGCATCTGTTTGATCCGCAAAGCATCCGTGGCGTTGTCACAATCATTCCGCTGATCAACCAGCCGGCGCTGTACCGATATTCCGAGTATGTCTGTCCGGTCGACGGAAAGAATATCAACCACACCTTCCCTGGTCGGCCGGACGGAACATTCTCAGAGGCGTTGTGTGACGCCATCGTCAACGAATGGACACCTGGCTCGGACTGCTATGTTGACATGCACGGCGGAGACCTTCGCGAGCAGGTTTCAAAATTCGTGCTCTATCAGAGAACGAATGACAGAAAATTCGACGAGCGGGCCCGGCAGCTGGCGATGTGCTTTGATTCCGAGATCGTTCTTGGGCTGCCGCAATCCTACCTGGATAGACCAGGCAGGCCTCCTACCGCGTTTGCGCGCGGCAATCGAGTTGCTCTGATGTCAGAAGCAGGCTCGAATGGCCTGGCGGACGAGGAGACAATTTCATTCCATGTGGACGGTGTACTCAATATCGCCCGCACCATGGGGATCCTGGATATTCCCGCGCCCCTCTACCGAAATGGACGATTGATCTGCGACGAATATCTATGGGTCCATAGTCCGGTGGACGGTGAATTCCATGCTGAGATCGAGGCTGGCTGCCGGGTAGAAGAGGGTCAGCGTCTTGGATCCTTTCGCAATCTGTTCGGTGAAACGCTAGCGCAAATCAATGCGCCTTCGAGCGGTCTGGTGCTTTGGCGCATTACGCATCCTTCGATCCCGCGTGGGGAGCCGGTGCTTGCTATCGCCGTCGAAGAGCCGAGCTCAAACCCTTTGACCGATCCAGATGTGAACTAGGGAGCAGCATCTGTGTAAGCGCCGGGATCGGGGCTCAGGTCCTTCGGCGCTCCGAGCAAGAGCCAAACAAAACAAAAGGGGAATGAACCATGCAGACCACAGTCAAGCATCTCGCATTTGGAGCCGCGCTGCTGCTCTCAGCGCTGCCGTTCGCCGCTCGGTCACAGGACGTGGCCGCGAACCTCAAGGGAACGGGTGAAGTCGTCATCACATCGGGTGGCGGGACCTGGGAGGAAGCGCAGAAGAAGGCCTTTTTCGATCCGTTTACGCGCGACACTGGCATCAAGGTCGTGCTCGTCCCGGAAGATCATGCGAAGCTTCTGGCATCGATAAAGCTCGGCCAACCGGAAGCCGACATCACAGGGATTTCCGGCGGTGCACTTACGGGTTGGGTGGACAAGGGCGCGGTCGAGGAGATCGACTACAGCTTTTTTGCCAAGGACACCCTGACCGGTATGCCGGAGCAGATGAAGAACAAATACGGGGTCGGCGCCCTGCTCTCTTCCACGGTCGTCGCTTTCAACACCAACAAGTATCCGGCCAGCGGCAAGCAGCCGAAGAACTGGGTTGATTTTTACAATGTGAACGATTTCCCGGAAAGCGCACCTTGCCCAAATGCGAGAAGATCCTCGACGGCGGCCTGATTGAGGGAGCGCTCATGGGGGACGGTGTTTCTCCAGACAAGCTCTATCCTCTCGACCTGGACCGCGCCTTCAAAAAGATCGAGGACATGAAGCCGAATGTCGGCCGCTGGTGGGTAGCAGGAGCAGATGCTCCCCAGAGCCTGATCAGCGGTGAAGTTGATATTGCTGCTGCCTATAACGGGCGCATCTTCAAGGCAAAGCAGGAGGGTGCGCCCCTGGAGCTCTCCTGGGACCAATCGCTCCTTCAGCTGGACTACTGGCTGGTCATGAAGGGATCGCCCAACAAGGAGAATGCCGCCAAGTTCCTGGCCTATATCTCGCAAGCCAAGCCGCAGGCTGATTTCGCAGAGGCGATCTCCTACGGCCCCATCAACAACGACGCCTACAAGCTGCTGCCCAAAGAGATGGTCGGTATTCTGCCGGGATCACCCGAGCTCGTGAAAAAGCAGGTTTTCCAGAACTACAGCTGGTGGGGTGAAAAGGCTGCCGACGGCCGCACAAACTGGGATGTCGCGCTCGAACGCTGCGTCGCAATGCTCTCACAGTGATTTCACGTGCCTGCGGGCCGGCGAACCGGCCCGCAACTCGTGACAATGCTGGTGCTAATCGGCGACTGGCAACGGAGTAACCGTTATGAATATCCTAAAGGCAAAGACCGCCGGTTCCATTGGGAGCCAGCCGGCGCAGCGGCCAGATTTTCTGAGTTCGCTGTTGTTGAACCGGTGGATAAAGGGGGGCATTGTCGCGGGGCCCTTGATCATCCTGATGGTTGGCTTTCTCTTCATTCCCCTGTCCTACATCGTATGGGGCAGTTTCGAAGGCTCGAAATTCAACTTCAGCCACTACGCGCGTGTGTTTTCCAGCGAGATCAACTTCAACATCTTGCTACGCACGCTCCAAATCGGTCTAATCGTGACAATCCTATCGGTGACGGCTGGGTACCCTGTAGCTTACCTCCTTACCAAGCTGAAAGCCGGGGCGTTATCGACGGTTAGTATTTTCATCCTTATTCCGCTGTTCACGGCGTTCCTAATTCGAACTTACGCCTGGATGATAATCCTCGGCCGCGAGGGCATTATAAATAACGCGCTGATGTGGCTTGGTTTCACCAGCGCTCCTCTCCCTTTGCTGAACACCACCTTTGCGGTGGTCGTTGGCATGGCGCACGTCTTCATCCCCACGGCCATTTTTACGATGTACTCGTCGATGGTGCGGATCGATCATGAATTTGCGCGCGCCGCACAGATCCTTGGCGCCAAACCCGTTCAGGCATTTCTGCGAGTGTACCTGCCGCTAACGCTCCCGGCCGTCTTCTCTGCCAGCATATTAATATTTATCACCGCAATCGGTTTTTACATCACGCCGGCACTCCTCGGTGGGCCCAGCGACACGATGATTTCACAACTGATCGTCGCGCAAATGACGACCCTCCTCAATTTTGAGTTGGGCTACGCTTCCTCGATCGTCCTCCTCCTTGTAACGATCGGCATTTTGTTCGTCGCCAGTTTTTTCGTTCCACTCGAAATGATCTGGTCATCTTCGACCGCAGCCTCTTCTGATGAAGAACCCCGTGCTGCCGCTCGCCTCTTGAAGCATTTGAAGCACGCGATTGCTCCTGCACTCCTGGTCACGGAGACCGTCCTCCATGGCGCAACGCGGCCCCTGCTGACCCATAATGCGCGCTGGCTTTGGGCATACACGATCGTTGTCTTGGTGTTTCTAACCGCACCTCTGGTCGTCGTTATCATTCTTTCCTTCAGCTCGTCACCATTCGTGGTTTTCCCACCTCCCGGGTTCTCTCTGCAATGGTGGCAAAAGCTCGCGAACGCGACGGAATGGCACCAGAGTTTCTTTTTCTCCGTGCAGTTGGGGATAGCCTCGGCGTTTGTTGCGACAATTATCGGGACAATGGGTGCGTTCTGGCTGGTGCGGACGAAGTTTCTATTCAAGAAGATGTTGTTTCTGTTCTCGCTGTCACCATTGATGGTTCCAGTCGTGATCATCGCGACATCCCTCTATGTGTTTGAGGCGCGGTTGCGGATCCTTGGAACTTTCGGCGGACTTGTCATGGGGCATGTGCTTCTGTCTGTACCGTATGTAATCGTAGTGATGGCGGCAGCCCTGCGGAACTTCGATGAGTCGCTCGAACCGGCAGCCGCAGTACATGGCGCGCGTCCCTTGCAGGTGCTCCGCTTCATCACGCTGCCCATCCTGAAGCCTGCACTCCTCACTGCCGGGCTGCTTGCGTTCCTGACGTCGTTCGATGAGCTACTTGTCGGAATATTCTTGTTGGGGCGCCAGACCCCGACGCTGCCGATTAAATTTTGGGGCGACATCAAATATCAAATCGATCCGCTTCTCAGCGCTGCCTCGACGCTGATCGTCATCCTCGTCGCAGCATCGATCATCACCGTGCAGTTAGTTCGTGCCCGTTACAACGCGCGCACTGCCGCCAGCACAGCCGAATGACGGAGAGACACCATGTCCACAAGCCTTGAGATGCAGAACATCCAAAAGTTCTATGGCCAGCTTCACGTGGTAAAGGACCTCAACCTTCATATTAAGCCAGGCGAATTCGTGACTTTCCTCGGGCCGTCTGGGTCGGGAAAGACGACCGCGTTGAAGATGATCGCGGGCTTTGAAGCCCCTACATCTGGAGACATCTTCCTTGGGGGTCGATCAATTGTCGATCTGCCCGCCTATGAGCGCGGCATCGGCATGGTTTTCCAGAACTATGCACTGTTCCCGCACATGACAGTTGCTGAGAATGTTGCCTTTCCTTTGACCGTGCGAAAAGTCTCGCGGCAGGAAACTGAGGAGAAGGTTACGCGTGCACTCCATCTCGTCAAAATGGATCAGTACAAAGGGCGCTATCCCAACCAGCTCTCTGGAGGTCAACAGCAGCGCATCGCGCTTGCGCGGGCAATCGTGTTCAACCCTAGCATCCTGCTCATGGACGAACCGCTTGGTGCGCTTGATAGGAACCTTCGTGAACACATGAAGATTGAAATCATGCGCATACAGAAGGAACTGAACATGACGGTCGTCTTCGTGACGCATGACCAGGATGAAGCTTTGACCATGTCTGACCGGATAGCTGTTATGAATGATGGGCAGCTTGCCCAGGTAGACGACAGCCGGACCCTCTACGGCAAGCCGAAAACTCGCTTCGTCGCCTCTTTCGTTGGCGAATCGAACATGATCCCATGTCGTGTCGACTCCGTAGAAAACGCGGCAGGGAAAGTGACTGTGGCCGGCGTGGCGCCGGGCCTGGCTCAGTTATCCGGACAATCCAAAGGGGATGAGGGCTGGATCTTTGTCCGACCGGAAAACGTCGAGATTGGCGCTCGTTCGACCTCTTCAAATCTTCCGAATACGCTTGATGGCATAGTGGAGAACGCACTTTTCCTGGGAGAGATGACGCGATACTTGGTTCGCTGTGGGGATGAAACCATCACCGTGAAGCGACAAAATCGCGGCCAACCCCATTTTGCCGGGGGTACTCCGGTCACGGTGTTCTGGAAAGTCGAGGACTGCACCGTTCTCAACTGATTATTGAATGTCTTGCTCACATCAGCTGGCGGCCCCGGCAGTGCCGTTCAGTTTGTCATGACGAACGATGACGTTGGACAATCTGATTGATGATCGTTACTAGAAGCCAGTTTCTTGCGAAGTGCTCGCGGACCCTGAGGAGATCCCCTTCCCCGGATCGTCACGTTTGTCGCGCATGCCTTCGGCATCACAATATGCATCTTCAAGCGACGAGTGCGGCAAAAGCCGCTCTCGCCGATCCAAGTTCATATTACCGGCAGGCGATACATGACCACAAAGACACCTGGCTGGATTTCAGCGGGATACTTCAGGCCGACTGTTACAACGGCTTCAACTCGCTGTTCGACCGGACAAAGAAACAGATGCCGGTGACACCAGCCCTCTGCTTCGCCCCATGCACGCTGAAAGTACTTCGAACTCGCGGACGTCTCTCGTCGTGCACCCGCCAGGGAGCCAGGCCAATCTCTAGCCCGGCTTCTCTAGAGGCAGCCTGAAGGAGAAAGGGACCAACGAATCGAATATATAGAAACTCGATGCTGTACTACACGCTGAAATTCGTAGCCGACATACTCGGTTAAGACGAGGATTTCCTGCGCGAGTGCTCCATCGAACTGTTCTCCGAAGACGGCTGCCTCAGTGCCTAGGACAACTTTCCAGCGTCGGAATTGAGCGAACACATTGTCCTCTTTTCAGACGATGGCATCGAGAACCTCAAACCTCAAACATATCGTCGAGGCCCGCAGGGACGTCGACGGCGCTTAAAAACCGTCGCTAAGGCCCAACCAGAATGCGCGACACACTATCCTGGGGCCCCTCCTCGGATGCTTGCGATAATGTCGATGCCGGTTTGGTCTTGCGATAAGCACGCTCGCATTTTGAGTCTCCAAGGCGCAGCCGAGACAATTGCGCAGTGCAGATTCCTGTTTGGCAAAGTCGCTATGGTGCGAGTGAGGGTGAGGAATGTCTCACTCAACTTGAAGACCGGGACTATATTGTGTAATCTTTGGGGTTCACACTGTTGCTCACCACGCGTCCATGGGTGATCCATTCCGAGGTCAATACGGCCGAGCCGCAGGACATTGTCCAACCAAGCGCGCCATGCCCAGTATTGAGGAAGAGATTGCTATATGCCGTCGGACCTACCATGGGTGGCCCGCCGGGCGTCATCGGACGCAACCCCGACCAATTTAGGGCGGCGTTGATATCGACGTGTGAGGCCATTGCCGGCAAGATCTTGAGAATGTCGGCAAGGACGCGGCGGCCCTCCTGTGGATCGACTTTCGTGTTATAACGAGCAAATTCGGCCTTGCCACCCATCCGCAGCCGGTCACCCATCGGCACCATCATGGCATGGTAGCCGTCATCCATGACAGGACGGGTGGGACCACCTTTCCAGCCATTCAGGGGCAAAGTCACGGAGTATCCCTTGACCGGAACAATAGGGACATTGATGCCTAAGGGGCGAGCAAGGATTGGGCTATAGCTACCAAGCGAAAGCACGTAAGCATCAGCTAGGACATCGCCGGCTGATGTTCGAATATGCGAAACCTGGGTGGATGACGCCTTTACGATCTCGTGCACTGTCGTATTGAGCATAAAGTGAGCGCCCAGATCCTGAGCGAGCCGCGCCATCTCGTTTGTAAATTTGTGGGCATCGCCGCTCTCATCATCCGGGAAGAAGACGGCGCCCACATACCGGTCGATCACATCCCGAAGACAAGGTTCTTTCTCAAGAATTTGGTCCGGGTTCAACACCTCGAATTTCACACCCCACTCCTGCATCTCTCGACACATCTTGACGAATTCCGACATATGCCCGTCTCGCGGAAATACCCGCATCGTTCCGCGGGTGGTCTGGTCGTAGTTAAGAGTGTTGCTCAGGCGGATGTTCCGCAACGTGTTCAAGCTCAGGGTGGCGATCCTGATGTTTGCGATCATATTTTCCTTATGGCGACCAGCCGTAGAGTTGGCCAGAAATTTCAGGCCCCAACCGACGATCGAAGGAACCGCACTGGGATTGATCTTGAGCGTTGAGTGGCTGTCGAAAAGCATCTTCCCCAGCCGCTTGACAGTACCTGGTGAATTCCAGGGGCTTGAGTCACTCGGCGTCATGAGCCCGCCATTGGCGAAGCTCGTTTCCATGCCCGGTCGATTGCAACGATCGACGACGACAACGTCATGCCCATCTTTTGCCAGCATATATGCTGTCGCGCTACCGACGACGCCAGCACCAAGCACCGCTACTCTCATTCTCGCAACCTTCTTAACACTGTCCCCGACGCCGTTCCCTTGCAGGAATAATAAGCATGCGGCGGTAGCGCGCTATGACATCCTATCGTCATCAGGACGATAGATTTCACGCCTCAATTGAACCTATAGATCCTGATTGAGTCCTACCTAGTCCGCACTGGTACTGCTCAAAGGCTTCACTTTGCAAAGTCTCGCCAAATCCTGCGGGAGACGGTCATTTGCACCCACCGTATGCAAAAGTTGCCAGAGAGTAGCCAGATTGCTGGTCACGACTGGAAGCCCCAAGCGTTCCTCCAACGGAGCGATCCCGCGTAGCCACGTGAAATTGGTACAAGAGATGAACACACCATCGATGTCCGGCGGCACTTGAGTGGCAACCCAGTCATTGATCGGCTCATAGCAATCTTCCACGTCGGTCGAGTACATGTCGTAACCCCAACTCAAGTGGGCTACAAAAAAGTCATGCCCCTCTAGAAATGTAACCAGTCGCCTTGAGACCCATTCTTCATAGGGGGTGAAAACCGCAAGTCGCTTCACCCCCAATGCACGAAGAGCAGCCACTACACTCCCGGCCGTCGTAACAGCGGGGAGACCAGACGCGGCTTCTATGGTTTTTGCGACACTTTCGTCGTATCCGACCCCCTCGAGAAAGCTTCCGGCTGTACAAGCCAGCGCAATGGCCTTCGTACGGCGCGCATGGCTCAACAACTTTGCTGCCTCGCCGGACTTCACCTTCATCTGGGCAAACTGCTCGTAGTCGTCTCCTTCGTTCTCAACGCGATGGAAATGAAAACGAACTCCGTCAAGACCCAGCCGAGGGAAGTCGCCCTCTAAGACGTTGTTTTCGGACGGCGTGATTAAGCCAAGCGCGATCGGTTCCCTCATTATTAGACTCCGTAGTAGTAAATTGATATGCAATATCTCATATTGGATTTGGCTGAGCATGTCAACGTGATCGTGATTGGGGACGACCGCGAGAGGCGCTGTCCTCGGTTGGTCATCCTGCGGCATGCAATTGCCGCAGTCTGAGTTCGCAAAGAGCGGCCCTCTACTCAAGCGGATTAGCCGCCGGCGTGTGCCCTACCGCCGCTATGGGTCGTGGGCTTAACGGAGGGAGCATGAGGATTTGTGGGGCGGTCGAGCGGCGCGGACCATTTCGCCGTTCTCGTGATTTGATTGCCGGAAGGTCGAGCGCAGGGAGCCGTCGAGGGTCTGCGTCCGAATTTGCAGTAGAAGATGCGCGTTGGCTCCCCCAACGAGGTCTCGGGTCGCTATCGACGCGTGACTCGTGATGTCCCCGCCGGGACGGTGGTTGCGGCGACCTCGGTCAAATGGCTGACAGCAGGTTACCTACATCTCGTTGGAAACTTTACCGGCCGCTAACTAGCTACCGAGACAATCCAGTGGATCGGCACCATGGGATCGAACGTTGTCACCGGGCCGTCGGCCGTTCTAATCTTTTTAGGGAAGATTACCGGCTCGATCAAGCGCTCGAGCGTGATGTGCTCCTCGTTAGGCGGCAGCCCGTAGAAGGCCGGGCCGTTGAGCGAGGCGAAGGCCTCTAGCCGGTCGAGCGCTCTTTCCTGCTCAAAGACATGCGCCAAGCAAGAAAGAGTATTGAATGCTGTGAAGATGCCGGCGCAGCCACAGTCGCTTTCTTTGAGTTGATCGACATGGGGCGCGGAGTCCGTGCCGAGGAAGAATCGTCTGTCGCCAGACGTCGCGGCCTCACGCAACGCAAGCCGGTGCTCCTCGCGCTTCGCTACGGGCAGGCAGTAGTAATGCGGGCGTATGCCGCCGACGAGGATGGCATTGCGGTTGATCATGAGATGGTGAGTGGTGATCGTCGCACCCATGTTTCTTTCCTGCGAGCGGACGTAAGCCACGCCCTCGCGCGTCGTCACGTGTTCCATGACCACGCGCAGCTCCGGGATCCTGCGACGAAGCGGCTCGAGCACGGTTTCTATGAACACCGCCTCACGGTCGAAGATGTCAATTGCCGGGTCCGTCACCTCGCCATGGACGCAGAGCGGCAGGCCGATCGCGGCCATACGCTCCAGCACAGGATAGACCTTGGCGATATCGTGTACGCCGCTTTGCGAGTTGGTGGTGGCGCCCGCCGGATAGAGCTTCACGGCCGTCACTAGGCGATCGCGGAAGCCGGCCTCCACATCGTCAGGGTCGGTCTCCTCGGTAAGGTAAAGCGTCATCAGCGGCACGAAGTTGTGGCCTTCGGGAAGGGCTGCCATGATGCGCCCGCGATAGGCCTCGGCCTGCGCGGCCGCGACAATCGGCGGCACCAGATTGGGCATGACGATGGCGCGCGCAAAATGAGTCGATGTGTGCGGCAACACGCCTTTCAGCATTGCACCGTCGCGCAGGTGTAGGTGCCAATCATCTGGCTTCCTGATCGTAAGTTGGGTCATAGCGTTTCCATGAGAAATTGAAGATATCGGGTGCGGCGAGAGGGTCAAGGAATGATCACCTGATCACCCTCCCGTAAACGGCATGTTGGGAAAACGCCGCGATTATCGCCTCGAGCGATACATGTGCGACGTGACGGGCTCCGGAGAACGACTCGCGTGGGCACGTGTGCCGCCGTTCCGGGTCCACATGGGTGCGAACCGCATTGCTCGCGGATAGCATAATGGCCGGCGGTCCCGCCACGTTGGTATCTGAGTTCGAACCTCATTCCCGCGTAGGTTGGTCTACCCTCCGTAATATGTGCCGCGATGTGTCAGTCAAGCGTGCTGGCCCGTTCAGCATATGCTCGCGCATGCGACGTGCAGCCTCCTCGCCATCACCACGCGATATGGCCTCCATTATGCGCCATGATCGTGGCGGGAACGGACGATACGATCGGCCCGCCGAACTGCATCCTACGGAAAGCGGTGAACCTGGTTCGGACAGCGATCGCTTGTTCGACCAGGAAGCCGTTGTGTGTGGTACAGCAATTTCTGCACAAATCGCTCGACGCTGTTGATGCTACTGTCTTTATTGCGAAATTTGTGCACCCACAGACGCTGCCCCAAGGCAGGCGAACTTGAAGCGGCTCGGACCGGCCAAGGTTAGCCCACTCTTACGCGCAACAGGCCTCGTGAGTGGATCAACGAGCGTTGTATTGCCTTGCGATGATCTGCCCAACCCCTGTTCGATCAATGCAGGCCGAATTCCCGCAGCAGTTCTTCGCGATACCGGACGAACCGGCTTTCGCTACGGTCGCGCGGGCGGGGCAGGTCGACGGTGATCAGCCGCGCGGCCCCGCCGTTTTCTCTGGGCAGGATCAGCCCCCGGTCGGCGAGATAAATCGCCTCTTCCAGATCATGGGTCACCATGACCATGGTGACGTTCTCCTCGCTCCAGATGCGGGCCAGCTCCTTTTGCATGCCGATCTTGGTCATCGCGTCGAGCGCTCCGAGCGGCTCGTCGAGCAGCAGGATTTCGGGCTGCACCGTCAGCGCCCGGGCGATGCCGACGCGCTGCGCCATCCCACCCGAAAGCTGCGTGGGGAAGGCATCGGCGAATTCGGCGAGGCCGACAAGCGCGATGTAGAAACAGGCCCGTTCCTCGGCTTCTTGCTTTGGAACCCCGCGCACTTCGAGGCCGAAGGCGACATTGCCGAGCACGGTCAGCCAGGGCAGCAGACGCGGTTCCTGGAAGATCACCGCGCGCTCGACGCCGACGCCATGCACCGGCTGACCGTCGATCACGACAGGGCCGCTGTCGGCGGCCTCCAGCCCGGCGAGGATACGCATCAGCGTGGTCTTGCCCGAACCACTGGCGCCGACAATGACCAGGCATTCCCCCGAACGAACGTCGAGGTTGAGCGTCCTCAGCACGGCAAGCTGACGCCCGCCGAGCGTGAAGGATTTCGAGAGGTCGCGGATCGAGACCTCTCCGCCGCGATTGGTGCCAGTCATCTCAGCCTCCAGTCCATCTCAGCTCTCAGTTCGTCTTGGTTTCGCCGGGCCGATACAGAATGTCGGCAGCTTTCAGCTTGCCCTTGGCCAGGCGGCCGTCGCGCTCCAGCACGGCGACCCAGAAATCGATGTCGCGGTCGGTTGCCTGGGCCTTTTCGCGCAGGCCAAAGCCGGTCCAGTAACGGGCCAGGTCACCGTTCTCGCCGCGCTTGTCGAGGATGTCGGCCAGCACCTGCGCGCCTCGTCGGGGTTCTGCCGCGACCAGTCCGAATCACGCGCCGACTGTTCGACAAAATTGCGCGCCGGAGGCAATGAAGTCGCGCCGCAGCACGACGAAGCCGCCGGCCAGTTCACCGAGCACCTGGGTATCGTCAAATATGCCGCGCACACCGCCATTGGCGACCAGCGCGCCGGCGAAGGTCGCCTGCCCGTAGCCCAGCCCTGCGATATCGACCTGGCGCGAGCGCAAGGTCTGTTCGAGCTGCGGCCCGGGCACGACAACGAGGTTGGCGGCATCCGGCGGCAGGCCGACGCTGTGCAGCGCTTCGCGCACCGTATAGTCGAGATGGGCGCCGAGCGTGTTGACCGAGATGGTCTTGCCGGCAATGTCGGCGATCGATTTGATCGAACTGTCCTCCAGCACGTAGAAGACGCTTTTGACTTGCTTGTTGATGCCGTTGCTCGGATAGGCGGCGACGAAGTCGTTACCACCGGAGATCGAATTGATCACCGCAGCGGCGGCGACCGAACCGAGGTCGACGCTGCCGGAGGCAAGCGCAAACAGCGATTCCGGGCCGCCGGCGGCATAGCCGACATTCTCCAGCTCGATGCCGAGGTCCTTGTAGTAGCCGAGTTCCTAGGCCAACTCATGCGGGGAGATGCCGCCTCGGCTGGGCCGCGCTCCGCTAAGGCAGGGGGCGCCGACAGCCCCGCCTATATGGCACCCATGGTATCCGTTTCTCCGACGCCTGCGTTCAACGTGTTTCGCGGTCGCGAATATCACAGCATGTATGTCTATGCGGAAGCGTTAGGTACTGGGCTCGGGCGATTGAACCAGTGATCCAAAACCAACTACTCAAAACGTTGAAAAGGCTGCCGCGATAAGCAACGTAAAGCACGGCGGCACGGCCTCAATCGTACTGCCGAAGGAGGCAGTAATGGCAGATAGCAAATTCCTTACGCCGGAAGAGGTGGCTGAGCGCTATCGTGGCGGCGTTTCAGTCGGGACCCTGCGAAATTGGCGCGCGATGCGTCTGGGCCCTTCTTTCGTCAAGGTTGGCAAGGCCGTCCTTTATCCCGTCGATGATCTTGATGCGTGGGACGAAAGGAACAGAGTGCAATGCCATGCATCCAAACGACTCATTGAGCGGCTGGGTGATCAGGCGTGATGATCACGAACGGGCACGGTCAACAGATCCCAATTACCGGCACCATTCGCAGTCGCATTTGGATTTATCCGTTCAAAATCAATACATTGCGCGTTTTGTCGGCGTGGTGCACAACCAGGCAACCAGGATGCCGACGATGTAGCCGACACCGTACCAGTGCACCGCCAGCGGTCCGATCTGGATGAGGATCGGGTTGATGTTGGGAAAGGGCAAGGAGGCCAGCGCTCGGTTGCGATCGTGTCTGCGCGCGGACCATGCGGCCGGGTTTTGGCGGGGTCAACGCAAGCGTGCGTCGCTTCTCTGATGATTGTCGATTACGCAGATGCGTCATGATTGCGGCTGGGTTTTATTCTAAACGCATGTCATAGGCGTCCGCTTATAACCTGAGAGCAGAAAGTTTGAGAAAAGAAAGCAAGCGAGATGCCGCGGGGCGGTTCCATCCAGCCGCGACTGCGGCGGCAATCGTCTCCGTCGCAGCGTTGATGCTCGACTTGGGGACAAAGATGTGGGTACGCGCGTCACTTCCATCTCCCGACGGGCTCGACCCATTACCGTTTTTGGCGCTGCGCCCGCGGTACAGCGAGGGCACGACGTTCGGCCTGCTGTCAGGTGGCACCACATTAGGTCTGACGGTTTTGGTGACGGTAACCGTGCTGGCTATCCTTGGTCTTTGGTGGTGGGTCGCGCGTGCCCAAGGGCCACAGGTCATTGTTGGCGCTGGTCTCATGGCAGCCGGTGCGCTCGGTAATCTCGTCGATCAGCTGACCATAGGGATGGTGACGGATTTTATAGGTCTGCACGTAGGCGGCTGGTATTCCGTCATCTTCAATCTGGCCGACATTTGGCTGGTTCTTGGTTCGATTCTGGTGTTCTTTGGCTCACGGGAGAGACGCAACGAGGGTCCCGGGGAAGCATAGAATTTCGGTTCGATTTGCACTTGAAGTACCTTCAAGTTTTGATCGCTTCCCGAGTTGGACTATAGAGCGCCTGTTGCGGTCGTCGAGCGCGACGGTTACCCATCGCTGACGCCGCCTGGTGGTCTCTGTGCTTGCCGAATTGGGGAACGAATCTGCAATCAGACCGCGTGACAGGCGTGTGAAAGAATTGCGTCGAACTGCGGAAAATTACTCGGCTGCCTCGTTCTCACCTGCAACATTCGCCGAATCTTAAGCGTCGTCTGCGAGCACCTCTGGACCAAAAAATGCTCGACCAGTCCAACGAACTCGCCGCCTGGGATCGCGACCACTTCTTCCATCCCTCGACGCATATGGGCACGCACGCGCGCGGCGAGAGCCCGACACGCATCATGGCCGGCGGTGAAGGCGTCACCGTCTGGGACGACAATGGCAGGAAGAGCATCGATGCCTTCGCCGGCCTCTATTGCGTCAATGTCGGCTATGGCCGCCAGAAGATCGCCGACGCCATCGCCACCCAGGCGAAAAACCTCGCCTACTACCACGCCTATGTCGGCCACGGCACCGAGGCCTCAATCACGCTTGCCAAGATGATCATCGACCGCGCGCCGCAAGGCATGTCGAGGGTCTATTTCGGCCTCTCCGGCTCGGATGCCAACGAGACCAACATCAAGCTGATCTGGTACTACAACAATGTGCTGGGACGGCCGGAAAAGAAGAAGATCATCTCGCGCTGGCGCGGCTATCATGGCTCGGGCGTGATGACCGGTTCGCTGACCGGGCTCGACCTGTTCCACAACGCCTTCGATCTGCCGCGCACACCAATCCTGCACACCGAGGCGCCCTATTATTTCCGCCGCGCCGACCGCACGATGAGCGAGGAGCAGTTTTCGCAGCATTGCGCCGACAAGCTAGAAGAGATGATCCTGGCCGAGGGTCCTGAAACCGTCGCCGCCTTCATCGGCGAGCCGATCCTCGGCACTGGCGGCATCGTGCCGCCGCCGGCCGGCTATTGGGAAAAGATGCAAGGTGTGCTGAAGAGATATGACGTGCTGCTGGTTGCCGACGAGGTGGTGACGGGCTTCGGCCGTCTCGGCACCATGTTCGGCTCCGACCATTATGGCATAAAGCCGGACCTGATCACCATCGCCAAGGGCCTGACCTCGGCCTATGCGCCGCTGTCGGGCGTCATCGTCGCCGACAAGATGTGGCAGGTGCTGGTACAGGGTTCCGACAAGCTCGGCTCGCTCGGCCATGGCTGGACCTATTCGGCGCATCCGATCTGCGTTGCCGCAGGCGTTGCCAATCTCGAACTGATCGACGAGATGGACCTGGTGACGAATGCTCGCGAAACCGTCGCCTATTTCCGCGCCGAACTAGCCAAGGCGGTCGGTGGCCACAAGAATGTCGGCGACGTGCGCGGCGACGGCATGCTGGCGGCGGTCGAGTTCGTCGCCGACAGGGACGACCGGGTGTTCTTCGACGCTTCGCAGAAGATCGGTCCGCAAGTGGTGACAGCGCTTGCGGCAAGCGGCGTCATCGGCCGCGCTATGCCACAGGGCGACATCCTTGGCTTTGCGCCGCCGCTTTGCTTGACGCGTGAAGAAGCCGACATCGTCGTATCGAAGACGGCCAATGCTGTGAAGAGCGTGTTTGCTACCCACTAAAGAGACGACAACCCCAGACATCACTGGTTTGGGTTCGATTGCAGCTCGATGTCTGACAAACTGGGCCCGTTTTCCGGATAGTACTCAGGGGACGCAAGTCTTCTCCAGCTAGTGAGAGAGGCTTATGATAGGAAATCGTGCCGGGCGGCGCAGTCACTTGTGGGGCATGCAATAGACGCCCTCTGATTCCATCAGTACCGCGCCACCCTTCAACTCGCTCAGTGCGCCGACCCACGCTTGCGAATAAGTGCGGCTGGCATCCACCGCCGTCAGCCAGAGTACGCGATTGTCGGCCAGTTCAACTTTAACTTCCTGCTGCAAAGGGCTCCCCTGCACGGTCTGTTGATAGTGGCGTTTGATCCTGACATTGCTTGCCGGGAACTCAGCTTCGTTGCTGCCGTAGTTCAGCACAAATCCGGTGTGGTCCTCAGCCACCGAGCAACTGCCATCACGCTCACACACGATTTTGGCAGCGGTCTTGCAGTCCCATTTCAGTGAAGCGGGCCACATAGGATTGTCCACGCTTGAGCGCGGCCTGTCGCTCTGACCTGCCGCCGTCAACACTGCGCCTGTGTTCATAATCACAGTTGACAGAAGAAGCGCCTTGAACACTACTACCCTCCAGAATTGTCACCCTCATAGTACCTCGTCCTGCGTAATCGCCTGGCTCATGGCATGTTGAGATTGAACCAGCTTTTCTGACGCACGCCGTTCGCGTCATCATACTCGATGAACCAGGGCTTTCCGCGCATCGGTCGAGGGATGGTGTAGTAGGCGGGGCCATTACCAAGGGAATGCCCTCGATCGTTTTCCGCGGTCTGGATTGTTGCCGCAACAACCTTACCGTCGATTTCGATTAGGACCGAACGTGATCCGTCTCCATGATGCCCGCCGAGGGCGTTGTTTTTGACAACAACGGGCAAGGAGAGCCTATCTGCCGCGATGCGGCAGATGTTCCGTTCTTGACCTAAGCCCGGCCGATCGGATTCGGAGCTGCCAACTGCTTGCCAGCCAGACGGACAATCCTCATACTTCTCAAATCTCGCCGCGCTGGAGTTGGCTTGCGGACAGGTCGGCCAATTAAAACCCGGGGCTTCCATCGCCGCAATCAACTTGTAAATTGGCGGGTGGCACGAGGGGGTACCCTGCCAGTCGCCGGACAGACATAGGAGGACCTGACAGCCCCATTCCGACGCTTTTGATTGAGATGGAAGAGCCGCGGCGCCCGCGAGGGCGCCGGCACCCACCAAAAGGAATTTGAGCATGGTCATAGCCTTTTCCTCGCTGCGGATTTTGATAGTTTACTATGGATGATCCGCGCAAAAAAGGACAGATCGAAAAGGCAGGTTTGTGCGACTACACCGATTTATGAACCGAGACGACGCGGGCCTGGTCAACAACCCGTTGCGCGCCAACATTGCTCTGACGCTTGAGCGGGAGAGAGCCAAACGCGGCCTATCCCATATGCACATGGCCGAACTGTTTCGGACCGCCGAGGGCGAAAAACTGGCCTATCGAACCTACATTCAGACTGTGCGTCAGAAAAATAATGTCACATTGGCGACGCTGCAGATCATGGCAAACGGCTTGCAATTGTCTTTTGCAGGACTGCTCGCTGGCGGTAAGAAAGTTCCGGAATGGGCGCATCGGTTGGACGACAATGCGATCCGCAAGCGGCTGGCGCACATCATCGATTTTGAGCGGCAAAGGCGTAATTTGCACCGCTATGAGATGGCCGAACTCATCGGCGTGGCGGAGGCGACCTTCACGAAACTGGAACGGGCGAGCGGCAACGTCAGCGTGGACACGATTGCCGCGATCGCCAAGGCGTTGAAACTTGATCCAGCGACCTTCCTCTTTTCCGAAAAGATCCCGCCTGGCAGAGCCGACACCTAGAGCACGTCCTGTTTAATTTGGGTCATATCCGGCGGCCTGGAAGTAGTTGGCGCATTCGGCTGGCGTGAACTGATCAAGGAGTGAGCCGACCGCATCCCACAGAGCGGTGATGGTTCTCTCGGCCTTGGCGCGTAGGAGCGCCTTGAGTTTTGAGAAGGCATTCTCGATTGATGGTGTGGATGGCTCCTGCTCCCGGCGTCGCATTGCGCCATAGTTGGGATGTTGTCGTCCCGAGCAAAGGAGCCATCCATGTCAGAACTTGCCACAGTTGGTATCGACCTCGCAAAGAGTGTCTTCCAGATCCATGGTGTCGACGGGACCGGTCGGGTTCTCGTACGCCGTCAGCTTCGCCGCAGCCAGTTGCTGGCGTTTTTCCAGAAGCGTCCACGATGCCTGATCGGCATGGAGGCTTGCGCAGGTTCTCACGACTGGGGGCGCAGGCTTCAGGAGATGGGGCACGACGTCCGGCTGATGCCGCCCTCCTATGTGAAGCCTTACGTGAAGCGTGGGAAGACGGATGCGGCCGATGCGGCCGCCATCTGCGAGGCTGTGACGCGGCCCTCCATGCGGTTTGTCGCCATCAAGAGCGAAGCCTGCTCGTCGGTTCTGGTTCTTCACCGCACGCGAGACTTTCTGGTTCGCCAGCGCACGCAGATCGGCAACGCGATCCGAGCCCACATGACGGAGTTCGGCGTCATCACGGCGAAGGGCGCGCAGAACGTCAATCGACTGAAGGAGCAACTGGATCAACTGCCGGAAGTAGCTCGGATGCCTGTGAGTTTGCTCTTCGATCAGTTGGCCGAGACGGACAAGCGGATCGAGCGGCTGACCGACGAGATCGAAGAGACCTACGCGCAAAGCGAGACAAGCCAGCGTCTGGCCACAACTCCCAGGTGTCGGGATGCTGTCGGCGACGATCATCGCGGCGACGACGCCGGATGTCGACAATTTCGGCAGCGCGAGGGACTATGCCGCCTGGCTCGGCCTCACTCCCAAGCCGCACTCCACCGGCGGCAAGCAAAGGGTGGGCCGGATCTCGAAGATGGGCAATCGTTATATCCGACGCTTGCTGTATCTGGGCGCCATGGCGCAGATCATGCTCAGATGCAGACTCAAGCGCGAACCGGGCTCGGACTGGCTATCGAGCATGCTGATGCGAAAGAAGACGAAGGTCGTCGCCATCGCTTTGGCACATCGCATGGCACGAACAATCTTTGCCGTCCTCAGGGACGGATCGCGTTACGAGCCGCAGGCAGCCTGACAGGCTCTCGGAATGGTCAGGGCAAAGTGAGGTGATGGCGAACAAACGGAGACGAAGAATCAGGACACCCCGATCAATCCGAAGCGCCTCGAGCGCGCTCGATTGAGTGGGACCTGTTCTCCAAGCGGATATTCATCAGGGCGCGCAGCGATCCCGTTGCACATTCAGACGCCGTATACATGGCCGCAACCGACCTGTTCACCAAACCCGACCCGATACCCTTGACCCGCAGGAGCCATCCATACAGGGATTAAAGTCGGGGCTATAGGGCGGCAGGAACATGAGCCTTGCGCCGGCGGTCTCGATCGCGTCCCGAACGCCGGCCGCCTTGTGGGCGGGCAGGTTGTCCATCACGACGATGTCGCCCTCCGACAGGGTCGGGACCAGCACCTGCTCGACATAGGCCAGGAACACGTTGCCGTTCATGGCGCCGTCGTAGACGAATGGGGCGGTCATGCCCGTCAGCCGCAGTGCGCCGGTGAAAGTGGTGGTTTTCCAATGGCCGTGCGGCACGCCTGCCCGGCAGCGCTCACCGCATGGCGCACGGCCCCGCAGCCGGGCCATCTTGGTCGATAATCCAGTTTCATCGATGAACACCAGCTTTGCCGGATCGAGATCGAGTTGGCCGTCGAACCACGCGCGACGACGCTTCAGGATGTCGGGACGATCCTGCTCCAGTGCATGTGCGGACTTTTTGAACGTCCAGCCGTGCTGGCCAAGCCAGGCGCTTAAGGCACTGCGACTGATCCGAGCCGATCGTTCGACCGCCAGCCGTTCCACCATCTCATTAAGCGTGATGTCCTTGCGTTCATCGATCAGCCCGACGAGGAAGGCTTCATGCGTATCGAGGCTGGACCCGCGTCGGCGGCCTTGTCGCCTCGGCCCCAGTTCGCCGATCTTTGCCCGAGCGATCCAACGGATCGCACTCGATATACCAACCCCGAACCGCGCCGCAGCCCGCCGGGCCGACATGCCGGCGTCCGAGGCCTGCAGAACCCGAGACCGAAGATCTTCGCTCAATGCTCTTCCCATCATCCACCTCATGAAAGTGGATGTTGAATCACACCGCCAACGCCCTCGTCACATCACAATCGATTCATCGATCCCCGGATGTGCTCTAGCCGCCCCACGAGTGTTCCTAAAGGGCCTATAATTCGGCCCAGCCGGCGTCGCTCCTATGCCGCTGCCGGTCAGGCCCGGCGGCCGACTAGCGCCCCCCGCCGCGGCTGTGGGGCCGCTGGCGTCATCGTCGGCTGTTAGCTTGTTGCAGTGGCGGGGATGTGATGACGGGACCTTGACATGGACGACTGTGCCGGCGCCGGGAATGCTTGCTGATGAAGAGCTTTCCCTTGAGGGTCGAAACCATATGAGAACAGCCCGTCAAACCTGCCGGCGCGTGTAGAGAAGAAGGGTGTCGCGCCTTTTCGACAAATGCCGGTGTCATGCCTGCGCCTTTGTCGGCCACTTCCAGAGGTCGGTTCCGGTAGGTGGCGACCCCACATTCATCACTTTTGTGTCGTGATGCCTGCCAGAGAATTTGCTGATGAACCGACCGGCCAAAGCCAAACTCATGCTGGCCGGGCCGACTTGTCAGCACGCGACAGAAACCGCTTCAAGCTCAAACCGGCCAACAAAATGTAAGGCGGCACGGCCAGCGAATAGTGACCACAGTTTAATTCCAAAATATTTGGCCTAGCCCCGGCGTCCTTCAGCCTCTGCATGAACCTCTCCGATAGCTCTGGCAACACCACTTTGTCTCTCTTAGCCAACACAACCTGAAGATCGAGATCAGGCCGTGCCAAACTATGCGCGTAATTCTCCAAGTTAAGTGGACCCCAGGCCCTTCTGAGGTCGGTCAGCTCAATCTCAGGCTCAAGGCTATCGCGTATCGATCGTGTCGCGCGGCCCGTCCACACCATATCCGCTAGACTCCCCGCCGTCAGAAACAACGAGGCTTTTGACACAGCCAAGTCGTGTGCCGCGACTATGGCCGCAACCCAGGAACCTAAGCTCATTCCGAGAACCGAAATCTCTCGATAGCCTTCCCTTTTCAACCAACGTATGAGTTTTCGCCCATCCAACACTGCCTGCCGTACAGATTGGATCGTTCGACCGAGATTAGGGCTAAGCATATAGTCGGCGTGCACGGAGCCTGGACGGCTGCGTTCGAAGTGATAAGGCATAGCAATCTCGACAACCGTGGTGCCACGCTGCGAGAAAAAGTTTGCAATCTGTCGATTCCGGGAGCTTGCATTCCAATGGTGAAAAATCACCATCGCCTGATCGAACGCCCCGCTTTCCGTGATTTTCGCCGAGACGACATTGTTCTGTTCGATATCAGTAGAAATGTCCGATGGAAATTTGAGCCACCCATCTAGCCTTTCAAACCCCTGATCACTCACATTCGGGTCATCGAAAAAGGCTGGATCAGCCACGGCCTGGTCCGCAAGGGCACAGAACTCCTCGATACTTGTTATCTTCTTCGCACCTGGAAAGGCGAGTTCCGCGTCAAGGGCGAAATCCGATGGCTTCTTCCCTTCCTCACCGCGCCGCGCCCGCCGCTCATCCCAACGATCAAGCCAACTATGATACACTCTGATTGTTTCCTAACTTACTCGCTTGCCCTCGCCCCAACCCTGGATCAAACAGGCCGTACATTGCGAACAGCAGTCCAACGCCCAGAAGGATCGAAAAGCCAGCAAATGCATCGATCAGCAAGTAGCTAGCCACGAGTAACGCTACGATCGCTGACATCCTCCACAAAGACATATAAAACCGACGTTCGACACCTAAACGGATGGAGCCGTACACAAATACCACACAGGTCGAAATAGCGATAAGTAGGGTACTGTAATGGGTCGGCCTACGGTAGATGATCCCGGCGCTCACATCGCTGCGTCCATCAAAGGCGGAAGACATATCGCCGACCAGCCAAGACACAATATTCTCTCCACGCGATGTCAGGTAAGCACTCTGGAGCTTCATGACTATGGCGATCAGAAGTCCCAAAACAGTACACCGAAAAATCGCACGCATAACCCTGAGGCTGGCTTCATGGAGCTCGTGTTGATAGTCCACCTCCGGCCGATTACTCGCTGCTTCTCCAATAATCCAAAGATCATGGATCACCGTATAAAGCAAAATCAGGCCTACGAAGAACAGATAAAAACAGAGGCACATATACAGGTAAGCGAGCCCCGTGAACACGACCGCTTCCGGCACCGATATAACCTCAGGGCGCACAATCGCTAACGAGCCCCAATCCGTCGCATAGTTGCCACCCCCTTTGAGCAACGGGATTAAAGACACGCCGATCCACTGAAGAAGACCGGCGAACACCACACAAATCAAAAAAACCGCCCAATATGAATACGAAGAAGCTTGTACGGTGCGCGCCCAGGCATCGTCGCTTTCCATCTTGTCGCCCTGCGCCACAAGCTTTGGGCGGCCTTCATCTTTCCAAAAGGTCACCAGCTCGGTCACGAAGGCAAAAAACAGTGGCAAAAATACCATGAAGACGAATGTCCAATTCGCTGTCCAAAGAAACCCAACCTGCTTGACGACGCCATCCGCCCGGCCATACGTCACGCTGTGAATCCCCGTAAGATACGACAAAAACCCAAGAGCGGTGACACCCGCAAACACCGACGCCGGTAAATTCAGGGGAGATCCGCGACTAAAAAACGCCTCCGATTTCCTCGCCAAACTAAAGCGCCGGCTCGGCCCCTTGGGGTCAGTATCCAGTATCAGCTCTACCGGGGAGTCTGCCTCGTCATCGATGGTCGCAGTCACTGCCGTATCTGGAATCTCCTGCGCAACGCTGCTTCCGGCTCTCTTCCATTCTCGTCTCTTGGCCGATAGCCGCGATTGCGCCTGACTAAGCTCCATCTGCCATTCGCTAGTTGCGACCGGATCATCGCATCCAAAAATCCTCGCCAGCCAACGAATGTTGGCAGTGCTAATTCCCTTCTCGTTCTCTTGAAACCAAAGCTGCACCGTTCGCAGATCGACTCCAACCCGGTTGGAATCAATCAGTGAAATCGCCTCTGCAAGGAGTTCGGGCGTCCATGGGCCAGCAGGAAACCCGTCTTTGTCCAACAGTCGACCCGCACCCGCCGCCGCCAGTCGTTTGAATAATTCTTTGAAATCACTCCCGTCTCTCGGCGGAGGGAGAAATAACTTTCCGTTCTTAAACAACAACTTATAGGCTCTTTTTTCGTTCCGTTTCGCTAGGCTTCGTATCCTATCGTGCCTTCGTCCTCAATCAACGTTTTTATCAACTCGATTTTGGCCGGCAAGGGAGATCGAATGACGGATGACCCGCTGGAGAGGCTGAACACGTTTGTTGCGTGGGAGATGCTTCGCAAACCGCCGGCCAACTGAAACGTTTGTCTGGTGGCAGGGTAGTGTGACCTCATGAGCGAACAGTGGGGGAAGCCAGGGCTTCGGGAGCCTGAGAAGCGGAGGGATGAACCCATTCCTATTTTTTTCGCCTCCCCCAGGTATCATTTACGAATTGTCATGCATGGAGCCGGTCGATGCCCATTCAAGTGGTCTGTAATAACGGAGTGATGGAAGAGGCCGATGGGGTCGCGAATCTGCTCGCGGCGCATCGTCATGCAGTCGCCATGGTTGAACGTCTCGGCAGGCGATGGATGAGGGCCGAAGGGCCGGACGCGACCCTGATCGGCCGGCGATTGGATTCGGTGATGGCGGAAGAGGCTATCGCGCGTCGGCGCGCGGCCGCTGCGCAGGTGGCCGATGTCGTTGAGATGAAAATGAAGGCAGCTTATTTCCGGCGGTTGTTGGGGAACGACTGGTGCGAGCTTGATGTCGACGATTTTCGCGCGTTGCTCGGTTCTTTCGCGAAACTGCAGTCCTAGGAGAAGAGCGCTGAAATCCATGAGACCACGGTATTCCAGGCCGCATAGAGTCCCGCCGGCACCAAGATGATCGCGATGATTGCGACAGCATCGGCGATGGCGCCGTCAGTGCGTCCTTCCACGGGATAGTAATATTTGTGCGCATCATCGTCGTGCTTCATTGTTGTCTCTCCGACCGCTTGTCTAGCAGCAGCTGCATAGGATGCTGAAACGTCGTGCCCCACAAACCTGCACGTTTCATCTTAGCGTTGATTTCGGCGACGAGGTAGTTCTCATTGACGGCTTTGCCCTTTGCTGTCGTTGCGGCAAACGCGTATCCGGTCGCTATGAGCGCTGTGCCGACGTCGATTGTTTCGCCATTCAGCTGCGCACCGCACACGACAAAAACCGCCTTGTCGAGAGCGTAGCCGATCGGCTGGCATGTAACCGCCGCGCTATCGAACAGCGCAGCAAGGTGCGCCAGCGAGGTGTTCCCGCAATCGATTTTGTTCCCATTTGGCTCTTCAGCTGATGTGCCTCGAAGACATGACTGGACGCCATAGAGGCGGAAAAGGTGATCTCCGTCACGCCAAGTATCTCCGGTCAGCAGTTGAGCCGATTTCGATACCGCCAAGGGCGTTGGCACGGCAGACTCGGATGCTTCCTGGGCCTGTGCCGATGCGCACAAACCAAATGCGGCCAGCATTGCGAAGCTCGCCCGCTTCATTCCTGGAACTGTCCACCGAGGTCGGCGGAATGCTCAAGATCGGGGCGCAGCGACTTGCCGTCCTTGTTGCGTCCGATCGCCGCCATGTCGAAAAAAACCATTTCGTCATCGTCGTAGGCAACGTTGTACGGGTCGTTTG
The DNA here is from genome assembly GCF_024746795.1 of Mesorhizobium sp. AR10. Taxonomy (NCBI): domain Bacteria; kingdom Pseudomonadati; phylum Pseudomonadota; class Alphaproteobacteria; order Hyphomicrobiales; family Phyllobacteriaceae; genus Mesorhizobium; species Mesorhizobium sp. AR10. The sequence continues at coordinate 297,364 of NZ_CP080523.1, forward strand.
CATTGCCCGCACCCACGAGAGAGAAACACGACACAGCGTCGGGTTCACCCTTCCTGCTTTGCAGCACGAGTGTTTTGCAAAGCACGACGGATGCACGATGGTTGTAGATTGCCTCTTCATAGTCCTGCGCGGCTTTCGTGCAGTCCCATTGCTGCGCCTTGTAGGTAATCTTCGGTTTTGGACAGGCTGCAAGGCCGCGCAGTCGATACCCTCTGCCGTTGATGACGCGCTCGGTCGCCGACGGCACTTTGACTGGCGAGATGAGGGTCGCCGCATCGCGCTGAAAGAGCGCACCTTTCGCATCGTAGCGCTCATAGACGAACACCTTTTCGCCCGGCTTGGCAAACTGGAGCAGGTAATGCTCCGAGGGTTGCGCGAAGGCGCTCGGGGCGTCGGCGCCGGCAGCATAAGCCACGGTGCCCTGGAGCAACAACACCGTGCAAAGGGCCGTCTGTTTCATCGAAATCCGTCCTTGTGATCGATATCGTGTTGACACTTTACTAGGGCTGCGTGTAGCCATAGTAAAGTGTTAAATTTTGGCGACAGTATGAACACTCGATTCGCTCTTCTGCTCACCCTGTGCGGCGCTACAATGCCCTTCGTAGCGCACGGTCGGGACCTGGCATCAGACCGCGTAGCAGTCGCCTTTGCAACTACGCCGGCGCAAGCCCTTGCTGCGGCCGGGGCGCAAAGGTCAGGGGCGTGTAAAACCGGAAATCGTGCAGAGGTCTCCCAACTTGTGCGTTCTATCGCGCAAGAAGAAGGGTTCGACGCCGATCTGGCCGAGGCGATTGCATGGGCCGAAAGCGATCTCGGCGCCAGTCAGGGTCCCTCGAAGGCCGGAGCCCTGGGAATCATGCAGTTGATGCCGGGCACGGCGGCCGATCTCGGCGTGAGCGACCGTTGCGATACACAGGCAAATGTCCGGGCTGGCTTGCGCTATCTGAAGTCACTCTATGGGGAGTTCGGGGATCCGCTCCTGATGCTGGCGGCTTATAACGCCGGGCCAAACAGCGTCTACAAGGCGCAGGGCATTCCGGTGAATTCGGAGACGGCCGAATACATCGTGAAAATACTCAATCGCTGGAAGTTCGGCGGTGTCGTGAAGAACCCCGCCCTGACCAAATCCGAAACGCTCGCCGCACCGGCAGCAAGCGAGGACGCTTGGCAGGATGGTCATGTCATGGATCTCGGCAACTGAAAGGAGCCAAGGGTGGAATATAAGAAAGCAGGCAAATTTGCCCTGAAACTGGCCTTGGCCTCGGCGGTCGGAATAGCGCTCGCGCCAGCCACTGCGTATGCCCAGTCGGCCGCGCCAGTCGAAAATGTGCTGCAGTGGTTCGTCGGAGTTCTGCAGGGCAACATAGCGCGTTCGTTCGCCATCATCGCGGTCTGTTTTCTCGGCTTTCTCGCCATGACGGGCCGGCTGGCGTGGATGATGGCTTTCTCCATCATCATCGGCATCGCTCTGATTTTCGGCGCCGCCCAGCTTGTGGATGCGGTCCGCGCGACCGCCGGAGGCAGCTGAGACATGGACGACGAGGAGGTCTATGTCGAGCCTGTCAGCCTGCCACTGACGCGCCCCCCAATGAAATGGGGGGTACGCTATGAGGTTTTTGCCCTGAATGGCATTCTTGCGGTGATCGGCTTCATCGCCACGAGCAGCTTCATGCTCGGCCTTGGCGTGTTCGGCGTGGTGCATCTGGTCAGCGCATATCTGTGCCAGCGCGACCCCTACATGTTCCATATTTTCGAGCGGCGCATCTCCAAACGCGGAGCGGTGGCGAACCTTACTTTTTGGGGCGCGAGGAGCTATTCGCCGTGAGCCTCGATGCCGACCTGAAATTTGGCCGTGAGCGCCGCCGCGAAAAACCCGCGGCGATGCATATCCCCTACCTTCGCCATGTTGATGACAATCTGATCGTGACGAAGAGTGGCTTTCTGGTCGGAGCCATCCACCTCAGCGGCCTGCCGTTCCAGACGATGGACCAGGCCGAGCTGAACAGCCGAATGTTCAACCGCAACACGACGTTCCGCAATCTCTCGACGTCTCGCTTTGCGGTCTACACGACGATCATCCGCCGCCACGTGACGCCTGAGATCGAAGGCGACTTTGACAATCCTTTCGTGGCCGAGCTCGACGCCCGCTACATGGATGAGCTTGGGGCGAAAAACCTTTTCGTCAACGAGGCGTATCTGACTGTCATACGCCGACCGATGGTCGGCCGCGTCGGCTGGGTGGACAAGGCGCTCAATGCGTTTCGCATAAGTACCGCGGGCGAGGAAACCCGCGAAGAGGCGATGGCCGAATTGCGTGACGTTCTCGACGGCGTCGTCAAGGATTTCACGGCTTATGGTGCGCGTCTTCTCGGCGTCGTAAAACGCCGCGAAAGCTTCTTTTCCGAGCCGGCGGAATTTCTGGCGAAGATCCTCGCCGGCGGCGTCGACGTGGAAATGCCTTTGCCGCGCATGAGCCTTGGTGATGTGCTGACGACACGACAGCTGTTTTTCGGCAAATCCGCGCTGGAACTCCGCGGACCGGACGCTGGCAAGCTCGGCGCCATGGTGTCGATCAAGGAATACCCGCCGTTCACCGCTCCGGGCTCATTGGATGGTCTCTTGCGCCTGCCCCATGAGTTTGTCCTGACGCAGAGTTTTGCGATCGAAGATCGTGTAACGGCGATGCGCAGGATCAACACGATCGCGAACCAGGTTGAGGGCTCAGACGAGGCGGGCACGACGGTCGAGGAGTCCGTCCACGACGGCGCCGACAAGCTGGCCGGCGGCGAAGTCGTCTTCGGACAACATCACATGAGCGTCATGGCCTTGGCATCGGACATGAATGGTCTCAACCGTGCGCTATCCGACATTACGGCCGAGCTTTCGCGCATGTCGATCGTGCCGGTACGCGAGACACTGAACACGGAACTGGCCTTCTGGGCGCAATTGCCGGGAAATTTCAGCTACATCGCGCGACGTGCTTTGATCTCGTCGCTAAATTTCGCCGGCCTTTTCTCAGGACACAATTTCCCGTCCGGCCAATGTGAGCGGCTGCATTGGAAACGGCCCATCGCTTTGCTCGAAACGACCAGCCAGACGGCCTACTATTTCAATTTCCACGTTCACGATGTCGGGCACTTCACGGTGTTCGGCCCGACCGGCTCGGGCAAGACTGTGGTGCTGTCGTTCCTGATGGCACAGGCCATGCGCATCATGCCGCGGCCGCGATGTGTTTATTTCGACTACATGCGCGGCGCTGAAATTTTCGTTCGGGCGCTCGGCGGTCGCTACGAGGTGATGGAACCCTCCCGGCCGACTGGGTTCGCCCCATTGCAGCTTGAGGATACGGCAGAAAACCGTTCTTTCCTGGAAGATTTGCTCCTCTACATTCTGACGCCGGAAGGCGGCGCGCTGGACGTGGCGGAGATGCGTGTCATCAACGCCGCCGTCGACATGATCTACAAGATCCCGCGCGAACAGCGGACCTTCGACCTGCTGCCGGAAGTGCTGCGGGGCTCGCTCATGCCTGGCATGAATGATCTGGCCGCGCGGATACAGCCCTGGCTCGACCCGAAGGACAAGGGCTGGCTTTTCAACAATCCCGTCGATCTCATCGATTTCTCGAAGCCGGTTGTCGGCTTCGACATGACCAGAATCCTGGGCGACCGAAAGCTGCGCTCAGCAGCGTTGCTCTACATCTTCCATCGTCTTGAGGAGGTCATCGACGGCTCGCCGATCATGCTCTTCCTCGATGAAGGTTGGAAGCTGCTGGACGACGCGGTTTTCGCTGCTTTCATCAATGAAACACTGAAGACCATTCGTCGCCGCAACGGCGTGGTCGGCTTCGGCACCCAGACAGCGGAAGACGTCGTCAGTTCCTCCATCTCATCGTCGCTGATCGAGCAAACGAAGACCAACATTTTCTTCCCCAACCCGAAGGCGAGCAAGGAGTCCTACATGGAACGCTTCTCGCTGACAGCGAAAGAATTCGAGTTCGTGCGCCGCACCGCGAAGGAAACTCGCACCTTCCTCGTCAAGCACGACAGCGACTCGATCGTAGCCAAGCTCGATTTGTCGGCGATGCCCGATCTCATCAAGGTCTTGTCCTCGAACGAAGCCAACAGCAAGGAATGCGCACGGCTCCGGGAGACCTTCGGCGACGAGCCGGAAATGTGGCTGCCATACTTCTGCGGATGGGAGAACGAGCATGACGAAGCGGCTTAGCAGCGCTTGTCTGGCCGTGGCTCTCGCGACGGCGGAAAGCATGAGCATGGCTGCCGCTCAGATCGCGGTCATCGACGGGCCGAACCTCGACAAGCGGCAAGAGGACGAGCAGCACAGCACGAAGTCGGATGAGGCCAAGAAGGACGAAACCGACAGGAAGAAAAGCGTCGTCTGCACCTATTCGAACAAATACCGCTCACAGATGTTTCGCCGGTCGCCAGCAGAAGCGTTGCAGCGCGACGCGGGCAACGTGAAGATGATCCGCTATTATGCGCAAAAGTACGGCGTGCCCGAAGGCCTGGCGCTTTCGGTTGCCTATCAGGAATCGCGCTTCGACACATGCGCCGGGAGCCACACAGGCGTCAAAGGCGTCATGCAGCTCACCAAAGGCACCGGCAAGTCCATGGGACTGGACCGCGACGTGAACGAGCAGAATGTCGAAGGCGGCGTCAAATATCTCGGAATGGGCGTGAAGCAATGCGGGGCGACGAATTACAGCTGTCTCGCCTCCTTCTACAACGGATCGAACGCAGGCGAGCAAAACCAATGGGCCGGCGGCGTCGGCCGCTGGAACAGCTACTTCAACGAATATGTATCGAGCGGCAAGGCTCCCGCCGCCGCGCCGCCACCATTCTCGATCGTAACGGCCGACGGCGCAGGCGGCTCGGCCCAGGGCGCGGCCATGGGCACGGTGAGGAAGGCGGCTGGCGGCCTTGATGCAAGCTCATCGCGGATGGGCGCCAACGGCGCGGCAATCGACGCGCTAGCGGGCAACGTTGGCCAGGTGACCGAATACAAGGACGCCTGGGAGCTGAACTCGTCGGCTCGTGGGATCAACGCCGATGTCACCAACCAGTACCTCGCCCAGGCGGGGGATTTTACGACGTTGCTGGCCCAACTTCTAGCGTTGCAGAATGTTCAGGCATCGCAGTCGTCCAAGCTGGTGCAACAGCCGAAGAGCGGCTCTCCAAACCCGTTCTCTTGTGATCCCGCGGAACTGGAGCGGTTGAGGATCGATCGCGGCCGGTGGCTACCATGCGCACTTGAGAACGCGGGGGCGAGCTCGGCCGACAGCCGCTCGATGATCATCACCAGTGATCCTGCCGGCGCCGCCAGCGTGATCAATGCTCTACAGCAATAGGAGGCTGACATGAAGAAATTCGCGATTGCTGCCGGCATGGCGCTTTGGACGAGCGCGGGCTTTGCACAGATTGCGGTCATCGATGGCGCCAATCTCGATGTCGCCCGCAAGAATGCGGAGAACACCAACTCCATCATGGATTCGAACAAGGATATTCTGAAAAAGAGCGAGGAGATCCTGCAGGCTCTCAGTGGCAGCCGTGACGGTTCGCTCGGGATCGGACAAATGGGCCTCGGCGGCAACATGTCGATCGCCCAGGCTCCGTCATTCGGATCGATCCTGAACGGCGGCGCGCTTTCTTTTGGTGGCCTGTCACCCGAAATCCAGAAAATCGCCGGTGCCGTCATCAACGGCCTCCAGCTGGTGAAGCAGCTCCAGCAGATTGCCGGCAAGGAGACCAGCGCCGTCAACACGGCCTATGGCGGCAGCGTCAACGTGGCCTCGCTGCTAAGCGCATTGACCTCGCAGGCTTCGCAGGGCGTTACCCAGCGCCAACAGTCTCTGCAGTCAGCGAGCGGGCAGATCGGGCAGTCGCAGGACGTCAAGGGATCGGTGGACCAGAACACACGAATGCAGCTGGAAAACGCGCGCGCGGTCAACGAATTGATCGGCGTCCAGAATGGTGCGGTCGCGGCCCTGAATGAGAAGCTGAAGGGAGATCTTCTTCGCCAGAGCCAGGTGCAGAAGATGATGACGCCGCGCAACGTCAATCCGTTCGCTGAATTCGGCAAGAGCGGAGGCTAAGCGCTTGTCGAGGCGAGTCCTGCGCATATGCGTTGTGATTGGGCTCGGCGCAGTGCTTTTCGGATGCGCAAATCGCGAACTGAAAGCGCCGTGCGGGCCTTTGGCGTATGCCCACGCCGACGAATGCGGCGCGCTGAAGCCGGTCAATTCAACGCCGTTCGCCAGCATCGTTGACGAGGGTCCATGAACGGTCTTGCCGAAAGCATTCTCGGTGGCATTGACAACATCGGTGAGGACTTCGTCCGCACCGTCTATATGCAGTTGGGCAATGCGATGGGCAACGTCTTCACCCTCATGCTGACCCTCTATATCGTGTGGTGGGGCTATTCGATTTTGAGCGGGCGAGAGTCGATTTCGCCAATCGAAGCGGCTTATCGCCTGGGCCGCGCCGTCATCATCTATCTGCTGCTGACCGGATGGGGGACATTTTCGGCGACGATTTACCAGCTCGTGCAAAGCATTCCAGACGAGGTCGGTAAGGTGATCGTCGGCGCCGTGTCGCGGGCCACCGGCAATCAGCTCAGCGATCAGGCGGCAATTCCAGCGCTAATCGACAACCTCTACCAAGGGGCGCAGGACGTCGCCAATCAGGTCTATAGCGGATCCTTCTATGACATTTTTGGCGCGCTGCTGTCGCTGCTCGTCCTGCTGTCTGCCATCATCTTCGCAGCGCTTGCCATTGCCGCGATCATCGCCGCCAAAGTGATGTTGTTCATCACGCTGGCCTTGGCGCCGATATGGATCATCCTTTGGCTTTACCGATGGTCCTCGCGCATGAGCGAAGGCTTTCTTTCGCTGACCACCTTCCTGATGATCCAGCAAATCCTGATCTACGGCTTTCTCGGTTTCTACTTCTCGCTCGTCAATGCGGCGCTGAACACCGCCACGTCCGGCGGAGCGACCATGGACAGCAAAATGTCGCTGGTGTTGCCCTTGGTGCTGGTGACGATCATCGGCATCTACGTTCTCATGCAGATACCATCGATTGCTTCGATCCTGAATGGCGGCGGGTATCTCAGCACCGTGGGAGCTCGCTACTCCTATGGGACCTTCGGCAGGAATGCCGTGCGCTACTCCGGTGCACGATGGGCCGCGGGCCGCGCCGCTCGGGGCGCGCGGCAACTCGCGGCAACCAGTTTTCGATCTGCGCGAGCAGCGAGGGCGGATGCCGCAACCCGGTCCGCCATCCAGCAAGGTGCGCGCGATAACTCCAGGCCTCTGGCCTAAACGAGAATACAACGATCACCGATCGCGGCTCTGGATCAGGATGTGTCGCGCAAACGAGGCAATAGTAAAGTGTCAATCTAATGGAAACAGCTGCTAACAGCGGCGGCGAGCTCGTCGACAAGCGCTATTACGGGGCGGGCGCGACCTGGGAAGACGACACGCACCGGTCAATGCGTCGATCGCGTACATTGGCATGGATCGTCAGTGGCGTTTCCGGACTGGTGGCGGTGCTGTCGCTGCTGGCGCTCGTGCTGATCCTGCCGCTCCGGCAGTTCGAACCGTATGTTGTCGAGGTCGACAAATCGACGGGCTACCTCGAGATCATGCGCGCGCTCAAGCCTGGAGATTTGTCCCAGAACGAGGCCGTCACGGCGGCCAATCTGGTGCGCTACATCAGGGCCCGCGAAACCTACGATTCCCGTGAACTGAAAGAGAATTACGACTTGGCGCAGCTCTACTCGACCGACGTCGCGTCCAAGGATTTGACATGGCTTTATTCGCCAGCAAACCCACAATCGCTGGACAAGATTTTTGGCCGCAATGTCACTGTCGCGGTGGAGATCAAGTCGGTTTCCCTGCTCAATCGCAACACAGCCTCGGTGCGCTTTGCCACGACGACGCGGCGGGACAATTCGTCCACGGCCGACAATTGGGTGGCGGTGATAAAATTCCGCTACACCTCAACACCGCTCAAGAACGAATGGCGTTTCGACAACCCGCTGGGATTTCAGGTAACGGATTACCGCCGCGACCAGGAATCGGCGCCGGCCGCGGGGAGCCTGCAATGAGATGGCGCGTGGGCCTCGCTCTAACAGCCGCCCTTCTGCTCGGCACGATGCACGGCGCGGCCGCGCGCGACGGCCGCATCCGGTATGTCACTTTCAACAACGACGACGTCACATCGGTGCGCGCAGCTCTCGGTATTTCGACGATGGTCGAGCTCAGCCCGACCGAAGTCATCGAAACCGTCTCCGCTGGCGACACGAAAGGCTGGTCGATCATCCCCAAACGCGGATCGCGATTTCTGTTCGTCAAGCCGCTGGAGCGCGATGCGTGGACCAACGTCAACGTGGTCACCAACCGGCGCGTCTATTCCCTGCTGCTGCAGGCGACTGACGATAGCCGTGACCGGGCATCCTTCCAGGTCCGGTTCAAATACCCGGACGAGGATGTCAACGCGCGCCTGCTCTCACAGGCCAAGGAGAGCGCCGCCGATCCGAACTTGAAGGATCTGAACTATGCCGATCTCAACTACGACTATGCCTACAAGGGCGACGACAGCTTGAAGCCGCGCACCGTATTCGACGACGGCACGAGGGTGTTTCTGGAGTTCAAGGGTGACATTCCGGCGATTTTCGTTGTCGACGATAAGCGCCAGGAGTCGCTGGTCAACGTTCGCACGCAGGGCAAATACACCGTCATCGACAAGGTCGCACGGCAATTCACCTTGCGGGCCGATGGCAAGACGCTCTGCCTCTACAACCGGGCTCGACCCAACGCTATCGATCCAGTCGAGCAGGTCTACGGTCCAACGAAACTGACAGGTGGTTCCACCCTGTTCGGATCCAGCGGAGGGCGGTGATGACCCAGATCGACTATAACCAACTGGACAGCAGCCCGACGGTCGCGCGCCGTGGTGCGGGCGTGGGTACCAGGATCGCCCTGGTCGGCCTCGGCGTGGTGCTGATAGGCGCGCTGATATGGCTCAACTGGCCCCAGGAGCCGGTATCGCGCGATATTCGCAGCGATGGCGAGGAAAACTTCAATCCGCCGGAGTTCCGCCCGCCGGCATTGAACGACCCGCCGCAACCTGCCGACGGCACGATCGACCAGATCGTGGTGCCGCCACCGGCTGACGACCAAAAAGGCACGCAACAAGCCGATAATGTCGATCAAACCGTGCAGGAGGGCGCGGACCTTGACGCGCAGCGACGCGCGCTGGAGGCGCAAATGGCGGCCGAGGAGGCTCGCCGAAAGGCCGAAGAGGAAGAAGCCCGCCGCAAGGCCGGGGCTGAGGACGAGGCTCGCCGTAAGGCTGAGGCCGCCGAGCACGAAAAGGCAGTGTGGGAACGCCTGCGGTCGAACCAGATGGTGACGAATGATCAAACCGGCTCGACGGATGCCGGCGCCCAGGCGGCACAGGTCGAAATCGCGCCCGACGGTCAGATCGTCCCGGTCCCCGGCGCCGACAGTGACCCCAACAAGGCATTCCTGGCGCAGTCTGAGGCAAGTTCCTCCGGCATCGTCAAAGCCAGGGTTTTTCGACGCACCGATGCGTTGATCCCAGAGGGAACGATCATTCGCGGCTATTTGGAAACCGCTGTTAACACCGACCTTCCCGGCGCCGTGCGCGCTGTCGTGCGTGAAGATGTCTTCTCGCTCGACGGCAGGCGGATCCTCATTCCGAAGGGCTCGCGCCTGACCGGAGAATACCGCTCGGGGCTCGCGCGCGGTCAGAAGCGTGTTTTCATCGTCTGGAACAGGGTCATTCGCTCGGACGGCATTTCCGTTGATATCAAGTCGCCAGGGGCAGACGCGCTCGGTCGCGGCGGCATGGGCGGCCGTGTGGATACACACTGGGTTGAACGGTACGGCAACGCTATCATGCTTTCCGTCGTTGGCGGCGTCTCTGAATATCTGTCCTCGCTTGGAGATAGCGGCCAGAATGGACAACAGCGCCAGGTATCGACGGTCGATCCCGTGACCGGTGAGACTACAACCGTAACTTATGGTGGCAATGGCTCGCAGCGGGACGCCCGCGGCATCGCGTTTGACAAGTCCTCGAACGCCTTGCAGCAACTCGCGCAGGAGGCGTTTCGCGACACGCAAAACATAGGCCCGACAGTCTACGTCGACCAGGGCACATCGATTGTCGTTCTGGTGCGGCGGGATCTCGATTTCTCGGATTTGTATGCTGATCCCATTCAGGAAGAAGTTGCACGGCTGAAGGCGGGTGGGCGGCCGAAGACGGCGATCGATCCGACGCCTCTTTACGCGACGCCAAAGGACCATTTTTATCCCGGCTATGGGAGCCCGGTGAAATGAATGCCGTGCATCCCCTCCCCGACCCTTGGGCGAGAGCCCCGGTCCTGCGCGCTCATCTGGAGCCGATATGGTCCTATTTGAACGAAGATGCGGTGTCCGAGATTGCAATCAACAGGCCGGGTGCATTGTTCATCGAACGCCTCGGCGCGAAGGAAATGGAGCACGTCGTCAAGCGCGAGGTCACGCCCGGCTGGATTCGCAATATTTCGACTGGCGTCGCCTCGGCGACAAATCAGGTCATCAACGAAGAAAAGCCGGTCCTGTCGGCCGCGCTACCGTCGGGTGAACGCATCCAATGCATCTTGCCGCCCGCGGCTCCCGAAGGCGGGGCGATTTCGATCCGCAAGCAGGTCATCATGGATATGAGCCTTGATGCCTACAAGAATCTCGGTGCATTCGAGAACACGGCGATGGGCAGCGGACTGGCGCTGTCAACTGAAGAAAAGCGACTTGTCGAGATGTTGCACGACACCTCGCCAATGGACTTCCTGCAATACGCGGTGCGCAACCGCGTCTCGATTGTCGTTTCAGGCGGCACGTCCACCGGCAAGACGACGTTCTTGAATGCACTCCTGAAGGAGATTCCGGCTCATGAACGCATCATCACGATCGAAGACACCCGCGAACTGAGGCTGCCGGCTCCCAACAACGTCACCCTGATAGCCTCGAAGGGCGACCAGGGCCTTGCCAAAGTCTCAGCGCAGCAACTGCTCGAGGCCTCGCTTCGCATGCGACCCGACCGTCTGCTACTGGGCGAGTTGCGCGGCGCTGAAACCTTCGCGTTCCTCCAGGCGATCAACACCGGCCACCCGGGTTCGCTCACCACCGTTCATGCCAATTCCGCCCGGTCCGCCTACGAGCGCCTGGCGCTCATGGTCATGCAGGGCAGCTCGGGCCTCGCACGAAGCGAAATCCTCGACTATCTGCGCGAGGTCATTCCGGTGGTCGTCCAGATGGTCCGCACCGAAGGCGGCCGGCGCGGCATCAGCGAGATCAAGTTCACCAAGGCGGAGACGATCTAGCGAGGCCCCATCCATGCAGAAAATCGCAACAGCAATTTTCATGATGCTCATGGCGATGGCCCTGGGCGCCCTACTCTTCACGGTCGCCTATGCGGCGACCGATTGGTATCGGACTGGCTCCCATGTCCTGTTCGACCAGCTGAACGCCAATCCCTTGCCGGTTGTTCGTCAGGCCTGGGCGGACACGATGGCGAGGAATTTTGACCGGGTACAATACGCTGTTGCAGCAGGAGCATTAGGGTTTCTCTTGCCACTGGTCAGCTTGTTTCTCATGCGTCCGAGAAAGCGCAATGACTCTCGCTTCATGACCATGAGCGACGTATCAAAAACCGGCCTGACGAAAGTGGGCGGCGTCTTCGTCGGTCGAGCCGGCGGCAGGCTTGCCGAAATTTTGTCGCCCAGCCGCGATCAGCGCTCAGGCAAGATCCGCTTGACGCAGCGCAAGCTGATCGGTGGCAAGAAATTGTGGATTGATGGCGATGATGTCGGCGGCTTCGTCATAGGGCCACCGCGCTCCGGTAAAGGCACGTCTCTCATCATCCCGAACGCCTTGACCTGGGCGCATTCGCTCGTGGTTCTCGACCTGCGGGGCGAGACCTATGCGACGACTGCTGGTTACCGTTCGACCATGAGCCGCGTGGTGCGCTTCGCGCCGGCTGATCCGGACGGCAATACCGCATGCTACAATCCGATGGACTTCATCTCGCTGGACTCAGCACAGCGCGACATCGACCTTCGCAACATCGCTGCGGCATTGTTTCCCCGCCCCCCTTCGAACGCGGATCCCTATTGGGTCAACGATGCCCGCCTCCTCTTTACCGGCATCGCATCCTTCGTCATGGAATCGCCTGCGATCCCGAACGAGAAGAAGACCTTTGCCACAATCCTCGAGATTATGAACGGTGCCGAGCAGCCGCTCCTGGAGTTCATCGGCTCGTTACGCGAGGAACGCCGCCGCGAATGCTCGCATTTCACGCTGCAAACCCTGTTGCCATATTTTGAGATGTCTGAGCGGCAGTTTTCCGGAATCTACGCCGGCGTACGCACCGGCATGGCCCCCTTTCTCAACGAGCGCCTGATGCGAGCTACCTCGCGCAGCACGTTCGACATTCGCGAACTCAAGCGCGACCGGATCTCTCTTTATCTCGACGTAAGGCGCGAGCAGATCACCTCGCTTGGACCGTTGTTCAATGTCCTGATTACGCAGATGATGAACTTCATGTCGGAAACCATGCCGCAGCCGGGCGAGCATCCGGTGCTTGTCCTGCTCGACGAGTTCCAGAACCTCGGCAAGCTCGAGAACGTGACCGAGATGGCGAGCGTGCTCGGCGGCAACGGCGTTTCCATGTGGTTTTTCGTGCAGTCGTTGAAGGCTGTAGACGAAATCTATCGCCAGGAAGGACGCAAGACGCTCATCAACGCCGCTCGCGTGCAGATCTTTTTCGGTGCGCAGGACGCGGACGATCTGCGCTACGTTTCCGAGCAGCTCGGCGAAACGTCGGACGTGCAAAAGGACGTGACGCGCACCAAGGCAACGTTGTTCGACACTTATTACACGCGCTCTGAGCATCGCAAGGAAGTGCGGCGGCCCCTGATGCGGCCGGACGAAATCCGTACGCTCGACAAGAACAAGGTCATCATATTGCCGCGGGGGGAACTGCCGATCCTCGGCACCCGCAATTTCTATTTCGCCGACGGCCAGCTCGCCAAACGCGCGTTCATGCCCCTGCCCGCCTCTACGGACGCTTCGCGCACGAAAAGCCCTACATTGGACGCTTCCGCGGCGGTTCCATCTCCTGCGCTCCCGACGATTGCGCCGAAAGCACCCACGTACCGCTCAGGCCTTGTGCAGACCCGGCTGCGGCGCGGCGCGACATTTGCCGCAAAAGCAGGCCGTATAGCTTCGCCTCCGGGGCGGCGCGCAATCGTGAAAGACCGGCTGAAAGCAACAGACGCTACAGCCGTACCAGTCTATGCCGCCATAGATTTTACCGCTTTGGCGGCCAAAGCGGTGACAACACGCATAGCGCCCGACAAAGAAGCGGCGGTTGCGGCCATCCTGAACAAGGTGCGTTCCCTGCGCGCCAACGTATCCGACACCGAGACTTTCGATCGAAATCTCAGCATCGTCGAAGATGCTTTGCCTGATCTAGTCGATTAGCCGAGAATCTACGGCGATCGCCGACAACGAGCCAACCGCACAGGCCGCATTCTTGATGCGCCAGCCGCCACGTAAAGCGGTGCCAGAGATACCCTCCGGCACGGGACTTGACCAACTCGCTCCCGCTACTCGTCGCGAGGCAGCTGTTCTGGAGATCCTTTCAGGTTCGCCAAAGCAGGAGCCGCAGCCCCGCACAACCAAAGGCGACGGCTAAAACAACTTCAATGCCTCGCCGCGCACGCCGGTACATCCTGACCATGGGCTGCGTGGAAAACACGACGGCATACCCGCAGAATATTGTAACGCTCAGCACTGCACATCCTGCAAGGATGACGATGACGTCCGTAGGCGAGGCGTCCGGTCCAAGCCCTAGCGTCACCAGTGCAATCCAAGCGAGAATCGATTTCGGATTGCTGAGGTGCATCAGCAAACCGCGCCTGTAGAGACCGAGCCCTGAGATCGGCCGGCGTGCTGTACCAGGCGTGGCATCATGCTGGTCCGGTGTCAGGGCACCCCTTCCTGCCTTGAAAGCTAAATAGAGCAGATAACAGCCTCCGAGAACCTTTAGAATCACGAGCGCCTGGGCGTAGCTTGCCAAAAGCGCGGAGATGCCTGTCGCCGCCATGATGCCCCAAAAAATCGATCCGGTGACGACGCCGGCTGACAAAGCAAGGGCTGCTTGGCGCCCTTGCTGCATTGCCGTTCCCATGATCCGCATTGTGCTGGGACCCGGGCTCCCCGCTGCAACGACGTAGGCCATATAGACAATTAGCAGGTGGTTCAGATGGTTGAGCATCTTGGATCTTTCGCCGGTCTCTCACGCCTGATTCATTTCGGGGACTACGCCCCAGACGTCGCACTGAGAGCCTGCATCAGGTCGTCAATAATGTCCTGAGGATGCTCCAGTCCCACGGACATTCGCAGCAATCCGCCTGGCGCTTTGGTCTTCGCACCCTCCACGGATGCGCGATGTTCGATCAGAGAGTGCGTCCCGCCAAGGCTTGTCGCCCGGACGACAAGCTTGAGGCGGGCGGCCACCGCCATGGCGGCATCAACTCCGCCTTCGACGATAAAGGAAAGCATCGCTCCATAACCGCTCATTTGCCGCGTAGCCAGATCGTGTCCCGGATCATCTTGCAGGCCTGGAAAGAGCACTTTCTCGACGCGTGGATGAGACGCCAGGGCCTCCGCAACCTTCTGCGCGCCTTCACAATGAGCACGCATGCGGATCGGCAAGGTCTGCAACCCTCGCAGTGCCAACCAACAGTCGAAGGGTGCCGCGACGCTGCCCTTGTGTTTCTGGACCATCCGTAGCGGCCGTCCGAGTGGCGACGATTGCGGGACAACAAGGACGCCCGCCATCAAATCCGAGTGGCCACCAATGTACTTTGTTGCCGAGTGCATGACCGCATCGCCCCCAAGCTCAAGCGGCCGCTGAAGCACGGGCGTGGCCCAGGTATTGTCCACCACCGCCAAGGCACCCGCGTCATGCGCGATTTTGCAGATCGCCGAAATGTCGACAACACGGATCATCGGGTTCGACGGCGTCTCGACCCACACGAGGCCAGTCCGCTTTGAGGTGACCGCGGCGCGCACCGCATCCAGATCGCGCATATCGACCGCGGCGAAGTCGAAGCGAAACCCTATATCGGTTTCGTCAATCAGCGAGCGGATGCCAAAATACATATCGTCAGGAAGGACGATCCGTCCTGTCGCGGGATGGCTCTCAAAGACTGCAGCGATTGCAGCCATGCCCGACGCAAAGGCTATCCCTTCGTGACCTCCCTCGAGCGCGGCCATCGCAGACTCGAATGCATTACGGGTCGGATTTGCATCGCGAGTGTACTCGAACCCAAACGGAAACGAGCCGTCGGCACCGCGCTCGAACGTCGTGCTGGTATGAAGTGGTAATGAAACCGCGCCGGTCGATGGATCGACAGCTCGACCGCTATGGATTGCCTTCGTTTCAAACGCACTGGCCAATTCCTCGGTTCAGGGCGCGGTTGCAATTTTGCGCCGGTCATTATATTGACCGTAGGCGATGCAAGAGCCCAAGTCAATATAATGACCGACACCCCGACACCTTTAGAGACCGAGCAGGAGCTGGGCCAGGCGATCGCGATCCGGATCCAGGATCTGAGACGCGACCAAAAACTGACACTGGATCGATTGGCCAAACTGACTGGCCTGTCCAAAGGGACGGTTGTCGCGCTCGAGCAGGGTAGGGCAAACCCGAGTATCGCCATCCTCTGCCGTCTGGCGGCGGCGTTTTCGCTATCGGTTGCCGATCTGCTGAACGACGAACCTTCCACAGTTCCCGACCGTCCGATCGAACGGAGTATCTCCAGGACGCTTTGGACGAGCGCCAAAGGCAGCAAGGCACAGCTTCACACATCGACCTCGGGGCGCACGATGTTCGAACTTTGGAGCTGGGTCCTCATGCCGGGCGATGTGTTTGCCGCCGATGCGCACAGTCCCGATACGCGAGAACTGCTCTCGGTTACCCAGGGCTCGCTTAAGGTCACGGTGGGCAGCCACGAGATCATTCTAAATGCAGGCGAGAGTGCGCGCCTCGTTACAGATCAACCCCACTCGTATGCCGCAACATCTGATATGCCCGCCCACTTCTCGATGGCGGTGCTTGAGCGCGGCGGACAGCGGGTTCCGGCACCTTCTTCACAGGCAGCCACGTCGCCCCCGGCTGTTTCGCAAGACCTCGCAGACCACTGACAACCGCCCCTTCACGACAGGAGATCCACCTTTGTACGTTCCTCCGCATTTCGCCGTGCCCGATCAGAACGCCCTCTTTGATCTTATCGAAAAGCACCCGTTTGGTATCCTGATCACCCACAGCAATGGCTCACTCGACGCGAACCATATCCCCTTCGAGCTCGACCGCTCAAAGGGCGATAAGGGCGTCCTCAATTGCCATGTCGCCCGCAAAAACCCTGTCTGGCAGGAAGTCGCCAATGGCGATGAAGTCCTCGTCGTCTTCCGAGCGGCCGGCGCTTATATCTCGCCGAACTGGTATCCAAGCAAACACGAATTCCACAAGCAGGTGCCGACCTGGAACTATCTCGTTGCCCACGCCCATGGTCGCATCACCGTCCGGGACGATGAGCGCTATGTGCGCCGCAACGTCGCGAAGCTCACTCACATGCACGAGGCCAACCAGCCGGCCCCGTGGAGCGACGCGCCGAAGGATTTCATTGACACAATGGCCAAAGCGATCGTGGCCTTGGAGATCGATATCACCAGCCTGGTTGGAAAATTCAAACTCAGTCAGAACAAAGAACTGCGCGACATCCAGAACGCCGGGGAGACGCTGACTGCTCAAGGCGCTGTTGAGGTGGGAGAAGCGATGCTCGCGGCGGCGGCGGCCAAACCCCAATAGCAGCTATCTTGTCCCGACAAAGCACAGGTGCTGGATTTCCCAACGGTGACCTTGAGAGACAAATGGAGAGACAAATGTTTCGGCTCGCCGGAAACGGGACCAGCATCTGACCACCCGCGATGTGGCAGGTAGCAGATTTCAATATCATGCCCCGCAATGAGATGCGTGGATCCTGAACCTCCGAGGCACGAACAAGCCTCGGCGACATTGTGGTTCCCTGCACTCTCCCACGCTTCAGAGGGCCGGCAAGCAATCTTTGCTCAGCGCTCGTAATCGTTATCATTCGAGCGCTGGGTCTTGCGGTCCTGCTCTTCAGCCTGCTGTGCCTTCTGTTTGTTGGCGTCCTTCTGTTTGGCTCTCACCTTCTCCTGCTCGGCGCCTGTGCGCGGCTCCTCCGGCTGGCGGGGATCGTCCCGAGTTGGCAGGTCTCGCCCTCGCGCCTCGCGCTCGGGGGTCGGTTCCTCACCGCCACCACCACGACGCTGCTGCTGCCGCTCGAATTGCAGCCGCGCGAGACGATCGTGCATCTTGTCGTTGACCTCTTCACGATACTGTTCGAATTGTCCTTGATGCGCCGGCGGCAGCGTCTCGCGCATGTTGTCCAGAGCCTGATTGACGCGGGCCATCTGACGCCGCATTTCCAAGGGGGTTTGCGCCATGTTCAAATCTCCTATCAGTGCATTCAATTCTCTCATACCGGGATGGGACAGGAAAGACTTCTGCCCCGATTCAGCTCCGCGACCCGCGGCAGGACCTGGCTGCCCCTCCCCTGTCCGATCGCGACGGAACCGCAGAAAATTGTTGCCGATCGACTCCGCTGCCGCGAGAGCCTGACCGACTACGCCCGCGGTCCGCATCGTCGTCACAGTCTTTTGCCATGCGGCAGCGATTGCATCGCCGTTCACGACAAGGGATTGCCCATCCAAACGACGTTGCCGCTTGGCCTCGACCCGCTCGATCGTCCTGGCGCTTACCTGGTAGCGCGGATCGCTCTGGGCGCGGCTGTAGGCTCCGGCATGCTCCTTCGTGAATGGCCGCGTCATCGCATGATCCATCCGCCGCGTCGCCACCATCGCAATGCCGTTCTCGCGTGCTTTTTCCGCAAAGGTCTCGCGCCAGGCTGCGAGATCCGGCTTGTAGAATTTCAGGCGTTCGCCGTCGGCTGACCGTGCCTGCACCATCGCATGGATATGGACGTGCTTGGTGTCCTTGTGATGCGCCAGGACGAACTTGTATCCTGGCGCGCGCTCCTCAAGCACGGCGCGCGCCGCAGCCATGACGGCGTTGGCATCGGTGCCGGCCCTTGCCGAGAAAAGCAGGTGATAGGCATTGCGGCGCTCACGCCCCGAAAACTGCGGGCGCCATTGTTCATAGACCGAAGCCGCCGCCTTCGTGGAATTCTTCACCCCAGGCACGGGCTCGCCATTTGCGTGGCGGACCTGGCTGTGGGTGCGGATGAACTTCTGCAGGAAATATTTCGCCTTGGGTTCACGGCTGACGGCCGCCGTTATCTCTGCCTGGGCTACCACCCCCGCCGCGCCCATGGCTTCAGACAACCGCGCCTCGATCTTGTCGAGCGCCTTGCTGCGCGAATTCTCTCGACCAGCGGCCAGGACTCTCGCAAGCGGCCCTGCCCGCTCATCGGTGTGCGCGTATACCTGCACCGTCTGTCCATCCTGTGCATAGATGAACGGTTTTGCACCGAAGGCCTTCTTCAGCGCCTCGCTCAAGGCGGCATCGGTGACCTCGCCGGCGAGCTCGAAACGAACCTCAATAAAATTGGTATTTTCCAAGGGTGGTTCGAACGTCTCGCAAAACGTTTCCAGGAACGCCTTTCGTGCGCCGCCTGTCGCAAGGACCTGTCCATCCTCGTCAAAAATCTCGATGTCGTGCTTCTCGCCTTTTTCGTCCTCGCGCTTCCCTATGTAATTGAGAAGCCGAGCGGCGGCTTCCTTGGTCGATGGCGGATTGGGCATGACCTTGAACACAGCAGGCTGCGCGCCCGCCGCATAGCCTGCCCGTGCCGCCACGGCACGCGCCTGATAGCCCGCCCGCGCCGCTCGTCCTGTACCGCTTGGGCGACCAGCACCACGGCCGCCGCCGCCGCGCCGCTTCCAGTCTTCCTCCTCCTCTTCCGGCCGGAAACCCGCGAGCGTGGCGCCATAGACCATGATCGGCGCGCTAGGGGCCCTGGGCGAGCTCGCAGCAGCAGTGGACTTCGGTGCCCTGCTGGACATGGAGCTCCCCGCCGCCCCCAATCCTCCCGGCGACGAACGAGGGGCGTTGCTGCCGCCACCTGCCGTCGAGCCGGCTTGTCCTTGCCCGAGGCGTCCGCCGCCACCGGTCCGCTCATAACTCTTCATCGCCTGGAATTCGCTGGCCTCGCCTCGGGCGCCCGTCAGAGAATTGTCATCGTCCAGCTCCTCACGCTTCACACCAGACTCGCCCCGCAGATAGCGTTCTATTTCGACCGCATAGCCAGCAAGACGACCGCTCATGGCCTGGCCTCCCTCGCCTTGCGGAACCCGCCAGTCATCGCCTTCAGTTCCTCGCGGAACTGCCGCACAAGGTCGCCCACGGCGATCAACGCCTCCTCAAGATCCTCATCATGGGCAACACGGCGGTCGTTCATGGCGCGCACGGCCTGATTGAAATTGACGCTGACGCGCCGCAGCTGATCGGTCATGTCCACGATCGCCGGCCGCAACGCCTCTGACGCGACAGGCAGATGCCCGGCCTCTGCCCGCACCAGACGCCGGACGACCTCGCTGACGGTCACGCCGTCCCGCTCCGCAATGGCTTTGAGGCTGGCCAGCTCGTCAGCCGAAAACCGGATGTGCGTCACCTCGCCATAGCGTCGTGACGCGCTCTTGACCGCTGCTTTCTGGGCGTCTGCATCCATCTCTCAAGCCCGCTTGCGGGCGCTAAGGCCCACCAGGGCCGCGCCGCCTATTTTGTGTGTATCACAAAATAGGCTTTCCTGCCAACAAGGAAGAGTGAAAATTACGGGCGCACGTTTTCTCACCGGCCAACATGGACCGTGATTTTGTTTCATGTGTCCATGATGACTTGTTTCCATGTTAACATGGAAACAAGGAGACAACGCGGGAAGGAGGCCCCATGATCATCTCCGCTGCGATCCCAAAGGGTGGCACTGGCAAATCGACGATGCTGCGCACCCTCGCATCCGTCGCGCTGCATCGGGGTTATTCGGTCACTCTTATCGATGGCGACCGGCGGCAGAACATGAACCGCTGGTTCCAGATGCTGGGCGACGCTGGCAATCGTCCTGACAGGCTCCAGACGGTGAGCGCGATGACCCCGCAGGAAATCCTCGACGCGGCAGCCACTCACAACGGTGAGCGCTCCGTCGTCTTGATCGATACGGAAGGCACCACAAATGACAACCTCATGGCCGGGCTCTTCGCGGCCGATATTGTCGTCGTGCCGGTCTATTTTGCCCTCGACGACGTGACCGCCGCCATCCAGATCACGGACCACTATATTCCGCTTGCGGTCGAAAGCCGTGGTAGACCGCTGCCTGCCATATTCGTGCTGACCAAGCAGACCATCATCGATGGCAGGGCGCGAGCCCTGACCGAACTGCGCGCCATCATCCAGGCCAACGGCACTCCGATTGCAGAACACGTCCTGCACAATCGTGTTGCCTACCGCGACCTTCAGACCGGGCAGACCCTTTACAGCCCCGCGGTGCCTGACGCGAAGGCGATTGCCGAGAGCGAAGGGGTCTTTGACGACCTTCTGCAAACCTTCATCGAAGCCACAAGGAACGCGGCATGAGTGAAGAAACCGCACCTAAACCCGGTGACGACAAGAAAGCCCGCATGATGAAGGCGATCTCCACGCAGCCGCCGGCGCTGCCGAGCATGTTCATCCCACCGAAGGCCGAGACGTCAGGGGCCAAGGAGCAAGCTACGCCACAGATGCAGGAACCGACAAAGCCGTCCCCGGCAGTTGGGCCCGATTTCCGCAAGCTGCTGCGGCAGGGTCAGAAAAAGGACCCCATCGCCGGAAAGAAGATTCGCGAGGAGGAGATGATCCGCTGCGGTTACTACCTGACCGCTGCGGAGCAGCGCCAGTTCAAGTTGCTGGCGATCAGCAACGGGCACAGCATGACTGAACTGCTGCGAAAGGCTGTGCAGGATTATATCCGCGTTCATAAGCACAAACTGCCGAAGGAATAATCGGCGGTATGGAGTCGCTGTCGCATGCTGTGACGGGTGACGTTCGTGGCTCTTTGCGACGCGCAAAAAAAAGGGCCCGCGACGGAGTGTTCCGTCGCGGGCCCTTTTTTTTGTGTTTGCCTACTCGGGTTGGTTGAGGTGTTTCAGCAGTTCACCGAGGATTCCGTCCCGTTCCGAACGATCGCCGGCTGCCGCTTTGTCCTCGACCAGCTTTGCAGCCATTTCGGGCGGCAGCGGCATGAAGTTGTAGCCCTGCGCAGTTGCGGCGTGGCGAAGATATCCAAGCGTTTCGAACGCGCGATCGGCGGTGCCAAGCCAGAGCGCGGGCTCGTCGGTTTCTTCGTGCGGGAACGCTTGCAGGAAGTAGGTCCGAAGCGGTGGATCGTACCCGATGACAGCGTCTGGATCCGAGCGGACCTGTCCGGTGACGGTGCCAGTGACAGTGATGGTGTAGCGGCTCATTGCAACCTCCTTTTGCCGGTGGGGAAGCCGGCCCCTCGAGGGGCCGGCCACCGATGCCTCACTGGGGGTTGTTCCAGAGGATGACCTTCTTGTTTTCCTCGCCACCCGGGGCGGGAGCGAGGTTGCCGAAGATCACGCCGATCTCGGGGGCTTCCAGCTTGACCGAGAGGTATTCCTCGCCCGAACGCTGGGAGATGCGGTGCCAGCCGGCTCCGATCTCGAAGCCCGTGCGCTTGTTGACGATCCGGTAGTCGGGCGCGTCCTCGCGCGACTTGTTGGTGTTCGGGATCAGGGTGATCGGGGCGTTGACCCGGAGCGTGGCAAAGACGCCTTCCATCGAGCCGTCGGCCTTGGTGGTGAGGTTTGCGATCGTGGTGGCCATGGTAGTTCTCCTTCGGTTGCATCGGGACCATTCCCGATGGCGCCAAAGGAGAGGGCCGTCCTGCTGCGGTCATCTCGGCGAAAATTCTGGAAAATTCTATTTGCCGAAAAATAGCGGGCAGGCCCTTCGCCTGTCCGCAGGCAAAAAACAGAAATCGAATTTTCCTGAATATTCGCCGAGTGTACCCCCAACGGGGGTTGACCGCACAAAGCAGGCGGTCGTCTACAAAGGCGACATGAAACGGGAATGGCCCCGGATGCGACCGAAGGAAAAGAACTCAGGCCGCCATCGCTAGACCGCCGACGCAACGGTGCCGGATCGCAGGAACATGCTGCAGCCTCTCGGGTCATGTCGTCGGCATTGCCAACACATCGAAAAGCAGCCTGGCGCGTGACCGCCTTGCCTGTTCGGTATGGCGGCATAGCGGTTTCGAGATCGGGGCCGGCTGGCAGCGGCCTTCACGCCCCCTCGGGGATGATACCGCGCAGTCAGGTTGGATGACCCGGCAAGCCAGCATGTTGTTCGGCACGCTTGCACCCGCTTCAGAGGCGAGACGGGTCAAGATGATCATCCGCACAACGCCCCGCAGCTCTGCGCGTGGACCGGTTTCGAAAGGGGGCCAGCTCCGTCCGCCCATACAAGTGGATTAGGCGACGAGAAGCCGGATCAACATATCGGATTGAACCCGCCGGGCTGTCGGCAGGACCGCATCCATCATTCTGGCAACGCCAGACGCTCCTCCGGCGTCATGCGGGCTTCGGCTTGGCGGCGAATGTCCGGACCGGCATGGCGGAGCATGGCGCACCAGTCCTCCACATTGTACGTCGTCGCCATCCGGCCCCTGGCCAGATCGTAAATGACGCACGGCTTGTTCGCGATTGCGAGCCGAAGCACGTCGACGGCCGTGCCGGGTGATGCGCCGTCCCAGACCATCATGCCAAAAGTCGGCGCGCCGCGGCATCTCCCCGGTCCTTGGCGGCGTCGTACCAAGATCCATGAGTGCCTCCAGGTGACGGGACATGGTAGGCGGCCCAGTCGCCCAGATTGTTGTGGGGTTCCTTGCCGGCATGGAAGACCCCGACATGCTCGTACTTGTAGCCCGCGAGCAGGCCCTGCGCCTCTGCATCGGCTCCCGACGCGTCGCCAACCAGCACGCCGTGCTCGGCAGCAACGATTGCGCCGATGCGAGCGATCGAGGTTCCGGCAGCTCGAATATCTCGCGCGATCCACCTATGAATATCATCGACATGGTGACTTTCCCTTCCTCTCCAGCGCCCCCCGCCCCGCTCCGGCCGCCCTCTCCCCCTGACCCTGCGCGAGGGATCGTCACCCGAAGGCCGAGACGGCGAAGCCGGCTCGGGAAGCGGCGGGACGCCGCGACGAGAGCCCGGCCGGCCGCAGGCCGGCGCGCCCGAACCCTGCCGCTGCCGGAGGCGCTACGCGCATCTGGCTAGTGGCGCTTCGCGCTTGGAGCTAGTGGTCTTTGTCGGCCAGCCAGAGGCTCACGTCCTGGATCGAGCGCATGGCCGCGAAAAGAGAACGTCAATCCAGACGGCTGACGCGGCGGCCCTCGCTGCGCGCTTCGATAAAGGCGCCTGCGATCTTCATCATGAATGCCTTGCTGAAACGACCGAGGGGCTTACCGTCGGATTCGATGTACCAGGAGCGTTCGGCAATATCGTAGTTGTATTCGTCAACCACAATCCAGCAGCGTTTGAGATCGGTCAGACCGGCGCGGCGGCACTCGATAGCGGAGACCTCCAAACCGACCCGATCGCTGGTCGGTGGCTGGGTGGTTATCGCCAGGAGCGCAAGATGGGTCAGGCCATCTCTTGCGCCGCGGACAGCGATGACCACGCAGGTCGGCCGGCTCTTGCGGCCTTCCGTTTCGCCGCGCTCGTGCTGCCATGCCCAAAGATACGGGTAGGAGATCACCTGACCAGGCAGAAATCTACCGCTCATCATCGTATCCTTCCCCGCGCGCCAATCGGTCGATCTCGGCGGCGAAGAGTTCCGTGTGTTCCTCCGGCATCTCGGAGACATGGTATGCGCGGCGGGGATCGCCGCCGATGCGCATCCGTTCGTAGTGCTCGTAACTCATCAGCACGAACCGGGGTTTCCGGTGCTTGGTAAGAATAACGGGTTCGCGGCTGGCAACGTCGGTGACGTCGCCAACCTGCTTGTTGAGATCCCCCGTCGTGAACTGGCGCATGGCTGGACTCCTTATCGATCTCCATATTATCTGGATTTTCTTGATTTGCAAGAAAACGGCGCTCACGCGCCGCCCTCCGCGAACCGCCAGACGGGGATGCCCAGCCGACGCGCCTTGTCGGCAAGGTTGTCGGTGATCCCGGAGCCGGGGAAGACGATCAGACCGTAGGGCACCACCGAGAGAAGCTGGTCATTGCGGCGGAACGGAGCCGCCTTGGCGTGTCGGGTCCAGTCCGGCTTGAAGGCGATTTGAGTGACCTTGCGGTTCTCGGCCCAGCAAGCGGCGATGCGCTCGGCGCCGCGCGGGCTGCCGCCGTGGAGCAGAACCATGTCGGGATGCTTCTCGCGAGCCTTGTCGAGCGCGTCCCAGATCCGGTCGTGATCGTTGCAGTCGAGACCGCCGGCGAAGGCGATCTTGGTCCCGGCTGGAACGAGCACCTCGGTTTCGGCGTGGCGACGGGCGGCGAGGAAGTCGCGGGAGTCGATCACCGCAGCGGTCATCGCCTGGTGGGAGACCTTGGAGCCGGTGCGCGGCCGCCATGCCGATCCGGTTTGTGCCTCGTAGAGGTCGGCGGCCTCATCGCGCATGATTTCGAGCACGTTGCGGCGCTCGATATAGCTGATGCCTTCCGCGGTCAGCCGCTCCAGCTCGACCGACTTCACCTCCGAGCCGTCCTGCTCCTGCTGGCTCGAGCGCTGCGCCTCCCCGTTGCGGTCGAGGCTGCGGGCGACGCGCTCGGCGGCACGGTGGAAGACGTTTGCGAAGGACCAGAGCAGGTCGTCAAGATCGGGTTCGAGCCTCGTGTCGCCAAGCATGCCGGCGAAGGTCTCGACGATCCCGGCGAGGCCGGCCCGGATCACTTCGTCGTCGGGAAGTGGCCGAGGATCAGGTTCGTCCTGATGCGGGCGATGGCCGTACATCTGCAGTTCGAGGATGACGCGGTCGGTCGGCGAGGAGGCGTGGTAGGGCTCATAGGCCTCGTCGAAAGGAAGCTCGTAGGTCATGGCGTGTCTCCGTCGGTTGAGGCCGCGCCTATCGCGGCCTGACAGCGCTCCCCGGCCGCGCCGCGGGCGCGGCCGCACCGAAGGCCGAAGCGCGAGCGCAGGACGGCGCAGCCGTTGCGGCCGTGACCGGGGGGTGGCAGGGGTCGCCTCTCGGGCAGGCCGCGGGCGTGGCTCTCCGGCGGACCGCCGCAATGCCTGCAAGGCTTCCGGTGACGCCGCCCCTGCCCGCCTGCCGGCCCCGCCCGTTCATCCGGGCGGCAGGAAGAGACGGGCATCCTCCGGGACGAGCTGATCGCTGAGCCATGCCGCGAGATGGGCGGGGCCGAGATGGCGCAGATCGTCGTTGAAGTCGCCGAGCTGCGGCCTTAACACCAGGGCGAGAACCCCCGACTCGCCTGCGCGCTGGCTGAGACGCTCGATGCCGTGCCGGCCGGCGGCGTCGGCATCGGCCGCGATGTAGAGGCGACAGCAGCCGGGCGGCAAGATCAGGCCGGCGAGGTGATTGGCCGAGGTGGCGGCTGCCACCGGCAGCGCCGGCATCACTACCTTAAGCGAAGCCATCGTCTCGAAGCCCTCGCCGGCGGCCATGACCGGGACTGGCGCACCGTGTTCAAGGCCGAGCCAGACGCCGTTGCCCAGCAGATGACCAAGCGAGCGGCGTGGATCGGCGAGCTGCGCCTTGCCGATCTTGCCACTCGGGTCGAGCCCAGGGGAGAGGTAAGTGCGCTGCAGGCCGGTGATCTGCCCGTTGAGGTTGGTGACAGCGGCAATCAGCGCAGGATGAGTCTGCGTTTCGCCCGTCACGAGATCCCGGTAGTAGCAGCCGGGATGAAAGCGCAGGGCTCGCTCATGCGCGGAGAGCAGAATGCCGCGACCGGCAAGGTATCGTTCGGCCAGCGTGCCGGCGATCGGCTGCGTCATGGCGAACAGGCGACGCGCCGCCTCAGGCGAGCCGCGTGCCGCGGCAGGTTGGCGCTGCGTGCCAAAGGGCTGGGGCGGGGGCGGTGGCGGCGGCATGGAGAGGAAGCGACGTGCTTCATCCGCGACCTCGCGGAAGTCGACCAGACCACAGCTCTGCTCGATGACGTCAAGCAGGTCGCCATATTCCCCCGACGACTCGTCGACCCACTTTCCGGCTGCCTTGTCGCCGACCGCCTTGAGCCGCACATGCATGGAACGGCCGCGCGTGTTGCGGACATCGCCGACCATCCAGTAATTGCCCGAGCGATGGCCGTTGGAGAGATATTCGCGGCACACCGCTTCGGCATGATCGCCAAGGCGGCGTGCCAGCTTGGAGGCCGAGCCGGACATGATCGCCTCCCCCTCAAGCCACCGAGGCACGGTCGGTGACGCCGACCAGCGTATGGCGGTCGAGGAGCGCGGCGAGGATTGCGGACCCGCGCGCGGACGTGGGGATGAACAGCCGCAACTTCCAGGAGATGATCTCGGAGATCAGCCCCAGCGCCTTCAGCCGGGGGACCATCGCGTCGGTAAAGCCGATCAGCTCGACACGGTAGTCGTTCATGACCCGACTGCGGCGCAGGATCAGGCCATCGGCGAGTTGCAGTCCGATCCTGCCTTCCACGAGCCCAGTCCAGGCATCTTCCGGCGCGAGCGTGGGCACATCGTCGAGCCCTAGATTGCGGAACATGGTCGTGACAAGGGTAGGCGCAATGTGACGCCCGATGATGCGTTCGCCGGCATCGGTCTGGATCCGGTAGACCTGACAATCATGGTCCGGCAAGCGCCGCCAGATCGGCAGCAGCAGACCCGTCACGATGTGAAAGGTGCTGGTGGTGAACTCCGGGATGGCGGCGACTTCTGCAAGCCACAGGTCGCAGAACAGTTTTCGGTCGGCCGGCTGCCAGTGGGTCTCGGCAAGGGCATCGAGACCGAAGCGCAGCTCGTCCGTCGGCCGCAGCAGGCGTACGCGGTGCTCTATCGTGCCGTCGTCGAGCATCAGGCTCGCCGTCGGCAGCCGGATTGCCGCACGGCTGGAACGCGTGTTCACCAACAGGACCGATTTCGGCTCCGCCCGGGCGATCGCCAACGCATCGACCAGGCCGAGCGGCCGAATACGGTCCTTGCGCGCGACGGTCAGCACATGCGACTGCGCGCCGGAGACCGGGTGCGAGTAGACGGTGCGACGATCGGTGACGACAATGCTCTCCGCCACAATCGTCTCCAGACCTTTGTCATAGGAGCCGGCAGCGATCGCGCCCTCGACCTTCGCCGCCATCAGTTGCTCGAACACTTCGAACAGCAGGTTCTGGGTCTCGATGCGCAGCGCCAGCAGGCGATTGAGCCAGGTCGTGATCGGCGGCAGTTCGTCGGCGCAGCCCACCCTCGTCGGTCGTCAGCGACAGCCCGGTCACGGTTTCGAAGGTCGTGAGCGAACAACCTTCGATCCTGCCCTGATGCAGCAGCATGTAGAATTGGCGAAGTGCGGCCCGCGCGTAGGGGCTTTCGAGATTGTCCTCGGCACGGAAGAGCCCTGCCCCGCCGGTCTGGCGCTGGCCGCGCGTGATCGCACCCAGTGTGTCGAGCCGCCTGGCGATCGTCGACAGGAAGCGTTTGCCGGCCTTCACATTGGCGGCCATGGGCCGGAACAGCGGCGGTTGCTTCTGATTTGTGCGGTGGGTCCGTCCGAGACCCTGGATGGCGTTGTCGGCGCGCCAGCCGGCTTCCAACAGGTAGTGCTTGCGTAGGCGCTGGTTCTTCACCCCCAGATCGGCGTGATAGGAGCGACCGGTGCCGCCGGCGTCCGAAAAGATCAGCACGCCCTTGTCGTCGTCCATGAAGCTCTGTGTCTCGGCGAGATTGGCCGAGCCAGCGCGGTTCTCGACGGCCAGCCGGTCGATACCATCGCGGCCGGTCTTCTTCACGATACGCCGCGCTCGGCCAGTGACCTCGGCGACGGTGTCGGTGCCGAAGTGATGGATGATCTGGTCGAGCGCGCTGCCGACCGGCGGCAGCGATGCGAGTTTTTCGATCATCTCGTCGCGCCGGCGCACCGCCTCCCGGCACTGGACGGGATTGCCATCTTCGTCATGGACAGGCCGAGAATAGAGGTTGCCTTCGGCGTCCGAATATTCCTCGAACAACTGCGTGGGGAAGGAGTGCATCAAATACCCGCCGACGTATTCGCGCGGTGTGACGTCGACATGCAGATCCGACCATTCCTCGGTCGGGATTTCGGCAAGGCGTCGTTCCATCAGCGCTTCGCCGGTCGAGACGATCTGCACGACCGCCGAATGACCGTCGGCCCGGTCCTGTTCGATCGCGCCAGTCAGCGTGGGCGTCATCATCGAGGTGATGAGATGGCTGAAGAAGCGTTGCTTGGTGCTCTCGAAGGCCGAGCGAGCCGCTGCCTTGGCGCTGCGGTTCAGCGTGCCGGACTCACTGATGATGTTGGTTGCCTCGAGTGCGGCGGTCAGGTTGTTGTGAACGACCTGGAACGCGTCGGCATAGGCGTTGTAGATGCGGATCTGTTCGTCGCTCAGCTCATGCTCGAGCAGGTCGTATTCGACCCCGTCATAAGAGAGCGAACGCGCCGCATAGAGGCCGAGCGATTTGAGATCGCGGGCGAGCACTTCCATCGCCGCGACACCGCCATCCTCGATCGCGGCGACGAATTCGGCGCGGTTGGCGAATGGAAAATCCTCGCTGCCCCAGATGCCGAGACGCTGCGCATAGGCCAGGTTCTCGACCGCGGTCGCACCGGTCGCGGAGACGTAGACGACGCGCGCGTCGGGAAGGGCGTGCTGCAGCCGCAGGCCTGCCTTGCCCTGCTGCGACGGGGCGACGTCGCCACGCTCGCTTTTGCCGCCAGCGGCATTGGCCATGGCGTGGGCCTCGTCGAAGACGATAACACCATCGAAAGACCTATTGGTCCCTGAAGGGCCTTCGGCCCTTCCCGCGAGGTTCTCTCCAGTCGGGCCTTCGGACCTTCCCGCCGACTTTTCTCTGTTCCCCGTCGGGCCTTCGTCCCTCCTCGCCTCTTGTCCCACCCAGTCGAGGATCTGGGCGATCCGGGATTTCTTGCCTTCCCGTTCCTGCGAGCGCAGCGTCGCGTAGGTTGTGAACAGGATGCCCTCGGCAAGGCGGATCGGCGTGCCCTGCCGATAGCGCGACAGCGGCTGGACGAGAAGTTTTTCCTGGCCAAGTGCTGCCCAATCGCGCTGGGCATCTTCCAGAAGCTTGTCCGACTTGGAAATCCAGATCGCACGGCGGCGGCCCTGCAGCCAGTTGTCGAGGATGATGCCGGCGACCTGTCGTCCCTTGCCGCAGCCGGTCCCGTCACCCAAAAACCAGCCACGGCGGAAGCGGACAGCGTTCGCAGCGCCTTCTGGCGCGGCCGAGACGACATCGCAGGTCTCGTCAACCGTCCACGCGCCGGTGAGATGGCCGCAATGAGCCTCCCCGGCATAGATGACGCATTCGAGCTGGGCGTCCGACAACAGGCCTTCGTCGATGATCGCATCAGGAAGAAGCGGCCGATAGGAAGGCTTCGGCGGCGCGACGGCGGCCATTGCCGCCGATTGTACCAGCGGCGTCGGATGCGGTTTTGCGCGGGGAATGTCGATCGACTGGAGCGCGTAGGGCTCGTAGATCGTGTCGGTGAGCCGGCCGCCCTCTTCCGGCATCCAGTCGCGCAGCTCATAGGCAAGGGGGACCGGCGGCGTGTTGTTTGCCTTGACCTGGCGGGCGGGTTTCGCCTGCGCAATCGGGCGGACCGATTGGATGGGCTTTGCAGCAGCCCTTGAGACAGCGAGGGGTGCGGTTCTTGCTCCTGATCGGCCACCCATGCGCATGGCGGCACTGCGCAGGATGCCGCTGGACAATGCACCGATCGAGTCCGGCAAGCCGCCCGGTGTCCGGGGCGGCAGCGCGGAGATCCAGGAGAGCAGCGTCTCGACATCCATGGCCTTGCCCGGCGAGCCGGAGAAGCTGGTTGGGTCGGTAGCAGGAACTTTGTCGATGCTGGTCAAGCGGGTCTCGGCCATCGTCCCATGGCGGGCGTAGACACGGCCGTCGATCGCTGCGGTGAAGATGACGGTGCCCTGCTGCTGCAGCCGTTCGAAGGCGGGCCGCCATTTGAGGTTTTCGGGAAACAGCCCGGTGCCGGTGATGGCGACCAGGCGCCCGCCGGCGCGCATGCGTGCGAATGCGGAAGAGAGGTGCCGCCATGCCGCATCGGCGACATGGCCGTCGACATAAGCGCCGACGCTGAAGGGTGGATTCATCAGCACGACGGACGGCTCCATGGCCGCGTCGAGATGATCGTCGATATGGGCGGCGTCGTGCCGCGAGACGGGGAACCGTGGAAACAGCAGGCCGAGGAGATCGGCCCGCGTCGCGGCAAGCTCGTTGAGGGCGATCGAGGCGCGCGTCATCTCGGCATGGACAGCGAGCAGACCGGGTCCGGCGGAGGGTTCGAGAACGAGGTCGCAAGATGCGATCGCCGCGGCGTGCGCCGTGACGAAAGCCAGCGGCAAGGGCGTGGAGAGCTGTTGCATGGCCTGGCTCTCGTCGGAGCGCCGCGTGTGGGTGGGAAGAAGTTCCGCGATGCGCGTCATCATCGCCAGCATTGCCTGGGGCGTGCTCGACCGGGACAGGATCGCCGGACCGAACCGGCGCAGAAACAGCACCTGGGCGACTTCGAGCGCCTCATAGGCGTCCTTCCAGACCCAGAACCCTTGCGCATCGCTGCCGCGAAAACTTGTCGTCATGGCGGTGCGCAGTGCGGCGGTGGTGACAGGCGCGCCCTGCTCGAGAAAAGGCAGAAGCCGCATTGCCGCCTGATAAATCGCCTGGGCGTTGTTCACGGCGTCTTGTGCCGGCGCGGCGAGGGAAGCGGCCGTCCGGGCGACGATCGATGTGGTCGAAACGATGTTCATGGAGATGTCCTTCGCGAGAGGGAGAGTGGCCCTCACGCCGGCACTCTCTCCGCGCCAGCCGGGCCGCACTTCTCCCGGCTCCCCTCTGCCTCTGGCGCTGATGCAACAAACGGGTTGCGCTCAGCGAAAACCCATGACTCAATGCGCGGACAGGGATGCGGCGGCGACCTGGAGCTGTGGAGGTGATGCGACGGTTTAGAATTGGCAGTGCGGTCTACGAGGAAGGAGCGCCTGACCTGCAGGCGGCGCTGGCGAACGCCTATGCCCGCACCGAGCGTCCGCTATGCCTCTGCCGCGAGCCGGGCTGTCCGATGTACATCGCCCGCATCGGTGACCTTCATCTGATCAAGCGCATGCCGCTGAGCGGCGGCGGGCATGATCCATCCTGTGATTCATATGAATCGCCTTACGAACTGTCCGGCCTGGGCGCCTTGATGGGCAGCGCGATACAGCTCGATCCGCAAAGCGGCATGGCGGCCCTCAAATTGGACTTCAGCCTGTCGAAGACAGGGAGCCGCGCGCCATCCGTCCCTGCGGGGCAAAGTTCCGCCAGCGTAACCGCCGATCCCAGGAGGATGTCGCTGCGTGGCCTTCTTCATTATCTCTGGCACGAGGCCGAATTGACGGTCTGGACATCCCGATGGGCCGGCAAGCGACATTGGTGGAATGTCCGCTGGCATCTGCTCGAGGCTGCCGGGCAAATGACGGTGAGGGGCGGTCCGCTCGCGGATATCCTGTTCGTGCCCGAGCCGTTTCGCGCCGAGAACAGGCAAGCGATCGAAAATCGTCGCAACGCCGTCCTTGCAACTGTGCTTCCGCCGAAATCCGGCCCCCGAAAGTTGCTCGTCCTGATCGGCGAGGTGAAGGAGATCGTGCCCGCCCGATCCGGTCAGAAACTTGTCATCAGACATTTGCCCGGCTTTCCCTTCATCATCGACGATGCATTGCATCGGCGTTTGCAGGTACGTTTCGAAAATGAACTGTCGCTGTGGGGAGCGGATTCCAGCTCACATCTCATGACGATCGCGACGTTCGGACTGAACCCGGCCGGCCTCGCCATTGTCGAGGAGATCGCGTTGATGGTGGTGTCCGAGAACTGGATCCCTTATGAGACGGTCCCGGAGAAAAGGCTCGTCGATGGGCTGGCTCGTCTTCACGAGAAGAGCGTGAAGGGATTGCGCTTTGACCTGCAACCCGACCAGCCGATCGCCAATGCGTTGCTTCAGAACAGGGACGATCCGACAGCGCTCTTTGTCGTTCCAGCCGGAGCGGACGAGACCTTTGAAGCGTCGCTCGACGAAATGATCGCCGCGCGTCCGGAGATCGGCTCCTGGGTGTGGCGGGTCGGCGAGGGCGATATACCGCCGCTACCGCTCTGAGCGTTGCGGAATTTCCAACGAGGCTCAGTATGGCTTACACAAGGCCCAGCTTCTTCTTGAGCTCGGCATTTTCCTTGCGCAGACGGTCGGCAAGCAGGTTCTTGAGGCGCTTGTTTTCTTCTTCGAGCGCGACAAGATCGCGGAGATCGCCGCTGTCTGAAGAAGGTGCGGCAGCCCTCTTCCAATAATAGTAGGTCTGCTCCGATATGCCGGCCTGGCCGACCGCAATCTTGCTGGTCGCGCCGCCAGCGATCGATTTCTCGATCTGGGCAAGCTTCTGCGAGCGTTCCTTCTCAGAATATGTCTTGCGGGCGGTCTTCGCTGCCACGAGAGCTTCTGCAGCCTGGGACGCAGGTTTCACTCCGTTCTTGCGGGCCGGTTTGGCGAGCTCTGCCTTCGCTTTCTTTGCTCGCGGAACTTTCTTCTTCGATTCAGGCACTTCCACTTTGGCTGGCGCTACTGTCGTCTGAACAGTCTGAGCGTCCTGAAAATCGGCCATGATATACTCCGCTTGTGGTGTTTCCCCTTCTTCAGCATCAAGGGGTCTTATACTGAAGTCAATGAGCTGGGAATTTGGGAGCTGAGCAGCATAGCCCGGCTGCGTCATCTCCGTGGCAATCTTGGACAGGTCGAGATCGCCCCAGATCGAATGGCTTGGCTTTTGCAGGCCGCGCTTCTGTTTCACTTCCACGATGAATGGCCGGATCTGGCGCTTCATAGTCTGTTCCTTGATGTGAGCATGACTTGCAAGCCAAGTCGCAGTTCGTGTTAGCGAGTACCCGACGTATCTTATCGCTCTCGCCGTGCTTTATCGGATAAGCCCCGCAACGAGCAAGCGGTGTGTCATGGGCGTTGGGCAGCCGGCTCAATCAACGGGGGCAAACATGCCTACCGAGAGAGAGCTGCCTCATACACGCGATGCTCAGGCGTCTAGCCCGGAGTGCGATGACTGTGCACAATCCGGCTGGAGCGATTGCAATCCTCATTTTCTTGGGAACTAATCTTCTCATGGCGGCGGATGAGCTGGACGCGCTTGTTTTCGGGATGGCGGTCGACAGCGTTCGTGCGCTTTCTGTTCCTTTCACGGAAAAAGTCGCAGAAGTCGCCCACAGAAGCCACGGCGTCCTGCTTTTCAATTTGCGCATCGATGGCGACATGGAACTTCAGCGCGTCGCCGCCATCCGGTATCCAAGTAATCAGACAGGGGTTCTGGTGCTGGATAAGCAGGGCTTGTTGACCAGCCATTGCATGGTCAATGGCACTTTCTCCAGCTTTATCGCTCCGTTGGAGGACTGGAACACGCTGCCGCTCGCAACGCAGGCCAGGACGAGTATCGCCGGCCCGGCCAGGCTGTTCATCGGCGCTTTACGCAATGCCGGATACCTCCCGCGTGGCAGGCACTGACCCCAAGTTTTGCTGAGGGCCCGGATGCTTGTATCCTCGGGGCAGTTGGCCATACCGTCTCGCATGTCTCAACAGCTTGAGGTGGGCCGTACGCGGGTGCATCCATTGAGCGAAAGTCGGTCAGCGTGATGGAGACGCTTCGCCGCCGAAGCGCGGTTCTTATAGATGCCCATCGTCGTCTTCCTTGGTCAGCTCCGACGCAATCGGACTTTGGACAGGAACTCGTCGATCTCGAGATCCGACAGATCATCGAGCAGCTTGAAGGCAGCATCATGCCTTCCGGCGTTAACTAGAATCGTGCGTTTGCCTTGATGTTCGGCCCACCCGGTCTCGGGGTCTGCGTTGCGGGCGGTCCCCCTGAGCTCGACAGGGATTATGTTCCAGATCGCCTCGAGCTTTTCCGCGCGGGTCATGCTGTCGCTCGCGCCGGTCTCGTGGGCGATGATGGCGGCGCGCATCTTGTCTGGCGACTGCCGATCCGTGAGATCGCAGAAGCCATGAAACCAGCGCTCGCGGCCCCAGATCCGGATCGCGAAGAATACGCTGGTGACGTTGCCGGCCTTATACTCAGACATGCCGAACATGCCGGTGCGCATGAAGAGCGGCGGCAGCAAATCGAGCATGAAGTGATATTCTGACGCGGTGATCTCGAACCACTCGCCTGAATAGGGGTGCCGGAAAGCGGATCGATGCAGGGCGTGTCTTTGTGTCGGCTGAACAGTTGGAACATCTGCTCGCGGGTGGCGACGCCGTCGAGCACCTTCCTGAACGGTGGATACGCGGTCATGGGGTTCTCCTGAACGCAGGTCGGCCAAGCGCGACATGAACCGCGTCGTCGCAACTGCATGGTGGTGTTGTGGCTGTCGACGGGCCGAGCCTGCGGCCGGCGCGTGCACCGGCGATGATGGGGTTTGCAGGGTTCAGGCGGCGCGGCGTTCGGAGGAACGCGAAGCGTCTCGACCAACCCCGGTGATGGCACGGACGGCGGCGGCGAGCGCTGGGATGTCGTCGAGCATGCCGAGCGCAACGAAGTGGTTGGCCCCGCCAGTATAGTCCTTGCGGCCCTTGCAGGTGCGGATCAGGATGCCGTGACCTGAGGACAAACCGAACTGGCCGACCTGGATGTAGGCGCGGTCATGGTGCAGGGTAATTTCACCGCAAACGGCGATGCCGGCCTTGTTTGAGCGCAGGTCAAAGCTGCCCGATGGCAAGTTTAATTCAGCGGCAAGTTTCTTCAGGCGTGAACGGGCTGTGGTGTGGAAACGTCTCTTCTGCTGCTCGTCGTAGGAGCAGCTTCTGTACCAGTCGAACATGTCGATCTCCATGAAACGCAAGCGCCCGGGGTCGCGATGGCGATCCCGGGCTCGAGAGTGAGTTGGAACTGAAATGGGTCCGGCGGGAGTGCCGGGCCCGGTGCGAGCGTGATGCCGGTTATTCGGCGGCCTGGAGGTGGTCCGTTTCGTCGCCGTCGATGGTCACCGGCTCATCGGAGGACGGATCCGCATCGTCGGCGAGGAAGGCCGGAAGCTCGGCGGCATCGCCGTCGAGAGCCGCCTCGTCCGACATGTCGCCGGCGACCGCGTCGCCAGCATCGGCAGACACTTCATCGACCTCAACGCGCAGCGGCTCTGGCAGCCAGTTCGAGCCTTCGAGAAGACGGGCAGCTTCACGGGCCATGATGTCCTTCTTCATGTGGTCGATCAGCTGCGCGGAGTCTGCGCCACGCGCTTCACGGACAGCCTGTAAAATCCGCGCCTTGGTGAGCCTCCCGAGGAACTCGACCGTGGGCGCCCAGCCGGCGTCGACCATGTCGAACTGGAGCGAGCGGCCAAGCACGTCTGCATGCTCGAGCGCCTTCGCTCGCCTGTTCCAGGGTTCGACCACCGCATTAAGGGTCAGCGAGACGCAGTGCGCGAACAGCGCCTTGCGACTTGCTTCATCGAGGCCGAGAAGGAAGTCCCACAGGCCTTCCGCCTCATCGGGCAAATCGCGGTCCCAGGCTTCGTGCCGCTCGGCGATCTCCTTGGCCCAGGATGTCTCGGCAAGACCGTCGACCTGGCTGAAGCTGCCGCTCTTCATGCTGATCTCCAGGCACGTGTTCGGCGCGAAGCGATAGAAGACCTGCAGGACGAAGGCATGGAGTGCGGCGATGATGGCGATATCGACGTCGCCGGCGAGCGCGTTGCGTAGCGCCAGCGTGCGCTGCGCGGTCAGGTCGAAGACGAGCCGATCAGGCAGTGGCTTGATGCCATCGTCCTCGCCGTCGTCGCCAGAGGCGTCGTTCACCGGGCGGCCGTTGACGACAACACGATCGCCGTCGTCGTCGCCATTGGATTGGGTTCCGCCGTCGGCGCTCCCTTCCTCGCCCTCATCGACGTCGCCGGTTTCGGTCCGCGGCTCGTCCTCGGACCGCACGAAACCGGCGTCGACCTGGAGCTTGCCGTTCGCGGCAAGCGTAACGAACACACCGGCAATGGCCTTCTGGGCGGGATCGTAGCTTTGAGGACGATCATCGATCGCATCGAGCTCGGCACCCAGCTGGTCGAGCTTCGCCTCGATTGCTTCGTCGGCATCCTCGGCCTGGGCATAGTCCACATCCAGCTTGTCGTATTCGGCCTTCAGCGCGTCGTAGCGTTCGATCTCCTCGGCGCTGAGCTCCTGCGCCTCGGCGTAGATGCGCCGCATCCCGGAGGTGTGGCCATAGGGAAAGCTGATCGCCGCATCCACCCATTTCCAGCCTTCGGCGCGGATCGCCTCGGCATCCACCTTCAGCCTGTAGAAGACAAGCTGCTCGAGAAGTGCGGCATCCTGGAACCAGCCGCCGGAATCCTGCTCGAAGAGATCGCGAAGGATGACCCCGCCGGCAGCCTCATAAGCTTCGGCGCCGACATAGACGGCACGGCGATCATCGGCGCGAACGGTGGTCTCCGTCAGCAGACGCCTGATGTAATACGGTTCCTGCGTGTGCGAGCTGGAGATCCGCTCCCAGACCTGCTCCTGGCGCGCATGATCGTCGGAGATCGAAAACGCCATGATCTGTTCGAGCCGGATTTCGTCCTTCTCGTAGAGCTCGAGAAGCGTTGACGATACCGATGCCAGCCGCAGACGCTGTCTTACGGTCGCCGGGGATACGAAGAAGCGGGCGCCAATCTCGTCGGGATCGAGGCCCTGATCGCTGAGCGTCTTGAAGGCCCGAAACTGGTCGAGCGGGTGCAGGTCGGCGCGCCGCAGGTTTTCGGCAAGCGAATCCTCTTCGGCCGAGGTCTCCTGCCCGCGGTTGACGATGCAGGGGATCGGCTCGTTCTTGGCTAGTCGCTTTTGCTTGATGAGGATGCCGAGCGCGAGATAACGCCGGCCGCCGGCGGGCACCTCGAACGTGCTGGTCTCCTCGCCCTCGCCGTCGAGCACGGGACGGATGTTCAGGCTCTGGATCAGCTTTCGCCGTCCGATGTCTTCGGCCAGCTGCTCGATCGACACGCCGTCCTTGATGCGTCGGACATTCTTTTGCGACAGCATTAGCTTGTCATAGGGAATATTCTCCGCGGCGTTCATCGCGATCTTCTGAATGGCGTTCTTTGCCATGGTCAGGTTCTCCATGACGGGCGGCCCGGGGCCTCTCCCCGAACCTCCAAGCCCGTCAGAACCCTCCCCTCCCCCCTCTGCCTCCAGGCCTCACGCCGACCCGGCTCCGGGTCGCGGATCTCGACGCGACCAAGCCGCCGGAGGGGCCTCCAGCATGTTGGAGTCGCCGGGTTCTCCCACGAAAAAGCGCCGTCCACTTGCTTCGGAGGACGGCGCTGGGATTGATCGAGGCGGCGAACCCGACGTGAGGCCGGCAACCAGGGTTTTCGCTACCGGCCTCGCAGGATCAGGCGGCGAAATCGAGAAGCTTCTTGGCTTTGCCCTCCATGTCCAGGCGGACATCCTGATGCGGCTTGTCCCGCGCGACCCGCGTGATGCCCTGCACGAAATCAAAGATCGATTCCGGTGGTCGGCCTTCCTCCATGAGAACAGTATCGATGATCTTCGTGGTCTCGGACTTGGAGAAGCCGCGCTTGCGCAGGAAGTTAGAGGTGGCTCGGCAAAATTGGACAGGGTGATAAGTGGAATTTCTGCCTGAGATCGGCATGAGTGCCGGAACAGGAGAATCACGAATGAGCAGACGACCACGCCGGAACCACAGCCCGGCTTTCAAGGCGAAAGTTGCGCTTGCGGCGATCAAGGGAGAAAAGACGCTGGCCGAGCTGGCGCAGCAATATGATGTGCATGCGAACCAGATCACGGATTGGAGAAAGCAGCTTCTGGACGGGGCCTCGAACGTGTTTGGCGCGGCGGAGAAATCGGAGCCGACGGTGGACATAAAGGCCCTCCATGCCAAGATCGGAGAGCTGACGCTGGCCAATGATTTTTTAGGCTCGGCGCTCGGCAAGGCCGGCTGGTCGGGGAGCGCAAGACGATGATCGACCGGGAACATGAACTGCCGATTGCCAAGCAGGCGGCCGAACTGGGGATCAGCCGCGGCAGCGTCTACTCCCTACCCAAGCCGACATCGGCGGCAGACCTGAAGCTGATGCGGCGCATCGACGAATTGCACCTGGATTACCCGTTCGCGGGCAGCCGCATGTTGCAGAAGCTTTTGAAGCGCGAAGGCTATGAGACGGGTCGCCTGCATGTGCGCACCTTGATGAAGCGCATGGGTATCGAGGCGCTCTACCGCAAGCCGCGCACTTCGAAGCCGGGCGACGGGCACAAGATCTATCCGTATTTGCTGGGCAAGCTGGCGGTGACGCGGCCCAACCAGGTCTGGGCGACGGACCTGACCTATATCCCGATGGCCCGCGGCTTCTGCTACCTGGTTGCTGTCGTCGACTGGTTCACGCGCAAGGTACTGAGCTGGCGGCTGTCGATCACCATGGATGCGGCGTTTTGCATTGAAGCCCTCGAGGAGGCGCTGGCGACATACGGCAAGCCCGAGATCTTCAACTCCGATCAGGGCAGCCAGTTCACCAGCCATGACTTCACCAAGGTCCTGCTCGACCGGGAGATCAGGATCAGCATGGATGGCAAGGGCGCCTGGCGCGACAACGTCTTCGTCGAGCGTCTCTGGCGGTCGGTGAAATATGAGGAGGTCTATCTCAAGGCCTATAACAGCGTTCGCGAAGGGCGGGCGTCGATCGGAAAATATCTCGATTTCTACAATCGGCGACGTCCGCATTCCAGCCTTGACGGCAGAGCGCCAGATGAGGCCTACTTCACCCCGCTACCGCTTCCCGAGGCGGCCTAACCAGAGGCAGTGTTCCACTTATAAATCGGGAATTCCTGTC
Organism: Mesorhizobium sp. AR10; assembly: GCF_024746795.1. Lineage (NCBI taxonomy): Bacteria > Pseudomonadati > Pseudomonadota > Alphaproteobacteria > Hyphomicrobiales > Phyllobacteriaceae > Mesorhizobium > Mesorhizobium sp. AR10. Next base: position 336,594 of record NZ_CP080523.1, read on the forward strand.
CAAACAAACCGAGCCACCTCTCTGCCCGATGCGCCTGCCCCAGTTGCCCCCACGCACTGGAGTTTTGGCCAACTCGCCAGCCTGGTGGGCGCGCCGGCCACCTATCTGCGCCAGCTTCCAGCCCCGCTCGCCGCGATCAACCTTCAGCACGGTCTCCTCAGCCACCGCGCCGAGCAGGTAAAGACGCTGGAAATCGAGAATGGACGCCTCGAGCTGCGAGCCGTAACAGGCCCAGATTACGGCAGAATATTTGACTCAGAACTGGTCGACGCCGTGCAGAAGATCGCCGGCAACGGTACCGGCGACACCCGTTGGAAGGTGCCAGGAGTGCTCGACTGGTCGACGGGAATTTACAATCCGCACGTCGACATCTCCCGCGACACCACGACGCTCTACGCGTCAGATCGCGATGTCTTTGTGTTCCTCGTCGACGATCTGAACCCGATCGAGGCCGGGCGGCTGCCGAATGGGGAACCGGATCTGTATTTCCGCGGCTTTTATTGCTGGAATTCCGAAGTCGGAGCCCGCACCCTCGGCATCGCCAGCTTCTATCTACGCGCAGTGTGCCAGAATCGTAATTTATGGGTGCGCCGTGTCGGCGCGATCAATTGAGTGAAGGAGACTTCTCAGGAAACCAAGAACTGCCTGATGCCCACCCGACTTACCTTGGCCAGAAACGGCTGCGACCGGGAAACCGGCAGGGGACAATAGCATGCCGGGAAAAGGCGTCATCCGGGCCGAAACCATTGTAGGCCATCGGGACGTCAGGGCAAGACGTGTATGGTGAATGCTGGATTGCGTGAAGCCCAGATCAGGGACTTTATGCCGGGTCGTGACGCAGCAATGGTTGACGCGTCATGCCGTGCGAAGGGCGGGTACCCCATAAGACCTACCTAAACTTGGTCGCACGGCCCACCCCTCGTCGAGGGGCTAATGATCGAACGGGCCACCTAACCACGTCGTCTCTCACTGATCGCGTAAACACGGGATCGCCTAAGCGGGCATCTCTCCGATGTCCCGTAGGGCGACGGAGCCGCCATATTAGCCGAACGCCCGGGGTAATGCCCGGGACAGCCATCCAAGGATGGACGAGCAAGGGTGAAACCGACCGGGTAACCGGACGGAGAATCCTCACTGCACGGGTGAAGGGCGGCGCGTTTGCTGGGTCTTTCAACTTCATGACGGAGGTTTGCTGATGCAACCACACACCGTAGAGAAGAGATTGGACTCAATCATCGACCTGTCTCGTCAGGTAAAACGTATCAACGGGCTGTTCAGGCTGCTTTCGGCTCCAACCATATGGGAAAGAGCTTATGAGCAGATTGCTCCCAACAAAGGAGCGCTGACACCGGGCGTCGACGCCCAAAACACCCTCGATGGCTTCTCGCTTGAAAGGATGCAGGAGGTAATGGCGTCCGTTCTGGATGGATCGTATCGTTTCTCTCCGGCGCGCAGGCAATACATCCCCAAAGCCAACGGGAAGAAACGCCCGTTGGGTATTCCCACTGCCGACGACAAGCTGGTGCAGGCGGCCGTGAAGGTTCTGCTCGAACATGTCTACGAGCCGATCTTCTCGGAACAATCGCACGGCTTCCGCCGGGGACGGTCATGCCACACAGCCCTGACCGAAATCAGGCGCACATGGCATGGCATGAAATGGTTGGTCGAGGTCGATATTGTCGGATACTACGACAACATCGATCACGACATACTGCTTGGTTTGCTGCGCAAACGTATCGATGATGATCGATTGTTGCAGTTGATCGGGCGGATGCTCAAGGCCGGCTATCTCGAAGACTGGAAGTTCCACAGGACTTTCAGCGGAGCCCCGCAAGGTGGCGTGATCTCGCCGATCCTCGCCAACGTCTACCTCCATGAACTCGATCTGTTCGTGGCAGAGATGAAAGCAAGGTTCGACAAAGGACAGGGAAGGCGGCGCAGTGCCACCTACCTTGAAACCTCAAAACAGATCCAGATCCGACGCAGAATGATCAATCGACGGCGCGCCAACGGCAACGAGGAAGAAATTCCCCGGCTGATCGAGGAAATCAGGGAATGGGAGCGGCGACGGCTCGAAAAGCCGTCCGTCGATCAGCTCGACCCAAACTACCGTCGACTTCGCTACTGTCGCTACGCCGATGACTTCGTGATTGGTGTTATCGGCAGCAAAGAGGATGCTCGCCGTGTCATGGCCGAGGTCAGAACGTATCTGGCCGAAACCCTGAAACTGGAAGTGTCCGCAGAGAAAAGCGGTATCAGGAAGGCTGACGAGGGAGCAATATTCCTCGGTTACGAACTGAAGACCTACGGCGATGGCCGGACAAAGCGGATGGTGAAAGGCGGACGTGCCGTCACCATGCGAGTGCCGGATGATCGCATGCAGCTTCATGTGCCGATGGAAAAGCTCGCCCGCTTCGCAGAGAGAAATCGCCTTGGGAATCTCTATACCAACCAGGGCGAGGCTCGATGTGAAGTGATCAACAACTCTGACGTCGCAATTCTGACCGGTTACAATGCGATGATGCGGGGGCTGGCTGAGTACTACAAGCTCGGCACGCTCTGGAAACAGCAGGTCGGACGGCTTCACCATCTCTGGTGGTGGAGTTTTATGAAGACACTGTCCCGCAAGCATAAGTGCTCGGTCAAAGTGACGGCAGAGAGGCTCCGAAACGGGGATTGCCTCGGCCTGTGGTATGAGGGCCGCCAAAAGCGGTGCTTCATGCCGATGTTCCGGCTCAAGGATGTTGAACCTCTATCGACATCCCGGCACGTCGATCGCCAAACGCAGATGCATATCCACTTTGCCGGCCGAACCGACTTTGTCGATAGGCTCAGGGCAAGGGTATGCCAAGCGTGCGGCACGAAGGACGTACCCGTAGAGGTGCATCACGCCCGCAAGATGAGTGACATGCAGGGGACCACCCTGTGGACCCGGGTCAAGGCGGCACGTACGCGCAAGCGTGTCGTGTTGTGCCGCGACTGCCATGTCGCCCACCATGCCGGACGGCTTCAGGCACGACTGGATCGTATGACTGCAAACGTAGGAGCCGGATGATGGGAAACTATCACGTCCGGTTCCGTGGGAGGGGTAGAGGTCAATCCCATCGGGAACCCTCGCCCCTACCCGACGGCGTCGAAGATTTCGAGGAAATCACCATCCGCCATTCGAAATACGCGGCCTCCCGTTTCGCCCTGGAAGCCGAGCCGGCCTTGATCCAGTTTGCCGATTCGTCACCCCTGCCGTTCGTCAACGGCATCAAGACGGCGCGGCAACGGATCGTTGCCCGAGATGACGAAGACCGCCAAAACAGAGGTGGCTCGGTTTGTTTGGACAGGAATTCCCGATTTATAAGTGGAACACTGCCTCTGGTTAGGCCGCCTCGGGAAGCGGTAGCGGGGTGAAGTAGGCCTCATCTGGCGCTCTGCCGTCAAGGCTGGAATGCGGACGTCGCCGATTGTAGAAATCGAGATATTTTCCGATCGACGCCCGCCCTTCGCGAACGCTGTTATAGGCCTTGAGATAGACCTCCTCATATTTCACCGACCGCCAGAGACGCTCGACGAAGACGTTGTCGCGCCAGGCGCCCTTGCCATCCATGCTGATCCTGATCTCCCGGTCGAGCAGGACCTTGGTGAAGTCATGGCTGGTGAACTGGCTGCCCTGATCGGAGTTGAAGATCTCGGGCTTGCCGTATGTCGCCAGCGCCTCCTCGAGGGCTTCAATGCAAAACGCCGCATCCATGGTGATCGACAGCCGCCAGCTCAGTACCTTGCGCGTGAACCAGTCGACGACAGCAACCAGGTAGCAGAAGCCGCGGGCCATCGGGATATAGGTCAGGTCCGTCGCCCAGACCTGGTTGGGCCGCGTCACCGCCAGCTTGCCCAGCAAATACGGATAGATCTTGTGCCCGTCGCCCGGCTTCGAAGTGCGCGGCTTGCGGTAGAGCGCCTCGATACCCATGCGCTTCATCAAGGTGCGCACATGCAGGCGACCCGTCTCATAGCCTTCGCGCTTCAAAAGCTTCTGCAACATGCGGCTGCCCGCGAACGGGTAATCCAGGTGCAATTCGTCGATGCGCCGCATCAGCTTCAGGTCTGCCGCCGATGTCGGCTTGGGTAGGGAGTAGACGCTGCCGCGGCTGATCCCCAGTTCGGCCGCCTGCTTGGCAATCGGCAGTTCATGTTCCCGGTCGATCATCGTCTTGCGCTCCCCGACCAGCCGGCCTTGCCGAGCGCCGAGCCTAAAAAATCATTGGCCAGCGTCAGCTCTCCGATCTTGGCATGGAGGGCCTTTATGTCCACCGTCGGCTCCGATTTCTCCGCCGCGCCAAACACGTTCGAGGCCCCGTCCAGAAGCTGCTTTCTCCAATCCGTGATCTGGTTCGCATGCACATCATATTGCTGCGCCAGCTCGGCCAGCGTCTTTTCTCCCTTGATCGCCGCAAGCGCAACTTTCGCCTTGAAAGCCGGGCTGTGGTTCCGGCGTGGTCGTCTGCTCATTCGTGATTCTCCTGTTCCGGCACTCATGCCGATCTCAGGCAGAAATTCCACTTATCACCCTGTCCAATTTTGCCGAGCCACCTCTCAGCATTAGCCTCAGGCGCTCCGGATCGTCGCGGCTGGCTTCGACGCGGATCAGCTCACTTTCGACGATGCGGGTCTTGCTGCGCTCCGACCGGCTCTTCACCGAATTCCGAAGGTCGGTGAGCGACAGGTATCGCTCGTCCGCCGGCCGGTTGAACCATTCTGACGACACGCGGCCGATGCGCTGGCCGCGGCTGACGTCGACCTTGTAGCCGGTACGCTCGTTGCGCGTGGGCGTGTGAATTTCCATCTGGGTCATGGGTGTTGCTCCTTGGCGGGCGCCGGGAGACTCTCTCCCGGACCTTCACCCGCCACCGCAACCCGCCCGCCTCTTCCTCTCCCGGCATCCGCGCGCCACTGGAGGAGTCGGCCTAGCGGCAGCGGCCGCGTCAAGGCTGGCACCCAGGAAGGAAGGCCGGGCTTCAGGAAAGCCCGCGCCTGGGACTAAGCGCCGCTTCACCTTCCGGACGCGATAGAAATCAGCTGTGCTTTCTTGCGCACCAAGACCGGGACCCATCCGGATTTCAGGTAGCGGCCTGCTGAAATTGGGCAGGCAACTTGTCTTGAGATTGGGCAACTGCCAGTTCTGTTCTGGCCCTAGCCAGAAATGTATAAATTGACCCTACGTCATGATACGCGAAGACCGTGTCATGGTCGGAATTGAGAGTGTGATTGCATGTCGAGCAGGTTCGTCCGGCCCGTGGTGGTGCAAGTTGGCCGGCATGACCGTGAGCGCATCATATTCGATGTGAACGACGCAGCCACGATCCTGCTGCGGAGTTTCCCTCATCAGACGGAGAAGCGAAAACTGGCGATGGATGCATGTCTTCAGGTTCTGCGTGGTGAAGCTCAGCCGCCGGTAGCGAGACGGGCCTTCGTTGTAGCGGCGTTAGAAGCGAAAATCCTACGCAGCGACTGAGATCCAAATTGATAGTATCCTCGACGGCTTCCAAAGTGACTGGGGGAAGCTGGCCCGTCGCAGCGATGACCGTGATTTGTTCAACCGAAGCAGAACATCGAGTCCAGCCGTCGTGGGAAACAACCCGACGTTCATTTGCCTGACTCGACAACGGTCTGGAAGACGGCAATATTTACGTCGATCGGGGATGGCATATGCGAGATTTGCCGAGCGACATCAATGCTGACGTTGTGATCGAAGTCAGTCGGCTTCTTGATGATGCCGAGGATCTCTTGCCTTTGCCGGTGCACGAACTGGTCCAACGGATTCGTACAGTACTGCAGACCCGCCTTTCCGATCAAGCAATCGAGGAACTGGTCGTCGAGATGGCGTCGAACCGTGGGTTGCCCATGGTCTTCGACAAGCCGGCAGCATAGTCAATTCTTCCACATCTCTTGCGAAAATATCGGCAAAAGCAGGCCGCGAATTGCCATTGCCCTTCGAATGGACCGACAAGAATGGCAGGCCGAGAAAACCGCCATGGATCAATCTTCCGCCTGCCGGGCTGGCGAAGATAAGCCATCGACTTGACAGCTCTCATCATGGTTCTCATTCACCCGGTGAAGTGGCAACGCGATATTGGACGATTCTGGGCATCAAGATCGCGCAACAAGCGCCCGGACGTCGTGGCTCAGCATTTCTCGCGCGCAAGAAAAAGGCCGGACCAAAGGTCCGGCCAGGTATGAAGGTTAAAACCTCCAGAGGGGAACGCGCCGGACGAATGGGAGGAAACATCCGACGCACCGCGCATATAGGTTAGCAAGGTGACACTTCAACGACATGCCGGTAGGCCACCAGGCTTGATCATCTTGGTGCACTGAAGTTTGCGTGCTTGATGCGCTTGCCGAAATCACATGGCTGGTTCAGCTAGCCTTGCTCAGGTTGCCGGCCGACGATTTGCCGGTCCGCCGATCCTGTTCTATCTCGTAGCTGACCTTCTGGCCGTCAACGAGCGTCGACAGGCCAGCGCGCTCCACAGCAGAAATATGGACAAAAACGTCCTGTCCACCACCGTCAGGCTGAATGAAGCCAAAGCCCTTGGTCGCGTTGAACCACTTTACCGTTCCGGTCGCCATATAGGTGTTTCCTTGTCGCAGGTGTCTACATGTCCGTTTGGCTGGCCGAACCGGCCGCTGCCGTGAGATAGGATGCAGCAAATGGCGGTAATGGCAAGCCTTTGGCCTTCTTAGGCGCCGTGGCCACGCGATACTCCGCTGACCACCGATGCCACCTCGATAATTGAACGTCGGGAGCATCCAAGCCACTGATTAATGACGCCAAAGGGCACACTCACGCCATGACATCATTTACTTCCCCAAGATGCGATGCCGACGCTGAATGCGGTGCCCCTCCTCCCGGGCCGCATCTCTATTCGAGCCCGATGCCACCTTGGGACTTATCGAGGGAACGGTGATGCCGGAGACGCCTACAGGAAGGCTGACGCTCGACCCAAATATGTCTTCGCAAGTGCAATATGCAAATTGTGCATTGCAATATATGAGGCTATCGATATGATCGTGTTGTCGGCCATCTACTCCTCCCAGATGCGATGCCGACGCTGGATGCGGTGCACCTCCTCCCGCGCTGCATTCGAAATCGAGCCCGCTGCCACCTCCTCCCGGCGGCGGGCTTTTTCTTTGTGTGAAGGGCAATGCGGCCCATGGCGAATGCATCGGCCTTTAGGCGAGGCGAATGCTCCGCACTTCCAGGCCTTTCTTGCCCTGCCCGCATTCGACAAACACCTTCTGTCCCTCCACCAGCACACTGAGCCCTGAGCGAGTCAGCGCGGTGGCATGAACGAAGACGTCCTTCTCACCGTTATCGGGTGCAATGAAGCCGAAGCCCTTGTCGGGATTGTACCACTTGACCGTGCCCTCGCTCTTCAATTGCGCATCCGTCCCGGCGATGGCCCCTCCAGCGAGGCGTGCATGTGCGGGAGTTTTCGTGATCTGATCGACGATCTCCAGCACTTGCGTGACTTGATGGCCTCTTGGGCCTTCTTCGACCTTGACCTTGAGGCGCGTCCCTTCGGAAACATCACGGCTCCCGATTGCCTCCAACACTCGAATGTGCAGATAGGCCTCCGCACCATCCGACAGTTTGACGAAGCCAAAACCCTTGCTGGCGTTGAACCACATAACCTCGGCATCGACGGGGTCCGCGGTCACGGTTGCTGAGCGCTGAAAGTAGCTTGGCTCGGAAACCCGTTCCGGAAAGGAAACCGGGTCATCGTCATGACGATGACCCGTGGTTCGCGATGGTCTCGATATTTGCCCATGATCGTCTCGACTGGCATGGAGGGAGCACTGCGCTTCCGTCAGGATAATCTCCATCGGGCGACGCGGTTGTGTCAAATGACCGCAAAATCTCGCCCTCCTGAAGTCCGTTTTTTTCAGTTGGGGGGACACATGCGCTCCATCCGCACGGACCTGGTTTCAAACTCGTGATCGACCATCGGCGTCCCTCTGCGGCATGGATGATCCCATCATAGCCGCCCTCGCGGTTATCATTTGCGTGCAGCGTCGTGAGGCATGATCTTCGTCGTTTCCTTATAAGTCTCGACGGCGAACAGCGTCGTGTAGCGGACCACGTCCGGGTCACGGTCGAAGAGACGGTCGCAGAGCGCCTGATATTCTTCCATGTCGCCGAAATGCCCGATTAGCACCGCGTCCAGATCGCCAGTGACACCGAACGCCTGGGTGATCGCCGGTTCCTCTGAAACGCGCGACGCGAAGGATGATCGCACCTCCCTGGTGTGGTTTTGCGTCGTGACAGTGATGACAGCCCGAATGCCGCGCCCGAGTTTGGCCGGGTCCGCGAGATAGACGCAGGCTTTCAGGACGCCCGTTCGCCGCAACTCCGCGACCCGGCGCAGGCAGGTCGAAGGCGTCGAGCCAACCGCCTCAGCCAACTCCGCCTTTGTGAGCGTCCCGTCGGCCTGAAGCACGGCAACAATCCGCAGGTCCAGCTCATCCATACGCAGCGCCTCCTGTGGTCTGAAACGCCATTATTTTGGATATTTTGACCACCTTATCCGCCACTTTCGCCGTATCAAAAAAAAAAATAGAAATTGGTGTGGTGAGACGATGAACCGTGCAACGCTCGGGCTAATCTGGGCCTTTTCCTTTGTGATCCTCGAAGCGGCGCAGGCCGTGTTTTTCGGTGGCGTGTTTCAGGACTACGACTCGTTCCTGGTCGGCGGGGCAGTCTTTGGATTCACGGCGGCCGGAACGCTGATCTGGGCGAAGGTGCGGACCCCGGAGCAACTGAAAATTGCCTGGGCCAACGGAGCGAGCCTGTTCGGGTTGAACCTCTCCACGGCCGTTGTCTGGATCGCATATTTCTTCGCGCTTCAAATGATCGAACCGGCCGTGGTCTTTACCGTGTTTTCAGGGCTGATACCCATTGCCGTCGTGATTGCCTCGGCGTGCGGGATTCCGGAAGCGTCGCCGCTGCGCAACCGGATCGAAGGCGTCGGCGTGATCACTGTGTTGATCGGCGTCGGTTATCTGGCGGCGATCACGCTGCTTGGACAATCAGGCTTCGTCCGAGGCGGCTGGACTGCCGCGATGGTCGGACTGCTGCTGACCTGTGTGTCTGCCGTCAGTCTCGCGGCGATGATGATCTACAGCCAGAGGCTCAACCGCCTCGGTGTCGCGCCGGCTGCGCAATATGGGTTGCGGTTTCCGCTTTACGTCATGGTGGCGCTTCCGGCTGCATGGTTCGGCCTTGATGGGAAAGGTCCGGTCGACCCCGGCGGGCTGCTCGCTGTTGTCGTGATCGGTTTCGTGATTATGGCGTTTCCGGTCTTTGCGATGCAGAAGGCGATATCGCTGATGTCCACCCTGACACTGGCCGCGATCACGGCGCTCGGTCCACTGTTCGTTTTCCTGTTTCAGTTCGTTGAAGGTCGTGTGGCCTACGCACCGGCCACGATGACGGGTCTGGCGGTCTATTACGCAGGGGCTGTCCTGGCGGCCTATGGCGGGGCTCGGCACTCGGGTGCAAAGTCGATCGACCATGAGCGAAAGGACATGACAACCAGGCTCGAACGCGAGATCGCGAAGCTGCACACGACTCATCTCCGCTGAGGACCCTTGCGCCGGCAGGGCTGCCGGCGCAGAACTCCCAATTAAAATTAGGCTTTTGCTGACTGGCGGCTGTCCGGCGGGCAAAGTTCGTCAATAATCCAAAAATCTTTCCACAATACAGCGCTTCCCGGTCCGCCCGCGTAGTTCTCTCAAGGGCCCAAGGCGATCATTTGCATCAAGGGCACAATTAATCACCCCAACTCATGGATCGTGACGTCGGGAACAACGGCCTTGGCGATGTCGCACAGGTGCTGGTGGTGGGTGAGATAGATCACCTGGCCGGCACATGCCATCTCACCGAACAGCTTGAAGACCTCCTCGGACCGGACATGGTCGAAGGTCTCCATTATATCATCGGCGATAAAGGGCACGGAGGGCCTAAGCCGCGCAAACTCGTAGTAGCCTGCGAGTCTCAGGGCTAGGTACAGCTGAAACTGAGCGCCCTTCGACAGGGCGTCGGCGACCTTGGACTGCCCGTCGCGTTGCAGGGCAATTAGGACTTCGCCGCCTTTCACCGGCTGGGTCGCCAAGCCCGCGTACTGACCGCGTGTGATAAGCGCGAAGGCATCAGATGCCCGGACCATCATCCCGGAGCGATGCTGCTCGCGATACACTCTCAGAGCGTTTGCCGCGGACATTACTCCCAGTTTCAGCTCGATATACCGAACCGCCTTCTCCTCGATTTCCAGAAGCACGGTGCGACGCTCGGCATCTATTCGGGCAACCGCGCTGTCGCCGCCAATGGCGTCCAGCTTGTCGGCCGCACGGGTCCGCCGGATGAGCTGCTGCTGTATCAGTTCGTCGAGATCGCCAAGCCGCCGCTCGCTTTCGGCCTTCTCGATTGCAAGCCCGTTCAAATCAAGGCCATCCAAGATCGAATGGGCTTGTTTGGCACCGTCCGCCGTGAGCTCAGCAGACAGCTGTTCTTCAAGGTCGATCAAGGCGGCACGCAGGCGGTCCCTTTCCTTGAGCAGTTCATCGCGCTCAACGACTTGCGCCAAGTTGGCCACGCCAAAGGCAGCCAACACATCCTGCTTGCGTCGCTCGTGCACGGCGACTTCCAAATCGAGCGCGTCACGAACATCCTCCAGTCGCTGCTGGTCAACGAGCAGGGTCGCCTTTGTCTCGCGGGCACGATCGGCGCGCTCCAGGCGCTCGGCAAGCCTGATGGCCAACTGTTCCGGGTCAGCCTTGTCCGCCGGCTCACCGATTTGTCTTGCGACAGCAGTAACCTCCTCGATGAGCGTGCCTCTGTCCGCCTCCATTTTCGCAATACGCAGCCGCATCGCGTCGCGATCCTGGATGGCCTTTGACAGCTCCGCCAACTGATCGAGGACGCCGCCGACGCCAGGCGCGGAAATTCCGCGTTCCAGCCAGGTGCCCTGGAGGGCTGCGGTAACGTCGGCCACCCAATCCTCCTCACGGCTTTCCGCCACCTCCAGGGCGCGGCGCCTGATTGCAAGATCTTCCTCCCTAGCGCTCGCCGTTTTGATCGCCTCGGCGCGTTCGGCATCGACTTTGGCTTGCCTGTCGAGGAACCGTTCCGCAACGGCCGTCATGGCTTCGAGACTCTCATTCGCTTCCGGCTGTATCCCGACGCCTTCCAGGGCGGCGCTCACCTCGAGGCGTATCAGGGCCCCATCGTCAGTTGCCCGTTCAAGCTTCTTGCGCGCGACTAAGATCTCGTCCCAGGCCGCGAGCGCATCCGCGCGGGCGGGGCTACGCTCCTCGATCAGCCCAATCAAAAGCTCAGGCGAGGTTTCCCGGTATGTCCCAAGCAAGTCTCTCGCTGCGGCGGTGATTTCCGAGAGTGCCGCTTTCGCACTTGAGGCGAGCTGCCCCAGTTGATCAACCGTGCGCGCGATGCCGGTGACGCCTTCGGCGATGCTTCGCATCGTTGTTCGGATTTCAGCGAGCTCGCGCGCATGGACCAGACGGGTTGCTGCAGCATCATCGTCACGAGCCAACGCCACCTCGAAAATGTCTGCCGTCTCGGCGATCAGCCTGTCGCGATGACCTTTCCAAGCCTCATCCCGCTTCTGCCGCATAGCCATTGCGGTTTCATCATCCGCCACATCGACCGAGGACCGGATGGCTTCCAAATGTGCCAACTGCGAGGCATGCGTTTGCTCTTGCTCCGTCAGACGTTCGGAAAGGACTGCTCTGTTCCTCTCATGCTCTGCCGAAAGTGTCTTCCAGGCCGCGATCTGTCTGGCGCTTGGAACTGACATCGCTGAGAGACCTTCCGCGTCCCCCGTCCACGGCTGGAGACGCCGGATTGCTGTCCGCCAACGAATTTGACTCGAGTCTTCCGCCTCACGCGCCGCCTTTATCTCGCTCAGATGCCCACTTGCTCTCGTCTTGGACAATGCTGCCGTCAGCCTTGCCCTGGCAGGTTCAGGCACAGCGCGTTCCTCACCGACCCGCTGCCGCGCCGTGTGAAGCGCATCCAGGGCTGCCGCGGCCTCATCGCGGGCAACACGCACGCTGGTGGCTATTCCGGATCGCTGTTCGACCATATTGCGAACGGTCCCGACAATCGCGGCGGGCAGGAGAAGCGAAGCTGGCTCCCGTTCTGTGGATTTTCCCAAGGCGGCAAGGCAATTCGCGACGGCGTTGTCGAGGATTTGAAGCTCGGTCCTGCGGGTGGGCAGATCCAGGCCCGCAGAAACATATCGCGCCTTGCGATCGGCCAGTCCGCGAACCTGTTCGGAGATTGCGAGGATCGCCTCGTCCACGGTGATCGCCGCGATCTTCGCCCTTAGCCTCTCCATTTCGTCGTCGTTTGCCAGTTGGCGCGTTCGCAGGCTGGCGTCTTGATCGATCATTTCGGCGACACTCCCCGTCCAAGTCCGGGGCGGCGAAGCCAGGTCAGGCAATTCAGCAAGCCGAGCAGCCTTCCGCTGGATATCAGCCGCAAGGGGAGCCGCGCGCAGATACTTCGCGATCGTCGCCAGCCGAGCCGACAGCACCGATCGTTCGGCTATACTGCGATCGTATTTTTCCGCGGCCTCGACACGTTCCGCCTCCAATGTCTCGAAGGTGGAGGCCAGCGTGTCGATTTCATCCTTGCGCGACTTCATTTCGGCAAATCGCTTTTTGAGTAGCGCAAGTTCGGTTCCGTGTGCCTGTTTGCGATAGAGAGAGTCTGCCTCCGACTCGAGCGCGCTCAGGATGTCACTGGCGTGCCCCAGACCGGCACTGGCCGCGAAAAGCAGCTTGCCGAGGTCTCCGCGCGATTCCAGGATCGATTTTCCGCCTGCTTCCAGAGTCTCGTCGTCCAGGGAGAACATGGTGGTGTAGGCTTCGCGCGACAGGCCTGCCAGATGTGCCGATATCGCGACTTCACTTGCCGGCTGGCCCGTTGCATCGTGCAGCGAGTTGCTGCGTTGCTTTGTGCGCGAGAAGGTTTGTTCTTCGCCGCTAAGTTCGAGCACGCCGCCGACGCGCATGGCGCTATACTCATGCAGGAAGTTGTAGCGGCTGCGTTCCTCAATGCCGAACAGCAGGTCCAAATAACCGGAAAGTGCTGTCGATTTTCCAGCCTCGTTCAAGCCGAACACAATGTGCAAATCGGGTCCGGACTCCGGCTTTGGCCCGAAGTCGAGCGCCTTGTCGGTAAACTTCCCGTAGCGAATGAGGTCGAGGCGCCGCAGTCTCATTGCTGCCCGCCTGCCTTGAGGCGGGCCGTGACCAGATCGGCGCCGCGGGCGAGAGCACCGTCGAGGAACACGTCCAGTGCGGCTTCGTCCTTTCCGGCAAAGTCGCGCGCGTCTGGCGGTAGATCCGCGATGGCTTTCAAAACGAGGGCTTTGGCTTCCGCTCGAAAAGCTTCCGACTTGGCAAAGGTGTGCATTGATTGCGCGAGCTCCAAAACCGGATCGGCAACGCCGTCCGATGTCTCACTGTTGGGCGGTGACAGGTCCAGCTCGAGCTTTTCGATCCACGCATCACCCACCTGTTCGGCTGCTTGTTCAGCCTCGCCGAGCAGCAGATCCCTGTCGCGGATTATTTTCCAGGACAGAGGCGACGTACCGGTCAGACCGAGGCGGACCACGGCATGGCGGGAGCGAACGGAGGCCCGGGCTTGCTCGAGTGCGGACCGGATCCGTCCGACGGCCTCTGGCCATTCCAGCGTCCCGGTTAGATCAACATTCATCCGCTCGAATTGCGCGACGCTGGTCAGCTTCTCCTCTATCGCGACGGTCCGGTCATCGCTTATCGTCACCAGGGTGACGGATTTCTCTCCGGCCTCATTGATGTCCCTGCCTTGTGGCATTCCCGGCATGACCACCGTGCGCGCGCCGGGATGGACTTTGCGAACATGAATGTGCCCCAGCGCCCAATAGTCAAAACCATGGCCGTGCAAGTCGGCTACGCTGCAAGGGGCGTAGACGTCATGACCGGGCGATCCCGCCAGACTGGTGTGCATGATGCCGACATTGACCGCCCCTTCGCGGGGCGCGGTGTATTTGGGCAGCAGGCTCTCCGGCGCCTTTGGGTTTGCGAAGCTCAAGCCATGGACCATGATGTCCAGACCGCCGGCTGATTGCAGCACCGGTTGAGCTCGGCCACCGAAGATCGTCACGGTATCGGGAAACACGAGCTGTTTCGTAATCCGCGACATGGCGTCGTGGTTTCCGCGGATCATGAAGACCCTCACACCGGCCTGATGGAGACGAGTGATTTGCGACGCCAGAAAGCGTGCCGTCTTCATGGACGTCTGATCGCCGTCGTAAAGATCGCCGGCAATGACGAGGGCATCGACACGCTCCGCAAGGCAAAGGTCGACGATGGAGACAAATGCCTGACGACTGGCGTCTCCAACCAGTTCGGCCAGATCGGGGTTTCGCATCGCCAGCGAGCGCAGCGGCGAGTCGAGATGAATGTCGGCCGTATGGATGAAGCGAAATGCCATTGGGCAATCTCCGGCGCCGAACGACGGGACGTGGTTCGACGCGAATTTCTCAGCACTGGTCCCAGCGGTTCGAGCTCAGGGACTTTCCGTTCAGGAGCTTGCTAGGCCGGCTTCGCCGCCCTTCGCACCCGGTTAGCAAAGCCCAACCGCTTTCGGCAATTCTCTTTCATGGGTTTGGACGGTGCGACAGGGGCCTCGATGGGTTTCGCCGGGAAATGCTGCGATCCGCTCTCCCAGAAAAATCATCTCTACATCCAAACTATCAAGCTGACAAAAGGGCTTCTTGTTCTGATCTGACATCCAAAAGCACGACAAGAGGGAAAAAAGCCGCTAGTCTCTCAAGGGGGGTACTGCATCAATGGAATCAGCCGATAGTTCTCAGTACGCAACAATTGACAGTGCCGCATCCGATATTTCTGCTGCGCCATCCATCGTTGCCGATGTCGCTTCCAGCTTCACATATGCATCCTATCAGAACGCGATACCGGTCATTCGTTCGATACGAATTGAAAACAACTCGGCCGCTCATTTTGAAAACTGCCGTCTTGAGTTGACATCTTCACCGTCGTTCCTGCGACCGAAGACGTGGACAGTCGATCGGCTCATCCCCGGCGACAGGCTTGCGCTGAGCGACCGCAAAGTCGAACTCGATGCAGGTTATCTCGCTGGCCTGAATGAGGCCGAACGCGGTGAGATCACGCTTCGTCTCACTTCGTCAGGAAAGATTCTCGACGAAAGACGCCTGACGGTGAGATTGCTCGCACGCGACGAATGGGGTGGCGTTGCGGACATGGCTCAACTGCTACCAGCATTCGCTATGCCGAATGATCCGGGCGTGGCGCAGATCCTGCGGGCGGCGGCGGAACGACTTGTCGCGCATGGTCACCCGAGCGGCCTGGACGGATATCAATCCCAGAGTCCCCAACGGGCATACATGCTGACCGCGGCTATCTATTCGGCGATCGCCGGGATGGGATTGCACTATGCGGAGCCGCCGGCCAGCTTCGAGAGCCGAGGCCAGAAGATCAGGCGCCCAACGATTATCGCGCAGGAGCGTCTTGCGACCTGCCTCGACACCACGCTTCTGTTTGCCGCGGCCCTGGAGGCTGCCGGCTTGCACCCTAGCATCTTGATGTTCGACGGGCATGCTGCGGCCGGCGTTTGGCTGACCAAGAGAACCTTTGCCAATGCCATTGAGACGGATCAGATGGAGGTCCGCAAGGCACTGGCGTCCCGCGAATTCATTGCCTTCGAGACAACTGGCGTCACCCATCGACCTGCGCTCACACTTGACGTCGCGCAAAGTGCGTTGAGCAACCGTCTAGCGGAAGACCAGGCACACGCCTTCGTCGCGGCAATAGACGTACGCCGCTCTCGCAGCGGCGGCATAACGCCGCTCGCCTCACACGAGCCGATCCGCCGCAACGCCGTCGAGGATGATGTGGATGTCGCCGCCGTTCTGCCACTTCCTCCAGCGCCAGTGATTGGCGAATTGCCGGCCGGGGCTATCGAGGTAAAGCCGACCAATGCCGCTGGCCGTATCGACCGTTGGCAGAAGAAGCTCCTCGACCTGACGCTACGCAACCGGCTCCTCAATCTCCCGGATTCGAAGAAGACAATTCCGTTTCTGTGCACCGACGTGGCCTTCCTGGAGGATCGGCTCGCAAACGGTGCCGCTATCCGTCTCATATCGCTCCCCGAGCAGAATCCCTTGGGTGAGCGAGACGAGGTGCTTTACCGCGACGTTCACGGGCGCGACCTTCAGCGCGGATTCGCGGCGGAGGCTCTGCTCAGGGATGAGCTGCCGTCGATGCTGGACGCTCGTCAGCTGGACGCCAGGCTGATCGATTTGCATCGACAGGTCCGCAACGATTTCGCTGAGGGGGGAGCAAATACCCTGTTCCTTGCGGTGGGCTTCCTGCGCTGGAAAAAGAAGCCGGAGGACGAGCGCAGCTATCGGGCACCACTTCTTCTTGTGCCGGTACGGCTTGAGCGCCGCAGTGCGACTTCGCGCTTCACGATCCGCTTCCATGAGGACGAACCGCGTTTCAATGCAACGCTTCTTCAGTTCCTGGAACGGGACTTCGATCTGCGCCTTCCGCAGTTTGGAGGCGATCTGCCTCTGGACGACAATGGAGTTGATGTGCCGCGGGTCCTCACCATGATGCGGCAGGCGGTGCGTGACGTTCCTGGGATGGAGGTGATCGACGAAACCGCGCTATCAACCTTTTCCTTCGCAAAATTCCTCATGTGGAAGGACCTGGTCGAGCGGACCGACGCGCTGCGCCAAAACAGGGTCGTGCGACACCTCATCGACACACCGGAGCAGGCCTTTCAGGCCGCAGATGGACAGTCGCCATTTCGCGAGGAGCGTGACCTCGACCGCGCCTATGCGCCCTCGAGCATCATAAGCCTTCTGCCATTGGATTCATCGCAGACCGCCGCCAGTCTCGCAGCTGCCGAGGGTCATGACTTCGTCATTGTAGGTCCCCCGGGAACGGGCAAGAGCCAGACCATCGCCAACATGATCGCCAATTGCCTGGGTGTGGGGAAGACCGTCCTTTTCGTGGCCGAGAAGACGGCGGCTCTCGACGTTGTCTATCGCCGGCTGCGGGAACATGGCCTGGGACATCACTGTATCGAGCTGCATTCGAACAAGGCCGACCGCAAGCATTTCCTCGGGCAGTTGAAATCTTCCTGGGAACATGGCGGCCGGACCGACGCGTCCGAATGGGTCGCCATCAACGAGCGGCTTCGCGTGAGGCGCGATGAGTTGAATGCCTACGTCGAGGCGCTTCACAAACGCTACTCAAATGGCTGGACGCCCTATCTGGCATTGGGGATCGCACTTAGATCGGCAGATGAGCCTGCGCCTGTGCTCACATGGCAGGCGCGCGATACGCACGACGCGCAAACACTCTTCGATCTGGAAGAGCTTGCCGCAGAAGTGGGCCTTGTTTTTGCATCCGTTGACTGTGAGCCGGCCCTCGACCTGATCGATGTTGGAGAGTGGAGCATCGGTTGGCAAGAAAACCTGCTTTCCGCAGCGAAATCGCTTCAGACAGCAATCGAACTATTGACGAGCTCGATCGGGGACTACCTCGCCAGTCTGGGCCTCGGTGCCAAAGAGCCGGTGCCGCGCGCGGTACTTGAGAGCCTTGCAAGCCTGGCGGAGGTCCTGAGCCAAAGCCGAGGTCGCGACATCTCGATTGCGTTCGACCGGGACTTCGCACAGTGCAGGACCGCGCTCGTTGATTTGGGACGTTCGATCGAAACCTATCGCGAAGCTGAGCGAGGCCTTGCCGCTACCTATGGCCTTGCCCAGGTCCGCGAGCTGGATCCGGATGGTCTGGAGCGTCAATGGCGCGAAGCGAAGGCATCGTTCTGGCCGAACTCCACGCTTGGCAAGCGCAAAGTCCAGAAGCTTCTGCAGGGCCATGCTGAACTCGGCACCGCGAACCCCGGCCGGGACCTGCCGCTGCTGCAGCGAATGAAGCAAGCACTCTCCGCCATCGACCAAAGCCTGTTGGCTGGGAAGCCGCTGCGGATCGATGGCCTTGCCACGGATGTCAAGGGGGTGACGGACATCCTCGATCTCGCTCAACGCCTTCGCGGTGCTCTGCGTATCCCCGGATGCTCTCAAGAGGAAATACGATCCGTCCTGCGTTCTGTCGCGCCGAGCCTTCGGGGCACGCTGGAAAATGACAGGATACGCCAGGCGGGAGATCGGCTTCTCGCGGCTACAAAAAGCCTTGAGGTCGCGCGCCGGGTGTTCGGTGAGATTGCCGGGCGGGACGTTCCCGACAGCGCCGATGGCACAGGTCTCGCCGCGCTCAACATGAAGCTCGGTGCTCTGATAGGCGCGCGAAATCTGCTGCGCGACTGGTCGGCCTGGTGTCGGGCCAGGAGCAGGGCAATCAGCAGCAACTTGGCCCCTCTGGTCGAGCAGATCGAGACGGGAGCCATCCGCCCCGAAAACGCGCGCTCGACGTTTCGCGTCGGCTATGCCCGGTGGTGGCTCCCGAAGGTCCTTGATGAGGATCTTGTCTTGCGAAACTTCCGTAGGTTTCAGCACGAGAACGCCATCAAGGAGTTCCGCGAGATCGACGATCTGGCGCGGTCGCATGCCGCGCAGCGCGTCATCAGTTCAATCGCGCATGGCCTGCCAGCGGTTCAAGGTGTTTCGCGCAACTCGGAACTGGGACTGTTGCGACATCAGATGGAACTTCAGCGGCCGAACCAGTCGATCCGCGACATGATCGGCAAGATGCCGGAATGCTTTTCCAAGCTTGCGCCTTGCATGTTGATGTCGCCGCTCTCCATTGCCCAGTACCTTCCCCCGAACCAGGCTCTGTTCGACGTGGTGATCTTCGACGAGGCTTCGCAGATCACGACCTGGGACGCGGTGGGCGCCATTGCCAGGGCGCGTCAGACCATCATCGTGGGCGATCCCAAGCAGTTGCCGCCGACCAACTTCTTCGGACGCAACCAGGAGGAAGAGGAGATCGCCGACCACGAGAAAGACCTGGAAAGCATCCTGGACGAAGCAAGGGCGTCCGGCATTCCGGTGCGCGATCTGAGATGGCATTACCGCAGCCGAAGCGAGTCTCTGATCGCTTTCTCGAACCATCACTACTATCAGAACCGATTGGTGACATTTCCTTCGCCTGCGGTCGAGGACCGCGCGGTGCGCCTGCATAAGGTGCCGAATGGCATCTATGACCGTGGCAAGAGCCGCACCAATCGGATCGAGGCGGATGCTGTCGCAGCTGAGGCGGTAGCGCGGATGAATAGCTGGCTAAAACTCCCCGAGATTGGCCGGCCGACGCTTGGCGTGATCACCTTCAATGCGCAGCAACAGTCCCTGATCCTGGATCTGCTCGATGCCGCGCGCCGCGATCATCCTGAACTCGAATGGTTCTTCGCGGAAGACCGCGTCGAGCCAACGATCGTCAAGAATCTCGAGAACGTTCAGGGCGACGAAAGGGATGTCATCCTGTTCTCGATCACATTCTGGAAGGATGCCTCTGGAAAGTCACCACCGATGGATTTCGGGGCACTGAACCGTGACGGAGGCGAGCGGCGTCTCAACGTCGCCGTGACGCGCGCGCGCCAGGAACTCATCGTGTTCTCCGGGTTCACGGCAGACCAGATCGACCCGGCGAGAAGCAAGGCGTTCGGCGTTCACCATCTGAAGACATACCTCGACTATGCCGAGAGAGGCGCGATCGCGCTGCCGGCCCAGGACATCGGATCTGTCGGAGGTTTCGATTCTCCCTTCGAGGAAGCGGTGGCCACGCAGCTGGAGCGGAGGGGATGGGTTGTCGTTCCGCAAGTCGGGATATCCGGCTTCCGCATCGATCTCGCGATCCGTGACCCGGATTTGGCTGGCGCCTACCTGGCGGGGGTGGAATGCGATGGTGCGACCTATCACCGGTCGTCGACGGCAAGGGATCGCGACAAGGTTCGCGAACAAGTGCTGAAGGGGCTGGGCTGGAACATCCTGCGCGTCTGGTCAACGGACTGGTGGTTCGACGCCAACGGATGTGCCGAACGGTTGCACACCAGCTTGGAAACCCTACTGGAAGAGGTCCGGGCAAAGCGTGCGGCCGAAGAACCGGAGACCGAGGCTCACTGGGATATGGGGCGCCAGGTCAACCCGATCGACGAGATCGCCGAGGACCACCAGACGCCGATCGGGGAGCCTCCATCGCCGCTGACGGTGGCCGAGACCGAACTCGTATCGGTGAACATCCCCGCAGCTTCGAGCCCCTCTGAGACAATCCCACCACCAACGATGACGGGCCCGCTGACCGCCGGCAGCACTGTCGAAGGGCGGTATCGGGTGGCCGATCTCAGCGGCTTGCGGGCAGACCCCGATCAGTTCTTCGAATTTGGCTATCGCGCGACCCTGCTTGGCATGATCGAAACCGTCATCGCCACTGAAAGTCCATTGCGAACAGACGTTCTCGCCCAACGGATTGCGCGGGCTCATGGTTGGCTCCGCACGGGCGGGCGCATCCGCGAGAGGATCGACCTTCATTTGCGGGAGTGCGACAGGACACAGGAGTCGAGCGGCGAGTTCATCTGGAAAAAGGGCACGGTCTCGGACCTCCTGCCATATCGTCAACCGGTCAATGAGGAAGCGCGACGTTCGATTGCCGATATACCGCTGGCTGAACTTGCCTCGGTGGTGATCGCCAACCCTGATCTTCTGGACATGCACGATCCCGCTCGCGATCTAGCTCGTCTCCTTGGGGTAGAGCGCCTTGCAGCGATCTCACGTGAACGCTTGGACGAGGCAATCGCCAGGGCGAAGCCACTATAGCAACGAGTCCATCGTGACGGTCCGCCTCTCCATGCGAACGCTTGAAATCTCAGCAAGCGCCTCTCAACTCCACCAGCGATTCCAAATCTCAGACCGCTGAGTTGACGAGTAGTAGATGCGACGTAGCTGCTTCATGCCCACACCCAATCTTTGACAAAGCAGACGCAGATCATTCTTGTGTGAGAAAGCTAGGCATGAGTTTAGTTTGAAGCTCAGCGTGTTGTACGAGCAGTTCATGAGGCCCACTCGCCTCAACTGGCGAAACACGAACGAGGGACGGCGGTGTCATCATGCCGTTCCCTGCCTGTTGACGACCTGTCGGCCAAGCAAGCCGACCAACGCAAGTTCCGATATTTCGCGTTCTGGCGCTGTTTCATTGTTATTTCGTTCAGAGGGCGATGCAGCAGGCCGGCAAGCATGTATAGATGCCAGCAGGCTATCGGGGAGATTTTGCTTGTGGCGATAACTATCGCGGACCTGACTCTCGATGAGGTCGTCCAGCATCTGGCGGCCGGCGATGTCTTGGATGTTTCGGGCGGAGGCGAATTCTCACTCTCGCAACAAGATAGCCGCACATTGCTGGCGTTCTACGATCAGAACCGACAAGCTTATTGGAATCCAGACAAGGACACCAACATCGTTGACGGCGAAATCGATCGCCTGTTGGACGCGCTAGACAAACCTGCCAAAGTGACAACCCCGACAACGCGGCCAGCAAGCCAACAACAACAGTGGCAGTTGGTGGGTATCACGGCGCACCGATTTCGTGGACTTCACCGCCACTGCGACGATAGCGGAGCCGCTCCGAAGCTTTTTTCACTCGATCTTTCTCGGCAAGCCACGCTCTTCCGTGGCTTCAACGGCGCAGGCAAGACATCCCTGATCAGCGCCATTTGTTGGTGCTTGACTGGTTACGGGTATCGTTCGCAGGGTTTGCCCTCCTATCTTCACGTACCCATCACCGTCCAAATCGCCCATGACGGGGAGAGCGCGGAGCCGAACGCCACCTTCGAGTTGCCGCCGATCGTGCCAATCCCCACGGAAAAGGAGCTACTGGCTGTCGACGGACAGCCCAAGGTTGACACCTGGGTGCGCCTGAAGTTCCGATCCTTGATTGACGGCAGCGAAGTCGAAGTCGAGCGCCGCCTCGAGCGAGATGGCAAGAAGACCTTTAAAACGACCGCCAACGGCCTCGACAAGCTCGGGCTATCGGACCTCGCGCTCCAGATTGGTACGCTGATGCCAGGCATCGCCGCAGCCACCCGCTTCGATGACAAGACGACCCTGTCACAGGCCGTGTCGACCTTGACCGGCTTGCGGCCGCTGGCTCACTTCGGAAGCCGAAGTGAGCGCTTGTATGAGAGGCTGACAGACAAATATCCCAAGCTCGCCACAGAGGAAGAGGAAAGGTGCGAGGCCGCTGCGGTCAAGCAGGTGGCGACACTGGGGGATCTTCTCAAGAACAGTGACGACCTGCCGGATTTGAGCTGCGTCGTCGCCCCCGACGAAACCGCTCCCGACGCTTGGAAGGAAGGACTCGGTCGAGCTGAGGAGCTTCTGAAGTCCGCCGAGGAGCAGGCCGCGGCCGATGCGCGATTGATTCTCGGGAGCCTTCCGCTACTCGCGACCGAAAGGGAGATCAAAGGCTTCGACGCAGCAATCAAGTCCGCGAAGAATTGCTTCAGCAGCGCCGCACTCAAGGGGCTGCCTTCGATGCAGCTTGCGCAGGGGCTTGGTGAACTCAGCGACGACGACCTGACCAACGCGGAGACCGTGCTACGCGACATCGAGTGCGAGGCAGCCGCGCTCGTGGAGCAGCTTTCGCATGCAGAGCGTGCTGATCGTATCCGCCTATATGGTTTGGTGGCGAAGTGGCACGATGCCACTCATCCAGGCCATGCTTTCACGTCGTGCCCTGTTTGCGAGCGCGACCTGCTTCAACCTGGGGCGATCCCTAGGGACGCCCTGCTCGATAAGTCGGTGGTGGAGGCGCTTGAAGACGCGCGAAAGGCGGACGCGGCGCTGCTAAAGACAGGGGCCGAATGGGAGCGCGACACGAAAAAGAGCCTGCGCGATCGCCTCCCCGAAAAGGTACGCAGGTTCGTCGATGAGGCCGTGCCTGACAATCTGGCGTCGGTGTACGGCGCCGCGCTATCAAAAGAGGTATTCGAGCTCTCCGAGTTCCCGGCGTCCTTGCAGACGATGGCGAAGGGCGTCGCCGGCCTTTGCTCGGCGGCATGGCGCGATGCTCCGGAACGTGAGCCGCTTCACGGCGTCAATCTCCCGGTGGCGATCCCCGACAACGAGCAGCTTCGAGCCGCAATGAAACGCGTGCGACGGGCGATGGCACTTTCTCGTTATCGCGCCGCGAACGCCGATTTTGCGCGAAGCGCCGTCCTGCGGGTGATGCGCCCCGATACGGATGAGGCTGAGCTTCCAGCCAACGAGCGAACCATCCAGGGACAACTGAACGTACTGAGGGCTTTTTTGGAGGCGGCCACCGTGTTCGCCGGCTTACGGCGCCAACTGTCCCAGATAAAGGATACCTGCGAAAGGTGGGCGAAGGCCCGTACCCGAATCGAGAAGTTGGCACGCGCAGCGAAGGCCGTCGAACCGTTCAAGAGCTTCTCAAGCCTCGTTCATAACCAGGTAGCCGGCCTCATCACCGATCTGCAGCAGCAAGCAACGGCTTGGTCGCAACGAATGTACAAGGCCCATTTCGTACAAGCCCCGGAGTATGCGGGGCTCGACCCGGCCAAGAGTGACGGTTTCACGTTCCTAGCCGCCCAAGGCAAGCACCTGGTCGAGGCGCATCATGTGATGAACGCCTCGGCCCTGCGCGCCTATCTCTCCGCCTTCGTTCTGGCGTTGTGGCAGCAGGTATGGTCCCGGTCGGGAGGCATTTCCACCATTCTCATGGACGATCCTCAGGACCTGCTCGATCCGGGAAACGTTGCCAATCTCGCCGCGACAGTCCCTTGGTTGATGGCGGAGGGCATGACTCCCCTCATCGTGAGCAACGATTTCGGATTCATTCCCGCGATCGAGGCGTTTGTCGCAGCGCACAAGGGGTCGGCCGGGGCGGTTCGAACGGAGATCTGGGAGTTCTCCGCGATCTCAACGTCAAAATGCACGGTGAGCCTTGCCCCGGTAGCCGACGAGGTCCGCGTTCGTTGCGAAGATTGGCAGAAAACCAATCCCAACGACGTCGGCTTGGCTCGGGCGTTCGTCCATCCGGTTCGAGTGCGTGTCGAAATCAAACTGTGGGACCTGCTCGCCTCCGACCCATCGGTCATGCAAGACCCGACCTTGGGCGACCTCCTCGGCAAGATCGCAAATGCCCGCAATCGAGGCGAAAAGCCGTTCAACGAAGAACCGTTTCGAAGGCTTCTGGAGCTTCCGGCGCTCAAGGCAGGCGCCCCTTTTCGAGATGTGATCAATAAAGCGCACCATGGACGGGCCGATCAAATCACGCCCGTCGACGCCGATATCGTGAAGCAGGAATACGAGGACGTGTTCTCTGCGATCGATGCCTGCTGGCTCGCCCACGCAAGGTTCATGGGAAGATTGCCGCCGGAAGAGGCCGTCGCGGAGGCACGGAGGGCAACGCCCGATTTGAAGCTGGTCACCCTTCGCGATACGCCAATATCTGTTGTTGGTAGATTGGCGGCCCGTGCAGCAGGAGCCCCGCTAACCACAATCGAGCATGCGACCGATCAGTTGGACCTGTCGTCCTTTGGCGACGTGTCGCTGTTCACCTTAAGAGCGCCGACCCTGGGCCTGGTCGCCTTCCCCGGACAGACCCTCATCGTCTCCGCAACGGCCGAGGTAAAAAACGGTGACCTCGCGGTCGTTCGAACGTCGGGGAGGACATATGCACGGAGGATCGGTATCGACAAGTCGGACCTGTCTCGAATTGCGTTGGAGACGATGCCCTCGACAAACCCGCGCGCGCCGCAAACCCACTTCGTTCAGCGTAGCAGCGCTCACCTTGCCAAGGTGATCGGGGTTCTCTTCGATGAAACGCCGACTGGAAAGTCGCAAAACGAAGCTGTTGAAACAGATCGTTCGCCGATCCTGGAGCAGGTCGTCGCCGCGGCAGGAGTCGTTGGCGATAGCGCCTTTCCTGTGGCGCTCGACGCGGGGCATGTCCTCTTAGGAATCGCGCTGAACCTCTCGCTTCTCGACGGACGTATTCTGGCGGTCGTCACAAGGGCCGACGAGTTTTCGACCGAGCATTTCGCCTATCTGAAGCGACTCGGCAAGGCTATGCCGGGTTCGCAGTCGATCTATTATCTGGAGAATGTCGGCCAAATTGGCGAAGGAGAATTCGTGCAATTTCCGGTCGGCGGTGTCACCCCAATCGCCGGAATTCCGGTTGTCGAGCAAATCTGGAAGGTGCTCGGGACCTTCTTTTAGGTATCGGAGGATCTCAAAAAGACGGCATACCTTTACAACAACAGAAAAGGTTTCGTCGGAGTCTGTCCTGAACCACCACCTGACCTAGGAATCATCATCAATCCGTGCCCAAGGCGGACGGACGTATGCTCATCGCGTAGCCGACAATCAGCAACTCACGGTGATCGAAGGAGCGAGGCTTCGCTGGGACGTTACCGCCGATGCCCAGGGCAAGCCAACTTTGAGCCCTTCGGTCTGGAGGCAGAAGGGATGCCGCTCCCATTTCTGGCTGCGAGACGGCAGGATTCACTGGTGTAAGTGATGCGGGTCACGCGTGGTGCAGCAGAACCTGCGTCGTCCGGCCCGTCGCATCGAAACTTCCGGTCCGCGGCTAGTCGGTTCGCCCTATCCTGATGGACCGTATCGCGGCCTGCCTTACTTCGGTTTCTTGTGAATGGCGCGCAGGTTTATGTAGGCTTTGGCCCCCGATTCCTTGAAGGCCCTGGACATGGCATTGCGCACGGCGCCCGCGTCCGGAGCAGGTGATGCCTTCGCAGGTGACTTCAGGCCCAGGCCCGTTCGTTTCCGATAGTTCGTGGGGTCGTTCCGGAGCGCCATCATGTGATGCCGAGCAGGACGGTGACCGCAGCATCTGTCAGCTTGGATTTGCATCCAGCCGTCACACGCTTTGCCTTTCCGCCATTTATCGCCTTCGTCAATTCCGACTTCCCGCTTTCATCCACTGTAAGCACGTGCAGAGCTCCGTCCACGTCACGTGTCCATACCCTGCAATTTCCTGACTCTGAGAACCGCCAGTCCAGGCTTCCTTCCACCGCCGCCAGTTCGTTCGCTACGTCCAGAGCGGACTTGTAGCGGTCGCCCGGCTCCACCTCGAGACATCTGCAGACGATCTTCCGAAGACGCTTGGGGATATGGGCGAGGAAAGTTTTCCGTTCCGGGTATGTTCCTTTTTCTATAGAATCCGAAAACGCATCGCCGTCAAGAGTCTCGGCGTTCTCGAACTTGGCCATCTGCTCGTCGAGGCATTCTACCCCGTTGCACATCACGTAAAGCGTCATGCCGAACTGGTAGATATCGAACGACCTGTCGTAGGTGTGCCCGGAGATCGCCTCGGGCGGTGTTATCGGGGTGTAGATGCCGTCGGGGGAAGCTTCCCCCGCCTCGTCCTGCGCCATGGCCAGGCCGAAATCGGAAATGAGCGCCTCGTGTCGGTCGGAGATCAGCACGTTGTCGGCCTTGAGGTCGAAGTGGATTAGGCCCTTCGAGTGGATGTTGTGCAGTCCGGCCGCGATCTGGCAGCCGAAGTTCACGATCTCCCGCACGGTAAGGTGGCCGTTTTTCTGAATGTAGGACTTAAGCGAACCGTTGGAATAAAGGGGCATCGCGACGAAGACGTGATCGTCTGTCTCGCAGGCGTAGTGCAACTGCACCACGTGAGGATGGGTGCTAGCGTAGAGTCGGCGGGATTCCTCGAAGTAGGTCTCCCTGTGCTCGATGTCCTCCTTGTCGATCCGCTTGACGACGATGTCGGCACCCAACTGGTTGTCGTGGGCAATGAAGGTACTGGAATTCTTCCCTTCGGCTCCGATCTCGTCCTTCAGTTCAAACGACAGCTGTGCGTACTGGAGGGGCTTAAACACGGCCGGCCACCATCGCGGCCAGCAGGGCCTCTCTCTGTTTCAAAGTGAAGTCATCCCATCCACCGACCTTGAAGTGGTTCTTTCCATCGATGATCGGCTTGAGATCGGCGCCGGAGAGACCGAGGCGTGCCGCCAGGGCGGGGATCGCTCCTGCGAAATAACCTTTCAGGTCACTGCTCGCGAAGGCCTCTTGGATCACGCCCTCGATGTGCAGTCGGTCGATACTCATCGACTTGGCGTTGTTCTCGGCGAGCCGGATACAGGCGCGGGCCACTGAATACTCCCGCAGGATGTCGAGAAGGTTACTCCGCACGTATTTCAGAGCGACCGGCTTGGCCATTGCCTTGGGTATGACGATCTCATCGACGTCAACGACAGCCTCGGTCTCGGCGTCCACGAGGGCGTACGTGACCTCGGATGGAGAGACGCGAAGTCCAATCGTAATCAAATATGCGGCCTCCGGATGTTCGACAGCAATTGTCGCGTCAGGCGGGTTCAGGCTCAGGCGTGAATCAATCGATCGTCGGACAGACGTTCGAAAGCGCCGCCCACCGACTTGGCGTCGAACTTCACTTTCTTGCGCTCTCCCCACTGGTCAAGTGCATCTGCGATGCCATCCAGCGAACGCAGCTGCTCGCGGGTGGAGACGAAGTGCACGGAGGACAGCAGCTCAAGGCCATACGGGCTCTCGTATCCGTCAATGAGATGGCTGACCCTGTCGATCGCCTCGGCCGCGCGATCCCGGTCCGCTTCCTGCAGGAAGCTTTCAGCCAGTTGCACACCTGTCTTGGTGACGGCCGTCTCCCGATCGGGCGCAGTGAAACCTTCGATTAGCCCTTGGCGCTCCATGGCCTTGAAAGCGTCACGCAGCCCTTCCGAATACGGACCGAACTCGTGCCGTTGAAAGTTCAGACCGAAACGGATTCCGAACTCCTGAAGAAAGTAGGTGATTTTCTGCATCGTGATACGGGTCAGACGTCCGTCGAAGTAAACGCAGAGATCGTTGAGCGCCTTGATGAGAACGGCCCGTTCGAAGGTCATCTTTGGTAAACCAAATGATTCCCCGGCGCGGGCCTCGGAATCGTCCTCTTCGGCGTTTGACGGTGCGAAGATCACGAAATCCACATCCTTTATCGCGGACAGTCTGTCCGTCAGCAGCGCTTTCACCACGGTCCAGTCCAATCCGCCGTTCCCGCATCCCAGCGGTGGCATGACAACTGTTTTGATCTCGAGCTGCTCGATCTGGGCGACAAAGTCGACCAGACCGTTCTCGATGTACTCCAGCTTCGACTTCGCGCGCCAGTGATCCTTGGTCGGGAAGTTGATCAGGAAGCGGCGGCCGCCAGATAGCATGTCACCTTCCTGATGCACGTACACCTTGCCAGGCCGGAGCTGGTGCTGATCGCAAAGCCTCTTGTACGCCTTGAAGTTGTCCGGCCAGCGGCGCTTGAACTCGAGCGCGACGCCTTTGCCCATGACACCGACGCAGTTGACCGTGTTCACGATCGCTTCCGCGCGCTCTTCGAACATGTCTCCGGTCTTAAAGGTTACCGACATTAGTGGTAGCACCCTGGCTTCGAATGGACCATCAGATCCACTCCGGTATCTTTCATCATGCGACGGACTTCGCCTCTTATCCAATCACCCTTTGCGACAATGCAGTCGAACATGGTCAAGGGGACTGAATCCTTTACGAGAAACTCCGCCATCCGTTTCTGCTTGCGGTTTTGATACCGCTCCGGCGTGTCCTTATTGTGGAACCATTTGGTTACTCCCGGGTATCCGATCTCGCTGATCGTCGCGGCGGTCGCACCGTCGTCGAAAAGATCCCAGGCCACATGGGCTTCCAGGACATCCAGATCGTTCGAGAACTGCGGCATCGGCGCACGCGAATTGCAGGCGATGTCGCTGAACCAGTATGTAAGGTCGGCGTCCCGAAAATTCTCGACATTGGCGACAAAGAAGACGCGATTGTCCATGGTCGCGTTACCCTGCTGGACACCTGCGGGCGTCACGAATGGCACGTTGCCCTGCTGGATCGTGTAAGACATCGCGGTCATCGGCGAGAAATAGAAGGCGACATGGTCGTTGATGACGTCGCCGGACGGAACGCAGAGCCCACCGTCGCCCCGACGGCTCACGATTTGCGAGTACGATGTCTGATGACAGGATTGCGCCTGATTTGAGTTTTTCGCCCGAATCTCGCCGTCCTGAAAGAACAACGCGCAATCCTCATAGTAGACCATCCTGAAAATGAAACGATTAGGCAATACGCGTATCCAGTCGATGCGGCAGCCGTCTCGTCGGCGGCCCTCCAATGCCTTAACATCGAAACCTTGCCCGATGCCCTCGCAAGACTGATATCCGTTGTATCCGCCAGCGCAAGGGCAGGACCACGATTTCGACATCAAAATTGGGGCGAAACATCGTGAGCCCGCAGGTGATTAACGCGGACAGGATCATCGAACGTGACGTCCTATGGAAATTCCACGCGATGGCGGGCTGATGGGTTGGAATAATTCTCAGAACCACGTTCAAGGCAGCCGAATGATTTGGGGTGCCCGAAACCGGAACTGTCTGCTGTCGGCCCCACACCGGTCGTTCCGTTGTTCCGGCTTAGTGGACGCTTCTGGGCGCTACAGCCATCTTCGCTAAGCGATACGGATACGAGCTGCATCTTCACACCAATCCGACTTTGAAATCCTCCAGAACCTGAGCCAGCCCCTGCGCGCCGAGAAGTGTCAAAACGCGCTTCGGCTGAAGCTTCAGTTTCGCCCGGTCGTAGATGGCGAGATTGGTCGCCCCGTTCAGGCGCGAGGGGTAAATGACCCCGTCAGGCTCAGATCGGTGCTCGTGAAACGCTAGCGACCACCGGCGTGCCAAGTTCTGGCGCTGTGCCCGAACGACATCGGTCGGCACACCCATCCGAACGGCGTTGGTGCATGGGTCCGGACTGAGCGGATGTCGATCTTTGAAGCGGCAGACTATGCCGTGGCCGCCTTGCGGCGGGCGGATTTCGGGCGTGCGCAGGCAAGCATGCGGTTGAGGACGGCGCAGCCGATGGCGACTTCGGTCTGCTGAACGGGAAGCGACCGTGCCCGCAAACGCCGCCCGATGGTGGACTTGTATCGCCCTATGGCGGTCTCGACCAGCGAGCGTTTGCCATAACCGTTGGAGACCTGCCATTTCATCCGGCCGTCTCTGCCGATTGCGGCGATATGCTGGTCCCTTTGGCCGGCAGGTCTATCGTCGAATGGTTCGACCGCGTTGACGCGAGGCGGAATGACGATTGCGGCGGCAGCGCTATGATCGATGACTGCGTCGTAAGTCGGTTTTCCGTCATAGGCGCCGTCAGCAGTAAACTGTCCGATCGGACCGCCAATCTGGTCGAGCAGTGGCTCAACTTGAGAGACATCGCCAGTGTCCTGATCAGTCAGGGTATGGGCAATGATCTCGCCGCTGTCGGCATCCAGTGCCAGATGCAGCTTGCGCCAACTGCGACGGGATCTGGCGCCGTGCTTCTCCTCCAGCCACTGACCCGCGCCGTAGAGCTGCAGGCCGGTGCTGTCGACAAGAACATGCACTGGTGCCTCCGGCGGAACCTGGCGATCATGCCGTTTGTTGGGCGATTGCCATGTCCGCGCCCGACGGCTCAGGGTGGTATGATCGGGGACAGCGAGCGCCAGCCCCATCAGTTGCAGCACCGGATCCCAGCAAGCCTTCTGCCTGGCGCAGCCGCAGGTCAAACACAAGGCCCAGCGTCAAGGTGGTCTCGATCGCCAGATCAGAATAGCGGTGCTGGCCGCCACGTGTCTTGCGTCGTGGCGCTTGCCACCTGGACAGGGCTTCCGGCGTCACCCACAGGGTCAAACTGCCGCGATGACGAAGTCCTGCCTCATATTCTGGCCAGTTCGTCACCCTGAACTTCATCTTCTCAATACGATGGCGGCGGCTGGTATTGTGTTTGAAAGGCATGGCTACGCTACAAAGGCTATTGCGGTGACCGCTTGCCTAAACCCACACCAATAAAAGATCCGTGCACCAACGCCCAACCAGACTGATCACAGCTAATTTAGAAGAAGCCACGACATCGTCGGACATCGGACAGCGCGGATAGCAGTCAGGCGTGAATTCCGCTTCCTGCGGGGGAATTCTGTCCGCCATTCCTGGGAAGACGGGGGGAAACCGACACTACTGCCCGGGTTTGTCGAGTGAGCGACACGGGCTGTTCGGCTTGGCTCCTGCTCCCACCATCATTCAAGTCATTGATAAATATCAAGAACACTTTTCTGAGGGTTTTCCTGCCAGTTGGCACGACTTTTGATGCTCCCTCATAGAAAGGCGGCCAGGAGCTGCTGACCGATTGAGGCACGATTATGGAACGAAGGAAGGAAAGCAGCATGTCAGATCCGCGCCGGGGGCGTATACTATCGGAAAAACGCCACCTGCGGAATCCGGGCGCAAGCGAAGGTGTATCTACGCTTCGTGACCTCATTTGCATCCGTGACCGACCGTCATTCCTTATGGAAGCCCATGACGCGCTCTCCGCGGCGATCGCGCAGCGGGCCGGGTTCAAGGCGCTTTGGGCGTCCGGCCTCTCGATATCCTCCAGCCTCGGCTACCGCGATGCGAACGAGGCCTCTTGGACCCAGGTTGTCGAGGTCGTGGAACGGATGGCGGACGCAGCGGAAATTCCAATCCTCGTCGACGGAGACAGCGGATTCGGCAATTTCAACAATGCCCGTCTGGTCGCTCGCAAGCTGCGGCAGCACGGTGCGAGCGGCGTTTGCCTCGAAGACACCGCGTTCCCGAAGATGAACTCCTTCGTCGGCGACCGCCATCCGCTGGCGGAGATCGGCGAGTTCTGCGGTCGCCTTAAGGCCGTCAAGGACCAGGTTCCGGATCCGGAATTCGTTCTCGTCGCTCGAATCGAGGCGCTGATCGCCGGATACGGTCAGCACGAGGCGCTTGCACGAGCGCACGCCTATGCGGAAGCCGGCGCCGATGCGATTCTCATCCATTCGCGCAAATCCGATCCCAGCGAGATCTTGGCATTTGCTCGACTCTGGCGGAACCGCCTCCCCGTCGTGATCGTGCCAACGAAATACTACTGCACACCGGTCGCCGAATATCGCGCCGCAGGCATTTCAACCGTGATCTGGGCCAACCACAACATGCGCGCCGCAATCTCGGCAATGCGTCACGTGTGCGACCGCATCATTCAGGAAGAAAGCATTGCCGGTATCGAAGATGAGGTGGCGACGCTCGACGAGCTGTTCGAATTGATGAACTACGGCGAGCTCTCAGCGGCAGAAGAGAAATACCTTCCGCGGGCAGCGGACGGCCAGGGACAGGCGCGGTAAGCGGCTTTGCCGAAAAAGATGGAAACGCGCATGTTGGCGTCACGGACAAACTTGTTCAAATCGTCGCGGACCGCGGCCGCCCGCGCCGCGGCGAAGGCTGCCGCCGATGCTGGGATGGAGATTGTTGATCTCACGGCCGGCGAGATCTGGAGCGATCTGGCACCAACGATCCGGGACGGAGCGATCGAGGCGATTCGACAGGGCCTGAACCGCTACACTGACACGATCGGCTTGACGGAGTTGCGCGAGGCGCTGGCACGGAAGGTATCGGTCGAGACGGGGCAGCTCTGGCGGGCCGACGAGATCGCCGTGACGAACGGCGCCAAGCAGGCTCTTTTCAACGTGGCGATGACACTGATCAATCCCGGCGACCAAGTCATCATTCCCGCACCCTACTGGACGACATTCCCAGCGCAGGTCCAGATCGCCGGCGGCACCCCAGTCCATATCGATGCGCGAGGAAACGGGTACGTTCCACGGATCGACGACATCCAACGCGTCATCACGCCGCTGACCCGGGCCATCGTCGTCAACACGCCCGCCAACCCCAGCGGCGCCGTCTACGACGCGGAGACCCTTGCGGGCATCGCCCAGCTGGCGATGGATCGGGACCTCTGGATCATCTTCGATGAATGTTACTGCCCCTTCACCCATGATGGCCATCGGCATCATCCGGTTGTGTCGCTCGTCCCGGATGTCCGGGCCCGGACGGTGATCGTCAATGGCTTCTCCAAAAGCCTGGCCCTCACTGGCTGGCGCATCGGGTATCTCGCTGCGCCGAAGGAACTGATCTCGGCTGTCAAGGCGCTGCAGTCGCACACGACATCGAACCCGAATGTCGTTGCCCAGCACGCCGTGCTGCACCACCTCCGTGAGGGGGATGGCGCCTTTGAAGCCCGGCTCAAGGGTCAATTGACGGCGGCGCGGCAGGCTGGGCTTTCCGCCCTATCCGGGCTGCAGCGCGTGCCTATGCCTGAAGCACAGGGCGGGTTCTATTTCTATCTCGATCTGTCCGGCCTGTTGCGGCCGACGCTCGCCAATGATGACCCCAGGACAGCCGACGACATCGTGGCCGCGCTGCTCGCGCAGGCCGGCGTGGCCGGCGTGTCAGGCACTGCCTTCGGCGATCCCATGGGGCTCAGGCTCTCCTATGGCATTCCGCCGGGGCAACTCGAGGCGGGCCTAGAGCGTGTGGTCGGCGTCCTTAACGCCTGGAACCGAAGGAATCGTCGCAACAACCAAAATAAGAGGGCTTAGACCCATGACTGCAACTGCTCCGAGAAAGGCGGTGATCCTTGCCGCCGGGGTTGGCTCGCGCCTGCGTCCGCTCACCGATCTGCGGCCGAAGCCGCTGGTCGAAATCAATGGCACGCCGATCCTTCACAACGCCTTGCAGAACCTCGAGGCCGTCGGGGTGCGGGAGGTGACGATCGTCGTCGGCTATCGCAAAGACGCGATCCAATATTCCTGTGGCCAACGCTTAGGCGATCTCGGCATCGACTATGTCGAGTCCGACGTCTTCGACCGGACGGGCAGCGCCTACTCGCTATGGCTGGCGCGCGATGCGCTTTTGGCCGGGGACACCTATCTGCTCGAAGGCGACGTGTTTTTCGAGCCGGATGCGCTTCGCTACCTGACGCTGGCCGATGCGGACAATGTCGCGGCCGTCGTGCCTTTCAGCCCGGCGATGGAAGGTTCCGCCGTCGTTCTGACGAACAACGGCTACATCGCCGAAGTGCGGATGAAGCAGACGGCAGCGAACCTCAATGATGGTTCGCCGCCTCTCTTCAAAACGATGAACCTGATCCGCTTTTCCGGAGAAGATCTGCGCCGGACGATCGTTCCGCATCTCAATGACATCATCAGCGCCGGGGCCGTTAAATCCTACACCGAAGAGCTTCTGTCGGACCTCGTGCGGCAGAAAGGGCTGCAGATCGCGGCCGCCCGGTGCGACGGCCTCAAATGGTACGAGATCGACAACGAGGCGGACCTGCGTTTCGCTGAAGCCATGTTCATGACGGCACGGGATATCGCCTGCTGACGACCAAGTCTGGGAGAGTGTAAGATGCTTCGCTACCTCGTTGATCCCGCCAATGCCATCACCACGGTCGGGCTACTGTGCTCCTCGATTGCTCTCTATTTTGCGTTGGCGGGGAAGATCGATCTGGCGGTCGGCGCTGCCTTGTGGGCCGTCCTCGCGGATCACCTGGACGGGGCAGTCGCTAGGAGAACCCGAAACCGCGAGCCTGACATGGCGAAGATGGGCAAGAGCCTCGACGGGTTCGGCGACATCATCTACGGCGCCATCCTTCCCGCGATCATCCTCGTGCAGCTGAATAGCGCGTCACTCGTTTCCTTCTTCGTCGCCACGGCCCTGTTGCTCGCCGGCGCCATTCGCCTGAGCTATTTCGCGAACTTCGGAAAGTCAGATGACGGCCGGTTTTTTGGTGTGCCGCTGTCCTACGACATTCCCTTGATGGCCGCCTTGGTCCTCGTTGAGCCGTTCATGTCCTCGGGGACGTTCCTGCCAGCCGTGAACATCGTCTTCGCTCTTTTGAGCGTTGCCCACGTCGCCTCGGTTCGCGTGCCATCGCCGAACAAGGCCATGTACTTAGCGATCACGCTCTTCGCCGTCACCGCATCGACGATCCTCGTTCACCAGGGGACGGTGTGATGCCCGCATTGCCCCTCTCCCCTGACGGGTCAATCTTGATTCCGCCCAAGCTCAAGTCGCCCGGGTGGATCTACCGTTCATTCGGCGACGCTGGCTAGTCGTTCGTTCTGAGCATTTTGTTGGCAATAGATCGAAACGCCAAGGAGTTACAAATGATCGTGGCAACCGAACTGTTTCGTGGCGCGGCACCGTACTACGCAAAGCATACCATACCCTATCCAGATGACCTTTTCCGATCACTGGTTCGGATTTGCCGTCCTGCCGAACACAGTCGAGCGCTCGATCTCGGTGCCGGCACGGGACAGATCGGCATCCCGCTCGCGCGATCGGTGGGCGAGGTGATCTGTGTCGATCCGAGTGAGGAGATGGTCGAAGAGGGACGCCGAGCAGCCGATGTGCAGGGCATCGACAACGTAGGATTTTTTGTGTCGAGATCGGAAGATCTAGACGAGCTATCCCGCCTGTTCGATATCGCCACGATCGCCGGTTCGTTCCACTGGATGGACCGGGGTGCGGTGCTTGCAAAGCTCGCCGGGATGGTGAAACCAGATGGCTGCGTCGCGATTTTCGATCGCGACCGCGATCGCTCGGAGCCTGGAGAATGGTCCAAGGCAATGTGGAGCGACATCAAGGAATTCTGGGGAGGGAGTTTCCCTGCTGGCCCGGGAGCAACGCGACCGCTGCTGACCATGACCAACCGGGAGGTTCTGTCAGCATCCCCATTCAGCGAGATCACAGAGCTTCGTCACTATTATGAACATCATTGGAGTCTCGATGATCTGATCGGCTATCTTTACTCAACGTCTAAGGGTGCATCTGGCACACTTGGTGCTCGCAGAGAAGAATTCACTATTCGAATTCGTCAGCTTTTACTTTCGTATTCCCCGTCCGGTTTCTTTTCGGAACAAGGACACGTCACGACGTTGATCGGATTCAGACCATAACTGGTGTCAGCACGGCTGTATTTGGCAGGGAACCATCAAATATAACGCCAATTTAAAGTTCGAAGCGATCTGAACAAAACTGAGAGGGTAGAATGACAATGCGAGAATCTGCAAAAGCTATGGTGTGGGGTGACTTCACGTTGAACGCCGCTGACTATGGACAACGGCCCCCATACGATCATCGGGTGCTTTCAGCCCTTGTCGGCATTGTGCGGCAGCGTTTCGGACGTGTCTGCCTTGCCGAGATCGGTGCCGGTACAGGCAATCTGTTGCGATCATTCGTCGACCGCGACATTTCGGGCTACGCGGCGGAGCCCAATCCCGCTATGCGCTCGGTGGCGCATGAACTTGCCCCTCTCGAACGACGGTTCGAATGGACTGGGGGGACAGCTGAGAAAACGGAACTTCCCGACGGTTGCGTCGATTGGGTCATTCTCGGCAACGCCTATCCCTTCGTCGACACAGTTGCCATGTTCCGAGAGGCGCAGCGCGTCTTGGTCCCTGGAGGCTTCCTGACGATTGCCTGGAATGTTCGGGATTTTCAGCGGGATCCCCTGCAAAATTCAATCGAGGAAACGGTGAAGGCGATGGTCCCCAATCTCAAGCGCACAGGGAGTTCGGTTGCCGAGATTATGGAGGGAATAGAGACAGAAGGTCTGTTTCGAGACTTTCTCTATGTAGAGGGAAAACACATTCAGGCATTCAGCCCCGAGCGTTTTGTTGCAACTTGGAAAGCGGGTTGCGATGTGCCGAGCCAGGTCTCCCCGGCGCTGTGGGATCAGATAATTGAGAAGACGAGGGCGATGACCCCGAACACGGACGAGATCCAAACGCGCTGGCTTACGCGGACTTGGACGCTTGAATCAACCGCGGTTACGGCGGATGGCAGGTCGTAGGGGCGCCTCATGATCGATCTCACGAGGGCCATCCCACCCGTCCCACCCGAGCTCGACGACGGTTTGCGACTCGCTCTGTCGGCGATGACTGCATCGAATGCAATCGGACAGAAACTGCGGTTCAACCGTGTCGGCGGCGATGAGCGCGATAGAGCTGCTGGAGCGCGGTGGGTTTCACGGCGCCTCAACGTGGATGTCGGATCGGAACGGCTCGTCGTAGGCAATGGGACACAGAGCCTGTTGGGCCTCATTTTCTATGAGATACTTAGAGCAAATACCGTGCTCCTTGCGGAAGCATTGACCTAGCGGAGCAAATAGGAGGCATTCGTGACAAGTCTTGCTTTGAATTCGATCGACCTCTCAAGGGCAATTCCCCCGACGCCGTCAGAGCTATCGGACGGCCTGCAATACGTTTTAGCCCAACTGGCAATCGATCCCAGCATCTCAGCGAGGCTCAGGCGAAATCGCATAGGAGGGGCAGAAGCCGACCGCGCGGCGGGAGCCGCATGGCTTGCGCGACGCCTCGGTTCACGCCCATCCATTGACAGGGTGGCCGTCGCCAACGGCACGCAAAGCCTTCTCGGCCTCCTTCTATATCACTGCGTTGGAAGCGGAAGTACGATACTTGCCGAAGAACTCACCTACCCGGTCCTTGTTCCCTTGGCTCAAAGGTATGGCGTGCGGGTTGTTCCAGTCGCTATTGATGCGGAAGGTCTTATCCCGAATGCGTTTGAGGATGCCTGTAAAAAGCCGGGCGTGAAGGCGATCTTCTGCAACCCCACGGTCCACAATCCGACGACTTCGGTGCTGCCCCACGATCGCCGAATGCAGATCGTCTCTATTGCACGCGAATACGGCGTAGCGATCATCGAGGATGATGTGCTTGGACCGCTTCATGGTCCGTCGCCGTCCCCGATGGCTTGCTTCGGACCGGACATTGTGTGGTATATCCAAAGCCTATCGAAGTGTGCAGCGCTGGGCCTAAAGATCGCCTACCTGGTCGGCCCCTCCGCCAAGCAGGTGCACGAGGTCGTGCATTCGGTGTCCAGCCATTCGTTCTGGTTCCCGTCCGCGTTGTCTGCGGAGGTTGCAACCCGGCTGATAGAGACTGGTCGAGCCCAAGAGATTTGCGATGCAATCGGATTACTTGCGGAGCGACGGCAAGCGATCGCGAGGAGGGCATTCCACGAGGTAACATTTCAGGGTGCGCCGGGAGGGCTTCACATCTGGATTCCCCTGCCTCTTCCATTGAGCGCTGGTGAGTTTGTCTCGAAGGCTTCGGCGGCCGGCATCCAGATTCGTCCAGCGGAAATGTTCGCGGTCCGAGACGGTGATCTCAGCAGACGAATTCCGGAGGCAGTCCGCGTCGCCGTCACCTCGCCGGAGACAGATGAACAATTGGAGGTAGGCCTTCAACGCTTGGCGTCCATTCTGAACAGGGCTGTCCGAGGGGATAAACTTGCGGCTCAATCGAGGTCTTAGCCGCGATGCATCCCCGCATGGTCAAGCACACAGTTGAATCCAGGAAAACGGATCGTTCTAGCGGGCAGATGTTCGGCCAGGCTCAGACCTCCGCGTTCTGGACCAAACTGGCGAGTCCACACTTCTTAACCAGTGCCATCGCTGCCCTGCTTGCCTATCAAGGCTTTGCTATGGGGTGGTTTGTCTCTTCGGTGCTCATGACCGAACTGACGGATGATCCCACTCTTATCGCCATGATCCATGCCGCAGTTCATATTCCGCTCTTGATTGTGACACTTCCCGCCGGGGAACTCTCAAGCCGCTTCGACCGGCGTATTCTTCTGCTGGTAGCGCATGCTTTGACCGCGCTGCTCTTGATGCTCTATGCGATTATCGCTTCCCAGTTGGGGCTCTCGCCGGCGCTTCTCATCATCATGCTCTTCTCCCTCGGCCTCACGGCAGCCTTTGCAATGTCGCTTTGGCAGATCGCTGGGCCTGATCTAGTTGACCAAACCGCCGTCGCGGCAGCAACAACAGCGATCTCCGGAAGTTTTAATCTTGCCCGTATGATTGGACCGCTTATTGGGGCCGCCTCCTTACAAGGGCTTGGTATCACCCCAACGCTGCTCGTAAGCGGTGGCTTCGTGGTATTGGGCATTGGTCTCTTGTTAGCGGTCAGGTGGCCTTTGAGACCAGACCCAACCAGCCTGGGTGTTCGCGCCGAACCGACAAGAAAGCCGTTAGCCTATTCCTTGAGTGGTTTCCTGAATCGTCGAGCGTTGCAAATCCTCCTGATCTCTGTTTGCGGAAGTGCTGTGTGGGCATTGCTCCCGACTCTCATTCAGGGGAGATTTCCTGATGACGTGGTGGCTTCACTCGGCCTCTTGACCTCGTCCCTCGGCGCTGGGGCTCTGGTGGGCGCATTTGCCGCAAAAGCGGTTCATAGTCGTTTGGCGCTTAGCTCGGTCCTCAAGCTCTCAGCAGTGATGATGTTCCTGTTGATGGCCGGGATTGCATGGCCGCTTCCACTTTGGTTGTCGTGTCTCCTTGCAGTCGGCATGGGGACATTTTGGTTTTTGAATGGCACAACGCTGAACATTTCAGTTAGGATAGAGGCTCCGGCCAGACTACGTGGGCATATGGTCGCCCGGTTCCTAATGACGTTCTACTTCGGGATGGCGATTGGGAGTGTTCTCTGGGGTGCACTAGCATCGCACCTTGGCGCGGCACCCACGCTGTTTGTTGCCGCCGTGGGGGTGTTCGCTTCGTCAGTGCTTGAGAGAGGATCGATCCCCCACCGCGCGTAGCTGGAGTGAGATGAGTCGCAACGAAAATCGGCCTATATGATGTTCGCCGCAAGTACCTCGCGGACTCCCGCGTCCAGGGTGCCGCCTGTTTCAGCCCAATCCAATTCTCGGTTGAGAAGCTTGCTGAACAAGTCTTCGGCGGCACCAGAGAGGGCGGCTATTCGCACTGCTTCCGCCTTGCGGATCGGGCTTCCGAACGAGCCCCAGCCGGTAGTGCGGTCTTGAGGACGAGGCATCGTAAGAAGCCGCAATTCGTCTAACTCCTCACGGGATACCTCTGCTGTGACGATCGAGAAGTCCGAGTAGGGTACTATCTGAAGCAACTGCAATCGGGATACCGGCCCCGCTCCGAGCCAGCTAAACACCCCATCTAGTGTTGGTTGGCCACAGGTCGTGTAGGCAAATGCCACTTCTGACCCGCCGGAGGCAGCGTAGACAGCTCTTGCCAAGAATGCTGCAAGTGGTGCTGGTCCATGCGACCGAGCAAATAGAGGCGTGCCAAGCTCGCCCAGAATCTCGGTTTCTGCTGCATGGACGACATTCGATCCATGGCCCCCCCATTGCGGTCCGGAAGCCGAGACGAGTTGGCTGCTCGTGTTGAGACGCATGCCGCCTTTAGAGACCTCAATGTCGACAATCGCCAACTCCGACCCGAGAGGCCACGGCTGAACAACAGGTGTCTTACCCAAGTGGCCGAAAAAACGGCCTAGTGTGTGGCCCGCGATGATAAGGTCCACGCTGTCATGCCACGGGCGGCAACGGGAAAAGAACGCTGAAGGATCGGCTAGATACTGATTGGTGGGCACGAAGCTCCAGTCGACGCCATCGTGACACACGCAGACGACGATGGAAGCTCCGTCTTGCCGCAATCTCGCCGCCGCACCGGCCACATCGAAGCTCTTTCCTTCGTTGGTGGTGGGCATCAATCGGTCAGGACGAACAGACCATGAGCCCATGGAAGCCAGATTGTGATGCGTTAGTCCGATGATGCCTACGGCGCCGTCATCCGTCGAGAGCATGGCCGTCGCGGGCAATCCCAATTCCACGTTCGCGGAGAGGACGGGAAATCCCAGGATCTCGATATGGCGGTGAAGGAACTCGCTTCCAAAGTCCAGATCGTGGTTTCCGACCACGGAGGCATCAATGCCGAGTTCCTGGGCGGCCAGAAGCCCTCCAACTCCTCCCGTTGCAACGGTAAGCGCGCCCCCTTGGGAGAAATCGCCGCTGTCGAGCCAAAGGGCACTTCTGCCAGAGCGAAGCTCATTGACAGTTGCCCGCAACGCCTCTCCACCCGGCAGCGATCCGTAGGAAGTTGGCACGACGGCGAAAGATCCGAAAAAGTCGTGCGTCGTAATGAGCCGAAAGTTCTGCACCATTACCGATTCTTCCCCATTTCAGCGAACTGCCCACGGAAATCCTCGTCGAGCAAAGCGGCCACTGTGGCGAGACCGGATGCCACAGTTTGCCGGTCTGGGGGGCTGCTGAGCGATAGCCGGATGGCAGGGCTTGTAGGGGCGTCGTCGACGGCAAATCGATCCGCAGTTCTGACCAAGACGCGGCGACGCCTGGCAGCATCTTCAAATTCCCGATTGCTCCAGGGGTGGGGAAGCTTCAGCCAGATATGCATTGCACCGTCACATCCCGAGAAGGTATGTCCAGCCAGTACCTGCCGCGCGATCGCGTGCCTCGCATCCATCTCCGAGCGAATCGCGGAAGTTATTTGTTCAGCGGTTCCATCTTTGATCCACTGCCGGACGACTGCCGCTTGCAGCGGGGCGGGGAACCAGCTTGAGTAGGTCCGTTCCGCCGCCAATAGCTTCTTTGCATGGTCGACCGATGGTGCGAGTAAGTAGGCTATTCGCATCCCGTGGGCGAGGCATTTGGTCAGGCCCATGACGTACCACGTTATGTCTGGGGCCAACGCGGCTAGAGGCGGCGGGGCTTCAGGGTGCAGCAATCCCAATACATCATCCTCAACAATCTTGAATGAATGCGTTCGGGCAAGCGCCGCGATTTCCTTCCGCCGCTGAATTGACATGATCGAAGTCGTCGGATTGTGGATCGTCGGGTTGCAGTAAAGCAGGTCGGCGGTGCCGGCACTGGCGGAAAACGCCCTTACGACTGCTTCGGGCGTGATGCCTTCGTGATCCAATGCCAAGCTTTCAAGGCGCACGTTCGCCTGCCGCGCGATCCCCTTCAGGACTCCATAGCTTAGCGCCTCACTCAACAGGGTGCCTCCAGTCCTAATGAATGTGCGAAACAGCAGGTGCAGAGCGCTCTGTGTGCCATTTGTGACAATGATTCGATCAGGGTCGATCGCACTTCCAAATCTGCGAGAAAGCAGCCGCGCGCCGCACACCCGGTCTTCCACTGCTCCACCCGGCACGCTTCCGTCGAGCAAGCAGCCGACGTCTTCCTGCGTAGAAAGCGTCGAGAGAGTCCTCACCAAGCCATTGGCAATGTCTCGTGGCCGCGG
The DNA here is from genome assembly GCF_024746795.1 of Mesorhizobium sp. AR10. Classification (NCBI taxonomy): domain Bacteria; kingdom Pseudomonadati; phylum Pseudomonadota; class Alphaproteobacteria; order Hyphomicrobiales; family Phyllobacteriaceae; genus Mesorhizobium; species Mesorhizobium sp. AR10. The sequence goes on from NZ_CP080523.1 coordinate 378,653, forward strand.
AGCAACGGAGCGGGTGAAGTCAATTGCAGCGTCCTGGCCGATGATTTTCCGATCTGTGAGATGGGTGCGGTCGATCGTTGGTTGCAGTTGCATTGCACTATCCTGATATCGGTCGATGGGGGGCTTTGGGCCGCGCTATTTCCCGCAACGCGAGCGCCGGATCGTTGACCACAACGGCGTCCGGTTGTGCGGCCATCAGTTCCGGAAACGACATTGGATCGATGTGGCCTGCCCGGGATGCGTCAGGGCCGCATGTGACCATGATCTTGACACCGTGGTCCCTGAAATTAGCTATTTTCTAGCCAGAGCGCGCCCAACAGGCAAGCTCCCGTACGACGTTGGCAGGGGAGCATAGGCTCCGTAGAAATCGTGTGTGCAGAGAATCCGAATTCGCTTCGGCATCACTCACATCTAAACCTGACGCTCTATTGCTTCAGCATTTTAGATACGTTGTTCTGCATATCTGCCATCGCCTGCTCTGGCGTCATTTTCAAAGTCACAACCTGTTGAAGTGTTTCTTGCACTGAGGCGACAATCCTGTTCGAATTCGCGCCGGGGAAGGCGTACCACCTTGTCATTAGTTCGCGATTTGCCATCGCGGCAACAAACAGCGGGTTCTGCGCGTAAAACGTGCCGAAACTTTGTTGGTCAGCGATGACGTTTTCATTCATGGGTACCATACCAGTACGTTTTACGAATATTTCCTGCGCTGTCGGTGTCATCATGAAGCGGAGAAATAGCCACGCTGCCTTCGCTTTCTCGTCATTATCCGAGAACATTACTGCGCTCAGGCCGGCGGCAGGAATTCTGCCGGCGGGATGGGGAATAGGCAAAGGAGCCACTCCGATTTCAAAGGCATTTCCCGCTTGCTTGATAAAGTTCCCCAGGCCCGAACTTGCGGTAACCAGCATCCCCATTTTTCCAGCGCTAAAGGCTTGTCGTGCCTGGTCACGGCTCATATCAGCCACCGTTTGACCAGCCTCGCCAATTTCGCGAATTATGTTAAGGGCCTCCATCCCAGCCTCACTGTCGAACGCAACCTGTCCAAACTCTGTCCCCATCGTCCCACCCGCAGCGTTGAGTAACGCTTGGTATGTCCAGTTCCCACTTGAATCGTGCTCAAAAAACAATCCAAGTGTGTTGCCATCGAGGGAGTTGATCGTTCGGGCTAAGGAGATGATCTCGGGCCATGTAGTAGGGAGTTTTTCTGGATCCTCATAAACCCTGGACACCAACTTCTTATTGAAAACGATAATTGGCAGTGATGCCGCCAGTGTCAGGCCATACTGACGGCCGTTTACTTGCCCCGTTTTGGCGGCTGCGTTGGTGTATCCCGCATCATCCCAAGTGCGATCTCCGTCAATGAAAGGGGAAAGGTCTACAGCGAGTTGGCGCTCAACCAACGGAAGAATCTGATTACTTCCGGTAATACTGAGGTCCGGGAGATCGCCGACAATAGCTTCTCGGAGCGTCTGTTCAGTGAGTGCCTCAAAATTTCGGATATTCGCTTGTATATCGACGCTAATGTCAGGATATTGCCCTTCAAATCTTGTGACGATTTCCTGGAACATCGGAAGCCATCCGGCTGGAGCCGCCGTTACGCGTAAAGTGGTCTCCGCGAATGATGGCGAAGAGATGAGAGAGGCAAGCGCAAAGGCTGCCGTTGCGATAAGTTTCTTTGTCATGATCATTCTCCGTACATTCGTTTTCCTTTGCGCCACGGCCCGGATAGCGCTGCAATGCAACATGTAAGTAACAGATATCGCGAATTCCGATGGATAATGTCGGTTCTTGCGATCTCTGAATCCAAGAGTTTTTTCCTCGGAGTCGTGCGATGTCAAAAGAGGACCACGAAGTCCCCCTCAACGCTATTCGGGCCTTTGTCATGATTGCCAGGTGGAGGGGTATCGGGCGCGGCGCGCGCGCTCGGGACCACGCAGAGCTCGGTAAGCAGACACCTGTCGGTGCTTGCGGACTATCTCGACGCGCAGTTCTGGTCCGGCGTGGGCGAAGCAGCGAACTCACCGAATATGGTCGGTCTTTTGGTTCCGTTGTCGGAGAGTCGCTTGATACAATCAGCTTCACCGCTCACCGAATGAAACGCCAGTAAAACTCCACCGGCAATCGCATTGTCATTCGCACATCGCTGTCGACGTTTGCGTATACTCTGTTGATCCCAAACCTTGAGTGCCTGCCCACTACTTTGGCAGAATTGATTTTGGGGTCATTTGGAACCGGATACGGCAATGTGGACATCGTTGTGGGGGGTGGTGGTTTGAGAGCGCGGCTATGACGGCGCGTCGGATGGCTGGCAGTGTCGGGGGGTTAGGCAGCGGCTGCCGGCAAGAGCGGCCGCCGCGTCGTCTCGGCCTTCATCGCCACCGCGTTCGCCCAGGAGACACCCGACGCCGCCAGCGCCCAGTGGCGGGCCGTCGCCGACCAGATCCGACCGAAGGTGCCCAAGCTCGCCGCCATCCTCGACGACGCCGAGCCGGAGGTGCTCGCCTACATGACCTTCCCGAAGGAGCACCGGGCGAAGCTTCACAGCACCAACCCGATCGAGCGGCTCAACGGCGAGATCAAGCGGCGCACCGACGTGGTCGGCATCTTCCCGAACGACGACGCCATCGTCCGCCTCGTCGGCGCGCTGCTGCTCGAACAGAACGATGAATGGGTCGTCCAGCGCCCGCTACATGACGCTGGAAAGCGTCGGCCAGTTGAGCGATGATCCCCTCATCAGCCTGCCCGCCGTAGCGCGCTGATCAGGCCGGCAATGCCGGAAAGCACGGCGACCGATGCCGCCAGCTACACCACTCGGTGGGACACCATCGGCGCATCAGATGCAATCAGTGGCCTGTTGGGACGTCGTGTCGCGTGGTCCAGCAACTCAGCCGACTTGAGAGACGGCGTCCGTCAGGCCCTTCGCAATAGGAGCTCTCCGGTGGTTAGAATTGCCGGCGCAGCCGCCGACCAGCAACATGGTTGAAGGCCCCCCGGATGTATCAGGGTTGAAGTTCGTGCCATGCAGCTGAGGGGTCATTCACGATTACCGCATCCGGCGTCCGCTTGATCAGTTCTCGGAATTGGTCGGGATCGATTTCGCCGGTCGCCTTGTCGCCAATCCCCGATGTGACAACTATCCGTAGCCCGGCCGCTCGAAGATGGAGGATGCGCTCCGCGGAGGCGCGGGGCTGATGAAGCCTGGCCCACTGATTTGGTCTGAGCCGCGCGAATGACATGATGTCATCGTCTTCCCGCATGAGCGCCACCTGGCGAATGGCCGGAAACCTGTCGTAGAGGTCGTCGCTTTCGACGCAACTGCGAATGCCTATGAGCAGACGACGAGGGTCGGCGAAGACAAGTGACTTCTCGACGAGGCAAACGACCCGCTCGGGGTCGGTCTCTTTGACATCCAAGAACATCGCGTGACCAAGCCTCGCGACCTCAGAGAATTTCGGCGTCGTCGGCGCCGCGTCGACGAGCTCTTCCCACGACATGTGTTGGAGCTCGCGAAGCGATCCTCCGTCATTGACCACATCATCGTGATAGCAAACGATCTCCCCATCATCCGTCAGACGAACGTCCATTTCGATGACGTCAGCCCGGTCGCCAGCAGCCCGGAACGCGCTCATCGTATTTGAAGGTTCATGAGAAGACGCTCCGCCATGGGCGATGATCATCGGTCTCTTGTGGCTTTGATGGTGCCAATCCCATATTGATCCCTGAACGGATTCTAGAATTGAATTCATAGTCTTTCCAATTGCTCTTTTTCGAAACGATCGTTATGTCGCCGGCCAATTCGTATCAGCCCCTGGATAGCGTGACAGACCCTTCCCCCCTTCGGGTAATCGACACGCACGCCCATCTTTGTCATCCGCAAAAATTTTCCTACATTTGGGCGAAGCGAGACCCTCATGACCTGATTGCGGTTGATGCGGCTTCCTTCTTCGAGGATACCTCTCCCGCCGGCGTTGAAAAGATGGTCTTCGTGGAGGCAGCCGTGGAGCCAGCCCAGCATTTTCAAGAGCTTGCTTTTGCAGAGGAGCAAAGTCTTCTCGATCCCAGGGTAGCGGGCTTCATCGCGGCCGCACCTGCGCACCCAAACGAAATGGCCGCAAAGCTGGAGCGTCTCGCAAGCCATCCGCTCGTGCGCGGGATCCGCTTCCTAAGTCGCTATGCCCCTCGGCCCGAGTTCCTCTTGGAAAAACCGATCCGCGAGCTCATGGAGAAGCTCTCATCTCTTGGGCTCATCTGTGAGATTGGGGTTTGGGCGCAGGAACTTCCGATTGTTGCCCAGTTGGCGCGAAACTGCCCGGAGACGATCTTCATCTTGAACCACGCTGGAAAGCCCAATATAGCAGGCGGCGAACTCGAGCCATGGGCCCAAGACCTGAGGCGGCTCGCACAGCATCCAAACGTCCTCTGCAAACTCTCGGGGCTGGCGACCTTGGCGGGTCTTCGCGGCTTCAGTCGGGAAATCCTTGCTCCTTTCGTTTGTCATGTCGTCGAGGTGTTCGGCCCCGAGCGGGTCATGTATGGGAGCGACTGGCCAATGGCTTCGACTTCCGTGCACTATTTGCAACGGATAACCGCCGTTCGTCAGTCACTATCCGATCTTTCCCGGGAGGAGCTCGACGCAGTTTTCAAAGCGAATGCTGAACGCATCTACCGGATTTGACCCAGCAGGCCGAACATATCGCTCAGTTGACGGTCGCGCAATTCGATGGCAGTAGCGCTTGAACTTCGGCTTTCATGGTCGGCATCGTCGCATTCGCGTCGGAGCGGCCTGTTGCGACAGCCTCGACATGAGTCTTCATGACGTCGATGATCTTCAGGCCATTTGCGCCTGCCCAAGATTCCCACGGCGAGACGATCTGCAGCTGTTTGACGCTAGTCAAGAGCTCCGGGTGTTTGTCATAATAGGCCTTCAGTAAATTCTCATCGTTGATCGCCTTTTCGTTGCTCGGCATGTAGCCGGTATATTGCGCCATTAGCGTCTGTCCGATCGGGCCCGTCGCGAATTTGACGTATTCCCACGCGGCCTGTTCCTTTTCTGCGGACGACGGCAGGATGACGGCACTCGTGCCGCCGGCGGGAACCTTCCCACCGTCGACTACATCCGGCCAAGGCATCGTGCGAAAGCGGAAGCGCCCCTGCGCCAGTTTTGCTGCGGTCGTGACGTAAGACGTCGAACCGGCCACTATTCCAAGCTTCCCGGCATCAAACGCCTGGCGGGACTGGCTCCAGTTCAAGTTTGGCATCCCAGCCTCGTGAAATGATTGCAAGGTCTGCAATCCCCACAAGCCGGCATCGCTGTCGAATCGGGCTTCGCAGCCGTTCGGGCCGACGAGGTTGCCCCCATGGCTATTCACGAGCGCTTGGTAGAGCCAATTTCCGGAAGCGTCCCATTGAAAGAAGAAACCGTCAGGCTTTCCTGGCAGATTGCCGATTTTAACGGCCAGATCGTTGATCCCGCCCCACGTTTTAGGAAAATGATCAATGTCTCCACCGGCAGCGCGGACCAGGTCCTCGTTGACATAGAGGATCGGCGTGGAAACCGCGAACGGAAGTGCAAAGACGTTGGCAGAGACCTTGCCCAGATCAACTATCGACTGATTGTAGCCGAGTTGTTGGAAGCCGCCATCCTTACTTGCCAGCTCATCCAGAGGCACAATCAAATTGCGACCCTCCAGAAGGCGCACTTGGTTGAGGCCGACAAAGGCAACGTCGGGAAGATCTTTGCTCAGGACCCCTCGCAGGATTTGCTCCACGCCTGCCTCGTAATCCTTGGCCGGCGTGCGGAACTCGATCTTGATGTCGGGATGTTCTGCCATGAACCGCGTCGCTATCTCCTTCTGCACATCGGAGAAGTTAGCTGGGACCGCGTAGAGGACGGACACCGTGACAGGCGCGGCAAGCGCCGGTTGGAGCGCCAAGCCTGCGAGCACGGCAATAGATGTCATCGCCATGCGCAAATGTCGAATGGTTCTGTTTGACATGTCTAAAAATCCTCTTTTTGGCCGGTAATTTGGCCGTTGGTAATACTGAAATGGATCAGATCGGCTACGTTGAGCCCACGTCTTGAATATGAGGCTCGGGAGGCAGCAACGCTCCCTCCCATCTTCGTTGCGGCCGCCAGCAGGACGCAACAAATCGGCTTCACTCAAGCTATTCCTGAGCAAACCTCCAACCAACTTTGATGGCTGGTTAGATTAGCGGCGGACTGCTCGTCGTCCGAACTCACTCGGCCGCGACTGACGTCCTCGTAGCGTCCGGATCAGCCGGCAGCGCGTGATCTCGAGAGGATATCGACGCATCATATGCGTTAAGGCGATCGAAAAAGTCGGTCGCGCCATAGGCGAGCATATGGTTGGTATGGTCATAAACCAGTCGAACCCCCTTGTTCAGGAATTCGGCGACGTCGGTCCGATTGACCAAAGTGCCGCAGACCTTGCCGGCGCTGACAATTGTCTTGATGGCGCCGTTGACAACCTCTTCGACTTCCCTGGCTCGCTTTCCGCTCTGCCACTCATAAGTATAAGGGACGTAGCCCATTGTAAGGGCGAGATCGCCTGGTGCGATGAGATATGCGTCCACTCCGTCGACCGCCAGGATCTCGGGAAGGTTGTTTACGGCTTCTATCGTTTCGATCATGAGAATGAGGAAGCGGTCCTGATGGTCGAACGGCGCGGAGAACCTGAATCGATCAACGATACTTTGAGCCATCTTCGCATCCGAGACGAGCGGGATCATGAGTCCGTCAACGCCGCATTCGAGATATTTCGTGACCATCCACGGCGATGGATCCTCCGGCCGGAGAACGGACACTATTCCTGCCAAAGTCGCCGCACGGGCCATCTCCTCAACGCGCTCCGGCCCGGCCGAACCGTGCTCGCAATCGATGAGTACTGCATCGAATCCGCATTCGCCCAGCTTTTCCACCAGGCTGGGTGAGGGATGACTTGAGTGCACGAGCGTGCCGATACCGCCGGAACGCAGTTTCTCTTTCAGCGCGCGCGAGGCAGATAGATCTCGCCTTAGGAAGGATGCCATTGGATTGCCTTTCGTAGATTGAATTCAAAGTGATGGTGATATCAGCGCGGGGACATCAAGTCAGACACATCGCGCGACATCTGCTCGAGCGCCTGTTGCGGTGTTGCTTTTTGCAAAACTACAGATGCAAGATGGTCCTTGATGACCGTGGTGATCTTGACGGAATTTTCGCCTGGAAACGCTTCCCATGGCCCCATCTTCGATAGCGCCGGAACCAGCGCACTGAGATTGGGGCGCGAGGAGTAATAGGTCTTAAGTCGTTCGTCTTGAAACGAAAGATCGTTCGCGGGGAGATAAGCGGTCCGCGTTGCCATGACAGTCTGGCCGGCAACGCTTGAGGCGAACTTCATGAAATCCCAAGACCGCTGCTGCTGCTCAGCATTGTTTGAGAACATAATGCTGACGGGGCCGGCCGCCGGCAGGTAGCCCATCTGGGTTCCGGTCGGAAACGGTCGCATTGCGATCTGGAATCGACCCTGAGATCGCTTTTCGATCGCCTCGTAGCTGCTGCTTGAAGTGCAAAGAATACCGAGTTGCCCTGCCGAAAACGCCTGTCGCGCCTGATCGCGGGACATATCGACGCGTGATTGCCCACACTGTCCAAAACCTTGCAGCACCTTCAAAGCCGCGAGTCCTTCGGGGCCAGCAAAACCGATGCTACGATCATCGTTCGCCAGAATGCGGCCGCCAAATCCATTAAGCAGGCCGTGGAAAGTCCAGTTCCCTCCGTTGTCGTACTCCATAAACCCGCCGACGACGTTGCCTTGTCGGAGATCATCGATTTTGCGACCCAGAGCGATAATGTCTTCCCAACTGTCTGGTGGTGTGTTGACACCCGCGCGTGCTAGCAAGTCGAGGTTGTAAAGAACGACCGGCATTGAAACGGCAAAGCCGAGACCGTCGAGGTTTCCTTTGAATTTGCCAATTCGGGTAACAGCGGCTGAGTAGTTCTCTGCCCAGTCGGTTTCGGTCCGCTGGAACACGTCGAGATCCTGGGCGAGATGCCTATCTACGAAGACTCGAAGGTAGTTCGGACTGATGAAGAGAACGTCGGGTATTTCTCCAACTACCGCGTTTCGAAGAATTGTGGTAATGGCCTTTTCGTCCTCTCGAATCGAGGTGTCTAGACCTACTTTGACGTTGCGTCTTCCGACGAACTCATCTCGGAGGGCCTTGAACATATCGCCAAAAATTGAGGGCAGAGCGACAATCCGCAGTCCCTCTGCTGCTTCTGCTGGTGCAATCGCACCGGTTGTGAACAAAATGGAGGACGAGCCGGCAAGAAAGTGGCGCCGCGTTAGTTCAAGCATTGAATGATCCTCTTCGAACCTAGAGACTAACTTCATTTGACCGCCCCCTTGGCGAGGCCCTCGAGGAACCAGCGTTGTGCGGAGAGGAAGGCGATGAGGAGAGGGAGGACGACGAGGGTGGAAGCGGCCATAAGGGGGCCGTAGTCGTTGCCGGCCTCCTCGTTCTTGAAGGCCATGATGCCGAGCGATGGAGGCATGAGGTTTTCGTCACGCACGGCGATCAGCGGCCAGAAGAGGTCGTTCCAGTGGGAGACGACGGAGAAGATCGAGAACGCAATGACCGCGGGCAGTGCCATCGGCACCATGATCCTCCAGACGATCGCCAGCTCGGAGAGCCCGTCGAGGCGGGCGGCATGCACGATGTCGTCGGGGATCGCTTTGAAGAACTGGCGGAACAGGAAGATGCCGAAGGGTGACACGACGAAGGGGAAGACGAGTGCGGCATAAGTGTTTAGAATTCCGGTCTGATAACCGAGGATGAAGAGCGGTAGCGCCAGCACCTGATGCGGGATGAGCAAGCCGATCAACACGAGGGCGAAGAGCACGTCGCGGCCGCGGAAGGTGAGCTTGGCAAGCGCATAGGCCGCCGGGGCGCAGACGAGGATCTGCAAGGCGAGGATGACGGCGCAGACGAGGAAGCCGTTGGCCATGTAGCGGGGCAGCCGCGCCTCGGTCACGGCACGGGTGTAATTCTCGGCCGCATACCACTCTTCAGGAAAGAAGGAGAAGGAGGCTTGAAAGATCTCGCCGGGCGGCTTGAGCGACAGCGAAACCATCCACAGGAAGGGGACGAGGATGAGCGCGCCGGTCATAAACAGTACCCCGTGGCGGAAAACCGCGGCGGAGAGGCCCGGGGTTAGGGGTTTGGCGGCGGGTTTTGCCATGAGCTTGCCCATGGGAGTGGCAGGTGCGGATGTGGTGCCGATCAGGTTCATTGGTAATGCACCCTTTTGTCGATGGCGCGGGCCTGGATGAGGGTGAGCGCTACGACGATGAGAAGGAAGACGATGGTGACGGAGGCGCCGTAGCCGGTCCTGAGGTATTCGAAGCTTTCGCGGTAGAGGGTGTAGAGTAGCACTTCGGAGGCATGCCCCGGCCCGCCCTGGGTGAGGATCTGCACCGTGTCGAAGGCCTCGAAGGCGCGCAGCGCCACGACGATGACGACGAACATCATCACCGGCCCGAGCATCGGCAGTGTCACGGTCCTTAAGCGGTCGAGCCAAAGGTCGACGCCGTCGATATCGGCGGCATCATAGAGGTCCTGCGGGATGGCCTTGAGGCCGGCGAGGAACAGCACCATGGCGAAACCGAGGTTCTGCCAGATGCCGATGACGGCGAGTACCGGCAGCACTGTCTCCTCGTCGCGCAGCCAGTTGGCGGTGGGGAGGCCGAGGCTGGCAAGCGTCTGGTTCAAAAGCCCGATGGTAGGATGCAGCAAGGCCTCCCAGGAGATCGCCATGGCGGTGAGCGTCGCCATGAAAGGTAAAAAGTGGATGGCACGATAGAAGGCCCGCAGTGAGTTTCCGCTCTCTATCAGCAGCGCGATCACAAGGCCGAGGATGACGGTGCCCGGCACGGTGATCAGCACATAGACGATGGTGTTCTTCAGCGACACGCGAAATCCCGGATCAGCAAACACTTCACGGAAGTTGGCAAAGCCGACGAAGGAGAGCGAGGTGGCGCCAAACTGCCAGTCGGTGAGCGCGATGGCCAAGACGGCGAAGATCGGCAGGATGAAGAGGACTATGAGCAGCAGGAGTGCGGGGCCGGCAAGCGACCACGCGGCAAGCATTTCAGTGATCCGATGACGGCGCAGCGCCTTTTGGGAAGCGCGGCGATCAGCTGAGGATGTAACCACTTCCCCTGTGGCTGAAGAGGCGATGCTCATTGCACGCGCTCCTTCATGCGCAGCACAGTCGCGCTTGCGTGGTCGTGAGGACGCAGACGGCGCCCATCCGGGCAAAAGAGGAGCAGCCTTTCCGGTTTGACCCCGAGATGCAGCGTCTGGCCAGAACTGATAAGCGGCGCACGCTCAGCAAGCAGGCGGGCGATGACGGGATGGTCCGTCCCCGGAACGTGGAGATGCACATAAAGGTCGGAGCCCATGTGCTCGACCAAGCGTACGGCACCGGTCAGGATGTTGTGACCGCCGGCCTCGACGAGGTGGAAGGCTTCGGGCCGGATCCCGAGAGCAAGGCCAGTCCCCGATGTTACATTGCCAGGAACGGTGAAGCTCGTGCCCGCGGTCTCGGCCAGCCCGCCATCGCGCACTCGTGCCGCCAGCATGTTGATCTTCGGCGAGCCGATGAACTCGGCCACGCGTCGATCGTCGGGGTCGGCATATATCTCCTGCGGCGGGGCCACCTGCAGAAGCTCGCCGTCGAGCATGACCGCGACCCGGTCGGACATGGTCATGGCCTCCGACTGGTCGTGGGTCACATAGACGAAGGTGACGCCAAGGCGGTCATGCAATTCCTTGATCTCGGCGCGCATCTGCACCCGCAGCTTGGCGTCGAGATTGGAGAGCGGCTCATCCATCAGGAAGACGGCTGGCTGGCGTACCATGGCGCGGCCGACGGCGACCCGCTGCCGCTGGCCGCCGGAAAGCTGGCCTGGCTTGCGCCCCAGAAGGTGCCCGATGCCGAGCACCTTGGCGGTGCGCATCACGTCCTTTTCGATCGCCGCGGCCACCGCCTTCGTTCCCGGCAGGACACGCCCGACCAGCGGCAGACGCTGCCAGGCCGACAGCCGGCGCATCCTGAGCGGTACGGCCATGTTCTCTTGCACCGTCATGTGCGGGTAGAGCGCATAGGACTGGAACACCATCGCCACGTCGCGCCGCTTCGGCCGCACACCGTCGACGACGCGCCCACCGATCGCGATCGAGCCGCCGGTCTGCACCTCGAGCCCGGCGAGGATTCGCAGCAGCGTCGACTTCCCGCAGCCCGACGGACCGAGAAGCGTCAGGAACTCGCCGTCGGCAATATCGAGCGACACATCACGCAACACAGGCGTGGCGCCGAAGGATTTTTCTATTTTTTCGATAGTGATGGCCGCCATTGCTTTACCTCTTTCAGCCGAGCGCGGCGGAAAACCACCACCTTACTGAACTATTATCGCGGCAGAAGATCAAAGCGTTTTGTTGCAGGCATGTGACATGTATCGAATATTGCGATAATTGACCCCGCGAATCGGGATGGATGAGCGCGCGGATAGGGGTGAGATTTTGGACGAGGAAAAGGATCTTTCGCTCAATGCTGTTCGGGCTTTCGTGCAGGTCGCACGCGACAACAGCGTCACCCGGGCCTCGAAAACCCTTGGCATCACCCAGAGCTCGGTGAGCCGCCACCTCGCGGTATTGGAAGAGTATTTCGGCGCCAAGCTGCTCGAACGGCACGGACGCCAGAGTCAGTTGACGGATTTCGGGCGGCTATTCGCCGATGCCGTTGCCGAGCCGCTCGACACGATTTTCTTTACGGCAAAGCAGATGCGCCGCGGTGACGGGAAAGATGCCAACCGGCTCGTCGTCAGGACCTCGCTCTCGACGTTCGCCTATACGCTGCTCATTCCCAATTTGAACGACTTCTCGAAGGAAATGAGCGGCGTCACGGTCGACGTCATCAGCACCCTGTCGGCCCCCGCCTCAACCGACAGCTTCGACGTGCTTCTGACCCGAGACCTGACGCTGACCGAACCGGGAGATCGATGGGATTTCTACGACGAACAACTCGTCTGCGTCGGGGCGCCCGACTGTGTCGCCGGCCGCGGGCTCGAAGCGCTGCGCACCACACCGGTGATTGCCGTCACGTCGCGGCCGGACATCCTGCCGACCTGGCTTCGCGGCATGGACCTGAAGACGTCGGACATCATCTCCGGGGCACGCTACGACCACCACTACCTGGCCCTGCCGGCGGTAACGACCGGTCAGACCTTGCTGGTGACACCCAATATCATCGTGGCGGATCTGATCAGGCAGGGCCTTCTGGAAGTGCTTCCCGGCTCGCGCGCGCCCAGCGGCATGCAATACCGGGGCTATGCGGTCGATCGCAGCGGCAACCCAGATCTCGCCCGCGCCTTCTGCCGTTGGCTCATTAGGCTTTGCCGGAAAAAGACCGAGGAGGAGAACACCGGGAAATAATTTCTGACCGCAATGATGCATCGCAAAACGCGATCCTTTTGGCCGCTTTCCGCGATGCCAAAACTGGCGAGCTAAGGGCGCCTCATCTAGCTCTGGGCATAAACTCCCCTGCTTTGAGGAAAGTCCATTGCCGCTACTCGCCAAAAGACTGCAGGCCGTCCGCCCCTCCCAGACAAAAGCCATGACCGCCAAGGCGAGCGCCTTGCGCGAACAAGGCGTCGATATCGTCACACTGAGCCAGGGCGAACCGGACTTCGACACGCCAGAATCCGTCCAGCAGGCCGGCATCGCCGCCATCCTCGATGGCAAGACGCGCTATACGCCGGTCGCCGGCGTCAAGCCGCTGCGCGAGGCGATCCGGGAGAAGCTCTCGCGCGACAACGGGCTCGATTATGACATCGACCAGATCACCGTCGGCTGTGGCGCCAAGCAGATCGTCTTCAACGGCCTCTTCGCCACCCTCGATGCCGGGGACGAGGTCATCGTCCCCACGCCCTGCTGGGTGTCTTATCCGGACATGGTGCGGCTCGCCGGCGGCCAACCGGTGCTCGTCGCCTGCCACGAGCGGTCGGGTTTCAAGCTGAAGCCGGAACACCTGGAAACGGCTATCACGCCGCGCACCAAATGGCTGATGCTGAATTCGCCGAACAATCCCACCGGCGCGGTCTATTCCAAGGCCGATCTGGCCGCTCTGGCCGAGGTCCTGCGCCGACACAGCCATATCCACGTCCTTTCCGACGATATCTATGAAAAGCTCATCTATGACGTGCCTTTCGCGGCGATGGCCGAGGCCGCGCCGGACCTCATCGACAGGGTGCTGACGGTCAACGGCGTTTCCAAGTCCAGCGCCATGACGGGCTGGCGCCTTGGCTACGGGGCCGGTCCGAAAGACCTCATCAAGGCGATGAACACGATCGAGGGCCAGACGTCGTCGCACACCAGTTCGATCTCGCAATATGCGGCGATCGAGGCCATTGCGGGCAACCAGGACCACATCGTCGATTTCGTATCCGCCTTCCGCAAGCGCCGCGATCTCGTCGTCGAGCAGATCAATCAAGCAGAGGGCCTGAAGTGTCGCGTGCCGGACGGCGCCTTCTATGTCTTCGTCTCCTGCGCCGGTGTCATCGGCAAAGTGACCGGCAAGGGCAAGGTGATCGAGAACGACTTGGATTTCGCCATGCATCTGCTGGAAGAGTTCGGCGTCGCGGTCGTGCCCGGCAGCGGCTTCATGGCCTCACCCTATATCCGCATTTCCTATGCCGCATCAGAGGACGAGTTGAAGCGCGCCTGTGGCCGCATTCTCGCCGCCTGCACCGCCCTGTCCGAAAGCGAGAAGACGTATGAGCAAAGCGAAGCAACTGCGTGACCGCATGGCCGAACTCGGCCTCGTCCACATCATGGCGGCCCATAGCCCGCTTTCGGCCGTCTTGGCCGAGGAAGCCGGGTTCGACGGGATCTGGGCCTCAGGCTTCGAGCTCTCCGCCCTCTACGGTCTGCCGGACATGAGCCTCATCTCGATGACGCAGCACCTCGACATGCTGCGGGCGATCGCCGGCCGGTCGTCGCTGCCGATCGTCGCCGATATCGACACAGGCTACGGCAATGCGATCAATGTCATCCATGCCATCTCCGAATATGAACGCGCCGGCGCCTCGGCGGTTGTCATCGAAGACAAGACCTTCCCGAAGGTCACCAGCCTCGCCGCCGGCGGCCGCCAGGAACTACTTCGGGTCGAGGAGTTTCAGGGCAAGATCGAGGCGGCCATCAGCACCCGCACCGACCCTAACTTCCTCGTCATCGCCCGGACAGAAGCGCTGATCGCCGGTCTTGGCGAAGAGGAGGCGCTGAAGCGCGCCAGGGCCTATGTGCAGGCCGGGGCCGACATGATCCTGATCCATTCGAAGAAAAAGGATCCGTCCGAGATCGAAAGCTTCGCGCGGGCCTGGGATGGCCATGTGCCGCTCACCATAGTGCCGAATGCCTATCCGGATCTCGACGCAACCCGCATAAATGCGCTCGGCAATATCCGCATGGTGATCTACGGCAACTACGGCATCCGCGCCGCCACGACCGCCATGCAGGACGCCTTTCGCCGCATCGTCGCCGAGGGTGGCGTGCAGAACGTCCATAAGGACATCGTCCCGGTTGAAGAAATCTTTCGGCTTCAGGGCATGGAGAGGACCGAGGCGGACGAGAAACGTTTCCTGTGGTAGGCAGACTTCCGGAAGGGGAAACGCGGATGGAGCAATCAATCCATGTTGTGTGAGGTTGCTGCATGCCGAAGGCGCGTCCCCATTTGAGTTTCGCCATCTGCGTTATACCAGTGGGTTTGAGGTTTGACCTATGACAGCTGTGCCACCCTTCAACATCTCAAGCGGTCAAAACGTCAAGCCGTGGTGCAACAGGTTGGGCCAGCGCCCTGACTGCAGGATAAGCCTCGACTTGATCTCGACGATGCGGTTGTTTCTGACCGCTGGAATCGCTGCCCGACCGGGCGGCTCCTGATCCTGTCCGGCACGACCTTCTTGCCGCACCAGGAGGCAAGAATGATATCGGGTGCGGCCGCGATGAGGCGCGGTTTCGACGATGACCAGATCGGCTCACATGAGGCCTGATCGTACAAAATTGCCTGAAGGCAGGGGTGTGCTGCCGAAAGGTCAGCGGCCCGCACCGACCCGTTCCATCTCGTCTTGAACCCTGCTGATCAGGTGACCCGTTTCGGCGTGGAGCAGTTTGAGCCGGACTAGCTGGGCATTCACGGATTCGGCCATTTCACGCTTTTCCGGTTCGGACGGCGCTGTGCCGACGCCGTGGAGGATCCACGAAATGCTGACATTGAGAATCCCGGACAAATTTGCAAGCCGATGCGATCCGGGCTGTGATCGATCGCTTTCCCATGCGTTGATTGTCGCCATTTTCACACCGAGCCGCCAAGCAAGCTGTTTGACGCTCAAGCCGCTTGCCTCCCGCGCTCGCGAAAGGCGACCGCCGCTCGTATCAAGATCCGGCATTTCCTCGTAAATATTATTGCCTCCAATTTTCATGAATCCGCCGCCGTCGGCTGGCGCGCGACTTCCACGACAATGACGCAGCGCGGTCGATATCACAAGCCGATGGGGGCTATTCCCCAATTTAGACAGTTAGGCTGAATTCTTCAAAACCGGAACATCGATCGCCGCGCTGGCTGAGATGTCCTATGCCTGCAAACCAGTCATAGCTGCGACCTTCCCGATAGCGCCCCTGCCGAGCCCCATCGACGAAAAACTGTCGACCAGCTCGTCTTGTGGAAGTATTTGGGGATCTTGTACCCAAGCCCGGCGCTCGACGCACGCTAGCGCGCGCCGTTTCGACCGGCAGCAGATTGCCATTGAGCCCTGGACCGTCTGCTGGTGCCACTGGTGAGCTTCTGGGTAGGTATCCGCTGCTGCAAAGCGCCGCTTGCCAGCAATGCCACTATTTTTTGTTCGGCGCCGGGAATTTTTCTCCGGTACGGGTTCAATTCTCGAAGCGTATGCGCTAAATAGTACATCTCATCGGGAAAATAGCTTCTTCGCGCACCTTTGTGCGGAGGCGTGAATTTTGTGACATGAAAAACGGGGTCGATATATTGGAAAGTATTAGCTACGACGTGACTGGCAAGATAAACTTAAACAATATTTATAACAATTCGGAGCCGACAGCTTACTTTTCAACTTTGTCTCGTCTGGGCTATCGGATTCCTCAGGAAGCAAAGCCTCGATTTCAACGATTGATCGAAGCACGCCGTAGCGCCACCGAATCCGAATCAGCCAAGGTGATCGATCTTGGTTGCTCTTATGGGATCAACGGCGCGCTTCTCAAGCACGGACTTTCGATGGATGAACTCTACCGGCTCTACGGAGCGGCGGCCGACGATCTCGAGGCGCTTCTTCAGCGGGACCGTGACCTCTATGCCGAACCGGCGGATGACCGCGCTCGAAATTGTCGGTGTCGATCCAGCAGATCGCGCGATAGCCTATGCAGTCGATGCGGGCATGCTCGACGCAGGTGTTGCGACGGCGTTGTCACGTTGTTTGAATGTGGCCGCGTGAAGCCGATACCGCGCTTTTCAGGCAGGCCGTGCACTCACGGCTTCCCACGCGGCCATTGCCTGGCGTCGATGGGCTCGAATTTGTGCTGCGGAGCGGTTGGTCTGGGATGGGACGAAGAGATTTCGGACGGCGGAGAAGATCGACACGAAATGCTGCAATGAGCCGACCGACCGGAAACCCTGTCGCGTTCGTTCCCGTTTTCGGAACGGCAGGTGAGAATTCTCCGCCCGGTTGTTCAAGCCTTTATGCGAGCGGTGTTCCACGTTCGGCATGACTTGGCGTTGGGCCGCCCCGTAGGAGCGCAGTTTGTCGGTGATCATACGCTTTGGCGGCAGACCCTGCTTCTTCAGAAGTCGCGTCAGCAGGCGCCTGGCGGCCTTGGTGTTGCGACGCGTCTGGACAATCTCGTCGAGCACATATCCGTCCTGATCAACCGCTCTCCACAACCAGCATTTCTGACCGTTGATGCGCACGGCTAGTCGAGTGGCCCGGGGGAATTTCACCCCCAGGCTCTCACAGATCCGGACGTGAGCGTCTCCACTCATCCGGCTCCTACCGTCCAGCCGTTGCCCGATACAGCAATCGCCAATGTGCAAACAGCGCTGGCTCCCGACGCCTTACGTCCTGGACCCAGTACCGCGCACGCCGACGATGGCGTCTCAGGCGTCGATATTTCGACATGGCCCAGCGTGCCAGGCGCAGATCGAGGTGCATCAATGCTCGGGAAAGTGCCGATTTGTGGTAACGACCATAGTAGTTCATCCAACCACGAAGGATCGGATTGAACATCTTGGCCAGATCATTGATGCGCTTGTCGATACGGCGGTCAAGCTGCCAGTCCCGCATTGTCTGACGGATGGCTTTCGCGGCTCGGTTGCTGATACCCGGACTGAAATTGACGAAGGTCTTGCCCCATCGGTTCATTGCCAGTCTCGGTCGAAAGGTGTAGCCGAGAAAGTCGAACTTCTGATTGGGGCAATGCCCCCGCCGAACGTTATCCTTGCAATACACGATCTGTGTCTTGTTTGGATGTAACTTCAGTCCGCATTCAGCAAACCGTTGCTCAAGATCCGTTTGCAACTTTTGGGCCTGACGCTCGCTGCTGCAATGACAAACGGCATCATCGGCAAAGCGTTCAAACGGAATCTCAGGACGGTGTTTGGCCATCCACCGATCGAACGCATAGTGCAAAAAGAGGTTCGCCAGCAAGGGTGAGATAACTGACCCCTGCGGAGTTCCCCTCTCCCGAGGTTCCAAAGTGCCGTTCTCCAGTTGCACGGGAGCCGTCAGCCACCGTTCAATGTACAACAACACCCACGTGCAGTCGGTGTGCTTTCGCACCGCCCGTAGCAACAGGTCGTGTGGAATGGTGTCGAAGAAGGCCTGAATGTCGAGATCGAGAACCCAGTCATGGCGCCAGCATCTCTGCCTTGCCATACCCACTGCCTCGAGTGCCGACTTGCCGGGCCTATACCCATAGGAATCGGGATGGAAATGTCTTTCCAGTTCCGGTTCCAGGTATGCCTTCACCACCCCTTGCGCAATCCGGTCTGAGACCGTGGGAATGCCCAACGGCCTTGTACCACCTTGCCGCTTTTTGATCGCGACCCGTTTGACTGGCGGCGGAAAGTAGCTGCCAGATGACAATCGGTTCCAGAGCTTGAACAGGTTGTTCTTCACATCCCGCTCAAAATCCTCGATCGACTGATCATCGACCCCGGCTGCACCCCGGTTCGCCTTTACCCGTTGATAAGCCTCCCAAACAGCCCGTTTAGGAATATCGAACGGCTTTGCTTTACCCAAAGGCTCCTCCCGCATGACGGTTGACCTTTCGATAAAGCTGGACAGTGTTGCGCCTTCGCTCCAACGCCATTACAGCACCTTCTTCACTACTACACGCAACTCCGTCCCTGTGCCCCGCATCGGTACTCGGATCCTCATGGTGCTTCCACTTGGATGTCTCCCTTCGCATCGGGGCGACAGGTTCCCACGTTCCACACAAGAGCCTGAAGCAAGGTCACGCCGCCTTCATGCCGGACGCCATCTGGGCAGTAGACAGGTATCTCCCAGACTTCTCCCGGGTTAACGAAGCCCACCCGGTTTTGACGCCATCTATGCACTTTTCGACACGTCGTCAGCGGTTCGCTCACGCTCGTCTCCTTGCATCTTACCTGACCGGATCAAGTCCGGCCTTTTCCTCAACGCTCACCACCATCGCTCTTTACGACAGCAGCTTGAGGTGGTTTGAAACCCGCTCCTGCAAGCCGGCTTCGAGGGGCCAGCCCTCATCTCCTGTGCAGCATGGCTGCTTGGGAAGTGCCTAAATCATAGCTCCTCCTTCGCGCCTTCGTGGCGCACCCTCATCGAGATGCCATTTGTCGCCGAGCTTGCCGGCCGATCGCTTCCGGATATCATTGGCAAAGTGTCTGCCAAATTTCTCAGCCCAAAGTCGCACGGTCTGGTGAGAGACGATGACGCCACGAGCTGCCAGCATATCCTCGACCATCCGCAGGCTGAGCGGAAACCGGAAATAGAGCCAAACGGCATGGGCAATCACCTGCGCCGGAAATCGGTGGCGACGATAAAGAGGATCACGGGAAAATCTGGTCATGCCGCCAGATCCCACATTTTGATCGATGCC
Source organism: Mesorhizobium sp. AR10 (assembly GCF_024746795.1). Lineage (NCBI taxonomy): Bacteria > Pseudomonadati > Pseudomonadota > Alphaproteobacteria > Hyphomicrobiales > Phyllobacteriaceae > Mesorhizobium > Mesorhizobium sp. AR10. The sequence goes on from NZ_CP080523.1 coordinate 397,865, forward strand.
CGGTTAACGTTACGGTGCCCAGTCACGTGTTTGCGGATGACGGCGAGGCTGGGCTGGACGCCTGGGCCGGCTATTTGCACAACCACGCCAGGAAAGTGGACGAATTGACCAGTAAGGCATTCCGACACGCCCCTTCTTAGGTTTGCTCCTCGGCCACCCCATTGACGTTGGGAGAATCCTTTTGCGGAGCCACACAGATAGTGCCGTGACAAACCTTCTCACCCTTGTAGTTGGCCAGAGCCTGCAGCAACTCCGGTAGAAGGTGCTGTTTCAGGTCGTTCGAGATAGGCTCCGGACCGTCCAGCGCCTTAAGTGCCTGCTCGACCAACTCGATCGCACGATCTTTGTTGCCGCTCTCATGATAGTACTGAGCGACCATCGGATAAGACATGAACTTAGAGCCGTCGCCTTGCGGCAGTGCCACGATGTGTTTAGACAGCTCTTCGCCCATCGCAAAGCGCTCAGCAGACGGAAAGCCGGCATAATCAAAGCACGGCGCGAAGAGTAGGAATAGCCCATAATATATCCAGTGCTCGGACTCTCTGTCGATCGCGTCGCGAACGAATTGGCGCATTTCGGGCAAGCCGGCCTCCATGTCGCGCATTTTGTGAAGCAACAGATGCGCAAGACTCACGCGGAAATTCACGTTGTCCGGAATCAAGGCGATGCCCTCTTTGATTGCCGAGAGCGCCGTCTTCCAATCCTCTTTCTCCACCGCCGCCTGAAATTTGTCCCTGATCGGCTTCTTCAGCGCTGTTTCGCGCGCTTTGGTTTCGCCTTCCGCAATCCGCTCCGCGTCGGCGGATTTTGCTTGGTCGCTGCTGCGCCAGCTGCCGTTAAGCACCTTCGGCAAAACCTCATCGAGTTTCGTCGGACCACCAATAAAGGCGATGTGGGCGTCTCGGTCGACCACGAACGAGGTGGGAATCGTGAAAGAAAAGCTGGGCTCCATCCAAAGCTTTTTCATTTCGCCTGTGGAGTCGAACGCCATCCGATAGTTCAGATTCGAGAACTTTTCGGTCAACCAAGCGTCCAGCTTGCTTCGGGCCTCATCGGCCGTTGGAGCTTCTTCAGAAGCCGCGACTCCGACGATCTCAACGCCGCTGTCCCTGTATTTCTCCTGCAGCTGCATCAGATGGGGCATCCCGTCCACACATGGGCCGCACCACGTTGCCCAAAATTCGATGATGTAAACTTTGCCGGGCTCAAAGGTCGTGAGGGGCTCGCCACGCAGCCAGTTCTCGACTTTAATCGAAGGAGCCGGGGAGTCGATCTGCAACACCACATTGCGGTGCAAAGCTATTTCCAAAGGTTTCTGCACGAGCTGGTTTCCTCTCAGAGACGGCACACGGGTTCAGGGGAGAGAGCATCGCTCGTCTTGCCCATTGCGTGCAGTCGCCACAAGAGTGCAAAGCCCGTGCCAGCCCGCTCAGCGCGCGGTAAGCGCCTGTTTGCTTTGAAAAACCTCACAGTCCCACATGGCCGGTCGTAATGACCTGACATTTTTGCCAATGTTTGTTCTGAACCTGACATTTTGTCCGCCGCTGTCAGGCTTTGGACACGCATTGCCCGTGCTACGCACCGCCAGAAAAGCGTGGCCCATCGCACGATCCTGAAGCCCCAAACCGTGGCGTTGGTGCATGGGTCCGGACTTGAGCGGATGTCGATCTTTGAAGCGGCAGACTATGCCGTGGCCGCCTTGCGGCGGGCGGATTTCGGGCGTGCGCAGGCAAGCATGCGGTTGAGGACGGCGCAGCCGATGGCGACTTCGGTCTGCTGAACGGGAAGCGACCGTGCCCGCAAACGCCGCCCGATGGTGGACTTGTATTGCCCTATGGCGGTCTCGACCAGCGAGCGTTTGCCATAACCGTTGGAGACCTGCCATTTCATCCGGCCGTCTCTGCCGATTGCGGCGATATGCTGGTCCCTTTGGCCGGCAGGTCTATCGTCGAATGGTTCGACCGCGTTGACGCGAGGCGGAATGACGATTGCGGCGGCAGCGCTATGATCGATGACTGCGTCGTAAGTCGGTTTTCCGTCATAGGCGCCGTCAGCAGTAAACTGTCCGATCGGACGCCAATCTGGTCGAGTAGTGGCTCAACTTGAGAGACATCGCCAGTGTCCTGATCAGTCAGGGTATGGGCAATGATCTTGCCGCTGTCGGCATCCAGTGCCAGATGAGGCTTGCGCCAACTGCGACGGGATCTGGCGCGCCGTGCTTCTCCTCCAGCCACTGACCCGCGCCGTAGAGCTGCAGGCCGGTGCTGTCGAGAAGAACATGCACTGGTGCCTCCGGCGGAACCTGGCGATCATGCCGTTTGTTGGGCGATTGCCATTTCCGCGCCCGACGGCTCAGGGTGGTATGATCGGGGACAGCGAGCGCCAGCCCCATCAGTTGCAGCACCGATTCCAGCAAGCCTTCTGCCTGGCGCAGCCGCAGGCCAAACACAAGGCCCAGCGTCAAGGTGGTCTCGATCGCCAGATCAGAATAGCGGTGCTGGCCGCCACGTGTCTTGCGTCGTGGCGCTTGCCACCTGGACAGGGCTTCCGGCGTCACCCACAGGGTCAAACTGCCGCGATGACGAAGTCCTGCCTCATATTCTGGCCAGTTCGTCACCCTGAACTTCATCTTCTCAATACGATGGCGGCGGCTGGTATTGTGTTTGAAAGGCATGGCTACGCTACAAAGGCTATTGCGGTGACCGCTTGCCTAAACCCACACCAATAAAAGATCCGTGCACCAACGCCGCTCGCGAGCGTTCTCTTGCAAATCCGGCGCTCGGCGTCACGCGATCGATGGGTGATCGCTTAACAGCGACGCCCGGCGGTCGGCAGGCCGGTAGACAATCGTCTGAGGCCGGTCTACCCCTGACCCGCTGCCCCCGCCCGGTTATTCTCGTCCTTGCGATCCCCCTGAAAGAGTAGTTCCGATGCTTCCTCCCCAACTCAGCCGCCGCGATCTCCTGACCATGATCGGCGCGCTTGCCGGCAGTGAGGCCATGTATCAGGCCATGACGACCCTGGGCTTCGCGCAGGAGTCGCCCTACAAGGGTCCGATCAAGCTGGACGGCGATCCGAAAGGGGCTTCCGTTCTCGTACTCGGCGGCGGACTGGCCGGCATGGTCGCTGCGTACGAACTCAGCAAGGTCGGTTACAAGGTGCAGGTTCTGGAGTACAGGGAAAAAGCCGGCGGTCGCTGCTGGTCGCTGCGTGGCGGCGACAATTACACCGAGCTCGGCGGCTTCGAGCAGGAATGCAAGTTCGACGAGGGTCTTTATATCAATCCCGGCCCGTGGCGTATCCCTTACCATCACCATGCCGTGCTGGATTACTGCAAGCGGCTCGGCGTCAAACTCGAGGCGTTCGTGCAGGTGAACCACAACGCCTACTTGCATTCGGTCAAGGCGTTCGAAGGCAAGCCGCAGCGCTACCGCCATGTCAGCGCGGATTTCAACGGCCATGTCGCCGAGCTGCTTTCCAAGGTGACGAAGCAGGGTGGACTCGACCAGGCGGTCTCGACGGAGGACCGGGAGAAGCTGCTGGAAGCGTTGCAGAGCTGGGGCGCGCTTGACGAAAACTACGCTTACGTCGCTGGCACTCACAGCAGCGAGCGGCGAGGCTTTGATATTGAACCGGGCGGCGGCCAGATGTCGCTGGCCAAGCCATCGCAGCCGATAGGGCTCTCCGACATCGTGCAATCCGGCCTGTGGAGCAGCCTTAGCACTGGCAGTCTCCATGACTACCAGACCACGATGCTGCAGCCGGTCGGCGGCATGGACATGATAGCCAGGGCGTTCGAGAGGGAAGTCGGCAGCCTTACCAAATACAACGTGAAGGTCACGGAGATCGACCAGGACGACGAAAGCGTCACCATCCGCTACGAGGATGCGCGAAAGGGCGGCGAGGCGCAGACCGCCACCGCTGACTGGTGTATCTGCACCGTGCCGTTCTCCGTGCTCAGCCAGATCAAAACCAAGGTGTCGACCGAAACGAAGGCGGCGATTGACAACCTGCCTTACGGTGCCGCGATCAAGGTGGGATTGCAGTTCAAGCGCCGCTTTTGGGAAGAGGACGAACACATCTACGGCGGCATCACCTACACCGATCTGCCCAACACGCTGATCTCCTATCCCAGCACCGACTATCACAGCCCGGGCAAGGGCGTGCTTCTCGGCGCCTTTTCATTGGAGGCCTGGGCTTACGAGTTCACGTCGCTGCCGCCGGAAGAGCGCATCCAGAAGGCGCTGGAGTACGGGGCTCAGATCCATCCGCAATACAAAGACGAGTTCGACAACGGCGTTGCCGTCGGCTGGCACCGCGTGCCATGGACGCTCGGCTGCTATGGCGAATGGACCGAGGAGAAGCGCAAGGAACACTATCATGCGGCAAGCTCGATCGACGGGCGCATCGCCATGGCCGGCGAGCACATCTCCTACATGCCGGCCTGGATGGAAGGAGCGATCCTGTCTTCGCTCGATGCGATCGGGCGTCTCCACCAACGCGTGGTCAGCGGCTGACGGCCCGCCGCCAGCCAGCTCGCCCTGATCGCAATCTGGAGACTTTTGGACATGAACCGGATCACCTCTTTCGCCGCCACCGTTGCCGTTGCGGCTTTCGCTGCGTTTCCTGTTTTTGGGCAATCGTCCGACTCGACCGGTTTTGGCAATGCCTCGAAGATCCAACCCAGAGATGGCGCCGGCATTTACGCGGCGATCTGCCGGGGTTGCCACATGCCGGAAGGCGTCGGCGCAGTCGGGGCCGGCAAATATCCGGCGCTCGCCAAGAACGAGAAGCTCGAAGCGGGCGCTTATCCGGTCGTCATGGTGGTCAAGGGTCAGAAGGCGATGCCGCCGCTCGGCTCCTATCTCGATGACGAGCAGGTGACGGCCGTGGTTAATTACATCCGTACCAATTTCGGCAACAACTACACGGATGCGGTGACTGTCGAAGACGTGCAGGCGGCGCGCCCGTAAACCCGGCCTGAACAGGTCATTGCAGGCGCATTACCGGCGGGCGCACGCTGACCTTCCTTGGCTCCGCGGCTATCTCGAACAGGAGTTGGTGCCGCTACGCTCTAAACTCCAGGCCACGAAAGCACTGGGCTGGAAAACGCCCGCTGAGGCGCTTGACGAGTGGTTGCGGTAGGTCAAACAGATTGGTGTTGCGACGACCGGCCTGAATCCGCCGAATTTTCGTGCGCTGCCCATTCCGGTCTTCTCAACCTGCACGGCACCCAGCCAAGCATGAGCCGCGTTGGCACTAGGACAATGCCGAGGCGGAAAACTTCATGAAAACACTGAAGCAGGACGTAGTGCAGGTCCTCAAGCGCCTCCTTCGGGAATCTCTTCCCCAAGGTTGCAGGCTAGGCCTGAGTCCAGGAACGCCCTAAGATCGAAAAGTCGGGCAACCGAAAGGCGCGGAACGTCAGTGGTCTTGACCGATGCAACCGCTGGATCGATCATCCAGGCATATTTCCCCCACCATTTTCTAGGCAACGCCCCACGCCCGACAGCGTCTCCTCACGTCATCTCGCGAACCCCGAGTCGTAGATCACGTTGAGGACGCCGCGAACTGCGGCCACCGGCCAGGCAGCGTATTATTCATCAGTGCCGACGCTAAGCATGCTCTTCCTCGTCGTCGGATAATCCTGGCATGATATCACCTGCGAGTAGCTTCTCCTTCGAGAGCAGTCCAGCGTCCTCGAGGGCTTCGAAATCCGGCAGATCGCGCAGCGTGTCGAGCCCGAACTCCAGCAGGAATTCTTTGGTCGTAACGTAGGTGTAGGGCGCGCCGGGCGTCGGGCTGCGCGGGCCGGACGCAATCAGCTTCGCGCCGCGCAGGTGACCGATCAGGTCGCGAGAAACTTCCTTGCCAAAAAACGACGACAGTTCTCCACGCGTGATGGGCTGGAAATAGGCGATGCACATTAGCACCAGCACGTCCGACTGCGTCAGGTCCACGGCACGCCCACCGCCGCCGCCGGCCGTGCCAAATGCACTGCGGATGGCATCAGCATAGGCCGGCCGGGTCAGGTGCCGAAAACCGCCGGCAACGGCGACCAGGTCATAGGGCCGGCCGCGCAGCTCCTCGCGGATATCGTCGATGAGGAGGTCGATGCTGCAACCTTTGCCGACGATCCGGGCGAGCGTTTCGCGGCCGACGGGCTCGTTCGCCGCAAAGATGGTTGCTTCGACCCGATGCATCCATTCGCGCCAGCGCGCCTCCGGCGGCAAGTGATCCAGTTCCTGATCAAACAGGCGGTCACCTGATCGGCCGTCATCTGGCCGGCTCCCCCCTCGCCTGGGCGTTGCCTCTGCCATGGTCGTCACAGTCCGTAGATGCGGAAGGTTGGGCGGCCGGACAGTTCACGCACGGCGCCGAGTTCGACCAGCCGGTCGAACAGTCGGCGCAGGCCGCGATCACTCATGCCGGCGATCTTTTCCGAAGCAACAATCGCATCGTCGGACAACAGTCTTTCGACGACGAGAGCCGACGCCCGAGCACGCAACTTCGGCGCCACCGCCAGTAGTCGCTCCGATCGGCGCCCGAGTTCGGCGGAAAGATCAATCGCGCGCAACGCAGCGCGCGCCTGCGCGGCAAGCAGATTTTTGACACGATCAGGATCTGTGTCAATGCCTGTCGCCACAGAGCTGGCTGCCGATCGACGCGGGCGGGCGCTTGTCCCAAAGGCTGCCTCGGCGCCTAGCAGCGGCACCGCGTGGGCCCAACCCAGCCGTTGCGCTAGCAGGGCGTCGGCGAGCCAGCATCCGAAGGCTCGTGCGAAGCCACGGCTTTCGGCGGCCATGAATGCGCCGGTCAGCATGCCGACCATTCCGATGCCCGCGGAAAGCTGTCGAAGATCGTCCGCCAGATCGCTGGCTGCCTCGTCGTCGCGGGCGTAACCGAACTCTTCCAACATCGCGGCGAGACTTCTCTTCGTGAGAAGCTCCTCGGCGGGCCGGGCTGCCAGCCGGCGCCAGGCGAGCAGCAAAAGACCGGCGGGCCCGACAGACAAAAAATCGCCCGGGCGTGTGAGCAGCACGGCGTCGCGCAATTGGCTTTCATCCTCGACGCGGCCGGCCTGCCTAGCCGTCACCGCTGCGGCGGCAAGCGCCAGGCGCTGCCGCCAGGCGCCGGCCCACCGCTGCTGCCGGCGGACCACTGCATCGAGCGCGCCAATGGTGGCGCCTGCGGCGAGCGCGACGTCCTCAAGGGCATTTGGCCCTGCGCCTTTTCCCGCAAGGCTTTGCGCATCAGGGATGGCCCGGCGCAGCCAGGCCGGGACGGGGACTGCCGGAGTGATGGCGGCCGCGCCAAGAAGCGTGCCGGGGTGGCGCGAGAGAGATGTGGGCCGCAGAATCATCGTTTGCAGGATGAATCATTGCGGCGCTTCCTGCAAGATAGAATGCATAAAACCGCCGCGCCTGTCGTGCCAACATAACGAACGATAATGTTGCATTATCGGTCGTTCTGGTGTCTACCTGAGAAATGGCCGATTTCGTCGACAAGAAATCCGAAAAACGCGTTGGGCCGACTTTCGGACCGCGCCACAGCACGGGCGCGGAGGATGGTATTTCCGCCGCCTGGCCGACGGCCGCCGGCGAGCCGATCGCTGACGACCTGCCCGACATTATCGACGTCGTCATGGAGATGGGGCGTACGCCGGACGAAGTGCAAACGGTCCCTGCCCTGCAGCCCGCACCGGGTCTGTCGGCCCATCTGGAAACACTGGCCGATCACGCGCGAAAATACGTCGAGGCGGCGTGTTCGGCCAACACCCGCCGCGCCTACGCCGCCGACTGGAAGCATTTTTGTGCCTGGACACGCCGCCAGGGCCTGGAGGTGCTCCCGCCCGATCCGCAGAGCGTCGGCCTGTACATCACCGCCTGCGCATCCGGCAAGGTAACAGGAGACAAGAAACCGAACTCCGTGGCGACGATCGAGCGCCGTCTGTCGTCCCTGACCTGGAATTACGGGCAGCGTGGCCAGCCGCTGGACAGAAAGGACCGCTACATCGCCACCGTGCTGGCCGGCATTCGCAACAGTCACGCCAAACCGCCGGTGCAGAAAGAGGCGATCCTGCCCGAGGATCTCATCACCATGCTGGAGACGCTCGACCGCGGTACGCTCCGTGGCCTGCGCGACCGCGCCATGCTGCTTCTGGGCTTCGCCGGCGGGCTGCGGCGCTCGGAAATCGTCGGCCTGGATTTTTCGCGCGATCAGACCGAGGAGTCTTCGGGCTGGGTCGAGATTTTGGACAAAGGAATTTTGGTCAACATACGCGGCAAAACTGGCTGGCGCGAGGTGGAGATCGGCCGCGGTTCCGCGGATGCCACATGTCCGGTAGTCGCTCTGCAGATCTGGCTGAAACTGGCGCGGATTGGCCATGGCCCTTTGTTTCGGCGCGTCACCGGTCAAGGCAAGGCCGTTGGCGCCGAGCGCCTCAACCCCCAGGAGGTCGCGCGGCTGGTCAAGCGCGCTGCACTGGCTGCCGGTGTTCGCGGCGATCTGGCCGAAGGGGAGCGTGGGGCAAAATTCTCGGGGCATTCGCTGCGCGCCGGCCTTGCCTCCTCGGCCGAGGTCGATGAGCGCTATGTGCAGAAACAACTCGGCCATGCCTCCGCCGAAATGACCCGCCGCTATCAGCGCCGGCGCGACCGTTTTCGTGTTAATCTCACCAAGGCATCAGGACTGTAAACGGCGATAAAACCCCTCCCCTGCCCAATTTTCAGTGAGGCGCCGCGGCGGTTTGAATTTCCTCGGCAGACTTGTCGATTGACAGAGCCCGCAAGACGGCTTCGGGCTCTTTCTCCATGATCCGAAGCAAGGTTCGAGCAGCATCACTGGGTTGCCGCTTTCCTTGCTCCCATTTTTTGTAGCCGGAAGGACTTGTACCGAGCACAGTCGCCATTTCATCCTGAGTGAGGTCAAGCTGCTTGCGGATTGCCTTCGCATCAACCGTGCCGACATCCACAGCGCTCACGCGAACGCCGGGAACATTCTTGCCCTGCGCATGAGCCAATGCTTCAGACATGGCCTGGATCAGATCCGCACCGAATTTCGTCATCTCGCTCATGTCCTGCTCTTGTTTGCAGCCTTGATCGCCTTTGCAAATGCTGCAACCGCCTTATATTTAGCCTCTTCCGGCTTCAAATCCGTCTTTTCGTTCTTGCCGTCGGCCAAAAGGGCATAAATCGGGGCATCGTCACTGTACCAGTAGTAGATCACCCGCTCTCCGCCCCGCTATGTACAGAAGCAGTTCGGCCACATGTCGACAAATTGGTATTCTATCGACATGATTAAACGACGTGTCGATGCCCACGACATATGCACATTCGTGGATGACCCCCATACTATCCGGTCATCCTTGCTGTCGAGCCATTGGCCTTCAGCGCCGCCATGAGCATCGGTCCGACAGAAAACTGCCCTCCCCTCGCCTTTTCGGTCAGCACCCGCAGATAGCCGCCTGCCGAGTTGATATGTTGCGCTCTTTGCAGGATGCAGGCGATCACGATCGCGGCAACTTCCTGGCCCATCACATGGCAGGCCTCCTCATACGCTGAGGGCGAAACGCCAAGGTACCCCCGCACCTGGGCAGCGGTCATCATCAAGTCGCGCCAATTTCCGATCCCGTTGACGGCATAGTCCGCAATTTCGGGGCACGCTCTCAGCACAAGTCCTATCGGGTAGCCTTTCGGCTTCTCGGTCGAAACAGATGTTGGCTCGACCGCCGCCCTGCTTTTTTCAGAAGCTGGTTCAAATACAAAAGTGGAGTCTGTGTTTGAATCAGATTGCTGCCGCTCATTTTGGGACTCATTGCCGCTAGGATTCCTGGATTTTGTGAAGCTTTCCAGCATCCTGTCCACTTCATCGTGCAATGCGGTCAGCTCCGCAACGAAGCCCTCCAGGTCAGATAGGCCGGCTCGGCGGGGAATGCCCCCCACGATGGTTCGGAAACGCCTCCAGATGGCTCCCCAGTCCCCAGGAACGGCCTCCTCGATCGCAGCCTCGACAAGCTTATGGATGTCACGGCGATGGAGCGTGACCCGCTCACGCATCAATTTGAGCGCCCTCGAGTCGGCGCGGACCTGGTCGGCCGCCAGCTGAAACTCCGCAGCCCGTGTCAAAAGGGGCGCCAACGAGAACCCGAATGCTTCCACGACAGCCCCGCCCTGCCCCTTGCGAGCGAACCTTTTGCCATTGGGGCTATCGCGGCGGATGATCAGACCGCAATTGACCAGCTCCGCCAAGTTCCTGCGCAATGTGGAATCGGCCATGCCGTGTGCGCGCAACGACAGCTGAGCGTTCGACGGAAAGACCATCAGGCCGTTTTCCTCGCTGATCTGGTCGTCTGGGTAGAACGTCAACAGGCCGCTCAGCACCGCCAGCGCGCGGTCTCCCACGCCGAGAGCCGACTTTCCCTCACAGAGCCAACGATAGACCTGCCACTTCTCGACGAGAGATCCTTTCGGGATCTCCCGCGATGCCGTATTCGCTTGCACCAGGGCAAGCGTCATCGGCCGCCGCCCGAAGGGCGTCGTCGCGTACCCACTCTTCATTTCCCTCACCTTTCAATCAGGCAAAAAAAATCTGCTCGCCGAAACGGCGCCACGACTCTTGACAGTGATTCGGGGAAGTGCGATTCTCAGCTTGCTAGAGACATGAGAAGGGCTTCCGCGACGGTGACGTTCGGGGGCCTTTTTCTTTTGCGGTTTTAGTCTCCTGTTTTCTTCGCAATTTCCGATTCCCGAAAAGCCTCGAAAAGCTCGTCGAGCTTGCCGGCAATGAATGCGCCGAAGGGTGATGCTCCCTTGGATTTCAAGGCAAGCGTAAACACTTTTCCAGTGTCGGTGATGTTGGCCCGGACCGATTTGTCCCGGGGGATCCACGACTTTTGCTGAGACTTCGATGGCGCCGGCGGGCGTTTCACCGGGCCACTCAGATAGTCGAAGAGATGGGCGAAACGGCCATCACTCCCCGGTTGGGCAAAATCGGCGCTTTCCACATACTCTGTCGCCCTGGCTGCAGCCCCAGGATGCTCCAACAGTTTGGCAAGTTGCCACCAGCGATCCCGGCCAATACCCTTGGCGGCGCCGACTGCCAGAATGACCTGCTCAGGAATGCTGCTGGTAACGGAGCGCATCTTCGAGAAGGTCGTATCATCGAGTGCAAGAGCCGACTTCACCGTATCCGGCGAATGGCCCCGCTTGAGAATGCGCTCCGCGAAAAGCGTCCGCTCGATGAAGGACAAATCAGACCTGGCAGCATTCTCTTGACCCTGGGCGATGACATGGTCCTCATCGCCCATCTTCTTGACGACAGCACGGACAGGCCTGCCCAGTTGGCGGGCGACCCTGACGCGCCTGTGGCCAAAGACGGTCTGAAACCGACCGGAAATCTCCGGATGAGGTCTGACCAGTACAGGGGAATCCTGTCCTCGGTCACGAATCGCCACCAGCAACTCCTGAAAGGCCTCATCGTCACCGGCCATGCGGTCAGAGACGAATGACGTGTCGACCAATGCCGGATCGAGATCGACGACAGAACTCTTCGAGAGCTCCTCGAACGACTGTATAATCGACCGTGATGCGCCGCGAACGGCATACCCCGATACATCCTGGTTATTCGCGACTCCAGTCGCTGGGCCCATAACACTGCCGAATATGTCCTTGCGCGCCATTCAATCGCTCCCATTCTCGGTTAGTCGACTGATTTCACGAGCAAACTTGTCACTTTTTACTGCCGTAAAAGCCGTCATGACCGTCCCCATGCGCGATGGACTAATGTCGCAATCTCCGAGTTCACCGCGTCCAGCGATTCGAGCGCCCGGTCGTAGGTTGAACGGGTAAAAGACGATTTCTCCACCTCGTAGAGCGTCTGTTTCGTCAGGCCCGCGTCCGAAATCGCCGTCGACTTGAGCATGGGATTTTCGAGGATCTGGCCAGCAAGCATCGATTGCATGAAGCCGACCATCTGCGCCTGCGGAATGTCTGTCGGTTCGTAGCGCGTGATCAGATAGCGAAACCAATCCAGCTGTATCGATGCGCCGGCCGCTTTGATGGTCTTCAAGATGCCGCCGAGCATCAGCAGAAACTGGCTCATCGACATCAAGTCGAGCATCTGCGGGTGAACGGTGATGAGAACGGATGTCGCCGCCGACATCGCCGTCAAGGTGAGATAGCCAAGCTGCGGCGGGCAATCGACAACGACGACGTCATAGCGGCTGTCTACTTCTGACAGCGCCTTTGCGATCCTGGTGAAAAACTGGCGGCCGGCATTGGACGATTTGTCCTGCATGGCGAGCGGCGTGTCGTACTCATACTCCTGCAGCTCGAGATTGGCCGGAATGATATCCAGGCCAGGGAAATTCGTCGGCACGATCACCTCGGAGATCGGCTTGCGCTCATCATCGTAGCGGATCGCCTCATACAGAGAGAGGTTGCGATCGAGTTCCGGCTGAAAGCCATGGAGCGCGGAGAGCGAGGCTTGCGGGTCGAGATCGATTGCAAGAACACGGTGACCGGTCAGCGCCAGGTGCTGGGCGAGGTGGGCGGCGGTCGTTGTCTTGCCGCTTCCGCCCTTGAAGTTGACGACAGCAACCACCTGGAGCTTGTCGCCGGGCTTGCGGTGGGGGACGTACTTTTTCACCTCGGTCCGGCCGTGGCGGTCAAGGAAATGGCGCAGCTCAAGCATTTGCTCGGCCGTGTAAGATCGGCGGCCGGAGGGGACTTGATCGGGCAGCGGCCCTTTGCCCTCAAGATGAAGGCGCTTCAAATTGTTTTGCGACACACCAAGATAGTGGGCCACCTCAGCCATCGAAAAAGAGCGTAGCGTCTTCGTCGCGTTAGGTGGGAACTTCTCCATGCGTAGCTGGTTGAGGCGTCGCGATATCTCGGCACCCTGCTCGAGAATTTTGTCATCGAACTCAAAGCGTGGTAGCCGCATGGCGATGTTCATTCTCGTCGGAACCTGAATTGGCGCTTTTTGCGATGAAACTATTCAACAACCGCCATTAAGCTCCGATTCGGCCAACCCCCGCAAGAAGTTTTAGGTTAAGAGAATGTTAACGATGCGGTCGGCCCTTTTGCTGACAAAGTCCGTACCCATTAGCCGAAACCCGGAGGTTTCCGCTCTCCCATCTAAATGCATGTTTTCTCTGCCATAAGGATCAGTTTTTACGGCAGTAAATCACGGTCGTCAGCAGCCAAAGATTGCAGATGCCGGCTGCGCAGGGCAGTGCGTGTGGTTCCCGCCGGCGAGACCGGGGAGGGACCCTTCGGGCATGGGTCAATCTGGCCATGTGAGACAGAGGCAAGGGCCGCCCGTCGAAGGGGAGGCAGGTGGCAATGGTCGAAGGTCCAAGCTCAATTGGGCAGATTGGCTCCCAGCAAGTCGCTGGGCGGCGTGGATGGAGTGGCTGTCGGCCCCCATTATCATGTTCGAGAAATCAAGCAGCCGTGTCGATAGCGGATGTCGGTGGCGTCGTGCGGGTGCATGAGTATCTCGCATTCGTATGCTTGATAATCCCCTTCCTCGGCGCTCAAAGGATAGAGGGCGTATAAACCGCAATCCATTGCGCGTCACCAACGTTGGACAAGCTTCGCGCCCGGGATGGAGGCAATTCGCCCCCGTCGTGGCGGTGAGCGGGACATCGCAGGATGCGTTCTCTAATTGCGGGCCCGGGGTCAACCGTTTTCTAGCCTTGCCGATGTCCGGAACGTGCACAGCGTCTGGATCGAGGTGCAGCGCGACCAGGTCGGCAGGGTGACCTTCACGCAGCTCCTCGGCGGCCAGCTTACGGTGCTGAAGTGTCCACAGAACCTAAATAGCCGCTCACGCCCTTCATTCGCGGATCGTTCTAGCAACACGTCGATCGCCAGATAAAATTCCTACTGGCCCTTGGACGAATGACCTGCCTCCTGCCGGTTTCAGCGTTCTCTTCGTGGTCGAACAGTGCTCGCCACAGCATGGCATCGGACGCTGCGGCTCCCAATGTCAGCAACGCAGTCCGCTCCGATGGAACGGCTGCATAGCTCCTGGCGGGTTTGCCGCTGCTTGTCCCGGCAAGGGACAAGATTACCGTCGAGCGACGGATTTCTTCGGGTTCACCTCCATCTTCATGCGACTGCCTCCGCTTCAGCGGCCGACCATCGGAAGGATACGCCATCCACCCACATGCGGTGCATGACTACTGCCAGCTTTCGTGCGACGGCGATCTTTGCCTTCTTCAAGCCGCTTCGCTTGGCGATCCGGAGGCCCCAGGCTTTGAGCGCCGACCACTTCTCGACCCTCGTCAGAAGCGTGCCGGCGGCCTCAAATAATAGGTACGGACAAGACCGTCTCCGCATTTCGAGATGCCCCTGTTGCGATCGATTTCACCCGACTGGTAACATCGCGGTGTCAGGCCGAAGTACGCGCCAACGCTTCTGGATTTCGGAAACTTGGACGGATCATCGACCGCTGTCACGAACGCAAGGGCTGTGAGTACGCCCACGCCAGGAATGGCCATAAGCTGCCGGCACACAGCACTCCCACGAGCACGGCTCATCAGTTGGCGGTCAAGCTGCCGAATCAGCTCCTTCAGGCAGGAATGGACGCACAACATCGACCGCACGGTTTGATTGAGCATGGGGTCGCTATTGTCGCACGCCTCATCCACGAGACGTTCGAACGGCTCGCCCGTTCGTCTTGATAGAACGACGCCGAACGTTTTGAGAATGCCCCAGATCTGGTTGGTGACCTCTACCCGCATTCCGACGAGTTGAGCTCGTGCTCCAAGCATCGAGCGGACCGCGTGGCTGTCGAGACTCTTTACCCCGACCTCCCGTTACCAGCCCGCCTTGACGATCTGGGCCAATCCATATGCATCATTCTTGTCGGTCTTGTTTACCTGGCCACTCATGGTCGCCTGCGCATGGCGGGAATCAAGACACAGCACCGGTAGCCCCATCGCCTTCAATGCGTGCCAGTGCCAGGTGGACAGGGGACCGCTTTCGAGCCCAATGCGTAGAACATCGGGTGCTTTGGATCTGATGTTTCCGGCTATGTCTTCTGGCGTCGATAGGCACTTCCCTTGCCAGACAAGCTTACCGTCGCTGCCGATAACGCACACGTGGGTCATCTCCTGCGAGACGTCTAACCCAACAAATTGGTCCATGTTGGCCTCCATGAGAATCACTGACGGCGAAGAATCTAGCATCGCCCGCAATTACCCCATGTCAGCATAGCGACGGCTGACGGCCGGGACGCGGGACCGACTGTACCCGCCACGGCGGTCCGTAGACTGCCTCAGGGATGGAAGCGGAGCGGCCGAGACCAGCCGTCCGGCCGACTGGGCGCGATCCTGGGCCGACATAGTGAGTTGAAGAGGGCTGCTAGCGCGATGTTTGTTTAGTGCGCGGCGATGCAGATCGGGCCCTATTGTTGATAGAGGCCGGATATGGCCAACGTGGCGCCTTCGGCTACCCAACGAGCTTCCGGCGAGAACGACTACGCAGTATTCGAAAGACGAGAGCGATTTCGCTCAGGCAAGCGGCGACAGTTGGCGTAGCGATCAGTGGAAGAAATATTGCAGCCGTAGTTGTAGTGATTGCGACGTCAGAATATGCCGATTAGGAACTAATGAGATCAACGAGGAGACTGACCATGGCGGACGACGCGAGTGAACAGGCAAACAGCGATCTGTTGGGCCTGACGGCGGGTATCGTTGCGGCTTATGTCCAGAACAACGCGACGTCTGTGTCGGGACTTCCGGACCTGATCGCAAGCGTCAATGCTGCATTGGCAGGATTGCTGCAGCCTGCGGCGCCAACGGCGCCAGTGCTCACACCCGCCAGTAGCCCAAAGCGATCAGTGACCTCAGATTTCATCGTTTGTCTGGAAGATGGAAAGAAGTTCAAATCGCTAAAGAGGTATCTTGCTACACACTTCGGTACGACCCCTGCTGAGTATCGAACCAAATGGGGATTGCTAGCCGACTATCCAATGGTCGCACCAAACTACACTGCACGGCGTTCCGCGCTTGCAAAGTCCATAGGCCTCGGCCGCACGCCAGCCGCAAAGACACCTGCCGAGAAAGTGCCGACAAAGCGGAAAGCAAAGGCCTAGCCACTTTCCTCCATCTCGATTCTGGACTCGCCTGCCTGGCTGACGCATTCTTCGCAGGGGCGTTGGGGCGGGTAGTTTAAGCAAGCGACGAAGGCTTGGCGTTCAATAGCTGGGACTAAAAGGGGGCAGGTGGCGCAGATCGTGGCGGTCGCATGTATAAATCACCTTCAGACTGCTCGCGTGTCGATGTTCACCTTATTTGATCAAGGATCGCCTATGCGAGAATTGCCAAAGAATATCGATTCTGACCTTGTAATCGAGATTAGTCAATTGCTCGATGATCATCCTCCTTTGGTTCCGGTTCCGGTCTATCAACTCACCGTGCTGGTTCGCCAGCGGGTCAAGACTGGTTTGCCCGATCGGTCCATTGAAGAGTTGATCGTCGAGATGGCTACGACACGCTTGCTGGCAATGGCTTTTGATCTGCCAGAGGGAAATGTTGTGCCCCTCCCGGTGAGACGATAGGACAGAGGCTATGCCTACCCAGGGCGCCTCAGAGAGATCTGGTCCAGTGCTTTTCGGCGACAATCAAGATTGGCAATCCTTGGTCGCGCCAGCTGGTAGCCTTGACCATTTTGTCTCCAAATGACGAATGTTTCCATGATTCGGTGGCATAGGCACCTATCACCAGAACGTCTGTCTTCTAGCTCACACTTCCCGAGAAGCCACCGCGGTCTGCAATCGAGCTTAGATCCAATTGCGCTTTGTCGCGATGTCGAGGGCCTGGTAGGTAGTCATGACGTTGAGCTTCCGACGGATGTTCGGCAGTTGGAACTCGACCGCCCGTCTTCTGACATTGCCAAGTGCTGCGATATCGCCGTTGGTCTTGCCCTGCAGGAGCCATGCGAGGCATTCCAGCTGATAGCTCGTCAGTGGGAGGGGGCTGCGCATATCAACCCGTCGTCGCTGCGGCTCTGTAGGTAGCCATCGATGAAGGCACCAAGTGTCAGAACGGAGTACCCGTCCGCTACCATCGCGGGGTCGAGTTTCCGCTCACGGGACGGGAAGGTAAAGAGGGCACGCCTTCCGGACCCGTCGAAGATCGGGATCGACATCTCCGAACGGATGCCAAACTTTCGGGCTTCGCCACAGAACGTTGGGTGAGACCTTCTTGCTGGAACGGGCAAACCTTGCTCCGACCAGGCGTAGGCTCCGCGTCTCGGGGAGATTAGCGAGGCCGCTGTCGCCCTTACCCCCCGATGTCAACTGAAACGCTAAGTAGAACTCTCGCCCTAGGGGGCCGTTCAAAGCCCGGAAGCCTTGGTGAGGTTGGTGCGGAACCGCTTACGCCGGCGCTGATATTTGCGGGGCATCTCGGCCGAGGCGTGGCCGAGTTACTTCCGCACGTAGCGCTTCTCGATCTCGGCCGAAGAGGCGAGACCTGCTCGCAGCGAGTGTCCGGCGAACAACAGCGCGCTCCGCTTCCGGAAGATCGGCGCGGACGCCACCGGCGAGCGCCGTTTGCTTGACCAGGCGGGCGATTGCTTGTTGGACAACCGCTCGACGTCGACGGTCTTGTTGTCCTTGAAGATGCGGCGGAAAAGCGGGCCTCGCGCAATGCGGCCCAGCCTGATCCAGGTCTCCAGCGCCACCACGGGGCAAGACAAATCGCTGGAGCCGCTGCCCACCTCGACCTCGCGCCAGCCGGTCTTCCCACGCAGCGTCACCAGCACGCCCTTGTCCAGAAAAATCTCGATCCAGCCGGCGCCGTCACTCTTGTCGTCTCGCACGACGTCGAGGCCGACGATTTCGGAGCGGCGCAGGCCGCCGGCGAAGCCCAGGAGCAAAATAGCGCGGTCGCGCAGGCCGCGCAAATTATGGCCGAGCGTCGCGATCATCGCCAGGAGATCGTCGCCGAGCACGGCTCCCTTCTGCCGCGGTGGCTTTGCGTGTTTTCTGCGAATGCCGGCAAGCACCATGGCGATATGCCGATCGGATCGATCGAGCGCAAAACCGCGCTGGGTAAAGTTCCAGGCGTGGCCGGACAGGCGGCGTTCAATTGTGGCGACCGAAAGGGGTAGCAAGCCCCGGTGGGCCTCACCGGCGGCGCTGCCTGAGGCACAGGCGCTGATATAGAGGCCGATGTTTGTACCTCTGGGGGCAGGGGCTCGAAACCGTTGCGCCGGCACCAGGCTGAAAAATGCCGCCAATCCTTGGCGTAGGCGGTTTGGGTGTTTTCGGAGCTGGCGGCCCTGGCGTAGCCTGTTGCCGTCTCGACGAGCGCTTCGAGATTCGCCGGCGCCCACGGGGTGGTGGGTGGGGCCCCCATTTCCAGCACCAGATCGACGATATCGGGCAGATCGCCATCTGGATGGTCGGCGGGCGAGAGGTCGATTTTGGCGGGTTTCGATGGGGAATCTTCCATGATTTGGCAGGCTAGCGCCATACGTCCGATAACAAGATTATCGTTCGTAACAGTTGCACGACAGGCGCGGCGGTTTCTGCTAAATTACGCTGCCAAAAGCGCCGCGCCGATTCATGCTCTCGGCGATGATTCTCCGCCCGAAATTGATCCGCCATCCCCCGCTTGTCACCGCGAGCTCGGGCCCGGTTGCGCCGGTCGCTCCGGTGCCGGCCTGGCTGCGCGCCGCGGCGGCCGCTCCGCAATCGCTTGAAGATGCCGCTTTTGCCGCCGCCGCGGCGGCGGAAGCGGCAAAACGCGCCGGCCGCATGGAAGACGCAGCGGCGTTGCGCGACGCACTGCTGCTCACCCGCCCCGGCGATAATTTCGGGCCCGCCGGCCGCATGCTGCTGATCTAGCGCAGGCTGGCCTCGCGTCCGGTCGCGACTTTGGTTGGCGACACGGCGCTGGGCGAGATAGGCGCGGATCTGGGGAGTTTCCTCGATGAGGACACGGCAGGGCGTCTCGGCGATGAAATCAAAGGGCTTGCTGGCGCACACGCGAACGCGGTCGGCGTGGCCGCCGATGTCATCGCGACGCTCGAGCGCCTACCCGCCACCGCCGACAGCCAGCGATCGGTTGTCGCCAGCGGACCAACGGCAAGCGCAGCCGGCATCGCGCCAACCCATTTTTGGCGCCTATGCGCGGGCGGCGCTGCAGGCGGTGGATCTTGCCGCCGAGCTCGGCCGCCGCGCCGATCATCTGCTGGCTGTTGCGCCAAAATTGCAGGCAAAAGGTGCGGACGCGGTGATCGAGACGCTCCTCGGCGATGACGCCGTCGTCGCCTCGCGCGGTGATACAACAAGACCGGCATGAGCGATCGCGGGTTACGCCGGCTGTTCGACCGGCTGCTCGAGTTTGGCGCCGTGCGCGAACTGTCGGGCCGCCCGACCTTCCGCATCTACGGATTGTGATCGAATGGTGGAACCGACACGACGCACACGAGAAAAAAGAGATGTCCAGCGAATGCTGGTCGACCGCGAGTTGGATCATCTGCTGGCGGAGGTTCGCTGGCGCGAGTGGATGCATCGCGTCGAGGCGACCATTTTTGCCGCCAGCGGACCCGTTTCGCGTGAGGCTCTTGCGCGCATCGTCAGCAAGAGCTGCAATCTCGATCTGATCATCGATGACATCCGCGAGGAACTGCGTGGCCGCCCTATGTCGGACTACGCATCCCTTGGGTTCCTTGCGCAAAGCGATTTCGGACGCGATCAGTAGGACGGGTCGCGCCGCTGCCAGCCATCAGATCGCCTGCTCCGCCGCTCGCAATTCGGGCGTAACATCCATGACGCCGGGTATGTCCCAGACAGTGTCGCGCAGCATGAACCTCCAGCCTTTGACACTATCGACGTACGTCGCGCGCGGTTCGACGACTTCGTACGGAATGATGGCTGCCCTGGTGACACGGAACTTGCCATCGAGCAGCCGCGAGCCGGTCAAAAGGTCTGTCGGGGAGTCGGCGGATAAATCCGAGCTGACGGGAACCGCCCAGTGTTTCAAGCTTGCGGCACTTTATCTGATAGCGCACCCCCTCGGTATCGATGGCGTCAGCATCGGCGGAAGAATTGCTGTTGAGGGTCCACCCGAAGGCTCTGGAGAATAGGAGCTCTCCGTAGTCGCCGGTTGGATTGTTGGCACTGCGCACGATCTTACGACGCCGCAGCTCTGCCAACAAATCGCCGTGCAGTTCAAGGAGGGCAGAGACCGGCGCGTCGGTGAGATCGATCATCTACGCAAACCCTTCGATACGTTCGCGGACAATCGCGCGCATTTGCTCCGCCATCTTCGCGCCTTGAGACCCGTCTGATAGAGGCGATGGCAATTCTAGGTGATCGAGTGCGTGCGAAAGAGCGGCGACAAGATCGTCAATTGCGTTGTCTGCTTCGGCAGCCTTGAGGCCTGCAGTGCTGGCGAACGTCTTGAAGTCGGCGCGGCGCAGACGATCGTCCTTGCCGTTCAGTTTGAGCGCCATCCGGTCTCTTTCGAGACGTGGAAACACGCGGGTCGTGACAGCATCGTAGAGCGGTGCCATGCGAACCGAGCTGAATTGCGCGCTGCCCGGCTCTGCGATCTTGAGGAGCGCCATGTTCTTAAGATGCATGTCGCCATCGGCGATCAGCCAGGCGAACAGGGATCGCTTCAGCACAAGCAGAACATCCTCTTCCGGGGCGGTTGATAGAGGTCTCAGAGCCCGCGCGATGCGCTCCATCGTGCCGTCGTATTTTGCTTCGGTGGGCACACCCAGCACGGAACAGAAATCCTCAAGCGCAAGAAGATGCTTGTCATCAAGGCTCGTCGTGATGTCGAACCGCTCAACCACGAGCGCGGGCGGCATCCCGTCAGGCATGGGAACGAGTGCGGTCGGGGCCGTTGTGAAACCGGATCGGCGGCCCAACGCGAGCGACTGCCATTCAATAACCGGCAGAGCCTCAAATCCGCTCGTGCCAGCAGGTTTGAGGATATGGGTGAAGGGTTTGCCGGTGCTGGGCGACAAGGTGCCATCCGCATCGAGGAACATTGGCGCTTTGATCTGGACACCCGACAAGCGGGGTGTATCGGTGCGCTCGAATATCTGTGCGAGATTGCGTTCGAAGCTTTGCTCCAGGTCGCCGCGGCCCGGCCCGGCATACTGGCCAGTGAATAGAGAGTTCTTAGTGAAGCCACTGAGCCGGGTCAGCAGTATGTCAGGCGGCAGGGCGGCGAGATCGTTCGCGCGCTCAACGATCGTGATGTTCGACATGTAGCGCTTGCCCGAGCGCAGCATCGCGCGCTCGTCGCGGTCGTTCAAGACTGACTCAAGCCAGCCTTCGGGCAGCAGCGACAAAATGAAGGGCGGGAGTTTACCCGGCGTGGTCTGGCGGACGAGCGGCGGGCCGTCCTGATCGTTGGGATTCCAGCGCCATTCAAAACCGTCATGAGTGAGGTTGCCCAGGGGCGCGCCGTGCCATGCGACAATCAAATCAAGTGCGGCCTCGTTGCGCGCTGCTTCCGCTGGCGCGGGACGCCGGAGCAGGAAGCGCTCGGCATGCTCACCTTCGCGATACCACTTATTTTCGCGGGCAAGTGACCATATGGCATCGGCCGCACCCTGGGCGCTGCCGTACTCTTCGATGAGGCGGTTCGCGATTGTCTCGCGCATCGTTTCGTCGATGGATGCCGCGTGCTCGCTGCGCAGACGGAAGGCTTCGAGGAAGCGTTGGCGCATTGAGGAAACGTCGATCCGGAATTCTCCCATGCCGTCATCAACAATCGCCGCGGCCACAGATGGATGATCGGGAGCCGCGTTCTGGATGATTTCGAGCAAGCGGATGCGCGTGCGCTGTATCCGCCGCCCGCTTAGGAACAGGCGGCCGTCGCGGGTTGGCCCGAGAAGGACAGCGCTCGCCGCTGACAGGTAGGCGTTGGGGTAGAGATATTTTGCGATGCGGACGGCATGCTTGAGTGCCGTCGCCTCGATATCCTCCCCGGCATCGACGTAGATGCCGCGCATCAGCTGGACGAGTTTGCCCGTCTCAGCCTGATAGTGGCTGCGGGTTTTGTCGATGTTCTCTCCAACTAGGTGCAGGGGCATTTTCTAACTTTCGCGTATCTCACATACGGGAAAGTAACACGGCAGGCTTGAAAAGGCAATGATTTCTAACTTTAGCGTATTTCAAATACGGGAAAGTTAGGAATCTGAGGCCCATGCCTCCAAGGCCGAGCTGACCGAACTAAGGGCGTGGCGACAACAAGCCGTGCAGCGGCTCATCGGCGAGGTCAGCGGCCCAGCGCCATACCTCGCTTCAGATTCCACACGTCTGGCGAGCCGGTAACATTCTTGGTGAGGCAGCCGGTAACAAAATTACGTGAGATGGGGTGGTTGCCGTCCTCCCCTAACGGCATCGCAGTGTGCCAAAATGTGGTCTGTAGAAGCCACGAAGAAGAGGGACGGCAAATGAAAGATACAATGATCGGGGTCGATCTAGCAAAGAATGTCTACCAGCTTCACGGAGCGTCGATGACGGGCCAGGTAAAGTTTCGCCGGAAGTTGCTGCGCGGACAGTTTCTGCGCTTCATGGAAAGCCAGCCTGCGGCTGTCGTTGTCATGGAGGCCTGTGGTAGCGCCCATCATTGGGCACGCGAATTGGTCAATCTTGGGCATGAGGTCAAGTTGATCGCACCGCAATATGTGCGCCCCTTCGTCAAGCGCCAGAAGAATGATGCCGCTGACGCCGAAGCCATCGTCACCGCCGCGCAGCGCCCTGAGATGCGATTCGTGGAACCGAAAAGCGCGGATCAACAGGCAAAGGGGATTCTCTTTCGAGCCCGGGAGCGCATTGTCCATCAGCGTACGGAACTGGTGAATGCATTGCGTGCCGTGCTCTACGAATATGGTCACGTTGTCCCTCTGGGGATCGGGCATCTCAAGCGCATTGACGCGATCGTCGAGGATGTCAGTGTTGTTCTCCCGGAACTCGTGCGGGAAGAATGCCGTGATCTTCTGGTTCAAATCGCGGAAAAGACGACCAGGATCGAAGACAAGACGCGGAAGATCGTCGAGCTTGCCAAGCAAGACGATAAGGCGAAGCGACTTCAGACCATGCCGGGTGTAGGGCCGATGATAGCAATGGCCATCGAGGCATTTGCTCCCGCGATGGAAAGCTTCCGAAGCGGTCGTGATTTTGCGGCATGGCTAGGACTTGTTCCCCGGCAATTCTCATCGGGGGGCAAGGAAAGACTCGGCAAGGTATCGAAGGCAGGACAAGCCGATATTTGCCGATTGCTGATCATCGGTGCAATGGTCCGCGTGAATTGGGCGAGCAGAAAGCCTCCGGCGCAGGGTTCCTGGCTGGCGCGGATGATAACGAGGAAGCCACGGATGTTGGTCGCGATCGCACTGGCGAACAAGATGGCCCGAAGAATGTGGGCCATGCTGACGAAACAAGAGGATTATCGAGATCCGGTGTTAACCGCCATGACATGACCTGTTGGTCAGCATGGATGGGTAACTCGGTATTGGGGGTGTGAGAAGGCGATGACCTGAATGGGCGCATGATCGAACCGATCTGGATCGGGAAAACCAACTGTTGCCTCGGTGCTTTCAAGCACGCACGTGAGATTTGGACTCGATCCGCAGATCACCATACCGGCCAGCGGCTTCGACAAGTGCCGCACTCAAAGGCCTGACAGAAGACCGCACTCGATCACACGTTCAGAAAGTCAGAAACTCCTTGCACAACGGACGGCAACCACAGAAGGCAATACGACAACCATCTCGACACGAGGAAGATGCGACGGCAGTGCACCCGGTTGGCCCGACGCTTGACAGTCTTTGCCAGACGTTCCGTGGGAGCAGCCTGCTCGTTCTCCTTCTCGCCGGCCGCCTCGATCCGCTCGGCTGCTTGCCCTTGCCAGGGGGCCGTACTGTTCGCTAGCGCAACTTACATTTCTTCCTTGTCAAGGAACGCGGCAAGGACCTCCAGACTCAGTGGCTTCTCGGTGACTTTGGCGCCAAGGGCTTCGGCCGCCGCGACCACCTCGTCGGTCAGATTGCCGCTCATCAACATGACCGGGGTATTGATTTGCGACGAGCGGAGGATGCTCATTAGCTGCAAGCCGGTCATCCTGGGCATATGCTGATCTAGGATAATATGGTCAAAATTCTCCAGCTCAGCGTTGAGGAGGTCCGCGCCTGAAGAGAAGCCTTCCGCAGACCGCCCGAGCGCATCGAGAAGAAAGTTGAGCGCCTTCCGAGCGTCCTCGTCATCGTCCACAACGGCAATCATGTTCCGATTGATATTACTCATGCAGATACCTTTGCAGCGGTTCGAAATGGCGCATTATGCGCCAAGCAGCCCACAAGAATAGATTAGCTCTCCAGCTCGTCCTTGATGCTAATCAAGCGGGCGCGGCTTTTTGCAGCGTTGCTGTCCCGCCTCCTGCGTTGTGCTCGGCCCACAACTGCCTCCTCGACTCGACCATTCGCCGACAGATCGACAGACCAATCTCCATGCCGGTGGATTTGGTGGTCACGAAGGGTGGGAACAGGCGGTCGCGTCCCTCCGGCGCTAAACCGGCGCCGGTGTCGGCTACTGCCACTGCAACCATGTCATGTGCAATGCGGGAGGTTGAAAGCCGCAGCACGTCTTCCGGCGCCCTCCTTGGCTTCTATTGCATTAGGATCGAGGTCCAGCAGGTGCTGTTGAACCTTATCCGCTGAGGTCATCGACGCATTGCTGGCGAAGCTTCTCGAGATAGCGGGCAAGCGCTCCGTCCTGGATGTCGAGGTAGCCGTCGCCCGTTGGATGATCTTGTCTCTGAGGCCTCGCTCAAGCTGGGTGCGCAACTGCCGCAGTTGCTTGTCAACGTGGCCGAGCTCAAGCCATGCCTGATTGTCGTCGAGCTCGTGATAGCCACCGATCGCTTTGCGGATGACCTGGCGGCTTTCACGATCCACGAGTTCGCCGGTGCGTAGCGCTTTCTGCGAGACCTTGAGGGCCTGGAGCGTTGGGCGTCTCGCAATGGAGCGGTACTTCGAAAGCGGGACGCGCGAACGCCATGTCGCCCGCAGGAAGCTGACCCGTGGGCGGGTCTTGGGGTGAGCTAATGCAAAAAGCCGGTTGACGCCGCCCGATCAGGAGAACCCAATTGGGCCGTGCACCTTCGAGTGCGAGCTTTCGATCGGGACCTGAGCCGCGCGAATGGCATTATGGCCAGCGGCATATGAAGAGCCGCACCTACAGATCCCATGATTTGCGGCGCAGGCAGATTAGACTGCGCCATTTCAAACTCTGGAGGCCTGATCATGTCGCAATCATTCAACGGCGCAGAAGTTGTCCAATACGATCGTACGCTCGTGCTGGCTATCGAACTAAGCAACAAAAACTGGGTTTTGGCCGCCCAGGTGCCCGGCCTGCCGCAGACCAAGGCGAAGCGTGCCATTGAGCCAGATAAGCTTGCTCTTCAGTCCGCAATCGATGGCTATCGTGCTCGTGCTGCTGCTGCCGGCCACCCGGTAGATCGGGTGGTTGCGACCTACGAAGCTGGATGGTCCGGGTTCTGGCTTGCCAGATGGCTGATTGCCAAAGGCGTGGAGGTCCATGTCATCCAGCCTTCCAGCGTGCCCGTCGATCGTCGCATGCGTCGCGCAAAGTCGGACGGGATCGACGCCGAGTTACTGCTGCGTACGCTGCTGGCGTGGCTTCGCGGCGAACCGCGCGTCTGCTCCATGGTACCGATCCCTGACGAAGCCGATGAGGATGCACGGCGCTCTGTCCGCGAACGAACAGAGCTCGTGTCCGAACGTGTCAGCCTTGCCAACCGGATCGGTGCTGTCCTCGCGACGCTCGGCGTCGAGGATTACAACCCGCTCCTGAAAAACCGCCGGCGGCGTCTGGCCGACCTTCGTACCGGTCTGGGTGACCCAATGCCACCTCACGCCCTCGCCAAGATCGAACGGTTACTGAGCCGGCTGGAGCTCGTTCTCGATCAGATCGCCACGCTGGAACACGACCGCGATGCGGTAGCGGAGGTGCCCGCTTCGGATGATGCCAGTCGGATGATCCAGCAGCTGTGCAGTCTCCGCGGTATAGGGGTGCAGAGTGCCACAATATTGGTCCGCGAGGCCTTCGTCCGTCGCTTCGCTAATGCCAAAGCGCTCGGATCTTATGCAGGTCTTACTGCGACGCCTTACAACAGTGGTGGGGTGGAACGCGAGCAAGGGATCGGAAAGGCCGGGAACCGGCGGCTTCGAACGGTGATGGTGGAGCTGGCCTGGCTCTGGCAACGCTACCAGCCTGGTGCTGCCCAGGTCGCCTGGTTCCGGGAACGCACCGGCTCTACTGGCCGCCGCGTCCGCAAGGTCATAGTGGTCGCCCTCGCTCGCAAGTTGCTGATCGCTCTGTGGCGCTTTGCCGTCGATGGTGTCGTACCCGAGGGAGCGACCATGAAGCCCGCCGTATAATAATTATCGAGATCGGGCAGCTCTGCGACGGCAAAGCAGCCCGGTGACCGAGGGAACGTCGCCGTTGTCCGGCGTGGTGCTTCAGTGCCGTCTTCACAGAGTGGTGCCGTTCCTTTGGAGCTCTCCCGTCCCGAATGCGGGACAGTGGTTGGGATATCATCCCGCCGGATGTGAGGTTAGCAGGCAGGCCCTGCAGGAAGAGAGCTCACCTCGGATTACACCCATGGAAAAACATTGACTGGAGAATCATCATGTGAGGTCGGATACATGGCCGCACCAACCAGCAACTGCAGAGCGCTCAAATAGAACCCTTGCCAACGGAGAGCCGTCCATACGGCCCCAATCAAGACCTTCAACGCCGAGATTCTGATCGCCGTCCCTCGGCGCGAGGCTGACGTCTGGATCGGAGAGCAAAGACGTTTTCAGTCCTATGTTTGTGCTTCGATAGTCGCATAAAAAGGCAGTCTCGAATACGGGGCTGCTGCCACGGGTTCGAACCGATGGGGCCCCAATCGTCGCCTTTGGTCGTCAAAATGACTCGCCATTCGATGAACGTCCGCTCGTCGGTCGTCCCTCTGCCTGCCGACCGGAGCCAACGCGCTGGAACCTGCGTCTGCAGCGCTTTATCGGGCACTGAGCAATGGGTCCCTCAGGCTCCAGCGCGCTTGTATGGCGAAGCATTAGCCTGCCCGATGGTAAGCATGCCTGGCTCACCATTCGTCAGGGCGACCACGACGGCGATCAGGACCGCTTTGACGTCGTTCGCCTTGCCTCCCGATCTGCCTTCCTGGTTGGCTTTGCCTGATGGCCATGATCCCTGGGCCGGTTGGCAGGTGCGCTGCTGAAGCAGCTTGAACCGATTTGATTGATTCTGACGATGACTGTGGCCCGTCAACACCACGCGCATCGCGAATTTAACTCTTCGCACCTGCACAAAAATGTGCCAAACGCGGCACCCATGGTTGGTAACGTTGGGGAAGGAGTCCTTGTTGAGTGCGGTTGCTAACACCAGGGCGATCACACCGCCGGATATTCGTGCGCGGAAGGGCGGAACGCCGCTCGTCTGCCTGATGGCCTATACCACGCCGATCGCAAAACTCGTTGATCGGCATTGTGACATTGTTCTCGTCGGCGACAGCGTCGGCATTGGTGCTCCACGGCTTGCCGTCGACGCTGGGCGTGACGCTTGAGATGATGGTCATGCACGGTCAGGCCGTGCGCCGTGGCCTGGAGCAGGCGCTGCTGGTCGTCGACATGCCGTTCGGCTCCTACGAGGAAAGCCCCGAGCAGGCCTTCCGCAATGCTGCACGTATCATGGCGGAAACCGGCTGCGCGGCGGTCAAGCTCGAAGGTGGCGAAGCAATGGCGGAGACGATCCGCTTCTTGGCCACACGCGGCGTGCCGGTCATGGGCCATGTCGGCTTGACGCCACAGGCGATCAATATCTTCGGCGGCTACCGCGTGCAGGGCAGATGCGGTGATGCGGAGCGCGTCGGGGCCGACGCGCGTGCCGTGAGCGAAGCGGGGGCATTCGCGGTGGTGCTGGAGAAGGTCCCCGAGGCGCTCCCCCGCCGGATCACCGCAGAGGTGGCGATCCCGACGATCGGTATCGGCGCCTGGGCAGCCTGTGACGGACAGATTCTCGTCGTCGACGACATGTCGGGCACCTTCGGCGACTTCCGGCCCAAATTCGTCAAGCGCTATGCCGAACTCGGTGAGATCGCCGGGGAGGCGATTGCGGTCTATGCGCAGGAAGTGCGCGACCGCCGCTTTCCCGCGGCCGAGCATCTGTTCGGCGATGCGCCAAGGACGGTCAATGGTGGAGAAGGCGCATGAGCGTTCCGACCGCACGAACCGTCGCCGAATTGCGCATGGCTGTGGCCGGATGGCGTCAGAATGGCCTGAAGGTCGCTGTCGTGCCGACTATGGGTGCCTTGCATGAAGGCCATCTGAGCTTGGTGCGTGCCGCGCTTGCCAAGGCCGACCGGGTTATCGTGACGCTGTTCGTCAACCCGAAACAGTTTAACAGCGCGGCCGATCTCGCGGCCTACCCGCGCACTGAGCATGACGATGCCGCCAAGCTTGCGCCGCTCGGCGCTCATCTGCTCTACGCGCCAAATGCAGCGGACGTGTATCCGGAAGGTTTCGCCACTACGATCTCGGTGAGTGGGGTGAGCAGGGGCCTATGCGGCGCGTTTCGTCCGGGCCATTTCGACGGCGTGGCAACCGTCGTCGCCAAGCTCTTTTTACAGACGCGTGCTGATCTCGCCTTCTTCGGCGAGAAGGATTTCCAGCAACTGCACGTCGTTCGCCGGCTCGTCCGCGATCTCGACATTCCAATCGAGATTGTAGCATGTCCCACGGTACGTGAAGCCGACGGCCTGGCGATGTCGTCGCACAATGTCAGGCTCTCGGCCGCACAGCGCCTGGCAGCGCCAAGGCTCGCCGAAGTCCTGTCGGCTTCGGCCGGGCGATTGTCGGCGGGATTGCCAGCCGAGTGTGCTTGCCGAGGTCAGGCAAGCGATCCTCGCTGCCGGTTACGACGAGGTCGAGTATCTCGAGCTACGAGCAGACCATGACCTGTCGCCGCTTTCCGCCGCGGATCGACCGGCCCGCCTGATCGTCGCCGCCTGGCTCGGCGGGACGCGGCTTATCGATAACGTCGGAGTTCTTCCCGGGCAGCGCAAAGGCGAGTTGCTCGCGGCAGCCAATGCCGCATGATTGAAAATGCCGCAAGGCTTGTACAAAGGCGCCTCGGCAGAATGACTCAGACAAATAGCAGTAGCAGGGAGTGGATATGGTCTTTCGATTGAAGGAGCGCCTCGGCAGGAAGTTCGAAGAAGAAGTGCAATTCTTCAAGGGCTAGCAGAAGGACAAGAAACGAGTGGGTGCGCTTATGCCAACGTCCGTACATGCCGCGCGTCGTATGGCAAGCGTGATTAACCCGGCATCCGGATTGCCGGTTCTTGAACTTGGCGCGGGAACTGGCGTCATCACCAGGGCAATCCTGCAAAGAGGCATCAAGCCGCATCAGCTAATTTCGGTCGAATATTCCAAGGATTTCTATCGGCGCCTGACGCGAGCCCTTCCGGGCGTGGATTTTCGATTGGGCGATGCGTTCGCGCTGGGGGAAGTGCTGGCCGAGCGGAGCGGGGAGCAATTCGACTGTGTGATAAGTGCGGTGCCGTTGTTGAGCTTTCCAATGGAACAGCGCATTGCGTTGCTCGAGGATTTGCTCGCCCGAATTCCTCGCGGGAGGCCCGTGATCCAAATCACCTACGGACCTTTGTCGCCGGTGATCAAAATGCCCGACCGCTACGTCGTGTCTCACTATGATTTCGTCGTCCGCAACATCCCGCCCGCACAGCTCTGGACTTACCGACGAGCAGTCTGAGCCGCAGCACGCGCGGAAAGGCGGCATTCCGCAAAATCCTGCTGAAGGACACGACGGTGATCGTCACGAAATTCGCATCGATTGTGCTTTTGTAGCCGCCTCCGCTTTGCGGAAGCGGCTATGCCTTTTAGCGCACACTCATCTGCTACGGACTTCGCCCTGCGGAAAACAGACAGCGAAGCTACCGCCACCTCGAAAATCTCGCGACGGCGTCTCGATGCCGGGACCGGCCTGCCATTTTTGAGAAGTGATCCGTGCAGGTGCCTGACGCAAATCTTGCCATCCCGTCCTTGACCATGTCATAGCCATCGCCCTCTTTCAGCTGCCTGAGCCTCCCGGCAGCCGGATCAATGATGACGATCCCCCGAATATTCCTTTTTTTGAAGAGCGTGACGGTCTACGCCATCTTGTGGTGCCTCAGCTTGTACGATGGCCTCCTGGCCTTCCGTGCCATGCAAGCGACGAGGTTCGGTCACTTTACCGTGCAATGGCGTTCGGAAATACGACAGGCGAACCACAATAGTCATGTTTAGGCTGAAGACTTTTCAGTGGACCGCGAAAAAAGAAAACTGCAGCCCTTCCAGTTCTTGCAAAGCGCTTTAATTCGCTTTCGTTGGAGAAGCGTCGTCGCTAGTCCAACTCTTCCGATCGTCACTCGCTGTCATGTGACTGCATGCTTCAAGAGCTTCTCGAACACAAACAGCTTGCCTTCGCGCACGCTGTCTTCAAGGGGCCGCGAGTGCGCCAAGTGCGCCGCAATCGCGCCGGCCAGCATGCAACCCGTCCCGCGCATCGATGCGGTGAGGCGCGGCGTGTCGAAGCGGATCGGTTGTTGATCGCGGAGTAACAGAATGTCGGTCGATCGAGGTCCCGATGCGTGGCCGCCCTTGATCAGCAGAGCCTGAGGCCCGGCGGCCAGCGGCGCGTTCACCCTGGAGATCGGATACCACCTGATTTCGGGCGAAGGCTTTACGCTGCTTGCGGGCGTTGCTGAAGACGTAGACCGGTGCATTCTTGTCAGCCAAAGCGGCTCTTTACATATTTTCTCGCCGCTTCGGTCAGCGTCGGGCGACGCGGGCTCGACGTGTTAAACGCTCGTTCAGCTAATGGAGGAACTGATGAACGATACGATTTTTGACCTTTAATCGCCGCGTAGGATATTTGCTTCGCGCGCGGCCGCGACGAAGGCCCTTCGGGCGGCGGGTGGATGAGCCTTACCCCGTAGTGCCTTCAAACAGGCGTCCATCGCTGCCCTGCGCTTCTCCGTCTGACGACCAGAAACCTGCAGCAAGATGGCGGCCGCATCATTGACATCGAATACGGCACGTTCTGGGCTGTGGCGGCCAATCTGGACCACGACTTGCCTCTCAAATCTCACCAAACCGGTCATCTCGCTGTCCCCCAAGCTCTACCAACCCAAAGCCGGCGATCACAGCCGAAAGAAAAATCGCGTCGATTGATCCCGCCTCTGGGTTGCCACGGTCGGTCGTTCAATCGAAAGCTTGGTACGAGGCGGATTTGCCATGTTCAATTCGAGCAGATGTTGGTCCAACGCCTTGTCCGCCGTCGTCAGGCGATGATTCAGCCGCAAATAATCCATCCAGGTCGGCGTGCGGAAGGTTTCTGTCCAAAGCAAAGGATCCTGAAGATCGCGCTGGAGGTTCCAGTGCCGAGCACCGACGCGGCTTTGCACTCGCCGTCGTTCCTGCATCCGGTCCAGGAAAGCTTCGACGTTTGCCTCCGGTATTGAGTACTCGATCTTGACGACGATCGGCCCGCTTCTCGGCTTTAGGTCGAGAGCGAGCTGTGGCGTTTCGAAGCCAAAAGGATCCTGATCAGAGTCCTGCCATTGACGGATAGGCATCAGGAAGCCGGTGGCCGCGACCATTACCAGCGCTCCAGCGGAAACCTCGAGGGACAAGGTAAGCGAATAGGTCTCAGCCACTGAGCCCCACAGCCAGCTGCCGGCCGCGATACCGCCAGACGAGAGGGCATAGTGGATCGAGAGCGTGCGACCGACGACCCACCTTGGGCTTGCCAATTGGACACTCACGTCGAGCCCCGTCCAGGTGACGACCCAGCCCGCGCCGCCGAGCGCCAGCGCAATAGCCGCCACCGCCACTGAAGTAGTGAGAGCAAGAGATAGACAGCACGCCGCACAGGCAATGCATGCCAGTGTTGTCAGCCGCTCCTGGGACAGCGACCGCCTCAAGACATTGTTGCAAATGCCGACGCACAAGGCGCCCGTCCCGAAGCCGGCCATCAGGACACCATAAACGATTGGTCCTCCCCCTAGTTGATCGCGGGCAACGAGAGGCAGCAGCGCGAGTATCGAGATGCTGGTCAGGCCAAAAAGCGCTCCACGCGCGATTGCCGCCTTGATCTCCGCCGACAGGGCCGTGAAGCGCGCTCCGTCATGGATGGCGGTGGTCAAAGGCTCGCGCGGGAGAGGTGAGGTGCGAACATCCCATTTGCGACGCCCTATGGTCCACAGCAGCGCTACATAGGTCAGTGTCGCCACAGCGAAAGCTGTCAGAGGTCCAAAGGAGGCAACGACGATGCCACCGAGCGCCGGGCCGACGCTTCGAATGGCGTTGTATCCAACCGAGATGAGCGTGACCGCGGCTGGGACTTCGCGTTTTCGTAAGATATCGCCCACCGACGCGTGCCAAGCAGGATCGGTGAAAGCGGCGCCCGCTCCGGCCAAACAGCTGAAGGCAAGAACCATCCATGGATTGAAAATCCCGAGGGCCGCAAGAACAGTCAGCATCGCCGAGGACAACGCTATCATGCACCAGCCAGCGAACATGAGATTGCGGCGGCTGTAATTGTCCGCCAGGGCCCCGGCGATGATCGACAGGACGAATATGGGGAGTGTCGTCGAAGCCTGAACCAAGGCGACCATCACGTCCGAAGTCGAGATGGTCGCCATCAGCCAACTGATGGCGACAGTTTGAATTAGCCAGCCAAGGCTGGCGACCTGGGTGCCAAGCCAGATCGATCGAAAGGTCGCATTTTCGAGCGGCGCAAATGTCGCCGACGAAGCTGGACTCGCATCTGCGCGCGGCACCCTGCTCATTGGGTTGAGCCCTCCCTCGGTCTATCGGTCGTTTTAGAGGTGCCCTCCCGGCGCACGTGCCCATGGAGGAATGGCACCATGAGCGCATTTTGTCGGGGCAGCGCAAGATATTTCTTTACCGCTGGCACTCTGGCGCAAGCGATTACTTCATCTGGAATTGCCGCCAACGCGCTTTCATGATTGCTGGGTCTATGTCACGTCCTCGCGAAAAGAATTTCCCGGACTACGCATACCTGCCTGGCAACCATCCACATCCGGTTCGCGACCCCTTGGGTCACAGTTATCAAAGCGACCCAGTGACCGGTTGCGGTCGAGGAATCACTCGTGAGTCTTGGCCCTAAGCCTACAATCAGGCGTTCCCATATATGGCGCGACCGGCCCGTCCCATTCTGCAGCGATTTTAACCATCTAAAAAATCACCGCCCTCATCAAGGCCAGAATAATCTTAATAGAGTTGGTAACGGCTCCTTCAGCGCCAATGTCTAAAGAAACAACATGACACCGCGCGCCAAGCGTATTTTGGGAAAATCATTAGACGATAATTGCGGTCGTCGCGACCTTCGGTCTGTCGTTTATGGCTAGACTTGCGCTTCAGATGCCTATCGACTGGCTGAGTTGGGTGGAATGTACGTTCATTCCAATTCTGATCGGAATGCCGGTCAGTGCCTTCATCTTCACGCAGTCGGAAACGATCCAGGAAACATGTGACAAGTTGGAGAAGTCACATGCAGCCCTGAAAGAGACGCATGACAGGCTCACCTTCGTCACCAGTCATGTCCCGATGACGGGGCTCCTTTAGTCGCGGTGGATTTATGGCAAGGATGGACAGAAGCCGCGAAGAAGGGGAATGCGACACACTCCTTCTGATCGATCCAGATCACTTCTCTTCGTTCAACGATAAGTACGGACACTCCAAGGGCGACGAGGCTCTGGTTCGGATTGCAAAGGCGCTCGTCTATATGACTCGCCCTGGGGACTCGATTGGTCGCCTTGGCGGGGAAGAGTTTGGGGTCTTGTTACGCGGCGTGCGCATTGAGCAGGCAACTACCGTCGCGGAGAACATTCGTCGACTTATCGAGGGGATTTCTTGGGTGAAGGGGCAACAAGACGGCGTGAAGGTGACGGTCAGCATTGGTGGTGCGGAAATCCCGCATGATGCAGATACTCAGGATGTCCTTCGCACTGCCGGCCGATGCCTTTTTGAAGCGAAACAACGTGGGCGGAACCGCGTTTCGTTCGCCTTTGAAGCAGCCAAGTTGCGGGTCGTGGCACCGTAGCCGATCCGGTTTGGGCCGCCGAGGTGCAAAAACTGTCTGTGCCGAGATCCCTGATTCACGGCTTTCGAGATACTCCGCGGTGTAGCCCAGGCTTGTTCCCCTGACTGTACGGTAGACAAAAAAGAGCCTGGCCATCGCATCCCTATTGCGAGGATTCGGGAGGTACGGGATTGGAATCGGCCTGTTGGCCGCTACTCTCCTCTTGAAACCGTCATCTCTTGAAACCGTCATCGCCCTGACAACACATTCTGCAATGGTCGGCGGGTGTCGATGAGGCGCCTGTTCAAGCAAACCAGCTGTTCAGCAGGTCGGGAGGAACGAATGAACTCTGAGGCGTTCAGCAGCCCACTTTTCGTGAAGCGTGCAGCGTACATCGTACAAGAGATTGCCAGTCTTGCGGACGCTGTCGATTTCCTCAACGAATGGCCAGAAGATCGCAGAGACCTGGTCCACGAAGCCGCCCTCAGGGCGTGCTATGATGCATACGATGGGCGAAAACCTGTAAGCGCAGCGCGCAATGCCTTTTTCGGCTTTGCGAAACGGGTCGCTATATTGGAAGATGCAAGCTCCGCGATGCAGTGGCTCGCTGCCTGCAAGTCGGGCACTGGGAAAGTGCAAGTTTAGGCGTCGGCGCCGTGTGTGGCTGGCGGGGGCACGCCGAGGAGGGCATTGTGTCGAGATTTCATAGATAGTCGAATGCAGAAGCAGTTCGCCACATTACAGCAGAACGGCAGATCTACACGACCTTCACTCGCTCGGCGAGGGCTCGTGCCAAGATCTCGCCCGAGTGACCGGCGGCCTCAAGCCCGCGGCGTGTGCCGTCCAAATCGGCGTCGTTCTCTTCCTCATTCAGTTTCCATGCTCCCTCGAGGCGCTCGACGCGAAATTCCAACCCGACAACGCCCCGCATCATCCTGTCGATATATTCTTGCGGCGCATCCGACACGCTCCAGGGCGCTGGACGCGTGGCCTCGTGCCGGTCGGTCATGTCTTCAACCTGGCGCCGCAGCCAGGCCCTATCCTCAATCGCCGTCAAGCTTCCGTGCGCGTGTATGGCGATATAGAGCCATGTGGGGACGACCTTTCCCGTCTCGCGCTTGGTCGGATACCACTGCGGCGACATGTAGGTGTGAGGGCCCTGAAAAATCGCGAGACTGGCGCTGCCTTCTGGTACCCGCCAATGCGCGTTGGCACGCGCGACGTGGGCCGCGAGGATCAGGCCTCCATCCGGCGCCTGCCGCGCGATGGTCGGCACATGCGTGGCCTCGATGCCTGCAGGCGTCGGCGTCACGATCGTGGCGAAGCCGATCTCGCGGATCGCGGCCAGAAGCACATCGGGGCGGTCTTCGACAGATTGACGGGGCCGGTACATCTTAGTTTTTCTCGACTGCGCGGCTCAAGGACCCGGTTGACGTATTCAACCCAGCGATTTCGATCTGGGCATTTGGGCACAGTGCCTCAATCACCCCGGTCAGTTGCGCCCCAGCGGCCTTCAGCCGCTCCGAAGACATGGGCTCGAGCGCCTCGAGTACAAGCCAAAGGGAACGCGAATCGGCCGTCACCATAGTCCGCCGCCCCTGCCTCCAGTTCCAGCGGCGGCAGGTGACTCCGGCGTCATCGCACCAAACGATTTCGCCCGGCTCAGGATGCTCGGTGACCGGTTCGCCTCGGCTGACGGTGTCGAACGGCTCCACCCCCGTCGCGATCAGAAGTCTCGGAAGACCTTGATAGTGATCGAGGTCTTCGCCCCCAACCGGAATGCCGTAGAGCACGCTGACGGCGTTGTAGGCGTCCACCAGCGGGGAAATCCGTGGCAATGAGCCATCCTTGCGAATCCGCTTGAGAAGCGTCGCAGCCGAGCAGGGTGTCCGACTACCCTTGGCACCGAAGGCGCTGTAGGCTTCGACCCAAGCCGCAAGATGCGCATCCCTTTGGGCATCGTCGCCAAGCGCGGCCTGCTCCGCGGCCGCGATCGCGTCGGCGAGCGCCGGGGCCTGCGGCACGTCGACTTCAGCGTTTCGCACGACGATGCTCAGCAAGTGAAAGCTCGGGTGCCGGGCCTAAATCTCGGGGGTGATCATGGGCGTGAAAGACATGGGCTGCTCCGTCCTGCGGGAAGGCTCTGCGTTACGGTTCATTCAGGGCAATATCGAACATCGCGGGCAAGGCGAACTCCTCGGACTTGTGGGAATCCGGTCGCGCATGTCGCACAAGGCCGCCTGGTCATCCGGCCACCGACAAAGCCTGCTCGAGATCGTCAATGATGTCCTGTGGGTGTTCAAGCCCGACGGAGAGTCGCAACAGCCCCGACGGAGCCATCGACTTCGGCCCTTCGACGGAGGCCCGGTGTTCTATCAGCGAGTGCGTGCCCCCGAGGCTCGTGGCCCGCACCACGAGCTTGAGCCGGCCAGCAACCGCCATCGCGGCCTCGGCACCACCGCCGACGATGAAGGAAAGCATGGCACCATAGCCCGACATCTGCCGCCCGGCCAAGGCATGCCCCGGGTCGCCCGGTAGGCCAGGAAAGAGGACGGCTTCAACAGCGGAGTGCTTTCGCAAGGCTTCGGCGACCTTTTGAGCGCCCTCGCAATGGGCTCGCATACGAACCGGCAAGGTCTGCAGCCCGCGCAGCGCCAGCCAACAGTCGAAGGGGGCCGCAACGCTTCCCTTGTGACGTTGAATCATGCGCAAGGGGCGTTCGAGCGGCGAAGCCTCCGGCAGGACGACGACCCCTGCCATAAGGTCGGAATGGCCGCCGATGTATTTCGTTGCCGAATGAATGACGGCATCAGCCCCGAGCTCGAATGGGCGCTGTAGGATCGGCGTTGCCCAGGTATTGTCCACCACCGCGAGCGCACCAGCCTCGTGCGCGAGGTCACAAGTCGCCCGGATGTCCACGACACGGATAAGCGGGTTGGAGGGGGTCTCGATCCAGACGAGGCCGGTGGGCGCTGCACCGACAGCCGCGCGCAAGGCGTCCATGTCGCGCATGTCAACGGCGACGAAGTCGAACCTGTGCCCGATGTCGGTTTCATCGATCAGCGAGCGGATGCCGAAATACATGTCGTCCGGGACGACGATGCGATTTCCATTGCGAGGATGCGCTTCGAACACTGCGGTGATCGCGGCCATGCCGGACGAAAAGGCGACAGCGGCCTGGCCGCCTTCGAGCGCAGCCATCGCCGTCTCAAACGCGTGCCGCGTCGGGTTGTCATCCCGGATATATTCGTAGCCCGACGGGAAGGAGCCGTCCGCGCTTCGCTCGAAGGTCGTGCTGGGATGGAACGGAAGAGTGATGGCTCCGGTGGACGGATCGACCTTCCGGCCTGCATGAATCGCCTTGGTCTCGAGGTACATGGTGCGCTTCCTCAGCTTGATTTCAGAAGGAATAGGGCTGGAAAGACCAGGAACATCGATCCTGGCGTTTCGAGACAGCGCGGTTGAACTGTCCGCGCCGGTCATTATAGTGACCGTATGGGATCCGTCAGTGGAAGTCAATATAATGACCGACAATGAAACAGCAGCGGCAACGGAGAAGCAACTTGGGACGGCACTATCGTTGAGGGTGCAACATCTGCGCCGGGCCCAGAATTTGAGCCTGGATGGACTTGCTGCGCTCTCCGGCCTGTCGAAGGGCACCGTCGTAGCCATCGAACAGGGAAAGGCCAATCCGAGCATTGGAGTGTTGTGCCATCTGGCGGTCGCCTTCTCTCTGTCAGTTACCGATCTGTTGGGCGCGTCATCCGAGGAGGTCTCGGGTGGACCGATTGAGCGCACCAACCCCGCAACACTTTGGAAAACACCGTATGGAAGCGAGGCGAAATTGGAAGCCTCGACCGCAGGACGGACGATGTTCGAGATCTGGTCCTGGACGATTGTGCCCGGCGACGTTCATCGCTCGGACGCTCACAGTCGGGGCACCCGTGAGCTTCTTTCGGTCGTGCGCGGAAGTCTCAAGGTCACCGTCGGCTCGCAGACGATGACATTGCAGGCCGGAGAAGCCGCGCGGCTCGTGACCGATCAGCCGCATTCCTATGCTGCCGCGGACAATCAGCCTGTTTTGTTTTCAATGGCTGTGCTCGAACGCGGGGAGGAGGCATGACCCATCCGTCGTGATCAGCTTCGGATTGATCTGGCTCTTGCGCAACCGACATCGTGGGAACCGCGCAAGACATCCGGCGGCGGCTTAAGGGAGCGACTTCAAATAGCGAATGCTGCGTCCGGCACTCACCGCCTGCGCTGCATGCGCGATGGCATTCGCATCGAGCCCGTGGTGACGATAGAGGTCTGAAATCGTGCCGGTCTGGCCAAAATGCTCCACCCCCAGGGGCTTGACGCGATGACCGTTCACGCCACCGATCCAGGCGAGCGTGGCAGGGTGGCCGTCAATCACGGTGACGATCCCGCAATCGCGCGACAGCGGTGCCAGCAGGCGCTCGATGTGGCTCTTCGCGTCGACTGTTCCGCGCTGCCGGGCACGTTCCGCGGCCTGCCAGCCCGCATTGAGCCGGTCCGCAGATGTAATCGCCAACAGCCCGACATCGCGCCGGTCTTCCGCAATAAGACCCGTCGCGGCAATCGCTTCCGGCGCGACGACGCCCTGGTAGGCGATGACAACGCTGGCGTTCGGTCCGAGTGGGCGCAGCCAATAGGCACCGTTGACGATGTCGCGCGCCAGCTCCGCACCTATGTCGCGATGAGGTTGCTCCAAGGGCCGTGTGGACAGGCGCAGATAAACCGATCCGCCCGTCTGATCACGCAGCCATGTCGTCTCGTCTGGATCGCCTTCGCCGTTCC
Organism: Mesorhizobium sp. AR10; assembly: GCF_024746795.1. Classification (NCBI taxonomy): domain Bacteria; kingdom Pseudomonadati; phylum Pseudomonadota; class Alphaproteobacteria; order Hyphomicrobiales; family Phyllobacteriaceae; genus Mesorhizobium; species Mesorhizobium sp. AR10. Next base: position 436,862 of record NZ_CP080523.1, read on the forward strand.
GCTGCATGTAGTCGAAGGCGAAACGCATGATCACCGCAAGCTCATCCACGAAGGCCGGCTCGAAGGCGCAAAGCCCGTCCTGCGCCATGCCGATCAGTGGCGTGCCGATCGACTGGTGCGCTCCTCCCTCAGGGGCAAGGGTTACGCCGGAGGGCGTGGCGACCAGCAGAAAGCGCGCGTCCTGGTAGCAGGCATAGTTCAGCTGATCGGCCGCGCGATAGATGAAGGGATCATACACAGTCCCGATCGGCAGCAACCGCACACCGTTCACGGAATGCGACAGCCCCAGCGCCCCGAGCATAATCATGAGATTGGATTCGGCGATGCCGAGTTCGAGGTGCTGCCCCTTGGGCCCGAACTCCCAGGTGTAGGTTGAAGGGATACGCTCGGCCTTGAAGGTATCGGCCATGCTCTCGCGGGCGAAGAGTCCGCGTCGATTGACCCAAGCGCCGAGATTGGTCGACACCGTGACGTCCGGGGACGTCGTGACGATGCGCTCGGCGAGCGGCGTTTCACTGCGCGCGATCTCGTTGAGGATCTGGCCGAAACCCATTTGGGTTGAGACCTGCTTGCCCCCCTGTGCCGGCGCGGGCAGCGCCTCGGGAACCGGAACCGCGGGTGCAGAGAGCCTGCGCCGGCCCTCGCTGAAAAACGGCGCTTGGGCGATGAAGGCCTCCAGTTCTGCCGGAGGCAACGTCGCCGCGGCCCATTTATCCCATTCCTCGCCGGGCCGGACTCCCATCCGCTGGCGGAAGCGTTCCATCTGGGTGGGCGTCATCTGGCCGGCATGGTTGTCCTTGTGGCCGGCCAGCGGCAAGCCATAACCCTTGATCGTGTAGCAGATGAAACAGACCGGTCGGTCATGCCGCGAGGCCGCCTCGAAGGCTTCGAGAAGGCTCGGCAGGTCGTGGCCGCCCAGATTGACCATGAGCGCCTGCAACTCGTCGTCAGAACGGCGTTCGATTAGCTCAGTGACCGACCCCTGATCGCCAATCTCGTCGAGCAGCCGCCTCCGCCAGGCGGCACCACCCTGAAAGGTGAGCGCCGAATAAAGCTGGTTGGAGCACCGCTCGATCCAATCGCGCAACTTCTCTCCTCCCGGCTCGGCAAAGGCGGCCTGCTGGAGGGAGCCATGGCGCAGGATCACCACGTCCCAGCCGAAGTTCTTGAATATCTGTTCGAACCGCTGCCAGAGACCTTCGCGGATGACCGCATCGAGCGACTGACGGTTGTAGTCCACGATCCACCAGCAATTCCGCAGCCCGTGCTTCCAACCCTCGATCAGGGCCTCGTAGATGTTGCCCTCGTCCATCTCGGCGTCGCCGATCAGGCTGACCATGCGCCCCTCGGGCCGATCCTTCATCCAACCGTGGGCGGATACATAGTCCTGCACGAGGGAGGAAAAGAGCGTCTGTGCGACACCCAGGCCCACCGAGCCGGTCGAGAAGTCGACATCATCCACGTCCTTCGTTCGCGAGGGGTAACTTTGGGCGCCCTTATAGCCGCGGAAGTTTTCGAGTTTCTCGCGTGTCTGGTTCCCGGACAGGTACTGAATTGCATGGAAGATCGGTGCGGCATGGGGCTTGACCGCCACCCGGTCCTGCGGACGCAGCGCAGCGTAGTAAAGCGCGGTCATGATCGTACCGAGAGAGGCGGAGGAGGCCTGGTGACCACCAACCTTGATCTCGTCGCCTTCCCGCACGTGGTTGGCATTATGTATCGTCCAGGCGGCAAGCCAGGAGACACACCGCTCGATTTGGTTCAAATAGGCAGTTTTCGATGTCATCCAATTTCCCCGCAATTGATGCGTCGCACCGCTGCTTCCAATTAGGGCTGTCTTCACAGATCTAGTCTCAGCACGCCGGTTGCGCGCGATATGCATGGAATGAACCGATGAGTCCGAGCGTCCTTGGACAGGACAGCATCCCGATGGATCGGCTGCCCTTCCAGAATTCCGCATTCGCAGGTCCCGCAAACCCCGTTCTCGCACGATGCCATGAGTAGCACGCCGGCGGCGCGCAACGCTGCGAGTGCCGAGGTATCGGCCGCGACAGGAACCACTGTCCCGTCGCGAAGGGTGATCGTGAAAGGTTCGGGTGGCCCATCGTTGTGTTCCGGCGGCCGAAAGGCCTCGAAATGCACGGTTCCTTCCGGCCAGAGCGCGGTTGCCCGATCCACGGCCGCCATGAAACCAGGTGGACCGCAATAATAGAGCTGTGCGTCGAGGGAACGCGTCGATAGCAAGGATTCAATATCCTGCCTGGTCTCCGGTTCGTCGTCGAAATGCAGCCACACGGTGTTGCAGTCGAGCTCCCGCTCGATGACCGACAACAGAGGCGCGAGTGCTCGGCTGCGGGTGAAGTAATGCAGCTCGTACGGCTTGCCCTGCCGCTCCAGGGCACGTGCCATTGCCAGGATCGGGGTGATCCCGATGCCTCCCGCCAGCAGCACGGTTGGCCCTTCGCGTTGGGCAAGCGGAAAATGATTGCGAGGAGCAGAGACTGGGAGCACGCATCCGACGGCCACTGCGTCATGGATCCACGCCGAGCCGCCGCGACCAACATCTTCGCGCTTCACCGCGATTGTGTAGCGGCTCAGTTCTGTCGGATCGCCGCAGAGCGAATACTGGCGCACTTTCCTATCAGGCAGATGAACATCGACGTGAGAGCCCGGTTCGAAGGGCGGCAGCAGAGGTTTGCGCGTGTGCTTCAGGTCGAGGACCAGGACGTCGCCTGGCTCCTTGCGGACGGCGGTCACGGTCAGTTTCATGATGATGCGGGGCGAGGCCATATCGATTACCCGTCAATTGGTAGAATCGGATCACCGGGGCGGATCACGCCGCCAACCTCGATCGCGCAGTTGAGGCCAGAGCGGTTCAGAAGCCCCTCGTAGAGACCGGGAATGCCGAGCAGTTGCTCGATATACTTGCAGGGAAAATTCATCCGCGCCGCCCGCAGGACGGTTTCCCCGATCCGAAAGCGCGTGCCGACCAGGTGCCCCAAGGGTACGCCGCGCGTGGTTAGGTTCCGCCGATGATCTTCGGGCGCGAGCTTGGCCTTGAAACCCGGAATCCTGGGTTCTCCCTGTGCCATGGCTTCCAGGACTTCGACCTCGATCAGTGTCACTTCGCGCACATCGGGTTTCGGAGAGTAGGTCCCCGTTCCAAGGTAGTACCGATCCCCGACAATGCCGCGCCCGGCAACGAGTTGTGCCTCCGTCAACTCTTCCATCTCGTAGGACGCCGCAGGTGCAACGTGGATGTGAAGCAGCGTTCCCTGCCAAGTCATGCATTGTCCTCCGAAACCATGGCCGCAGCCTTAAAGTGAGAGCCAGGATTTAGGATATGCACGGGCTGTTGTACCTCTGCCCCGACCCTTCGGGGAGTCATGGCAACGGACCTAATCCCGGGAGAACTCGGCCGGGGAACTGGTCTGATCGACAGTGCCAGTTTCTTGGTATTTTTCTAGTCCAGTACGCCTGAACGTGGCTGGATGCTCATGGTCACAAGACCGGCTTAGTCATCGCCTCGCGCCAAGCCACTGTCGCGGCCATCGGTCTCGGAGAATTCTCCTTTCACTTGTTCGACAGCCTCCAGCAGAATTCGAACACCCTTCTCGATCTGCTGTATGCTCAAGGCGGAATAGCCCATGACCAGCCCGACCTGGTCAGCACGGCCTTCGCCCGTTTCGCAATCGTATAGGGGGGAAATGGAGTGTATGCCCACACCTGAGCGTCGCGCGTTTCCAATCAGCGGTGCTTCCAGTGATCGCGACAGCTCCTTGAACCAGACGACAACATGTAGCCCGGCATCGGCGCCCTCGATGGCGATCCGATCTCCGAATCGGTGTCGCAGGGCATTCAAAAGGGTCTCCCGGCGCTCACCATTCAGCCGGCGCACGCGGCGCACATGGCTTTCATAGGCGCCGCTCTCGATGAGCAAGGCTAAAGCCTGTTGCTCGGCCACCGGAGAGTGCCGGTCCAGGAGTTGTTTGGCCGTCGCAAAGACGTCCTGCAATTCCGGGGGGACAACGAGATAGCCAATGCGCAGCATCGGAGAGAGAGTCTTGGAAATCGTGCCGAGATAAATCACAGAACCGCGGTCTTCGAGCTTGTGCAGTGGGGGCACCGGATTGATGTCGTAGCGGTACTCGCTGTCGTAATCATCCTCGATCACATAGGCGTCGTTGCGCCGCGCCCATTCCAGGAGCTGATGCCGGCGCGCGATCGGCATGACGCCGCCCAGTGGGAACTGGTGCGAGGGCGTAACATAAGCCAGCCGCGCCGCGACTCCTTTGAGTAACTCCGTCTTCATTCCACCCTCGTCGACAGCGACCGAGACAGGCGAGGCACCTGTGCTGGCAAAAACCTGGCGAGCCATCCTGTAGCACGGGTCTTCGATTACGAAGCGGTCCACGGGATCGAGCATCAGGCGCGCGCACAGATCGAGACCCTGCTGCGAGCCACTGACGATGATGATCTGGTCAAGGTCGCAGCTCAACGTTCGGGCGCGCCAGAGATAGCTCTGCAGCGCCTGGCGCAGGCGACGCGATCCGCGGGGATCGTCATAGGCCAGCCGCACGGGACGTTGCGCCATCGCGGCGTTCATGGCGCGCTTCCAGATCAGCGCGGGGAAATCGGACGGCGCCAGATCGCCATAGCGGAAATCAATCTTCAGCGCGTTCGGCAAGTAATCCGGCCAGGGCGGACTGGCGCGCAGGCGCCCGCCATAGTCGGACAGTCTAACCGGGGCGGCTCGTTTCAAGCGCGCGCTGCTCGGGCTTTGTTCGAGCAGCGATGATGCAACGCGGGGTCGTGCGCCTTGTCGAATTTCGATGAAGCCCTCCACAGCCAGCTGCTCGTAAGCGACAGTGACCGTCGTTCGCGAAACGCCGAGCTCATTCGCCAAACTCCGGGAGGACGGCAAGTGACTGCCGGTTTCATAAACACCGCCAAGAATCTGGTCTCGAAGCGCCATGTAAATCTGGCGCGCACCCATCGCGTGCTCACGGCCCGAAGAGCCGGGATCTTGAGACTGGACCATTTCAATCGTCGCCAACTGGACATTTCATATAAACCAGTTTGAGCGCATTCTGCCGAAAATCCAAGAGGACACCACAGACTGATGACCCGAACGACCGATCAAACTAAAATGTATGCTCCCGAGCAGTCGCAGAGCGACGCTGATCTCGGCTTCGCCACCCGCGCAATCCATTTCGGCTACGATCCGGTCGGATTTTCGAACGCAGTCCAGCCTCCGGTCTTCCTGACCTCCACATACGGCTTCGAGAGCGTGGCGGCCAATGAGGCTGCAGCCGCGCTCGGCGGCAGGCTTTATGCACGCGAATACAATCCAACAACTGAGATCCTTGAAAAACGGCTTGCCAATCTCGAAGGAGCTGAAGCCGGGCTGGTCGTCGCCTCGGGGATGGCGGCTTTCGGCACGCTGATCCTGTCGCTGCTGTCGCAGGGCGACGAACTCATCGTCCACAAGACCCTTTACGCGAACACGCTCGCCATGGTCGAACAGGCGGTCCCGCGTTTTGGCATCAAGGTCGTCGCGGTCGATCTGTCCGAGCCAAACAATCTCGATGGCGCGATCACTGACCGGACCCGGCTTGTTTTCTTCGAGACCCCGGTCAACCCGCTGAGCCGCATCCTCGACATCGCGGAAATCGCCGAACGCGCACACGCGCGCGGAGTAAAGGTGGCCGTGGACAGCACCTTCGCCTCGCCCGCGCTCCAGCGGCCGCTGGAACACGGGGCCGATATCGTGATCCACTCGCTGACGAAGTATATCAACGGCCACGGCGATGCTCTCGGCGGGGCAATCCTTGGTGACGCACAGACACTCAATACGCTGCACGAAACGGGTCTGCGCTATATCACTGGTGCAGCACTGTCACCGCTCTCGGCGTTCCTGATCCTGCGCGGGCTGAAGACGCTCGCGCTCCGCATGGAGCGACACAGCGCGACGGCTCTTTCGACCGCGCAAGCGCTCGAAGCGCATCCCGCGGTGGCATGGGTGAGCTACCCGTTCCTCGGTACGCATCCCGATCAGGCGATTGCCCGAAAGCAGATGTCCCAGGGATCAGGCATGTTGGCTTTCGGCCTCCATGCCGGGTTCGAGGGCGCGCGCCGCATGATGGACCGGCTTAACCTGATCACCCGAGCGGTCAGCCTCGGCGACGCTGACAGCCTCATCTACCATCCGGCCAGTGTGACACGTGCCCGCAAAAGCATCCGCAAGGATGCTCATCTTGCCGACGGCGTCGGCGAGGATCTCATGCGTCTTTCGGTCGGTCTGGAGGACGCCGGCGACTTGATCGCCGATCTGAGGCACGCGCTGGACGTGCTCTGATAAGCGGGTTCCCATCTCGCTTCCAACACAGGCGCTCATGCAGAAATCTGGAGCAACGCAATGGCATTCCTGAGCGGGCTTTCCGCATTCCCCATCACGCCGAGTGACCGTGACGGCCGCGTCGATACCAAGGCCCTGCGCAAGCTGATTACACGGCTTTGCGCCGCAAAGGTCGATTCCATCGGCCTTCTTGGCAGCACCGGCACCTACATGTACCTGTCGCGCGAGGAGCGGCGAAGGGCCCTCGCCGAAGCTTTGGACGAAGCCGGTGCGCAGACGCCGGTCGTGGTGGGCGTCGGCGCGTTGCGCACCGACGAGGCGGTAAGGCTGGCGCAGGACGCCAAGGCCCTCGGCGCTGCCGCAGGCTTGCTTGCGGCTGTCTCGTACGCCCCGCTCACCGAGGACGAAGTGTTCGAACATTTCTCGACCGTGGCGCGCGAAGGCGGCCTTCCGATTGTCATCTACGACAATCCCGGAACGACGCATTTCCATTTCACTCCGACGCTTGTCAGCTGCTTGGCCAAGGTGCCGCGGATCGTCGCCATCAAGAATCCAACCGACAAGAGCGACGCGATCGAGAGCCATCTGGCCGGGCAGAGAAGCATCGTGCCGGAAGGCTTTTCGATCGGTTACAGCGGCGATTGGAATGCTGCTGAGGCCATGATCGCCGGAGCTGACACCTGGTATAGTGTGCTGGCCGGCATCCAGCCCGAGGTCTGCATGAAGATTGTCAGGGCGTCGCAGGCGGGCGATGCGGCCGAAGCGCGCCGCCTCGACGCCGCATTGACGCCAATCTGGGATCTGTTCAAGCGGTTCTCTAGCCTCCGCGTCGTCTATGGGCTCGCCGAATTGCTCGACGTCTGCCGCACTGAGCCTCCGCGCCCGCTCCTGCCGATCTCCGCAGTAGCAAAGCGTCAGATCGCCGAGGCGCTGGAACGCCTGCCGGCGGGCATTGCTCGATGAACCGTGAAACCGGCCCACAGTGAAGGAACCGTCATGTATGTACCTCCACATTTCGACGAACCCAGCCAAGAGGCTCTCCACGATCTGATCGAGACGAGTGCCCTCGGCGTATTGATCACCCATGGCAGGAGCGGCCTCGATGCCAATCACATTCCCTTCGACCTCAATAGGTCGCAGGGTGAAAACGGCACACTTCACTGCCACGTCGCCCGTAACAACCCCGTCTGGCAGGACGTGTCGACCGGCGATGAGGTGCTCGTCGTGTTCCGCGCGGCCGACGCCTATATCTCGCCGCAATGGTATCCGAGCAAGCAGGAGTTCCACCGGCAGGTGCCGACCTGGAACTACCTCGTTGCACATGCATACGGACGGATCACCGTCCGTGACGACGAGAGCTATGTCCGTCACAACGTCGCCAGACTGACCCGCAGGCACGAGGCGGCCCAGCCTGTCCCGTGGAAGATGGGTGACGCGCCCAGGGACTTTATCGACACAATGGTCAAGGCGATCGTCGGGGTGGAGATCGAAATTACCCGTCTAGTGGGCAAAGCCAAGCTCAGCCAGAACAAAGAACCGCGCGACATTCGCAATGCCGGCGAAGTGCTGAACGCCAAAGGCGACCGGCGCCTAGGCGAAGCGATGCTTGCGGCCGCCGCCTCGAAGTCCGAACAGGGCTGAGGAAGTTGCCCGTCACATCGTGGCGGCAGAAACTGTGACCGGTCGTCTTGGCCCATCTTTCGTGAACGAAGCCTACGACTGGTGGGCCTTGGAGGATCACGGCACGCTGAAAAAATAGGTGTTGTTAGCCATTAGATGCTCAGCGCTCAAGGTCCTCTAGTTTTGCCGGTGGAAGCCCAGAAATAGCTTGGCGGACCAAGCGTCCTCGATTTTGTATCAAGCCTATTAAAACCGAGTTTTTCGCTCTATTGGCGCAGTTTGTTGCAGACGGTCTATAGCTGGTTCCGCGAGTTGGCACGGCGCTTCCTGTTTCACACGATCCACGACGTGGAACTGATGCTCGACCGCGAGCGGCAGGGTCGCGAACCTTCACCCAGCGCTGGTGTGATTGATAGTCAGTCGATCAAGGCACCCCATGCAAAAGCACGAGGCTACGACGCGGGTAAGAAGATCGTCGGGCGCAAGCGCCATATTGCGGTCGATACGGACGGACGGCTCCTGATGGTCAACCTGACCACCGCTGACATCTCCGACAGCGCGGGTGCGCAGGCGATACTCGACGGCATCCGCAAACGCTGGCCGTGGGTCAAGCATCTCTTCGCCGACGGGGCCTATGACCGGCTCAAGCTGATGGATAAGGCCTGCTATCTCGACTTCATCGTCGAGATCATCCGCCGCTCCGACGACCAGAAAGGCTTCAAGGTTCTACCGCGTCGCTGGGTCGTCGAACGGACGTTCGGATGGATGATCCGGTGGCGACGCCTCGTGCGCGATTACGAGCAGCGCATCGATGTCTCGCAGGCCATGATCCTCGTCGCCATGGGCGGCATCATGCTACGCAGAAACGCCCATCCGTGATTTTCCAAACCGACTCTGAGATCTCTTGTCGTTCGAGCAGGAGAAGCTGACAGGATACTGTTGAGATACGTGTCGAACTTACACGCAGCCAGCAACTTCATGCCAGTGTCGGTGGCGCTTGCTGCACCTAAGGGACCAGATATAAACATCGATGTTTTTTCGTCCTTACATAATGGCAGGAGTAATCATTTCGATAACCGTCTTTTTCTTCGCACTTTGGCGGTTTTCTTGTTCACAAAGGACGCGGGTAAGATCACATTTGCTGACAGCATGCTCAGAACAATAATTGGCTTCTACATCGGCATCGTCACCAGCCTTTTGGGATTACCGCGGTAGGCCAGTCCCTGCGCGAGCGCCTCGGCTGGCGTATTCGACGTTCCGCCGACCCCTCGATATCGCGGCGAAGAAGATCGCCGCGCGGCTCAATGAAGAAGGCGTGAATGCTTGGTAAAGTGCTCCTCTGGACCCCCTATTTCGCTTCTCCCACTAAAGTTCCAGCCGTTCTGAACGCGAGTAAGTCTGAACACGTATGCCCGGCAGGAGACTGAGCTCGCTGCCGGGCCGGGTACGCCTTGGGAGGTGGCGTAAGTCAGCGGCTCTCGTGGCGGTGGGACCACTCAGTCCGCGCGTTTGCTGAACAGCGCGCATGTAGCGTGCCAAGCCAAAAAGCATTCAACCTGTCAAAATCTCCTGACGCAACCTTCCCAAAGCACTTCAATGACGTAAAACAAACCCCGCCGAAATTCGACGGGGTTTGTCAGCGGTCTGAGGTCAGCCTCGAGGCTGACCTTTCCCTTTGCGTTGCGGGTCAGACTTTAAGAGCGTCCTCCTCGCAAAGATTGATATCCCGGATGACCTTTTTGCGGCCATCTTCGTACTCAATCAGCACATCGAAGCGGCACAAGCCGCCCGGCCGCTCCACCATGATCTCGGAGCCTGGATCCAAGTAGGACGAACCCAGAAGATCCGGACCCCAGCGCTTGGCGCGGATGGGCTTTATGTGGAGCTCTTCTACGGCAACGTCACTGTGATTTTCGACATCGATCCAACATTCGTAAATCTCTGACAGTGCAAAGGATGGAAGGGAAGAGGCAATGATAGCCGCCATTGCCAATACGCGAAGTCTGTTTTTCATGTTACTTCTCTGTGTAGTATTGCTTCATCTTCAGCAGGGCGGACAGGCGACCCTGTCGCCGTCGACGATGAGAACCTGGTCCGCCATGCTCGTTTGTCTGCTCCGATTCGAAACTGTGCAGGCCCGACATGTAGCTTTCCTTCTTCTGTTCGATTCATCGCGGCTGCCCGCGACATGAATGCCGGTCGGCAGCTCTCGCCGCCTCGAACCGAAGGGCTTCAAGACTCGTGCCAACTTGGCCGAGTTGGGCCGAAGTTCTCATTTTATAAGGTCTCCTGATTGGTTGTTCCGATAACACCCCCCTTTTGCCAGCCCTAGCTGACAGCAGCCTGAAAGCTACCGGCGATTTTGCGCGACGGTGATCCTGCGTGGTGTCGCGAACACGCGTGAGAAACGTGACGAAGGGAACCTTTTTTGAACGGTCATTCAGCTTGCTCCTCTAGAAAAACTGGCGCACTGGACTGAGCTGGCGGGAGTACCGCGCTGGGGCCCCGTACCAGGCGCGAGATGATGCCACGCGGCTCCCGATCCATGGGAACGGTCCGGCTCCAGATGTTCCTCACCCGAGCGGTATCGATGTGAGGGATGAGGGGACTTTCGAGCGGCTCGATCCGTCCTACCGCGACTGCGGCGCCGGAACCGGCATGGATCACCCACTGCTCATGCCCGGGGTGAAACTCTTGGCAGCCGGAAATGGCCAGTAGCGGGATAAGCGTATGAGCCGCAAATGTGAGTCTCCACGCCACAGACCGGCGTAGCTGAACTGGTTCAGCGTATTGGGTGGACTTGCCTGTTTCCGGCCGACGTGGGCTCTGGCGAAACTTTGAGGAGCCTCTTGGCCACTGACATGCAGATGCGGACCGGTACAGGGCAAATGCGCGAGCATCATCTGGCGTGTCGGCATCGGACCCCATCTGCAAAGCGACCTCCGAGGACGGATCTCCGAACCGGACGATGTCCCGGTCTTCAGCGATGACGACCACCGTCGCCTTTGTCGATCGTTTAGGGCTTCGCGTGTCAACCATGGTCCGGTAGTCGCTTTCTTCCTGGTTTGATGGGCTCTAAGCACGAGGAGCAAGCGGCATGCCATTTCCAATGAAATGCTTCTGCACAAACGCTTTGGCTTCGACGACGTGTTCGCCAAGGTAGGGTGCGCGCTATGGCCGCCCAGGTCATCGCATTGAAACAAAAGTCCTGTGTAGCGCGGAATTTCACGCTTCCGCACCGGCTGGCAAAAGACGGACCAGACAGCGCAACCCCATGCAATACCGCACACGGGGGGCATTGCAGCGATTGCACAGTGTCTACCCTAGCGTGTTTTTGTGTACGCAGAGCCGCGACTAGCGCGAACGCACGCCCGTGGCAGCACCCCAATGGCCAGCCGCTCTTCAGCAAGCGCCTTCGATGAGCATCGAATTGGGCTGGGGTGGGAGGTTTACATGCTTGGGGTTCCAATTTGGTCTCGCCGAGCGTGCGTATCGAGACCTTCTTGTGTCCGGAACTGGACTAGAATGTCGCAAGGCCGACCGAAAGGTCGCCAAGAAGCGCCGCTGGCTAGCGGGAAGCGGTGGAACGCCAACGGAGCGCCAACCGGGCACGCAAATTGCTTCCATAATCTTGCCGGTGGGAGCGATTCGGGGGAGCTCGGCGCCGTAACGACAAATGATGCAGTCGAATCGTTCTTCCCTCAACCGCAAAAAAGGATTCAGCTGTGACCGATATCGATCGCTATGCCTGGCAGGCACTAAATCGGCATTTCAAAACCGATGATTTGACGGGTCTCGCTAGCTCGCGCCGAAAGTTTGCTGCCCATATGCTGCCTGACCTTCAAACGGTCATTGAAGAGCAGATTACGACTTTATCTCCCAAGCTCATCGGCGTCCACCAGTGGGACGAGTTCGAAGCCATGAAGCTGTCGGACATGGTGATTCGCGACGGTGACGCCGTTGCGCTGACACCCTTGCAATATCAGGACATCGATATCGGCGAAGATGTGCCCTACGCGTCTCTGCACAATGGCCTCTGGTTGTTCCTTGTGGGCCAAGAGCCTGTCGCGATCCTCCTATCGCAGTTTTTTGACCACTGGGGCGGCCGAACGGTTCAAGTGGAAATCGCCTATCTGCCTGGCGAGCAGGCATGCGCCTTCTCGCGCGGATTTCTGAGCAAAATCCAGGCGGCAGGCGAAAGCTCGCGATACTACCGCAACAAGGTTCTCTCTTTCGAATTCGATGCACGAAACTCCGGGATGCCGGGAACGATTCGGGTTCATCGCCTTCCCGCCGTACCCCGGAACGACGTGGTGCTTTCGGAGGCAACTATGGCGCGTCTTGATGCCAACGTCTTCGACTTTGATCGACACCGAGAGGGGTTGAAGCGCCTCGGCCAACACGCGCAAAAGGGTATTCTGCTTTATGGTCCCCCTGGCACAGGCAAGACGCACGTCATCCGTTATGTTTCTGCCAACCTGCCCGGACGCACTACCGTTCTGGTTACGGCTGAGCAGACAACGGATATTGCGTGCTACATCGCGTTGGCCCGCACCCTTCAGCCGAGCATCGTCGTACTTGAAGACGTGGATCTGGTGGGTCGGTCGCGAGAAAACATTTACAGCTCAAAAGCCGAATGCTTGCTCAACCGTCTGTTGAACGAGATCGATGGCCTTGAACCAAATGCAGATATCCTCTTCCTCCTAACGACGAACCGGCCGGAGGACATTGAGGACGCGCTCGCCTCGCGCCCAGGCCGCGTGGACGAAGCAATTGAGATCCCGCTTCCCGACGCCGGTTGCCGCGAGCGGCTGATCGCGCTGTATGGTCGTGCGCTCGTCTTCGAAGACGGGGCGCTGGCGGATGCCGTCGCACGCTCGGAGAACAGCAGCGCGGCCTATGTCAAGGAGATGGTCCGTCGTTTGGCTCAACGGAGCCTGGCACGGGATGGCAGTGATGTCGTCTCGCGCGAGGATGTGGAGATGGTCTTCGGCGACACCCGAACATTGTCGAGCCGTCTCAATAGCCGCCTTCTCGGCCTCAGTGAGAAAACCTCAAGAGGGCAAAGAGCCGAAGAAGATGAGAGTGGGTGCTGCGGCTAATGTTCTGCGGCCAGAGTTCGCCTTGTGCTGGTTTTTCAATGCTGAGCTCTTGCACGGCGCCGAAGGTGCCGCATACGTGCGGCCCCTTTCGGGCGTCCTGCCCCCCGCCAGGCCACCTTAGCGATGCGCCCCTCGAGCACGACGCGCTTCCATCTCGGCCCAGTCCATTTCGACTCAGGTGGACCGCCCCGGTGATCCGACGGTCTCAATTCCGGCCGGGTGTGCTTGTCACTGGTCACACCGAGGCGCAAGGGCTTGCGCGCGCCGGCTCTGCAGGTCCAGAAGGCACTGAAACCCGATCCTTTGGGACTTCTTTTCTGTTTCGGCGGATCTTGAAGGTGATCTGGCACGGTGGCTAGAGCATTTCATGTTTTGACGGAAGCGTATCCCGCATTTTCGAAGTAATTCTTGCATTCGGCTGCCTCGATGGTTTCGACGAGGTGGCCGATGTGGCGCCAAGTTTCCTCGACAGTGCGTTTCTGAGCCTGGCGCATCCAGTGTTTGATCTTGGCGAAGGCCTGCTCAATCGGATTGAGGTCCGGAGAGTAAGGCGGCAGGTACCAAAGCCTGGCGCCGGCAGCCTTGATCATCTGCCTGATGGCCGCCGACTTATGACTTCCCAGATTATCCATGACGACGATGTCGCCGGGCTTCAGAACGGTGACGAGCTGCTGCTCGACATAAGCGCGGAAGCATTGGCCGTTGATCGGTCCGTCGAAGACACAAGGTGCTGCGAGCCGATCCCAGCGCAGCGCGCCAAGGAAGGTCAGCGTGCGCCAGTGGCCGTGCGGCGCCAGGCCGCGCAGCCGCTTGCCCTTCGGCCCCCAACCGCGCAGCGGAGCCATGTTGGTCTTGATCCAGGTCTCATCGATGAAGACCAGGCACTGTGGATCGAGACCGGTCTGCCAAGATCGCCATCGCTGGCGCCTGCGGGCAATATCAGCGCGGGCCTGCTCAAGGGCGAACAGTGTTTTTTTTGAAGCTCAGGCCCTCGCGGCGCAGGAACATCCAGATCGTATTGTGCGAGACCTTGACCCCGCGCGCTTCCAACTCGTCTTTCAGCCTATGCAAACTCAGCTCAGAGGTCTGATTGATCCGCTCCACGATGAAGGCCCGATGCGGCTCAAGAATGCGCTTGCGATGTCCGCCCATCTTGCCCGGCGCCACCGAGCCGGTCGCTCGATAGCGCTGCGACCACTTCACGACAGAGGAAACTGCAACGCCAAAGCGCGATGCCACGGTACGGCAATTCTCGCCTGCGCCAACTGCTTCAACAACACGCTCACGAAGATCGTTTGAAAGCGCTCGCGTCATTAGATGCTGGCCTCCAACCCAGCCTGCGTCTTGAATCACAAACAGCCTGATTTGGGAATCCTACGATTCTCTCAAAGTAGGAAACGCTCTAGAGGGGCATGCCGGTTCACCAAAGGGCTGAAGCTGGCTGCGATCACTGAGGCGCCGGTTCTGATCTCCACCGCTCGCCTCGCCCAGCTGCTCTTAGAAAGAGGCCAGTGCAGGCATTCCAACCCTTCTTAGGTTGCTCCACGGCGCTGCCTTCATGTTTTGGGAGGGATCCTTTTGGGAGCCGCAAAGAGAGCTCCATAACAAACGTTCTCTGGCTCGCCACCATAGACTATCGCAGGCCCGGATAATCCGCTGTCGCTGCGCCTCTCGCCGCCGGTTCAGTGATCTCTCAGGCCCGCCATCCGTGGAAAACGTCGGCTCCGCGACACGTTTTGTCGGGGTTGTCAGGTCCCCGCCACAGGCTCGGCGACTCAAGTCTGTGATTGCCGCAGGCTATGGGCTTGAAAACGAAGCATAAACTTCTGTCGCCGGCTCGGTCCGCCAGATTGGCACGATCTTTGAACTCTTCAGGGTGAGACGCCGGCAGCAACCGACGGCTCTCCTGTCGCGGGTGACGCGATCGACACAACCAAGGAAGGAACCCACCATGGCACAGCGGCACCGCAAGCCGAAGAACGCGGCGATTGCGGGCGCGAGCGATGGGTTGGCCGTAAATCGTCTGGCCGGCATCGACCTTGCTCGCGGCTTGGCTGTCTTCGGCATGTATGCCGTCCATGTCGGACCCGGCGGGGGCGAAGGACTGGTCGGGGGTGTGATGCAATTCGCCTATGGGCGCTCGTCCGTCCTGTTTGCCGTATTAACGGGTTTTTTCGCTCATCCTCATTACCGGCCGCAACGCGCCGCGATCGGGGGTAGCCGGTAGACAGGCCATTGCCAAAGTCGCAATTCGTGCCCTTATTTTGCTCGCCCTTGGCCAAATCCTGACCCACCTCAAGGCGCCGGTCTACGTCATCCTGGCATACTACGGAGTCTGCTTCCTGTTGGTCCTGCCGCTATATCGGCTGAACGCAAAGCAGCTCGGTTTGCTCGCCGCGGCGACAACATTGGTTCTCCCGCAAGTGCGGTTCCTCCTTCTCCCAATGTTTGGCTCCGAGAGCTCGGACCCCGAGGTGTTCAAGCTCCTGGTCAGCGGCTACTATCCCGCGTTGACCTGGGTTCCTTTGTTGATCGCAGGCATGGCCATTGCGCGCTTTGACCTTCGCACGCGCGCAATGCATTGTCGCCTTGGTCTAGCCGGCGTCGCGTTGGCCGTGTGGGGTTTTGGGGGATCCTCGCTCGCGCTGCACGCCGTTCTCCTGGTTTGTCCGCCAGATCATGCTGCGACCTGGTCGGCCGCAACATGGGTCTGGCAGTTCTTCGGGCAAACGCGGGCGCAGGCTCCGCAGCCAATGCAGCGGCCGGCATGATCGACAACCATGATCATGCGATTGAGCTTGCCATCGAAGTCGTCGTCCTCGCCGTCGCAGACGCCGAGGATTTCACCCGCGTCATCGACGCCGTGAAGGTGCATGACCTCGCGCGAGCAGACCTTGAAACAGCGGCCGCAGCCGATACAAGTCCTGCCATCTATAGCGGTCAGATATTCCGGCATCCATATGGAGCCGTCGCGGGTGGTGAATGTGCTCCTCATCGTAAATTCTTCATTGCAGCGAGCTCTCTCTTGGCATCATCCAACTCGGCAAAAACGGCGTACGCTTTCTCGGCAACCTCCTCTAGCTCAGTCCATTGGACCGGGAGATCCTCTGCAAGGTCGCGCAATTTCATCTTCGCAACTGCCGCGCGCAGCTGAAGCTTTCGGACTTTCTTCCCCATCTCATCCAGGTTTGACATAAATCCTCCTCGAAATCGGTTTCTTCACGGCCGCGCCACGGCGGGAAGCCAATAGCTGCAGTCGCATCGTCGACCAGTTTCGTACCGGCCTCCGCGAGTTTCCGGAACGTCTCGAAGCCAAACCGGTGGACGTCTCGACAGAACGACCAACCGCCCGGCCGTGGAAACCAGGCGCCCGAAGCCCCCATCGGTTTCATCTCCTTCATTGGCGATGTGATCAGGCCGGAGCGCTCCTCGATCGCAAGACTGACGGCGGTGTAAAACATGTCCAGCCTCCACAGCACGTCCGGATCAGGATCGCCGATGATGGGGATGGCACGGCGCTGTTCCTTCGTGATGATGAAGCCGGCCAGCAGCTCGGTGTCAGCCTTGCCTCGCCATGAGCCGTCGAAGTCTTGAGCACGGATCAGCCGCACGAGGCATTTGACAAACGGGGTGGCAAGGGCCGCCTCGTGCTCGTTTACAGCAGGGCTAACCGCGGCATCAGACATTTCACCTTCTCCTCAATTTCAGTCCTCGTCCTCGAAGGAGGATTTCTGTTTTCGGGGACCCCTGCTTCGGGCACACTTGCGCAGCCGACGTCCGGCTCCGGGCGGCCGATTCCACGCAATTTATGTCCCGCTGGCCGATCTTGAAGAGGTCCTCGACTGCGGGGTCTTCCACCGCGGCCAGAATCGCGTCGAGTATCCCGTCTCCCGCGATGCAGCCGGAGGGCATCGCAAGTTTTGAACTCCAACCTGCGGCAAGCGATGCGCCCTGTGCTGCAATGGACATACTTACCGCGGGCCCGCCGCAGAAACTGGACGAATTGGCCAGGGTTCAATTCCAATTGTCATCCCTTTGCGATCTTTGCTCATGAGGCGACTGCGGTTTGAGTTTCGGAAGTCTTGTTTTGCGGAACCACGCAAAGATCCGCGTAACAGGCGTGCTCACCCGTGTAGTTGGCCAGGGCTTGGAGCAATGGGCTAAGGTAGTACTGTTTGAAGTGGTCCGGCATTGTCTCCGGATCACCCAGAGATTTCAATGCCACCTCGATCAACTCCATCGCGCGATCCTTGTTGCCGCTCTCGTAATAATACTGAGCGACCGGGAGGTACCAACGGAATTTAAGGGGTCCGTCGCCTTGTGGGGGATTCAGTGTCAGGATCTGTTCCGAGAGCTTGTCGCCCATCGCAAAGCGCTCAGCACGGGGGAGATGGGAGTTGTCCATTTCCGGATCGAAGAGTTGGTTCAGGGCCATGACCATCCAAGACACGGCCTCGAATTTTTTGTCGATCGCGTCCTCGACTAATTGGCGCATGGCTGGCAAGCCGGCCCGCATGTCGCGCCGCTTGTGAAGCAGTAGATTCGCATGAGTTTCCCGGAACCCGCTATCATCTGGCATTAAGGCGAGGCCTTCTTCGATGGCCGTGAGTGCCGCCATCCAATCCTCGGCCTCCATCGCCGGCCGAAGTTTGGCGTATATCGGCATGGTCAGCGATAGTTCGCGTGCTGTGCGTTGGTTACTAGCGACTCGCCGTGTATCGGCGGCTTTCGCTTCATCGCTGCTGCGCCAGCTGCCGTTAAGAACCTTCGGCAAAACGTCCTCGAGGTCCGCCGGGTCGCCGATAAAGGCGATGTGGCCGTCTCGGTCGACCACGAACGAGGCCGGAATCCCGACGGACAAGCTGGGTTCCATCCAAAGCTTGTTCATTTCGCCTGTGTGGTCGAACGCGATCCGATAGTTCAGATTCGAGCACTTTTCGGTCAACCACGCGTCCAACTTGGTGCGGGCCTCTTCGGCCGTTGGAGCGTCTTCATCAGCCGCGACGCCGACGACCTCAAGTCCGCTGTCCTTGTATTTCTCCTGCAGCTGCACCAGGTGGGGCATCGCCGCCACGCATGGTCCGCACCAAGTCGCCCAAAATTCGACGATGTACACTTTGCCGGGCTGGAAGTTCGTGAGGGGCTGGCCACGCGGCCAGTCCTCCACTTTGATCGAAGGAGCCGGGGACCCCATCTGCAATATCATGTTGCTCTCCAAAGCTATTGCGAAAGGTTGCGCGCTTTATGCGCGAGCTTGTTTCCCTCAGGCGGGGCAACACGGGAAAGGAGAGCATCGCTCGTCTTGTTCGTCTGCATGCAGTCAGCCTTCACTCAGTGTTGCCGCATCTCAATTCGCAAAGGCCGTGCCAGCACGCTCAGCGCGCAATAAGCCCATGATTGCGCTTTGAAAAACCTCCAAGTGGCCAAGATGGCCGGTTGTATTGAACCCGACATGTTTTCTGCCGCTGTCAGGTTTTGGACACGCATCACGCGCTTCGCGCCGCCGGAAAAAGCGTGGCCTCGGACGACGCAACATATATTCGGATTGAGGGACGAGCAGATGGACATCATGACTGCGCGGGCCACGCCATGCTCCTATCATCGTCCGCTGCGATGGAATTCCTAGCTGGCGGCATAGGAGTTCTTCACGACGAAGCCGGTCCAGCGTAAGCGCGTAGGCATCCCCACGTAGCGTGCAGGCGGTTGATCGCTCATTTTCAGCATGAATCATGCGGAGAATCCTATGAGCGACAGTATGAGCCATCATCGAACATTCGAGATTTTGACGGCGGAGCCTGTGCCGTCCCGACGCAAGCCGCGCCATCGGTCGGACGAAGAGAAGGCACGGCTTGTCGCCGAAGCGTTCTCGCCAGGGGGTAATGTGTCGGCGGTTGCGCGTTCCGAGGGGCTGGACCCCTCGCAGCTCTATGCGTGGCGCCGCAAGGCGCTTTCGTCGGGCATGGTTGCGCCACTGACGGAGGGAGCGAGCAAGCCGGCGAAGTTCACGCGCTTTGAAGCGGTGGGCAGCGACACGGTGGAAATCGTCATTGGCGACGCAGTGGTGCGCGCCGGCGGCGATGTCGATCCCGATCGCCTGGCGAGGATCATCCGCGCGGTTCGTAAGGCATGATCGCTTCCGGTGTGGTGGTTTACGTGTCGTGCCAGCCGGTCGACTTCCGCAAGGGCGCGGCATCTTTGATGGCGCTGGTCAGGGATGGCGGCCTGGACCCATTCTCGGGGGCACTTCACGTATTCCGTTCGAAGCGTGCGGACCGGGTTCGCATCGTGTGGTGGGACGGCAGCGGGGTTTGTCTTTATTCGAAGACTCTGGAAGATCACAGCTTCTGCTGGCCGGGGATATCGGCCGCGCGCATGCGTCTCGACCACGCCCAGTTGATGGCGCTTCTGGCCGGACTGGACTGGAAAAAGATTCGTCCGGCCAGGGTCAGGCGGCCGTTATCGACGGGCTGAAACCGGCCTGCGGCAAGATGAATCATGCGGCTGGAACGGTTGGGAAAGCGGCTGTTTTTGTGCTCTGTTGCTTGCCATGGTTCTACCGGGTCTTGCCCTTCCCGACGACGTTGATGCGCTGAAGGCGATGATCCTTTCCATGGCTCGCGAGCAGGCTGCAAGCGAGGCCCGGATCGCAGTCGCCGACGCTCGGATCGCAGCATCTGAGGCGGAGGTCGCCCGGCTGAAAGCTGTCGAGAAAAGCGCCAGCGAGCGGATCGCCAATCTCACGTCAATCCTGAAAGTTTTACAGCGCACGCAACATGGCACGCGTTCCGAGCGGCTACGCCTGGCCATCGACGACGAGCAGGCCTCCTTTGCCTTCGAAGAGGTCGAGACCGGCCTTTCGGAAATCCGGAGCGAACTCGACCGCGCGGTCGGGAACAAGCCGAAGCGCGCCCCGCGTCCGCGCAAGGGCTTTGCTGCCCACCTCGAACGCATCGAGGAGGTCGTCGAGCCGGAAATCCCGGGCGACTGCGAGGGGCTTGAAAAGGTTCTGATCGGCGAGGATCGATCCGAGCGGCTGGACGTCGTGCCGCCGAAGTTCCAGGTCATCGTCACGCGCCGTCCCAAATACGCCTTCCGGGGCCGTGACGGCGTGGTCCAGGCTCTGGCGCCGGCGCACATCATCGAAAGCGGCCTGCCGACGGAGCGGCTGCTCGCCTATATCGCCGTCTCCAAATACGCCGACGGCCTCCCGCTTTATCGGCAGGAGGCGATCTATCTGCGCGACGGCGTCGAGATCAGCCGGTCGTTGATGGCGCAATGGATGGGGCATCTGGGCTTCGAGCTGCAGATGCTTGCTGATTACATACTGGAGCGCATCAAGGAGGGCGAAAGGGTCTTCGCCGATGAGACGACCTTGCCCACCCTTGCCCCTGGTTCCGGGAAAACCACGAAAGCCTGGTTGTGGGCCTACGCACGGGATGACCGACCCTATTGCGGAACCAGTCCGCCAATGGTTGCCTATCGTTTTGAAGACAGCAGAGGTGCGGATTGCGTGGCGCGCCACCTCGCCGGATTCAGCGGTATCCTGCAAGTGGATGGCTACTCGGCCTATACCAACCTGGTCAAGGCACGGGCCAAAGCCGGCAGCAATGAAACAATCCGGCTCGCCGGGTGCTGGGCTCACCTGCGGCGCAAATTCTACGACCTGCACATCAGCGGGGTCTCGCAGGCCGCGACGGTAACGATCATCGCCATGACCGAATTGTGGAAGCTCGAGGACGAGGTTCGCGGCAAGGATGCCGGAAGCCGCGCCGCGCTGCGTCAGGAAAAGTCCGTGGCCATTGTCGCGAGCCTCTTCTATCTATGGGAAGCGGAACTGGGCAAGGTCTCCGGAAAATCCAAGACCGCCGAGGCGATCCGCTACGCGCTCACCCGGCGGGAGGCGCTGGAACGCTTTCTGATGGACGGTCGCATCGAAATCGACTCCAATATCGTCGAGCGTGCAATCAGGGCCCAGACAATCACGCGAAAGAATAGTCTATTCGCCGGCAGCCAAGGCGGTGGACGAACCTGGGCGACGGTAGCCACCTTGCGTAAGCGGTCAGCCGATAACGTCAGGCCTAAAGTTCCAAGGCATGAGCATTTCGATCTCGGATGCCGGCCAGCCTTGAGCGATGCGGGTCAAGGTCTGCGAGAGCCAGTCGAGCGGATCGACGCTGTTCATTTTGCAGGTTTGCGATTGAAATGGATTGCGCGCAGATACATTGTGCGTCCTTATTCCACGCATCGTCTTACGTGCTCGGCGCCAGACATGACTGCGCTCAAAACGTCAGCTTGAAGCCGGCCGACACGGTGAAGGCATAGAACTCCATGCCAGCGCCATCCTTGAAGATCGCGCTTTCGGCGCCCCACATTGTGGTATCGCCTTTCTGGCGGAAGTACTTATCGAAATTGCCGGCTAGGAAGAGGCTGGCGCGTTCGGTCATTTGAAAATCGGCCTTGGCGCCGACCGAGATAAAGGGGATGACACCGAAGGCATCTTCAAACAGCCGAGGCTTGCCCGTCCAGTGATGGTCAATATCGTTTGCGTCGATGGTAAGGCCGCCGCGGAGCAGACCCGAGAGCGTCAAATTGCCGAATTTCGTGATCGATTCCGCACCAAGGAAAACGCCCGGATAGCGCTGTTCGTAACTGATGCCAAGTTCGCCGTCCTGGAACTTACCGCGAGTGTCGCGGAAGCGTATCTCACTATAGACGAACGAACCGCCATAGGCGCTCCACATCACGTTGGTGTACTTGAAGCCGCCATGCAGGTTGATGGCCGTGGCATCGTTGATCACGACGTCTCGGCCTACTGCCATGTCTAGGCTGATGTAGCGGTCAAGGTGAGTGTCGGGGTGGATCGACTGATGCCACCAATCGGCAGCAGCAAAGCTCGGTGCAACCCAATCATCGTCATCAACGGAATATGGTGCAACCCAATCATAGTCTACCATGTGACTGCGCGCCGGAACTCTTGAAGGCGGGTGACTTGGCTCGACGTTTCGCTGCACTGATACGCGGCGACGATGATGCCGGCCTCGAGCAATTGATCGAGGACGCCACGGACAGCGAACTGGCTTCCCTTGCAGCAGGCATCGGCCGTGACATTGCGGCTGTTCGGGCCGCAATCACCCAGCCCTGGAGCACCAGTCCCGTCGAGGGACAGATCAACCGTCTCAAGACCATCAAGCGCCAGATGTATGGGCGCTCCGGGTATCCGCTGCTGAGAAACAGGCTGCTGGCAGCCGCCTAACGACCGTAGAAACAGACGGGGGAACCAAGGGAACGACGCACCTGCACCAAATATGCGGAAGAACCCAGAATTGTCGCGCCACAGGTTGGGAACGTCGCCCGGCTTTGAAGCGCGGCGCTACTGTCGAAGTGCATCTTGGCTGACGCCGGCGTAATGCCGATCTTGTCGGACCTGACGTAGACCGTATGGAGAACCGCTGGAGTGCCATCAAATGGAGCCGTACGGGGAGAGCCTCCATTTGAGATCGGCGGCGGTGGCGTGGGAATGTTTGGTAGGCGTGTCTGAGCCCTCCTGACTCGACGAGTTTCTTCGTCTGGCGGGCTGAGCGGGCCCCACCCTCGCGCCGATCATCTGACGCCCGTAGCAGGGGGCGGAACAAACACCCAACCAACCTGACTTATGCTGTGAGGGTTGCAACTTGAGGTCAAGTGAGAGCGACACCCCACTCGGTTTATGGCCTGCGACTGGAATCAATGAGGGCGGAAACGTCCGTCTTCTGCCGCAGGGAGCTATGAAGAGCACGTCGGGAAACAAGTGGCTCGGCGATCTTCGACGCAATGCTCCGCTCAGGTGCCGCAAACCAGACGGAAAATGCGGGGTCATCCAACTGCTGGCAAAACGCAAGCCTGAGGGGCGTCTGGCGAAGGTTTTCATTTGGCACGGCACTTGCGGCCGAGATGGCAGCAGCGTTGGACCGGGGCGCCGCGTGGGAGAAGCCTGGGAAGGGAGGAAGCGCCCGCCCCGACCCGGTCAGGGAGAGAGACAGTGTTAGCTCCAGAGATCCGCAGCGCGAACGCAGGCCCTCATAAACCCCATTTTGCGCGGCTTTACGTGCAGGTGCTTGCCGCAATCGCGCTTGGCGTCGCACTTGGCTATTTCTATCCGGAGATCGGCGAAAGCGTGAAGCCACTCGGAGATGCATTCATCAAGCTCGTCAAGATGGTCATCGCGCCTGTCATCTTCCTGACAATTGCGACCGGCATCGCCGGCATGAACGATCTTCAGAAGTTGGGCCGGGTCGCCGGGAAGGCGATGTTCTATTTCCTAACCTTCTCGACGCTGGCACTGATCGTCGGCCTCATAGTTGCTAATGTCGTTCAGCCCGGCGCCGGCCTCAACATCGATCCGGCGTCGCTCGATGCCCAGGCGGTGAGCACCTATGCCGCAAAGGCGCACCAGCAGTCGGTGATCGGCTTCCTGATGAACATCATCCCGTCAACGGTCGTCGGTGCCTTCGCGGAGGGCGACATCCTGCAGGTCCTGTTCTTCTCGGTTCTGTTCGGCATCGCTCTGGCAAAGGGCGGAGACACGGGGAAGCCTGTGCTTTCTCTGCTCCAGGCGCTCATCGCGCCGGTGTTCAAGCTGGTCGGCATTCTGATGAAGGCCGCACCGATCGGGGCTTTCGGCGCGATGGCCTTCACCATCGGCAAATATGGAATCGGTTCGATGGTCAACCTCGCCCTGCTGGTCGCGACGTTCTATCTCACCGCGTTCCTATTCGTGTTCGGGGTGCTCGGCGCGGTCTGCCGTTACAACGGCTTCTCCATCTTTTCTCTCATTCGCTACATCAAGGAAGAGCTGCTGCTTGTTCTGGCAACGTCCTCTTCGGAGGCCGCGCTCCCCTCGCTCATGGAGAAGATTGAGCGGGCTGGCGCCAAACGTTCTGTCGTGGGTCTCGTCATCCCGGCAGGATATTCATTCAATTTGGACGGCACCAATATTTATATGACGCTGGCCGCCCTCTTCATAGCACAAGCGACGAACACGGATCTGTCGATCGTCGATCAGGTGCTTCTGCTGCTCGTTGCGATGCTTTCCTCAAAGGGTTCTGCAGGCGTAACAGGTGCGGGCTTCATCACGCTTGCCGCTACGCTCGCCGTAGTACCCAGTGTCCCCGTCGCTGGCCTCGCTCTTATCCTTGGCGTCGACCGCTTCATGTCGGAGTGCCGAGCGCTGACGAACTTGGTCGGCAACGCGGTGGCAGCGCTCGTCATCGCCCGCTGGGAGGGCGAATTGGATAAAGCGCAGTTGGAAGCCGCCTTCTCCGGTCATCAGCTTGCGGAGACATTAAACCGGCCGATCGATCGTGCGCCCATCGCGCCTGCTAAGTGGCCGGGCCCGTGACTAGATCTAACGATCGCCTCGCTGGCCTGAAAAAGCGCTTGGCGCTAAGAGGCTGTTTGGAAAATCGGATTTGAGGGGTTTCGTTTGCGCATGAAGTCTGATTCAGAGCGTGGATGTGGACCGAACAGAGCCGTGGCCGTGTTGCCAAGATCGCGCGTAAGACGAAGCGTTATCCGTGTGATCTGACAGATGAGGAATGGGAGCGGATCGCGCCACTGATGCCGGTTCCTGGTCGGCGTGGGCGTCCCCGCGAGGTGGATTTTCGGGAGGTAATCAACGCGGTGCGCTATCTGGTGCGCTCAGGCTGTGGGTGGCGGATGTTGCCTATTCATTTTGGGCCGTGGCAGACGGTCTATAGCTGGTTCCGCGAGTTGGCACGGCGCTTCCTGTTTCAGACGATCCACGACGTGGAACTGATGCTCGACCGCGAGCGGCAGGGTCGCGAACCTTCACCCAGCGCTGGTGTGATTGATAGTCAGTCGATCAAGGCACCCCATGCAAAAGCACGAGGCTACGACGCGGGTAAGAAGATCGTCGGGCGCAAGCGCCATATTGCGGTCGATACGGACGGACGGCTCCTGATGGTCAACCTGACCACCGCTGACATCTCCGACAGCGCGGGTGCGCAGGCGATACTCGACGGCATCCGCAAACGCTGGCCGTGGGTCAAGCATCTCTTCGCCGACGGGGCCTATGACCGGCTCAAGCTGATGGATAAGGCCTGCTATCTCGACTTCATCGTCGAGATCATCCGCCGCTCCGACGACCAGAAAGGCTTCAAGGTTCTACCGCGTCGCTGGGTCGTCGAACGGACGTTCGGATGGATGATCCGGTGGCGACGCCTCGTGCGCGATTACGAGCAGCGCATCGATGTCTCGCAGGCCATGATCCTCGTCGCCATGGGCGGCATCATGCTACGCAGAAACGCCCATCCGTGATTTTCCAAACCGACTCTAAATGCCATCAGGAGCGTTAAAAGCGGTGAGTGCATATTATAAGTGGCCTAAGCAAACCGAATCGTATGCTGATACGCGCTCGCAGTGCTGTCCATCGATAATGATGTCGACCACGGGCATGCCGAGCCCTTCACTTGCAGTCTGGGATCACCGCCCAGGCTGCTCGATCATAGAGCCACACCGCTCATAACCATTCAGATTTGATAATGGCCAAACGTCCCACAATTGTCGATCTTGCCCGCGAAGCCGGGGTCAGTGTTGCAACGGTCGATCGGGTTCTGAACGCCCGCCTTCCTGTGCGCGAGGAGACTGCGCGGCGCGTCCACGAAGCAGCCCACGCGATCGGCTATCATGCTGCCGGTCTCATCACGCACCGCTTGAAGCGGCACCTGCCGCGCTACCGGCTGGGCTTCATCTTGAGAAACCCGGCCCAGCATTTCTACCAAGAGTTCGCGCGCGAGGTCGAGGCCTCGGTAAGTTTGTCCCAATCCTTCCACGGCATTCCGCTCATCGAATTTGCTCCGTCACATTTGCCCGGGGATCTGATCCCGCTCCTTAAGAGCCTTGGGAACCGCTGCGACGCGATCGCCATGGTGGCGCCGGACCACCCGAAGATCACGGCAGCGGTCGAGGAGCTCAAGGCGAAAGGCATCCCGGTGTTCTCGCTGCTTTCTGACTTCGCCTGCGGGGTGCGCGAGGGTTACATCGGTCTTAATAATCGCAAAGTCGGGCGGACGGCCGCTTGGATGTTTTCCAAGGCCGCCAAACGGCCTGGGAAGGTGGCCGTGTTTGTTGGCAGCCACCGTTTCCAGGGGCATGAGCTCCGGGAGGTCGCCTTTCGTTCCTATTTCCGTGAGAACGCACCTACCTTCGAAGTGCTCGATACGCTCGTGAACCTGGAAGAGCGGCAGATCACTTACGAAGCCATGCTGGATCTCATTCAGCGGGAACCTGAGCTCGTGGGCTTCTATATGGCCGGCGGAGGCATGGAGGGCGCTATCTCCGCGCTGCGCGAAGAGGGCAAAGGTGTGGATCTTGTCGCGATCGTGAATGAAATCACGCCCGAGACGCGGGCAGCGCTCGCAGATGAAATCGTCACCATGGCCGTCGCCACTCCACTGCGTCGGCTTTGCCAGGAGCTGATGTTACTCATAGACCGAGGCATCAAGACCGGCACCGCGGAAATGCCGGGCCAGACATTTCTGCCGTTCGACATCTATGTCCCGGAAAACATCTGACATTGATGTGATTCTATCACGGAGCCCAAATTCCTTTCATAAATGCAAGGAACGCTCGATTGACTGGCTTGCTTCAATCAGGCTTGTGCATCGGCCTGCGCTGGGGGGCGCGGCATAAGCCAGACAGGCAAACTGGCGGCCGCACTTCTGAAAGGAAAGCCAAGCCATGCGCCAGGTATCTCCCCGCTTTGCGGTCAACCACATGGCAGCGCCCCCTCTTGACGTCAGTGCATTTTTCGCGCTTGCGCGTGACCAGGGCCTAACCGATGTTCAAATCCGTGACCTTCATTTCAGCAATCCTGTTGCATGCGCCATTCCTGCTGCGGACGTCCGGTCTGCCGCCACCGAAGCTGGCGTAACCATAATCTCGGTCAACGCCTTGCAGCGCTTCAACGACTGGACTCCCACGCGTCAGTCGGCGGCGATCAAGCTCGCCGACTATGCGGCGGCGTGCGGGGCCAAGACGGTCGTGCTGGAACCGGTCAACGACGGCTCGTGGGCGTGCAATGGCGAGCGCCATGACAGTCTGCGCGTCGCTCTAAACGCGCTCAAGCCGATCCTCCAGCCGCGCGGTCTGATAGGTCTCATCGAGCCGCTGGGCTTTCGCACCTGCTCGCTTCGATCAAAGAAGCAAGCGGCCGAGGCCATTGCCGCGGTTGACGGCCAGTCAGTGTTCCGCCTCGTGCACGACACGTTCCACCACACCCTGGCCGGGGAGACGTTCTTGTTCTCCGAGCTTACCGGCCTGGTGCACATTTCAGGTGTGAATGACCCGACGTTCTGGATTTACCCGGATCGCTTCCTTGGAGGTTCCGACAATGGCAGCCAGATCCAGGCGCTGCTTGATGGCGGCTATGAGGGACCCTTCTCGTTCGAGCTGATCGAGGTGGTCCGCACGCTGGACGATCTTGCAGGCGCACTTGCTGCCAGCATTGACTTCATTCAGCGCCGGCTATTGACGCCAGATTAAGGAGTGGCAGGGGTACCAAATGTAAGTTCGCCTGGAAGCCTCCCGTGGTTTCAGAGCGGAGGAGCCATCCGAGATGCCTCCTGCATCATGATCTCCCGCATCCAGATGCTTGCCGGATCGCTGTTGTGGAGTGACGGCCAACAGAGGGTCTCGGTGAATGCGGGAAGCGGCAGCGGAAGTTCGACGATCTGCAGGGGGAACGATTTTTCGAAATGCCTGACCAGCCGGGAGGGGATGGTCGCGATACGGGCCGTGCCGGACACCATCGGCGGGACCATGCTGAAGCCCTGCACGGCGACCTCGACACGTCTCTTGAGGCCATGTTCAAGCAAGAACCATTCCTCGATGGAGGGCTTCATTAGACGCCCGAACCTGACCGAGACGTGCCTCATCGACATGTATCTCTCGAACGTAAGCTGCCGTGGCAACTGCTTGTTGGTGCGACAGCCTACGCACACGAGCCTCTCCTCAAACAGTGCCACGCTTGAGTGCGCGCTCGACGTGAACAAATCCGGAAGAATTAGAAAATCGACGTCACCGCGCTGGAGAAGCTCATCGGGGCCGTCGTCGACAGGCAGCAATTCGAAGCTGACGCCGGGGGCTTCGCGCGCAACACGCTCAACGACTTTCTCAAAAAACACGAGCGTGGCGAAATCGGAAAGAATGATCCTGAAACGGCGGTCGGATTGAGCTGGGTGAAACGTATCCGAGGAAATAATCGAGCACTGGATCTGCAGGAGAGCGTCGCGAACCGCGGGGGCAAGTGCTGCCGCACGCGGGGTCAGAAAACGTTCGCGGCCGCTCGTCGTAAACAGCTCATCGCCGAAATAATCGCGCAGCCGGGCGACGGCCGCACTCATGGCCGGCTGGCTGAGGTTGATGCGGCGGGCCGCCGCCGAGAGATTGCGCTCCCCCAGCAGCGCGTCGAGCACAACGAGGAGATTTAGGTCAAGCCCTTTGAAACGCATGTCTTTAGCTATCCATAGCGTGGATGCCGTTGATCGAAACAAACCATTTTATCACTTTTCCGAAATCTCGCATGGACAAAACACCTGACGCACCGATCACCCGCTGCTCTATCGCGTGACCTGTGCCTTATGACCAGCTCGAAAGAGAAAAATTTTCTATTTACTGCGAAGTGGGGTGGGGTTGTGCGGGGAGAATGGCTTGCAACTGGCTAAGCATGTCGAATCCGCCCTTTTCCAAAAAGCCTGCGCAGCGCGAGCGCGGAGGTTCACGCAATTGGCAGCGACTCACGTCCCTCATCATCGGAGCCTCCGCCGTAGCCCGGCCGGAACTCACTGCGGCTTCTATGATTGCTGGGCTCGGTCCGTCGGACAAGCTTGAGGCGAATTTTCGCGACGCGACGGTCTTCAGGAAAGGGGCGCTCCGACCCGCGGATCAGAGTCCGTCGTCTCTTCACTCCTGACAACGACGTGAGAGTGGGTGGCGTGACGCTGAGTAAATCCAGGAGCGCCTGGAGCCTCCCTTGGTTTCACAGCGGAGCAGCCATCCGAGATGCCTCCTGCATCATGATCTCCCGCATCCAGATGCTTGCCGGATCGCTGCTGTGGTGAGCCGGCCATTGGACGGCTTCGGTGAACGCGGGAAGCGGCAGCGGAAGTTCGACGATCCGCAAGGGGAACGTTTTTTTGAAATGCCTGACCAGCCGCAAGGGCATGGTCGCGATACGGGCCGTGCCGGACACCATCGGCGGGATCATGCTGAAGCCATGCACGACGACCTCGACACGTCTTTTAATACCATGCTCAAGCAAAAACCATTCCTCAAAAGCCGGCTTCAGCATACGCCCGAACCTGACCGAGACGTGCCTCATCGACATGTATCTCTCGAATGTAAGCTGCCGTGGCAACTGCTTGTTGGTGGGACAGCCTACGCATACGAGTGTCTCATCGAACAGCGCCACGCTTGGATGGGGGCTCGACATGAAGAAATCCGGAAGAATTAGAAAGTCCACGTCACCGCGCTGGAGAAGCTCGTCGGGGTTGTCGTCGAGAGGTAGCAATTCGAAGCTGACGGCGGGGGCTTCGCGTGCAACACGCTCCACGACTTTCTCAAAAAACACGAGCGTGGCGAAATCGGAAAGAATGATCCTGAAACGGCGGTCGGATTGAGCTGGGTGAAACGGATCCGAGGAGATAATCGAGCAATGGATGTGCAGGAGAGCGTCGCGGACGGCGGGGGCAAGTGCTGTCGCACGCGGGGTCAGAAAACGTTCGCGGCCGCTTGTCGTAAACAGTTCATCGCCGAAATAATCGCGCAGCCGGGCGACGGCCGCACTCATGGCCGGCTGGCTGAGGTTGATGCGGCGGGCCGCCGCCGTGAGGCCGCGCTCCGCCAGCAGCGCGTCGAGCACAACGAGGAGATTTAGGTCAAGCCCTTTGAAACGCATGTCTTCCGTTATCCACATGGCGGATATATTTCGGCGAAACAATCGCAGTTTTGCAGAACGTCGCAAGCGCAACTTTCAAAAGCGCCCTAAACAAAACTTGATGTCTGCGTTGGCTGCGAGCACATTTATCTGACGTATGCCTTCCGGTTTAGGCCGAACAGCCGGGTCGCACGTCGGTTCCTGCTAAGCCCCTCGCTGATCTGGGGGATGTCCCGAAGCTTGTTGAACTTCGGCTGAGCGACGTTGCGCGATATCATGTTAGGCAGCCCTCGATGCCGGAGCAACGGGCTTTGCGGCGAGGCGCTGCTGATGGGCGATCAGCGCAGCGCCCAGGACCGGCAACTGCTTGTGAGCCTTGAGCTTGCGGAAGCCCTTGGTGGCCTCGATCATGCCGGCTGCGACCCATCTGAGGGCCATCTTGCTATTGCGCCAGCGCTTCACGTTGCGCGTGACGCGGCGGATCGTGCCCATCATGTTCTCGGCAATGTTGGTGCAGGCGAGCGAGCGGCGAAGCTGCACGGGCAGCTTCGGCCGGACGACGGTGAGGATCTCGTCCAGTCCTTCCAGGATGCTGGCCGCGACGCCTGGCCGATCCTGGTCGAGCCGACGCGCGAGGTTTCGGATGAGCTTCGGCCTTGCCGGCGTCGTCGAGCTCCCAGGCTTGGCGCAGCACCCGGCGCGTCGAGGCGTGAAGCTGCTTGGGCAGCCTATCCATGATGTTGCGCGCCTTGTGAATCTGGCAGCGCTGGATCAGGCTGTCCTTGCCGAAAGTCGCGCGGATCGCCTTGGACAGCGCCTTGGCGCCGTCGACGATGAACAACCGCGCTACCGCCGGATCGAGCCCACGTTCTACGAGATTGTCCAGAAGCGCCTGAACGGTGGCGGCGTTCTCGGTCGCGCCCTCGACCAGCGCGAGAGGATGCTTGCCGCCTTTGCCGTCAATGCCGATCGCGGCGACGAGCACGAGATCATCGCTCACATGCAGCCCGTCGATCTGGATGACCAGGAGGTCGAGATCAGACAGATCCGCGCTCATGAAGGCGTCGAGCTTCTCCGTCGACAAGGCCACGAAGCGTCGCGACACAGCCGATTTCGACACGCCGCTGCCATGACCCGCCGGCTCATCGCCTTCCGGAAGTCGCACCGCCCGTCCGAACCGCCGCGTCGAGACGTTGATCAGCATCAGGTTCATCGCCCAGCGGCCGAGCCAGTCCTCCGACATCGCGCGATCCCAGCTCGGCAGTGCCATCTCCCGCCCATCGAGGGTCCGGATCCGCGGACGCTCGACCGCGACCTTGCCGCCGTGAACCCGATCCGGCCGCGCGTCGAGCCCAAGCGGTGCGCCTCGCGCTCTTCAACCCGGCCGTGGCGCGGGCCGCAGGCTGCTTCGACGTCCGCCTCCATCATCGCGCCCAGCGCCTCCATTCCGGCCGCAAGGCAGAGCCTCTCGAAGCTCTCCTGAACGTCGGCGAACGCTTCTTCCAAAGCTCCGCTCGCCGCAGCCGTCGGCAATGTGATATTCCTTTTCATCGCGTTGCTCTCCTCAGTGGAATCGACACCCCGAGCCTACAGGCTCGAGGCGACCAACGCCGCCCCTTCAGAATTTCAACAATGACCGGGACATCCCCCTGATCTGCGCAAGCTATATCGCGTCAGCTCGATGTGTGCTTAGGCGCCTACTCAAGGAAACACGAAAAGTTACGAGGTCTTTCCATGCGCAGGGAGTGCGGTGGACGTTGTGCTTATCGTCAGCCTGCGCCTTCTACGAAGCCATTCGAAGCGGCCGTAGTGGGCCCGCGCGAGGCCGCAGGTCCGTAGCCTTGGCAGCGACGAGCAC
The DNA here is from genome assembly GCF_024746795.1 of Mesorhizobium sp. AR10. Taxonomy (NCBI): domain Bacteria; kingdom Pseudomonadati; phylum Pseudomonadota; class Alphaproteobacteria; order Hyphomicrobiales; family Phyllobacteriaceae; genus Mesorhizobium; species Mesorhizobium sp. AR10. The sequence goes on from NZ_CP080523.1 coordinate 468,733, forward strand.
GGCCGTTACATCCACCTGCCACCTGCCCGAAAATTACATGATGGGATTCTCTCATGGGCGTCGAGTTTACTTTCACAAATGAAAGAAAGCTCGGTTGACTAGCTTCCCTCCTTCCCGTCTGTAGACCAAAGTATGGTTGCGCTCGGGAGGAGCCTGAAACGCGGCACGCCACTTAACGGGAGCGTCTACGCGCTGCGGCGTTGCAGGCCATATTGCGCGAGTGTTGCTTTTCGCGGCCCGAGATCGAGGATGACATGCTAGACTCAGACAATGCTCGTGAATCCGAACAGAGTGCCGGGGAGACGCCGTCATGCTGCATATCGCTTCAGGACGCGAAAAGGGCTAGCTCAGAGCCCGAGACGAACAACGCGGTCCCCATTGTGCCCTCGCAGGAGAGCACGCTTACCGGGATCTTCGAAATATCGAAAGCACTCACCGCCGACTCTCGGCTCGAAGTCGCGTTGGCCAAGGTCGTCGATCTTCTGCGGTCGTTTGTGCAGATGCGGCACGGCATGATCTCTCTCTTCGACGGTGATGGCGAACTGGACATTACCATAGGCGCCGGCTGGAGCGAGAGCTGCGATGAGCGCAGCCGGATGTACCTGCCGCGGAAGGCAATCGACCAGATTGTGACGACGGACACGCCCCTCTACGCCGAGAACATAGCGGTGCATTCGGCCTTCAGTGCCGCCGACACGGACGTGCTCGGGGTCTCCGACAACATGCCAGTGTCCTTCATCGGCGTTCCCATTCGCGTCGATGCGAATATCGTGGGCACGCTGACCATCGACCGCATACTGGACAACAGGTCAAGATCTTGGCTCGATTACAACCTCCGTCTGCTACCCGCGATCGCCAACCTGGTTGGACAGGCAGTGAAGTTGCATCGCTCATTCGCCTGCGACCGCGAGCAACCGATGGCGGAGAAGGAGCGGCTGCAAAGGCAATTCCGCGAGCTCAAGCATCCTGCGCGAGAGCGTAAGAAGGTTCACGTCAAGGGGATGATTGGCGACAGTCCGGCGCTACACGGTATGCTCGAGAAGGTCGCCGGGGTGGCCAAGGCGAAGATTACGGTTCTGTTGCGAGGCGAATCCGGTACCGGGAAGGAGCTGGCCGCCAAGGCTATCCACGAGTTGTCGCCGCGCGCCAAGCGGCCCTTCATCAAGTTCAATTGCGCGGCGCTGACCGAGACAGTCCTGGAATCCGAATTGTTCGGTCATGAGAAGGGTGCATTCACAAGCGCGTTCAACTCGCGCAAGGGGCGCTTTGAGCTCGCCGACAAGGGGACGTTGTTCCTGGACGAGATCGGCGAGATCTCGCCCTCGTTCCAGGCAAAGCTCTTGCGCGTGCTGCAGGAGCAGGAGTTTGAGCGCGTCGGCGGCAACCAGACCATTAAAGTCGATGTTCGCATCATTGCCGCCACGAACAAGAACTTGGAAGAGGCAGTTGCCAGCAATGAGTTTCGTGAGGACCTCTATTACCGCATCAGTGTGGTTGACTTGCTGGTGCCGGCGCTACGCGAAAGGCGCAGTGATATTTCGCTCCTCGCAGCCGAGTTTCTCAGGAATTTCAACGGTGAGAACGGCAGTATGCTGACCTTCGATCCCAGTGCGATTGAAGTGCTGATAAACTGTGATTTTCCCGGCAACATTCGCGAGCTCCAAAACTGCGTGAATCGGACAGCGGTGCTGGCCGCGGGACCATCAATCGGGAGAGACGACTTTGCATGCTACCAGGGCCAATGCTTCGCTGCGGCGCTGCATAAGGCCAAATCTGGCAAACTCGCGCTGCAACCCCGGCCGATCGTGCCGGTGCCAGTGGTTCCGGCCATACCGCCGGCTGCTGCCGGGAGTTCTGCCGCCGTCGCAGTCCCGCCTGAGACCGCAGGGGAGCCGCCGCTGGGCCCTGCCGGCGCAGTGCACTTAAATGGTGCGAGAACGACCGATGCCGAACGTGTCATCGCAGCGATGGAAAGATGTGGCTGGGTCCAGGCGAAGGCGGCACGCCTGCTTGGACTGACGCCGCGCCAGATTGGTTACGTGCTGAGGAAATACGGCATCGAGATCAAGCGTCTGTGAAAGGACGACTAAGCCAATAACCAAGACAATTCATGCGCTGGTGTTTCAGTGGGGCCATGCGCCAAATGGAAGAGGCAGGCGCCAACGAGACCAAGAAATTCGCTTGGAGATCAATTGGTGTCGCAGCGCAGAAGTTTGCATTAGGTCGAAGAGGAGGCTTGTACCCCCGTATCGGATTTCTTTTCGGGAATGTCGTCGAAGGATGAGTAGTTGAGATTGTATAGCTTGGAATAGAGCCCACCCAGGGCCGTTAGTTGGTCGTGGTTTCCGGTCTCAAAGACTTGGCCGTTCTGAAGCACGATGATGCGATCGGCACTGCGGATCGTGGCGAGCCGGTGGGCGATGATGAGGCCAGTGCGGCCTTTAAGCAATTTTGAAAGAGCCTTCTGGATCAGCATTTCCGTGTAGCTGTCGATATTGGCGGTGGCCTCGTCAAGAACGAGAATCTTGGCGTCGGCAACGAGAGCACGCGCGAAACTGACAAGCTGGCGCTGGCCGAGAGAAAGGTTGCCGCCGCGTTCGCCGAGCTGGGTATCGTATCCGTCTGCAAGGCTCATAATGAAGTCATGGGCGCCGACTGCCTTGGCGGCCTCGATCACGTTGTGCCACGTGGCATCCGTCTTGTGGTAGCGAATGTTTTCGAAGACCGTCCCGGTGAACAGGAACGGCTCCTGCAGCACCATGGCGACCTCTCGGCCGAGCGATTCCTGGGTGAGATCTCGCACATCGTATCCGCCGACCAGCACTTGGCCCTGCTGAACATCATAGAAGCGGTGGACGAGGGCCATCGCGCTCGATTTACCAGAACCGGTCGGCCCGACCAAAGCGACCGTCTCGCTGGGCATGACCCTGAAGGAAACGTTTTTCAGCACCGGATGGCCGGGATTGTAGCCGAACGTGACGTTCCTGAACTCGACCGAGCCATCCATTTCCGGCGAAAGCACTCTGGCATTCGGTTTGTCCTGAACATCGATCCTAACGTCCAGCACATCGGTCAGCCGCTTGCCGGAGGCCATGGCGCGCTGCATGACCGAATACTGGAGGGTAAGGGAGCGAATTGGGTCAAAGAAGCGCTGGATATAGAATAGGTAGGCGACCAAAACGCCCAAGTCGATGCGACCATTCATGATCATGGAGCCGCCGGCCACGATGACGATAGCCATGGCGAGCCCGGTGAGGCCATCGACGATCGGCACCATCACCTGTGCATACTTGGCAGCGGTCAGGTGAGCACTGAGGTCGGCATGCGCCTTGTCGTCATAAAGCATGAAATTTATCTGCTGGCGGTCCATGCACTGGACGGTGCGCACGCCATGAATGGCTTCCGCCAGCGCGCCATTGACGACCGAATTGGTTTCGTGTGCCGCCATGAAGGCTTCGCGGGCACGCGGCAGCCAGACGATGCGGGTGATCAACAGGGCCGGCAAGACCGAGAGTGTCAGGAAGCCGAGGCGGAAGTCGAGGCACAGCATCACGAAAACGATGCCGAAGAGAAGAGCAATGTCTCCTACGGAATAGACTGAGGTCTCGACGAATTCGTGGATCGAGCTAACGTCGCCTTGAAGGCGGGACATCAGGCGTCCCACCTCGGTCTTGTCCATGAAGGAGAGCGAAACTTTCTGCAGATGGGCAAACATTGCGCGGCGGATATCGAAGAGGACGTTGTCAGCCATTTTTCCGACTACGGTTTCCTGCGCGTAGGCGGCGCCGAAATTAACCAGAATAGCGAGCGCAAACGCGCCGGCGGCCCTGAGCAGGGCGGAGCGATCAACGCCTGCCGGAGTTATGGCGTGATCGATCGCGCGGCGGATGATCAGGGGGATGAGAAGCTGCGTGCCGACGAAGATCAGCAATGCGGCACTCGAGATGACTACCCTAGCACGGTAGGGACGAACGAAAGTCCAGATGCGTCGAACGATGCTCTTGTCGAAAGCCCTGCCGAACATCTCCTCCTTGATGCGGTGGGAGCCGACCACCGCGTGCGGGGGGCGTCCGCCGCCGTCATTAGGTTCGATTTCAAGTTCGGCGGCGTGCCCCTTGGTCATCAGGGCGCGCCTCTGTGCGTGATCGCACTGTCATCTTCCGGGCGCAACTGGAGATCATAAAGGGCCTTATAGCGTCCTCGCTTAGCCAACAGCTCTTGATGGGTGCCGCGTTCCACGATCTCGCCATTGTCAATAAACAGGATCCGGTCGGCGTGCCTGAGCGAACTCAGCCGGTGGGCAATGATGATCGTCACCCTATCCTTGGCGAATCGCCGTATCGCCGCGCGGATGCGCTGCTCAGTGGCGGCGTCGATCGCGGCCGTTGAGTCGTCGAAAATGACGATTGATGGGCGCAGCATCATTGTGCGAGCTATCGTGAGACGCTGGCGCTGGCCGCCCGAGAGGGTGGCGCCGCGTTCGCCAACGACCGTCTTGTAGCCTGCGGGGAGGCTGAGGATGTAATCGTGCAACTGGGCGGATTCGCTGGCGCGCTCGATTCGCTGTTCTTTCGCCCAGGGATCGCCATAAGCGATGTTGTTCTCGATCGTGGTAGTGAACAGGAATGCATCCTGCTGTACGACTGCGACTTCCTTGCGAAGTGTGGCAAGGGTGACCGCGCGGATGTCCTGCCCGTCAAGCGTGATGGTGCCCCCGGTGACGTCATAAAAGCGGGCGATCAGGTGAGCGATTGTCGATTTGCCCGAACCCGGCGGACCGACGATAGCGATCGTTTCGCCTCTACGGGCGCAAAAGCTGATATTCTTCAGAATGGGGCGGTTTCCGGTGCCGGGATATACAAACGAGACATTATTGAAGCTCAGAGTGCCTTCACTGATCTCGAGCGGTTTGGCGCCGGAAGCATCCCTGATCGTGATGTCCTGGTCGAGCAGACCGAAGAGGCGCGAGCCGCAAGTGTAAGCGCGGGCGAAGCCATTGACCATTAGGCCGATCTGCCGGACGGGCATTTGCAGAATGGTCATAAACGCAAGGAACGTGGCGAGCGTTCCGACGCTGATTTGGCCCGCGATGAGCTTGTTGCAACCGATCCAGAGGACCAACCCCATGGCCAAAAAGAATGACAGCGTCATCGCCGACGTGTTGGGCACGTAGACGTCAACCTGCTCGTGGGCGAGGGCGAGCGCGTTCTTCGAGGCGCGGTCGAACTTCACCATCTCATAGGCCTGTGCCGAAAACGCGCGGACAACGCGGATGCCTGCGAGATTCTCCTCCATCACGCGGCCTAGAACCGAAAGCCGCTCCTGCAGGTCGAGCCAGGTGGCGCGTAGCTTTAGCTGTGTGACCGACGAGCGCCAGGCTGCGAAAGGGACGAAACTCAGCGCGATCACCCCGAGCACCGGGTCGGTTGATATCATCGTGTAGGCGCCGATGCCCATCAGCATGGTGAGCAGAAGCATACGAACCAGGGCGGTGGAAAAATACATCCGCACGCCGTCGAGATCGAGCATGCCGAGGGTGATTAGATCGCCTGAATGAACCCGGTCGTGAAAAGAAAAGCTGAGACGTTGGATCTTGTCGTAGCAAGCAAGTCGCAGTTCGTACGCGACGTGATGCCCGACGGCCTCCGCAAAATAGTTCTGCGCCATCGTGAACAGGCCGCGTAGCGTACTCGCGGCGAGCAGCAGGAGAGCCGAAGTCCAGAGCGCTTGTTCTGCGGGGATCGCCGCAATACCGCCCTCAATCGCTACCTGAGTGTGGTCGACAGCCTGGCCGAGAAGCTGGGGAATGAGCAGCTGGAGGATTGCCGCTACGATCGTCGATCCGAAAGCGAAGGCGACCTGCCACCGGTTCCGCAAATTCATGCGGGTAATGCGCAGCAGCGTGCTGAAGCCACGGCCCCACCCGGCCGCTTGCTCATGCTTGGACGAATTCAGAGGCTTCGTCGCGCCGCCAATTGCATCAGTACCCACGTGTATGTTCCAGACTGAATTCCGACGCTTCCTGAGGCAAGCGAGAGACCCACAACTAACGACGCCCGTTAACGAAAATCTTGGCCACCATCTACAGCAGTGCCCGATCCGACGAGGCGAGCAGCGGCTTCACCTAAGGGCATATCGATGACCGTAATTGCGCTTGCCGCAAGGAAACGGCGTTCGTTCTTGGTCAGTATTGCCGCATCCATCACCGCATAGTGTGGCCCTTTGGAGCGCTTCATGATCTGTCGGGCGAAGGTGCGCAGCATCTGATCGTTGAAACGGCAACCGACGAAGAAAAGGCCTCGATAGGTGCGCCGTTCCTTCACCACATCAGGAATCGGCGTCTGGAGATCGATCTCGGTGAGCACTTCGACATAATCGGAATCCGCGACCAGAAAGTTTGCGGCCGGCCTAATGCTGCCGTGAGGCGTATAGAGAACCGTCTTTGCGGCTGATCCGGGTTCGAGTTCGCTCCCAGACAAGTCGTAGGCTTTCGTCCAAATGTCACCGAATTCGTTCGCCCGCGTGACGCCTTGTATCTCAACGACGTCCGTTCGACCGGCCTCTGCGAGGGTCGTGCGCATGGCACTGTCGTACCAGCTATCGATGATTAGGGAGAGCGGCAGTCTCGCGAGCCAGGTGTGGAGAACAGTCGGCGCCGCCGGCGCTGCGAATATCTCCGCCATCCATGCCTGAAGCGTCCGGCGATGCCGGCGCTGTTCGATGAACTGCGCGACGGACCACATATTGGTGCGAATCTTTGAAGGGGCTGGCGCCCGGCTATTTAGCGCCGCGGCGACGGCTTCCGGCGTGCACGGTACCGACGGTTCAGCGGAACTGAGGCGGAGAAGGCCCGGACCGAGATATGGGATCATCTCATCGGCCCCGAGCGCGTTGCGCGCAAGGTCAAGCAGCTTTTCGGCAAAACTGCCCTGGATGACGACGAGGTGGCCCAAGTTCAGGATCGTGTTCATGCTCATTGCTCTCGCACCCTCTTCCACCCGCAACATCAGTCCTCGTCGGAGATCTTTCTTGCCTCGACGGTGATCGGCAAACGCGTATCGGGCGGAAGGTCGGGTAGGACGAACTGCCAGCCGTTCCTGAGTGTTATGGCCCCGCCCCACAAATGTTCGTTCTCCAGCTTGATGATGGCCTCTTCGCAATCCTTCTTTGGGAGATACGCCGACAAGCCAGCACCGGTCCTGCGGATCATGACTTTCATCGAGCCGTTCCTTCACGGGCACTGCTTTCGGCACTGCAAGGAGCCTCCGCTTTGTCGAGGCTCATCAGTTCACGCGCTCGCATGCCGACCACCGTGCCGCGATCGATCCATTCGACCGCGTAGATGAAGAACTGCTGGAGAAAGGTGCCAATGTCGCGCACATAACCTTCGTCGCCCTTCCGCACGAGGTTTTCGCCGATCTCCCTGCCAGGATAGGTGCCGTCATTCTTTATGTGTCGTGTGGCACGCACCCGCTCACCCGGCGTAAATCGCGGAGGCTTGCGGATTTCGATGTCCTGTTCGCGTCCGAGCCACATGCGATTCATTCCTTTCGAGTTAGAGCCTCCTTCTGAGGCGACGCGGTCGCGGCGAAGCCGAAACGGAGTCAAGCAGGGACGCAGGTCTTCGGCACCGGACATACCGATACGCATTGCTGCGTGTCGGCGGCCTCCTTGCATTCGGTGCATTTGTTCGGATCGATCACATAGGCCTCGCCCTTGAATTTGATCGCTACAGAGGGACATTCGAACTCGCAGGCGCCGCATTGGGTGCATTGGGACGCGATGATCTTGAAAGCCATTTTAACTCCTGGTGGATTGGAATGAGACGGCTAGGCCGTTGCAGCCAGTGGTCCGATCGCAAACGCGGTGGCGTAAACTGCGCTAATTGCGGTTTCGATGTAGTCATGACCATAAGCGTCCGTTGCTCGGATTCCCGCTTCCGCGAGCTGATCCTTCGGGCAATTTCCGATCTTGGCGCAGAGCACGATGTCTATGCCATCCAGCGCAGCGATGACGCCGTCGAGGGTGGCCTTTTCGCCCCAGCCTCCGACGCAATACTGCTCGACCTTGCGATGCCCAACAAAGCTGATCCCTTTCGGCGAGGCTTCAAAAAGTTGGAATTCCCTTGCATGACCGAAGTGTTCATTGACACGGCCGCCCCCCTTAGTCGCCACCGCGACGAGAAGGGACTTGCCGGAGCCTGCTGCCTTGACCATTCCGATCGCCGCGCTCCTGGCCGCCACATGATCACGGCGCTCGTGCGCGACCACCTGTCGATAGGCCTCGCGCTTGCTGGAGTCGTAGGTGTCCTTGCCGGCAATCCGGTCGAGCGTGAATTCCTGGCCACGATCCCCGCCGAGCAGGCCGACGGCATCGGCCCGGCACTGCCGGCAGTGGCGCATCAACTTGGCGCCGCCGTCGAGACGATCCTGAAGCGCCTTCAACTCTGTTGCATTTGGACCGCGCTGCCCAGTCAGGCCGTAGTGCGTACCGTGCGCCGGGTCGGAAATCAGCGGCATGACGTTATGCAGGAACGCGCCACGCTCCTTGACCAATTTGTTCACGTCGATCAGATGCTCGTCATTGACGCCGGGAATCATCACCGAATTGATTTTCGTGAGGATGCCGCGCGCGGTGAGCATCTCCAGGCCCAACATCTGCCGCTCGTGCAGGATTCGGGCGGCCTCGATGCCGGCGTAGCGGCGATGATCGTAAAAGATCCAAGGATAGATCTTTGCGCCGACTTCCGGGTCGACCATGTTGATGGTGATAGTCACGTGATCGACGTTCATGTCGGCGAGCTCGGCGACATGGTCAGGCAGCGCGAGCCCATTGGTTGAGACGCAAAGCTTGATGTCGGGGATCTCTCTGGCGACGCTTTCGAAGGTTGCCCTTGTCTTTTTCCAGTCGTAACAGGCATCGCCCGGTCCGGCGATCCCGAGTACGGAAAGCTGCGGCACCTCGTTGGCGACCGCGATCACCTTGCGCAGCGCCTGGTCGGGTGTCAGTTTTTCCGAAACGACCCCAGGCCGACTTTCGTTGGCGCAGTCATACTTGCGATTGCAGTAGTTGCACTGGACATTGCAGGCCGGTGCGACCGCGACGTGCATGCGCGCGAAAAAGTGATGCGCTTCTTCCGAAAAGCACGGGTGATCCTTGATCTTGTCCCAGACAGCCGGATCCATGTCCTCCGGCTTTCCCGCCACGCCGCAGGTTGACGATGCGCAGCCACCGGACCTCGCGGTCGCCAGCAACTCGTCGAAGACTGTCGTGCTGGTCAGGCCCTGAAGCGAAATTGTCGGTGCGGACATCAAACGGCTCCGTTGCTGGTAACGTCGCAGTTCAAGGCGCAAGAGTTATGCCGGCTCAAAGAGCGGTTCTAGTTCCCGATTGGCTCTGCGTGTCGCATTCTGTCGGTTTGCTCCGGCACAATTTTGTCCGGCTTGTGACAGCGCACAAGCCAATCGGGTCGAGGAGGCACCGCGTCCTGGGCACGCACAGCGTGAGGACGACACTCCGAACTGACGTTTGAAGTCGCCAGCACGCCTGGCTAGAATTTCTTCACCTCGATACCATACCGGCGCAGAGCGTAGCCGACCTGCCGCGGCGTGAGGCCCAGGACACGAGCCGCCTTGGCCTGAACCCAACCGGCCTTCTGCATCGCGTCGGTCAGCCGCTCGCGTTCCGTCAGGTGCCGGCCCTTTGCGGGGCAAGCGGGATCATTGGGATCGCAGGCCTTCACGGGCGAGAACCCTTCCGGGGCCTCGATGCGCCGGATCGGCATCTTCGAGAGCTCGTCCGTGGCATTGCCGCCATGCGAAGGGCCGGCTCCTTTCCAGAGAAGCGAAGAAAGGCATTGGTTGTTCTGGCAAGCGAAATCCGATGGAGTGATCGTCGTCGAACGCGCAAGTGTCGCTGTCCTTTGAACGCAGTTTTCCAACTCGCGGACATTGCCAGGGAAATAGCATTGCGAGATCAGGTCAAGCGCCAGCGGCGCGAAGGCGAGCTCGCGATGGTTTTCCTTGTTGAACCGCTCGAGGAACGCGTTCGCAAGGCGTGGAATATCGCCGGCGCGCTCTCTGAGCGGGGGTAGGATGATTGGCATGACATTGATGCGGTAATAAAGGTCGGCCCTGAACTCCCCATTTAAGACAGCCGTCTCAAGATCCTTGTTGGTGGCGCATATGAGCCGGACATCGACCTGAAGCGTTCTCGTGCCGCCGACTCGCTCTAGTTCGCCTTCCTGCAGGACGCGCAACAGCTTGGCTTGAAAAGCAGGCGAAATCTCGCCGATTTCATCAAGTAGCAGCGTTCCGCCATTTGCCAGTTCGAAGCGGCCGGCGCGCTGCGAGATAGCCCCGGTGAAGGAGCCCTTTTCGTGCCCAAACAACTCTGATTCCAGAACGCTTTCAGACAGTGCTGCGCAGTTTAATTTGACGAAAGCCTTCTTCCCCCGGGCTGAAAGCTTGTGGATGGCTTGGGCAAAGAATTCCTTGCCAGTGCCGCTTTCGCCCCGCAGAAGCACTGTGGAATTGGTTCTCGCCACGACCGAGACGGTTTCGAGTACCCGCTTGAGCGCGAGACTTTCCCCGATGATCCCGTCGATTTTGATATGCCGATGCCGGGCTGCGTCGGCCCTGTTCTCGTCGAACGACTTCTCCGGTCGCCCTTGCTCCTCAATGTATCGCTGACCATCCATACTCAGCATACGATGGAGACGAATGGTGCGGCCGACAAGGTTGGCCACCATGGTCAGGAACCGTACGTCCTCGTCGCCGGAAGAGATGCTCTCGCCCTCACCGACGCGGTCGATCGACAATGTTCCAAGGATCTCGTGCTCGGCTACTAGCGGGATTCCGATGAAGGCAATTGGGATCGTGCCGCCACTCGAAGACGGCTGAACCTCAGCCTGAAATAGTTCGGACTTGCCAACGTCCTGTATTATGAGCGGCGCCTCCGTAGCGACGATCCGGTCTATCGCGGCTTGCGGTATGACGCGGCCAATTTCTGATTGAGATGGGTGGGAACTGCCGACGATTGCGGTAATCCCCGGCGCTGCTTCGGCGTCCAGGACGACGATGGCTCCATGGCGCAATTGCACAAATGAAGAAAGGGTATTCACGACATTGGCGATGGTAATCTCAAGCCGGGTGGGGGCAGTCAGGACCTGCGATATTTCGTAGAATCCCCTGAGGGAGATGTCCGGTTCGTGGATGGAGTTGATCCGTGGTTCAGGCAGGGTGTTCGAAGGTCCTTCTTCTTCGAGCCTATCGCTCGGCATGAGAGCCATGGAAACACCTCAGGGGTCTTCCAGAGTGCTCCTTCCATGCGCCATTTTGGATTCTGAAATTCGAAAGCACAGAATTCATGAGCTCCTCTCAAACTGCGAGATCGGTCTAAAAAATGCTTTGGCGTTTGCTTGCATTTCAGGTGCAGCCGAAACGGTGCGATCGCCGATCACCCGAATTTGAAGAGGACACCGAAGCCGCCGCGCGGGTAGTTCCACTCGATCTCGCCATTGCTCTCGCACAATATCCGGCAAGTGCCGCACTCCATGCAGCCGTCGGCGGTGATCTCCACTTGACCCTTGTCGTTCAACTCATAGCATTTCGCCGGGCAGATGTGGGTAAGCGCGCGCAAGTTCGCGCTCGGGCTCTCGTGCGGTCGCACTTTGATATGCGGCCGGCCAGGATCGACCAGATAGCGGTTCTGGTAAAGCTTGTCCTCGACGCGTAAATTCGTCACTGCGATCGTCATCCTGTCTTCCCTCAGCGCCAGGCCAATGCCAGGCGGACCGCGTCGCTGACCAGCCCCCAGCGAGAACGCACGTTGATAAAGGCGCGCGTGGTGGCCTTTTCCTTTTCAATCTTCGGTGTGCCGTCGACACGCATCAAGTTCTGCGCGGCCAGGGATATCAAGCGCGGATAAGTCGTGAAGAAGTTGCTGGAATTCGTGTGGATCAAGGCCGGCATGTCTTTGTATTTCCGAAGGTCTTTGACCACGAAGGAGTTGTCCAGCATGGTCTTGTAGATGGTGAGGTTTCGTCTGGTCATCGGATTGTTGCGGCGCTTGACCCCGACGATTGCCTCAGCCGCGATCCGGCCGGAGGTCATGGCGAGGTTCGAACCTTCGCGGTGAATCGCGTTGTTAAATTGGGCGGCATCACCGACCACGACCCAGCCGTCGCCAAAGAGCTGCGGAATCGCCTTGTGGCCGCCTTCGGGAATGAGATGCGCGGCATATTCCTTCACCTCAGAGCCGGCGATCAGCGGCCGGATCGATGGGTGGTTTTTGAACGCATCGAGAAGGACGTAAGGGCTCTCCATCGTCGCGGCGAAATCGGAGACGAGGCAGCCTATGCCCAATGAGATTGACTCCTTGTTGGTGTAGAGGAAGCCGAGCCCAGCCATGCTGCGGGAGATCGTCCCCACCGCCTCGATGACGCAGCCTTCATCGCCCTTGACGCCGAACCGCTGCTCAATGACCTCTTCGGGCAGGAAATGCATTTCCTTTACGGCGAGCGCCACGGTTTCTGGTTTCGGCATCTTGCGCAGGCCGGCGCGCGTGCCAAGCAGTCCCGAGACACCTTCTGCGAGAACGACCACGTCCGCGAAGATCGGCCCGCCGGCCCGGTCCGTGCGGACGCCGACCACCTTGTCCTGGGCATCACGGACGAGTTCCGTTACGGTCGTCTCGCACAGAACCGTCGCCCCGGCCTCGCGCACCTTGCGCGAAAACCATTTGTCGAACTGGGCGCGTATGATCGTGTAGCGGTTGGGCTTTGCCTCGTTGAAGTCATCCGACCGATAGTGAATCCCGGTGTGGGAGGTCTCGTCCATCACCCAAAGCCGCTGTTCAACCAGATGCCGCTCAAGAGGCGCATCATCCCGGAAATCGGGGATGATCTTCTCCAGCATGTTCGCGTACATGATGGCGCCCTGAACGTTCTTGGAGCCCGGATATTCACCGCGCTCCAATTGCAGCACGTTCAGGCCGTTGCTTGCCATGATGTAAGCAGCTGCGTTCCCGGACATGCCGGCCCCGACGACGATGGCGTCGAATTTCTCCTCGATCATATCCGTTTCCTTAGCTTGCAAGCTTGTCGCGACTGTGCGGAGACAGCCGCCGGGTAAAGGCTTCCGTAAGCGCGGGCAGGAAGCGGATGGCATCGGTCACGATCCCGAGGTGGGCAAAATCGAAAATCGGCGCGGTCGGGTCGGTGTTGATGGCCACGATGAGATCGGCGCCCTCAACTCCAACCCGGTGCTGAATGGCGCCGGAAATCCCCGCCGCAATGTAAAGCTTCGGCCGGATGGTCTTGCCAGTTTGGCCGATCTGTCGATCAGCCGGCATCCAGCCTTTCTGGACCAGCGGGCGCGAACAGCCATGTTCGGCGCCAATTGCTCGAGCGAGATTCTTCACAAGCTGCAGGTTCTCCGCCGCGCCGAGGCCAAGGCCTCCCGCAACCACGACGTCGGCATAGGCGAGATTTGCCTTTGCCGACTGGCTATCAGGCAGGAAGCCGAGGACTTTGGTCACGATCTCGTCCTCGGCCAGAGATACCTTGTGCTGGATGATACGCCCGACGGGCTTATCCGTGCGCTGCGGCATGGGCATGACCCTCGCCCGCACTGTCGCCATCTGCGGCCGGTAGTTGAGCGTGTAGATCGTGCATAACAGGGAACCGCCGAAAGTCGGACGGGTAGCCGCGAGCGAACCGTCGGTATCCACGTCAAGTTCGGTGCAGTCGGCCGTGAGCCCGGTCTGCAAGGTCGTCGCCACGGACCCGGCAAGATCCCTGCCGAGCGTGGTCGCTCCGAGAAGAAGGATCTCGGGTTTGTGGGTATCGACCAGATCCGTCATCACCTTGGTAAACGGCTCATTTCGATAATCGGCGAGCAGCGGTGCCTCGGCGATGTAGACAAGGTCGGCGCCATAAGCGAACGCCTCGGCAACGGCATACCAGGTGGCTTCTCCTGGCGGTCCGAGCACGACGCCCGCAAGCTGGACGCCAAGCTTGTCGGCCAGCTTGCGGCCTTCGCCGAGCAGTTCGAAAGACACGGGATGGACTTGGCCACGTTCGAGTTCGATGAAGACCCAGACGTGCCGGTAGTCCTTGAAACGGTCAGGCAGTTCTTTCTTTATGCCGGCACGGCCGGCGGCAGGGCGAGCGGGTTCTCGATTCGCTGTCGACATTGTCTACTCCTGGCCGTCACGCGCCGTTGTTGAAGGCGAGTTCATGTTCCAGCGGCGGCTGACGGGTGAAGATTGCGGCGATGAGTTCGTCAGCGGCATCGCGCAAGGTCTTCTCCGCGGTCTCGATTTGCTCCGCTTTTTCCGCCCGCGCAGTCGGGGCAAAAACGCGCTTGACGACCGTCGGCGAGCCGCGCAGCCCACATCTGGTAAGGTCCTCAATGCCAGCGGCGACCGCAGTCCACTTGACGATCTGACTGCGCGCGGCGCACAGCGCGTCCTCGAACGAGCCCCGCCGGATCTCGTTTGTGCCTTCCAGCATGGTGATGAGGCAAGGCAGCCTGCTCTTCAGCATCTGCGTGCCGCCTTCGCAGCGGCGCTCGACCTCGATCTCGCGGGCAGCAAGATCAATGGAGCCGATTTTCGCGACGTAGGTGAGTTGTTGGAGGTCGAGGCGCTTGGCTATGCCAGGCCCGACCTGGGCGGTGTCGCCATCGATCGTCTGCTTGCCGGTGAACACGATGTCGGGCGGGCCAAACGTTTCGCCAACCTTCGCTATTGCTTGGGAAAGAGCGAAGGAGGTCGCCAGCGTGTCCGAGCCGGCAAAATAACGGTCGGTCAAGAGCACCGCCCGATCGGCTCCGTAACCGAGCGCCTTGCGTAGCGAGTCTTCTGCCATGGGCGGACCCATGCTGAGCACGGTGACCTCGCCACCATAAGCGTCGCGCAGTCTGAGTGCTTCTTCCAGGGCAAACAAGTCATAAGGGTTGATGATGGTCGGAACACCCTGGCGCATGATCGTGTTCGTCACCGGATGGACCCGTATTTGTGCCGAGTCCGGCACCTGCTTGATGCAGATTACGATGTGCATTGGCGGTTTCTCTAGGCTCCTATCGGGATACGGGCTTGGCAGTTCATCTTCTCCCCCGCATCATTCGTGCCAATTTTGCGTGCCCATATTCCTGGAAGTTCGGTTGGTTGCGCTGAGGGCGGCGTCGTGATGACCGGATTTGTCGGCTTCTCGACAATGTCCCGTCGCAATCGTGTCGCGCTCATTCCTTTTCGAACCGCTTCAATGCGGCGTCGAACGGGACGAAGGTGCGGCCCGGCATGGCAGGTTTGTTCGGATCGTGGTCCTTAAGCACCTTAAAGACACGGTGCGTGAGCGGCGAGGAAGCAGCGAAATCCTCGTAGGCGCGTTCCAGCTTGGTGCGCACCCGCGCGGCGATCACCCGGTCAGGCAGACCGGAGAAATCTTCTTCGGCAAGGTATTCTCCCACGCGCTTCATAATATGGAGCCGTGAGACGTTGAGCACCTTCGGGTCATAGGAAGCGCCAAGGACCGCGAAGAACTCCTCCGCAGCCGAAAGGCCCTTCAGTCGCGCGAGAATGTCCGTCACGTCGACGGTATGGCCATCAGCAGAACAAGTCATTGCACTCTCCCTTGGGTCGGAAACCGTGGTGTCTGGTGCGTTCGTCGCACCGGCTAATCTGCAGTCGCGAATGGGATGCCGTCATCGGGCAGATGACGTCGAGATCGAAGCGGCCATTCAGGAACGCGGCAACGCCGACCAGCGTCACGCGAGGCGGGACGTTCTCCATCAGCGCATGGGCGCCGACCCGGCGGTCGCGCGCCTTCACATCGGCGATGACCTTATGGACCATCAGGGCTAGCCGAGCGGCTTTACGCCGCCCCGCGCGGCTACCAATCCGGAGGAAATGGTCGAGGATAAATGACATCGCCACCTACTCCTTTCCAAGGTCTCGGCCGGCTGCCTCGCTGCGCAGTGTGTCGTAGAGCTCGACCAGTTGAGTTGCGGTGACGGTCGATTTGATCTCGGTCGCCTTGCGGCGGACGCGGGCAACCATCGCGGCTGCCAGATCCGGGTCGAGATCGCGGCCACTATCGCCCAGCACATAGGCGATCGCGGTCGCACCGGAATGCTTGCCAATGACGATTCGCCGGCAGCGGCCCACGAGAGCCGGATCGAGCCCCTGATAGGTACGCGGGTCCTTCAGCAGCCCCGCGACGTGAATGCCGGACTCGTGGCTGAAAACATCGGCGCCGACGATCGGCTTCATGGCCGCGGTCTGCCGGCAGGCGGCCCAAGCCACCTGGGCGGCGAGGTCCGGCAATGCGGTCAGCTCGATGCCTGTATCCGCGCCGTCGAGAACGGCCATCGCGGTGGCCACCTCTTCCAGCGCGGCATTGCCCGCCCGCTCTCCGAGCCCCAGGACGGTGACGGAGGCATGGCGGGCGCCGGCGCGTATTGCTGCCAGCGTGTTGGCGACCGCAAGGCCGAGATCGTTGTGTGCATGGAATTCGAGGTCGATGGGAGACAGCGCCGCGAGCTGAGCGACAATCTCGAAGGTCGAAAAAGGGTCGAGAACGCCGACCGTATCGGCCAGCCTGACGCGCTTTGCGCCGGCTCGCGCGGCCGTCTCAATGACGCGGGCCAGATGATCCCGATCGGCTCGCGAGGCATCCTCGCAGCCGACGGCAACGAAAAAGCCGTGGGCGGCTGCGCGCCCGACCATCTGCGCGATGATCTGGAGCGCTGCCCCCTGATCGAGGCCGAGTTTGGCGGCCAATTGGATGTCCGATGCAGGCAGCGACAGATTGACGGCGGTGACGCCGCTCTCGATCGCCGCCTCGAGATCCCGCGACGTCATCCGGCACCAGGCCGTGAGCCGCACCGGGAGACTCCTGGCGACCGCGGCGCGAATTGTTTCGATCTCGTCGCCGCCCATGCTCGGCGTGCCAATCTCGATCTCTGGGATGCCGGCTGCCGCGAGAGACTCGGCGAGCTCCAGCTTTTCCGCAATGGTGAAGGAGACGCCGGGTGCCTGCTCGCCATCGCGCATGGTGGTATCGTTGAGGAAGACATCACGGTTCATGAAAGGAAGTCTATTCTGCTGCCGCTCTGGCCTAGACCCGATTGATGATCTTCATTACCTCGCCTCGCCGGCCCAGGACTGGGTGAGCCACGCACCTTCTCCACGATCGGCGGCAAGACCTCGAGCACTCGGTCGATGTCCGCTTCGCCGTTGTCGCGCGCGAGGGAGAAGCGGACTGCGCCGTGCGGCGTTTTCATGGCCCTCAGAACGTGGCTCGATTCCAATGAGCCGGAGGTGCACGCGGAGCCGGAGGAACACGCAATTCCGGCGCGGCTGAGGAGAAGTGGGATTCTATCGCCTTCGACATGTGCAAAGCCAATGTTTGCGGTGTTTGGCAACCGCTCCAGCGGATCGCCATTGACGAAGGTGTTTGGGACGCGCTCGAGTATCCCGTCTTCAAGGCGGTCGCGCAGCGACTTTACCCGTGTGGTCGCGTCGTCCACGAATTTCAAGGCGAGTTGGGCCGCCATGCCCAGCCCGGCTATGCCAGGCGTATTCTCGGTGCCCCCACGCCGATCGTGCTCTTGGTGCCCGCCTTTGATCATCGAGCGGAAGGGCACGCCACGTTTTACAAAAAGCGCTCCAATCCCTTTCGGGCCATGCAGCTTGTGGCCGGACAGCGACAGCATGTCGATTGCGGTCGATTTCAGGTCCATGGGAACTTTGCCGACCGCCTGCACAGCATCAGTATGGAAGAGGGCGCCGGCTTCCTTGGCCAACTCAGCAAGCTCGCCAACAGGGAAGATCGTGCCGGTCTCGTTGTTTGCCCACATGATCGAGACGATTGCCACGCGTGGGCTCAGGGCGGACCTGTAGGCGTCGAGGTCGAGCCGGCCCTGGCGATCCACCGGGATCCTGTGCACCGTGACGGCCCGCGTCTTCTCAAGATGCGTGCAGAGTGTCAGCACCGCAGGATGCTCGACCGCGGAAATCAGGATCTCTGTCCGGCTGGGCAACACCTCCAGCGCCGAAAGAATCGCTGCATTGTCGCTTTCCGTCCCGCCCGATGTGAAGATGATCTCATGGTCGAGCTCGGCGCCGATCAGCGCTTGCAGCTGCAGGCGCGCCTTATTCACCGCCGCAAAGGCCGAGGCGCCTAAATCATGCGTCGACGAAGGGTTGCCGAATCGATCCCTAAAGAACGGCAACATCGTTTGAACGACCTCAGGATCGACCCGTGTCGTGGCGTTGTTGTCGAGATAGACAGGTCTCATGCTGTGATCCCTCAGTTGACCAGAACGAAGCGACGCGGGAGATCGGTCGCATGGAGCTCTGGCGCAGGCCCTTGGTGGGTGATGGAGACTGTCGGCCGGTGCAGGCGTCCGAAAGTCTGACGTCGACATGGTCGCCGTCGATATCGTCAAGTTCGCCTCCCCGGCGAGGGCCTCCGGTTAACTCCCCACAGCGTCTACTATCAGTCGAGTTTGCTGCAGCGCCGTCACTGGGCGGCCGGCAACTTCGGGCCCTCCAGGAGCTGAACTGTTTCGGGCGGGGACGTTCCGCGCATCCCACCTGAAGCAATCGCCGGTCCCGAGACGGGCTTCGACCTTGCCTCCTTGTTGAAGGCGCGGGCGTCTGTTTTGGCGGGCGTCTAGACCGGCTCTGCCGCAATAGACCCCGCCGCAGGCATTTCTCCCTGGACCAGTACAAGCACTTCCACGATGGCTGCGAGGCATCCCGGGGCAGCCTTTGTGTAGCAACTGATCTGCTCCATGGCGGTTTGCCGATGGTGAGTTCGATAGCCGCCGACAATGAGGCGACCGCGGCGCGGCCGCTGAAGGTCTGGCGCTCGGCGGCAGTGATCCTTGACGTCCCCCGGTCGATGCCGTTGACAGATTCAAACATGTCGCCGTAGCGGATGGTCCCGAGCTTACCTCCTGAATTGGCTGTTTCCAGAACGTCGGCATGCGTCCGGTTGAAGTGTTCCTTGGCCTTCCCGCTAAAGTTCCACATGCGGCTTCTCGGGCGATCAGCCGAAGGACTTGCCGCAAGCGCACTTCTCCCGCGCGTTGGGATTATCGAAGACGAAGCCGGAGGACTCCAACCCCGTGACAAAGTCGACGGTCATGCCTGCTACATGGGGTTGTGACCCTACGTCCACGAATACCTTGACCCCATCTGCCTCAATGATCGCATCGCCCTCGCGCAAGACGCTCTCGGGGCCCATCGAGTATTTGAAGCCGGCGCAGCCGCCGGTCTGGACCATGATCCGAAAGCCTTCCGCCGGCTCGCTGGCGCGGGAAAGGACGGTCTTGACGGCAGCAACTGCGGTGTGGGTGAGCGTAATCATGGCTCGAATTTCTCCTCAATCCGTTACGCATTTGCGGACGACAGTGCACGTGCCATGCCAAAGTAAAACGTTTTTAAAACAAAAGCTTGGCCCTTCAGCCCTGTGTCGGATGTGCGACATTGTCGGAAGTGCGTACGTCGCTCGTCACGTGAATTGCGCCGTAGCAATCCCGTCCTCGTTCCTGGAAGACGGCTGGGCGACACAACTGATGGTTTGTCTAACCCGCGACACAGTGGTCTCGGCGTGGGTCGTGCCACTCCTGCCTAAACCCTTGACCCGTATGCGAACGTCTTTCCGAGGTCGTTTCTACGCAATTGGCACGACTTTTGAAGCCCCGCTTTGGAAGGCGGCACAACTGCCGACCGACACTGATTCGCGGGTGGCCTCGCGATCAGTGGAACGATGTAAGGGAAGCAAGATGTCAGGTTTTGACCAGATCCGCTTTCTGAAGGAAAGCAGCCCGGCCCGTCCACCCCCAAACGCGGGATCGCTCGGTTGGCGTCGACCTCTACAATCGCTCGCTACCAGCCAGTCGCCGGCGACCGCTTGATGGGAGACCGACATCTCGCTGTCAGTCTCGTTGCGCCGTCGTACAGGAGCCAGCGCCTTTCGAGCCGGTGGTCCTGGCCGAGCAAAAGATCGGCATCGAGCACACGGGCGCGCTCGATTGGAACAGGACAGCTGATCCTCAACAATTATGTGGAAGCAGGGGTAAGACATGGACCAGCGCGAGAAACCCTCTCCGGACCAAATCCGGCGGGCACAGGAAGACAGTCCGAAAATCCGCGAGCATGATCTCGCCGCCAAATTGAGCATTTCGGAAGCGGAGCTGGTCGCGGCGCATTGCGGTTCCGGCGCGGCGCGCATCGAGCCGCGCGTCAATGATCTGCTGATAGGCCTCGAAGCCGTGGGCGAGGTGAGGGCGGTGACCCGAAATCAAAGTGCCGTGCACGAGAAGATTGGCTTGTACAACAAGGTCGTAACCGGCAGCCACCATGCCATGGTTCTCGGCGACGACATCAACCTGCGCATCTTCCCGAAGGGTTGGGCGCATGGCTTTGCCGTTGAAAAGCGCGACGACGGCAACATCCGCCGCAGCCTGCAATTCTTCGACGCTGCCGGCGCAGCAGTGCATCAGGTGGATGTCAGGCCGGCCTCCAACCTCTACGCCTATCAAAAGCTGGTGGCGGAGCTCGCATCCTCGAACCAGGAGCCGATCTTGCGGGTTAAGGCAAACGGAGCCGACTCTGACGCAGAGGTTCGGGACCAAGCCGCCATGGTCACGGAGCTGCGCGAGCACTGGAGCCGGCTGACCGACGTGCATCAGTTCTTCGACATGCTGAAGACGCTGAAGCTCAGTCGCTGCCGGGCGCTGCGCATGGTTGGCCAGGATTACGCCTGGCAACTCGACAATGCCGCCGTTGGCGCCATGTTCCAATGCGCGAGCGAAGACGAGATGCCGATCATGTGCTTCGTCGGCAACCGTGGCTGCATCCAGATCCATTCCGGCCCGATCAAGTCGGTCAAGCCCATCGGGCCGCGGATCAATGTGCTGGACGAAACCTTCCGCCTGCATCTCACAACCCACCACATCCGCGAGGTTTGGGCCGTGCGCAAGCCGACCAGGGACGGTCACCTCACCTCACTCGAAGCCTATGGCGCCGACGGCAGAATGATCATCCAGTTCTTCGGCGAACGCCGCGAAGGCGAATGCGAGCGCGGCGACTGGCGGCTCCTGGCCGAGACCCTGCCGCGTATTCCAACCCCGACGGACCGCGTGAGGTAAGACCGATGCATGGTGATTTCCGTTTTCGCTCGGTGCCCGCGCCGGTAATGTGGGTTCTGCTGGCTACCGCTCTGCCTGCCGCTGCCACCGAGGGCGCAGCTGTCTTTTCGGATCCGCCGCGGATCGCCTCGATTGGAGGTTCCATCGCCGAGATTGCCTATGCCGTTGGAGAGTATGGTCATCATAGCTCCCGTTTCGACGACCCGAACGCCGCGCTGAAGCTATGGCTCAGCTGCCCCGCGCAGGGGGGGTCTGTCGCTCCAGGGTCCAACATTCTGGCCTTGCTCGACGGAGGGCAAGTGATGGACGTGAAATCGATTGGTCCCATTATCACTATGCCAGAGCACTGCCTCCACAAAGGCATACTCGAAAGATCCGCGTCGCCGGCAAGGCGCGGTCGACGCCAGGGCCAGGAAGTCCTGTGCCGACAGGGCATAGGCCGAAAAGCAGACGGCCTCGATCAAAGGACGCGGAAAGACCGCGAACGCTTGGTCTATGCAGCCGCACGCAAGGTATTCATTGCGCCATTCCTTGCTTGTGACCTGTACAACCTCTGGAGGCGCAACATCTAGCTACAGACAAAATCCAGTGTTTTCAGCATTGATGGTAGTGCTGGATGTACAGCAGGTCGGCATGCCTTGGGCGGCCGGGCCGGGGTTGGCGGGACCAGATGAGCTGGAGGCGGTCCTCTCCTTCGACCTGGATGGCAGCCGGGAAGCTCGAGTCGTTGATGTCGCGACGCCGCGCCAAAAAAGGCCCGGCATTCAGCATCGGCACCAATCCTGCTCATCGCGTAAACTGCAATTTGTCGCCGGGAGGAGCCATGGGTAGACAAGCTGTTCATCTGTGAGATCAAGCCGTCCGAAACTGGCAACCAGAATAACGCGATCCGGGGAGACGTCGCTCCTCAAGCGTGTCGCCGCCATTGCGAGAGACCGGAAACGAGTCGACGCTTCTAGAACCGCGCCTAGTCACCATCAGCTGCCAAGCGCGACCGGCGCTCGCCCGGGCTGCGTAACCCTGACCAACTCCGCCCGGGCGAACGCTGACCGCTCCCCGTAGGCGCGGAGGTGGGCCGGTGAGGGCGCTGGCGCTTGTCCATGCCCGATCTGAAGCCGACGTTGAAGTGACAGTAGCCGCGATCCAGGCGGCTGATGCGATTGCATCTCTCAGCGCGCTGAGCTGAAGGCATTGCCTGTCGGGCCGTCTAGGTTGCGCGCTTCGGGCCAAGCAGGAAAACTGTGAGGGCGGCGAGGAACGTGGCAACCGCGCTGTAGGCAAAGACACTGTGAACGCCGGCATATTTCACCAGTAGTCCGCCGAAAATCGCGCCCGCCGCGATGGCCACTTGGAACGTTGCGGCCGTCAGCACACCGGCGCTTTCGGCCTGCCCGGGAACGGCGCGCAGCACCATCCACGTCTGTAATCCCACCGGCACCGCACCGAAGGCAAAGCTCCATACGACAATCGCAATCGCCGAGGCCCAGGCCGATGCTCCCAGCATCAGCAACGAGACAGCGGCTATCGCCATGAGCAGGGATGGCAGGGCCGCGACTGCCTTGAGGCTGTGTTGGGCCAGGAATGCGCCAGCTAAATTGCCGAAGATGCCGCCTATGCCAGAAGCGAGCAATACCAGCGGGATTGTCTTGCTATCGAGCGCGGGAATCCTCTCAAGGACGGCGCGGATGTAGGTGAAGCTGGCAAAGTGCCCAGAAGCGACCAGGACTATGACTAAAAGGGCGACCTTGACGGTCGGCTTTTTGGCCACATCCAGCAGACTTCGGAATCCAGCCATTTCAACCGGAGGCAGCGTCGGCATCGTTACGAGTTGCACCAGCAGTGTAACGGCATTAACGACCGCGGTGATCATGAAGGGCTCTCGCCATCCCCAGATGTCGCTGACATAGGCGCCGATTGGAGGCGCGCATACGACAGCGACCGAAACGCCGGTGAGGATGATTGACATGGCGCGCGGCAGAAGGTGATTTGGAACGAGCCGCATCGCCACCGATGCCGAAATCGACCAGAAGCCTCCGAGCGCAATGCCGAACACGACGCGCGCCGCCAGGAAAACCGGCAGCGACCACGCGACTTCCGCCAGAAGGTTGGACAGGATCTGCAGCAGCATCATCGCCCACAGTACGATCCTGCGGTCCAGGCGCTTTGTGATGATGGCCATCGTCGGCGCCGAGATCGCCGCAGCAATCGCGGTCGCTGTCATCGTCTGTCCAGCCGCACCCTCGGTGATACCGAGATCGTGCGCGAGCAGCGTCAGCACGCTGGCCGGTAGAAACTCTGCCGTCACCAGCCCGAAGGTGCCCAAGGCAAGCGAAATGACCGCACCCCATGCGGGACGCGACCGTTCATCTGGCTTTTTTGGGTCGTGCGGAACAGCCTCCAGGAAGCCTGTCGCGGATTCGGTCATCGATAAGCTCGCCAGTTTGGATGCTGCAAAATGGATTGGCTGCGTTGACGCATTAAAGCCAGAAGCGCCGCTGCTCCCGGCGTTCCACGGAAGATGTTCATCGCTGCCGGACATGTTGTGATAGTGCCGCGTGCAATATCCGTGCCGGCTTCTCTGAGCTGGACGAGGGTGTCATTGTTGGAAGGCACTCCATCGGGCGATTCTATGGCTACCATCACCTTCGGTCTCGGGCCGGCCATGCGCAAAGCAGCTAGCGAGGACGGAAGTCTGAAGGAAACGATGTCCCGCGGCGGGAACGGGGGCACGCTCTCCTCAGCGCTCCTACAGAGCTTCGCGTCTCGGCCATGGTTCTGCTTGTAGCTTTCTTCGTGCCATGATGGGCTTTAACGATGAGAGCAAGCGCCATACCGCTTTACTTGGAGGCACCCGATCGATTTTTTGCAGCGACCCTTTTTGGCTTTAGCAGGAGCCCTTCGCCGAGACCGAGCACGCCGCACATTTGCCGGAACGAATGACTGCTCAGCAATCTGAGCGAGCTTCCGAGTGACAAAGCAGCTCCCACCTGTTATGTTCGACAAAACACACGCCTTGGCTAACAGCGTCGGAGATGGCGATATGACGAAGACCCTGGGAATGCGGTCGTTATCGACTGCTCCGCAACAGCGCCTCGTTGCGAAAAAGAAGCGCAAGCGGAGTCTGATCCGTAAGGACGCCAACAAGGACATGCCGGGCGAGCAGAAGTTTGTCGTTCGGCAGACGCTTCGTGCTGCCATTCGCAAAGGCCTGATCGGCTCTAAAGACGAGCGGATCACAGCACGTTTGAGCCATGCCCTCATTGAGCAGGCTAAGCGCCAGACGGGCATTAAGGGTGACACCGAGCTGCTTGAATTCGCTCTTGCGAATGTCGCGCTCGAGGACAATTTCCCCGCGACCATGGACAAGCTCGCGGGAACCATCGATCCAGACATCAAGCTCGGCTTCTGATTGAGGTTTGAGTGTCAGAATTTGATGTTGAAGCAGCCCTTCGCTCGCTTCGTGGCTTTCCAACCAAAACACTTGCTCGCCGACCTGATGATCAGCTGCCCTTCGTGAACGAGGGCGAGCTCGGCGGGCAAGCGCTATTGCTCGACACCTGTGTGTACATCGACAGGCTCCAAGGCAAAGCGCCTGCGTTGGTGAAGCAGATTATGGACGGTCGGCACAACAACCATTCAGCCATCTGCATCCAGGAGTTGGCCCACACGCTTGGTGTCCTGAAGCCCGACGATCCCCGCACCGGGGGCGTGCATAAGGCTGTGTCCGAGGTAATCCGATCCATGCCCGGACACCGGATCCTAACGCCCGATGCCGACGTCCTTGGCCGCGCTGCTGTTCTGAATGGCGTGCTCTGTCGCCTGCAGCGCTACCAGGATGACCAGAAGCTGCGCTGCCTGCATGACTGCACTCTGTATCTGCAGGCATCGAAATCGGGGCTTGTCCTGTTGACTCGGAACACCGCCGACTACGACTTCTGCCGACAAGTCACTCCTGGGGGCAAAGTGCTTTTCTACAGGTAGCGCCACTCTCAATGGATTGAGGAGGAAGGTTTATTCTTTGACACCGACATGCCTATCAAAACAATCTGCACGTCGGGAAGCACGTCTTTAGACAACACCAAAATCGGTCGGGGCGACGGTTTAGAAATGCCGCATAGCAGCTGTTCCGCACGGCTGCGTCCAGCCTCCGTCCGCCACCCTCTGAGACTTGAAAATAGCCATTCGCTATCAACGGGTTGAATAAGCTTTTGCTACCTCTTGCCGCACATTCGCTTGGTCACCGGGACCGAGCAATGGTGCTATATGGTTAGGGTAAATCTGCACTTCCGCACCGGCTCGGGAAAGAGGTAAGCCGTTCCGGACGGGCCGGCCGATGCATTGTCGCACACTGGCTGGCACTGTGTGTCGACCGCGTAAGGAGCGCTGTCTCTAGATCGTGCGCAGTCGCGAACACACGCTGTGGCAGCATCCACGACGCGCACTGTTGCTATTCCCGCTCTGTCGAGGGGGCTTTGACATCCTCCAGCTCTTCAGCAAGCGCGCCACTCCGGAAGTGGTGAGGACCAAATTCGGCTCGGGTCGCGGCGTTTGCATGCTTGAGGGTCCTTTCATTTGCTCCTTCGTGTGTCCGAAGCTGAACAAGAATGTCGCAATCCGACCAAAAGGCCGCCAAGACCGGGCCACCGGTTCGGGCCAACTGGTGCAACGCAAACGGTGCGCTAATCGGCACGCAACTTGCCCCGACAAGTTTAGTCAGGGGACGTCAGCACTGCTTGATGGAGTTCAGCGGTGACGGCCAATCTTTACGGCGCCTGAGCCAGGACGTGCCGAACGCTGGTAATCGACGTGTGACCAGCCGTGGGATCCCGATCGAGCGCCAGAACGCCTGACATTGAGGAGAAGCCAAATGGCGATTAACTGGGTTCCAGATCACATCCCGCCCGAAATGGTGAGGGACTTCAGCCTGTTTACGTCGCCAGGCATGCTGCCGGCGCCCAACGGGGACCCGCACGCAGCGGTCGCTTGCGTCCATGCCGGGCCGCCGATCTTCTATTCTCCCTACAACACGCGCGATGGCCGCGGCACCTGGGTCATCACTCGCGCCAGCGACCAGCGCCGGGTGCTGCAGGACGCTGAAACCTTTTCGAGCCATCGCAGCATCTTCGCATCCGCGCTGGGCGAAAACTGGCCGATGATCCCGCTCGAACTTGACCCACCGGCCCATGGCGTTTTTCGCTCACTGCTCAATCCGCTGCTTTCGCCAAAGCGGGCCATGGTATTGGAGCCGGCTATCCGCGAGCGAGCGGTCGCGCTGATCGATAGGATTGCGGCAGCGGGCACAAGCTGCGACGTCATGAAGGAGTTCGCCTTTCCTTTCACGGCCAACATCTTCCTTCGCTTTCTAGGGTTGCCGGATCACCGGCTCGATACATTTGTCGGCTGGACGAAAGATCTCATCCACGGCGACCATCTGAAACGACCGGCCGCTGCCCAGGCAATTGTTGCCTTTATCGACGAGCTTGCGACCAAGCGCCGCAAGGACCCGGTCGACGATTTTATGACCTTCATAGTGCAGGCACAGGTCGAGGGCCGCCAGCTAAGCGACGTGGAAGTCCGTGGCATCGGCGTGCTTGTGTTCGTCGCGGGGCTCGACACGGTGGCAGCTGCTATAGGCTTTGACTTGGCGTATCTCGCCCGCAACCTCAAAGATCAGGAACTGCTGCGGAGCGAACCGGACCGGATCGCGCTCGCAGCTGAAGAATTGCTGCGCGCCTATCCGACCGTTCAGATGATCCGAGTGGCAACCAAGGACATCGACTTCGAAGGCGCGCCGATCCGTAAGGGGGATTACGTTTCCTGCGCCACGATGATTGCCAATCGTGACCCGGCAGAATTCGAATGCCCCAACACGATCGATCTGGCGCGAGAGAACAACCGCCACGCCGCCTTTGGCTATGGTCCCCACCGCTGTCTTGGCTCACACCTTGCCCGGCGAGAGATTGTCATTGGCCTGGAGGAGTGGCTGGCGCGCATTCCGGCCTTCCGGATCAAGAAAGGTACGGCACCCATCACCTCTGGCGGCCATGTATTCGGGATCAAAAATCTGATCCTGCATTGGTCCTGATGGAGCCCAGCCCCGAGCGGGCACGGAAATTGAAGGTAGCGGTATGCGCATCATCGTCCATAAACCCAAATGCCAGGGTCACGCGCGATGCTCGGCGCAAGCGCCCGATATCTTCAAGCTCGATGACGAGGGCTACATCCTGCCTGGTGACATTGAGGTTGCGGAGGGGAAGCACCTACTTGCGTCACGAGGCACGCGATCTTGCCCCGAACGTGCACTGGAACTCGACGCTACACCCGCTGCGCGGGCTGAATCGGATGTCATTAAACCGAGAGGCCGGCGGGTTTGATTGCGGGTCGACCATGTGGCCGCACACTGGAAAGAACGGCATGCGGCGCGCCGCCGTCCTGGGCCAACGGTGCAGGGGCATCTCCGGAAACGAGGTGCTCCCATGGTGTGAAAAAACTTGGGCGGTTTAGCGAACCTCTTCCGATCACAGGATTTGCGACAAAGACGATGGACCAGGGAAAAATTACCGAACTACTCGACCGTGAAGCGATCCGCGACTGCCTCTATCGGTACTGCCGCGGGATAGACCGCGCGGACGAGGCGGCGTTGCGCAGCGCGTACTGGCTCGATGCGCATGACAATCACGGCGCCTATTGCGGCTCGGCAGAGGGCTTCATCCGGTTTGCGCTCGGGGTCTTCCAGACCGGGCCTCGCAACATCCATCAGATCACGAACATCCTGATTGAATTCATCACCCCGACAGAAGCCGCGGTCGAGAGCTATTTCACCGCGCTGCAACGCGGACCGGACAAACACGGAGAAGTACGCCAGACGCTCCTCTGCGGGCGTTACTGCGATCTGTTTCAGAAAAGGGAAGGGGAGTGGCGGATTGCCGAACGGACGGTGGTCTACGATTGGCTCGAGGAGCAGATCCCAGCAGCGATCCCTGAGGCAGAACGGTTCGGGTCGCGGCAGCCTATCGGCGCACCTCATCCGGATGACCCAGTCTACGCGCTTGAGAAGCATCGCATCCTCCTCGCCATCAGGCCTGCAGAGGTTCCGAACGGAGACAAAAGCTATGATGATTTTGCAATGGCACAGCGATCCCGGTGAGAGCCTGCCCGGTAAAGACGTAGCCGAGAGGATTGTCTTTCTGCCCCGTAGCGGTGTGACCGCAACAGCGGTCTGCTCTGTCGCTGATAAATTTGCTGACGCAAGAACGGGACTCTGTTGCGCGGCAGTCACCGACCCCCAAGCTCAGACCGGAGGACCGGTTCGCAGAGGCAAGTGGCTTACCTGGATCCAGATCGCCTCTCATCAAAGGGTCCGTCGCCAGCTTCGCCGGCCAACTGGCCATCACCAGGACGTGCTGCTTTGCCGCAACGGATCATTTGGCCGCCCAATATTGATGGGGTGACATCGCAGAGGCTCGGCGCGGAGAAGTTCTATGAAGCGGGCAGGACGCATCGTCATCATTACAGGCGCCGCGGGCGGGATCGGCCGGGCCCTGGTCGATATTCTTGCCGGGGGTGGAGACACTGTTGTTGCAGTGGACCTTCCGGGCAGCGGCGTGGTTGAACTGGCCCGTGGCCTCGGCGACCCGCATCTTGGCCTCGAATGCGACGTCTCGCGAGACGTGGAAGTCCTCGCCCTTTATGGCCGGGTCGAAGCGCAGTTCGCTCAGATCGACGTTCTCATCAACAACGCGGCCATCGGACCGACCATGACTGCGACTGTCGACACGGCAGCCGATGCCTTCCGGCGCGGCTTGGCAGTAAACCTGATTGGGCCGTTTGTCATGGCCCGCGAAGCGGCGAGGCGGATGAAGCCGGACGGCGCCATCGTCAACGTCGCTTCGCTGGCGGGGATGGTCGGCAGTCCCAGGCGCAATGCCTACGCAGCCTCGAAAGCGGGCCTGATCTCGTTGACGAAGTCGCTTGCATGCGAATGGGCTTCGCGCGGGATACGCGTGACGGCGGTTGCGCCAGGCTATGTGCGCACGCCGATGGTCGCAGAACTGGAACGCGCGGGTAAAATGGACCTTGCGGCGATACGCCGCCGCGTGCCGATGGGGCGCATGGCTCGGCCCGACGAGATCGCCCGGGCCGTGCGTTTTCTGACCAGCGTTGAGGCGCGCTACATCACCGGATCAGTGCTGGTGGTCGACGGCGGCTGGACGTCATTCAACCTGCCGGGGGACGCGCACCCGGCGGTGGAAGGGACGCCCAGAGCCGAGCTCTCTTCTGAGAGCGAACGAACCGATGCGCGAATCGTGCTCGTCACGGGTGGCGCGAACGGCATAGGCGCCGCCATAGTTCGCCGTTTTGCAGCGACCGGCGATACCGTCGTGATTGCTGATAAAGATCGCGCTGCCGCCACTGTACTCGCTGGATCGCTCGGCGGAAAGAACCTGGCGAAACTCGTGGATGTGGCCATCGAGAGCGAGGTGGTGGCGCTGTTCGAGGAGATGAGGGGACGCTTCGGGCGCATCGACATCCTCGTCAACGGTGCTGCTATTGCCGACACCTTTGTGGCGGGCATCGAACAAATGCCGGCAGAAATCGACCAGGTCCTGGGTGTCAACCTCACCGGCGCCTTCACTTGCGCGCGTGAGGCGGCCAAAGCGATGCGCCCCGGCGGCGTGATCCTCAATCTCGGATCGATCAACAGCTTTCTGCCCTTTGCGCCGCGCCATGCCTACGGCGCCTCGAAAGCGGGGTTGGACATGCTGACCCGATGCATGGCGGCCGAACTCGGGCCGGTCGGCATTCGGACAGCCACCGTCGCTCCCGGTTACATCCGCACGCCTGCACTTGCTCAGTTGGTGAAGGCCGGCCGCATCGACTCAACAGCGATCGCACGACGAATCCCGATGGGCATGATGGGACGGCCGGAAGACGTCGCAGACGCGGCGTTTTTCCTCGCTTCGTCTGACGCCTCATACATCAACGGCTCGATCCTCTATGTGGACGGCGGCTGGACCTCGTTCGGCGATGCGGGAAATGCCAGCGAATTCTATGACGAATATTTTGCGGAGGACGCGGGTTGATTATCGCCATTCGCCATTCGCCATTCGACGGCTGCGGCTCGTCGAAGCCGACGACATCCAAGGCTTCAAGCTCGGCCCGCGCCGCGCCCGCAGCGCTGTCTACGATCGAAGATGTTCGGCGGCGACGAACACGTCCGCATCGCGGTCGAAGCAGTTCCACCCGCTCGCGGGCGCGCGTGCAACCGCAGAATGCGAGCGGTTTGCCGCAAGACTATGCCGCCGCCAAGCATCGGATCCACACCGTGGCCAAAGCCTTCTGTGCGCATGCCGATCGCATTCCCTGATCTACCAATTCCCTCTGGAGAGATGAAAGACCATGGAATTCGCAACCTTCATCCTGGCCGCCCAGCGCGGCTATCATCAATCTTCCGACAGCGTCATCCGCAACTCAATCGAACAAGCCGTTCTTTCGGAGCAGGCTGGCTTCAACACCGCTTGGTTCGCCGAGCACCACTTCAACAATTACAGCCTTGTTCCGTCGCCCTTGATGATGGTAGCGCACTGCGCCGGCCTGACAACCACCATTCGCCTCGGCACTGCCGTCTGCGTGTTGCCGCTCTATCACCCGCAGCGACTGCTTTCCGAGATCGGCTTCGCCGACGTCGTGGCGAACGGCCGTCTCGAGCTCGGAGTCGGCGTGGGATACCAGCAATTCGAGTTCGAACGCTTCGGCGTCAACATCGATGAGGCGCCGGCCATCTTTTCGGAATATCTGGACATCCTTCTGAAGGGCCTCAACCAAAATATCTTCGAGCACGATGGCCGGTATGAGAAGATACCCCCGACGGCGATTTCGGTGCCCACCGTCCAGAAGCCGACCCCGCCGATCTGGATCGCCGGCGGTCCCCCGCGCATGAGCCGGGCCTATCGCGAGGGACACAATTTCTTTGTCACAGCATTCCACAACGGCTTAGAGACTTTGAGCACGCTGCGCGAATCGATCGAGGAGGCGGCGGCTTCCGAAGGTAAGAATGTCACGGACGCCAAGATATCGCTGCTGCGTTGCTGCTATGCCAGCGACGACCAGGCAGAGATAAACAGCTATCTCGACAATGCCCGCTTCCAGCGCCGGCTGTCTGAGGCACTGCATCAGCGCCGCCAGCAGAGCCTGGACGGCTATTTGCTGCAGGAAACGCCGACGCAGCAGGATCTGTCATTGGAGACTATGCGCGAGAACCTGCCGATCGGCAGCGTGAATCGCGTGATTGATCGCCTACTGGAAGAGATGGATATCCTGAAACCGGACCAGATCGCAATTCAGACCCAATTGGGGGATTTCGACCAAAAGACAATGCTGCGCCAGATCGAGCTCTGGGGAGACAAGATCATCCCGGCGGTCAACAAGTCCCTCCCTCAGGCGAGGGTTTGAAATCCGCAACGGCTTGAGCTTCCACCTCATCTGCTTGTCGTCTCGAAAGGGCAGAAGCGCGCGCACAAGGTAGGACGGATTCTCCAGGTCGCTTGTCGCGATGGGGTTGGGGGTAACCTATGTCGAAGATCAGTCAAACCAGTGCCTTGCCAGGCTATCCATCGCTGTGGCTCCGGTCTGCGGCCCGGAAGCGGTGTCACTACGCCGCTCGCATAGTGAGGATGCGGCTTCCGCATGCCCGCGGTACCCCGGGCGCTCAGCAGCTGCAAGAAAGCTCCATGCATTGGGGAACTCCCGATGAGCGCTTTCGTCACCCGCGACGCCTCCAGATGGGTGCCGCGATATCTGACCACTCTCGACGGCACGACCTGCATCGGCTTCGGCCGCTGCTTCAAGGTCTGCTCGCGCGCGCGGTGCACCTCCATAGCGTCGATCAGCGAGTGAACCCCTCGGTGCCGGCGAGGGCGAACACCTCGACGCCGAGCTCAACCGCATGATCATGCTCGTCGACCAGGCCGGCCGCTGCATTGGCTGCGGCGCCCGCGTTTACCCAAAGAACTGCCAGACGCATGTTGCGGCCGACAAGGTCGCGGCAGACGACCAGGAGAACGGCACCATGTTCGCTCATCACTATGGTTGGCTCTGCGCCCGCCAATGGCCGCGGATCGAGTTGAAGAGGGGGTTCGATCAGCATGTGCTTGCCTGTGTGCTTTCGTGTGCGCTCGAGGAGGTCGAGGCCGGCGAGGCGACGGCGACGGAGTCGACTGGCCTTTCGCGCGCAGAGCTGCGCGACGTGCTGACCCACAGTTTCCGCGCTACCGCGATGAACGCCTTCGCCTTGGACGAGCTATGCGACCCCAAGCCGGAAATGGAAGAAGAACTTCTGCACAGCCTGCTGCTGGCGCATGCCCGGCCGGGCGACCCGGCGAGCGCCTGGTTCGCTAAGATCGTCGCCCGGCGTGCCATGCGCAACAACCATCTCTGGCAGGATCTTGGCCTTCTCAATCGGGCCGAGCTCAGCCGCCTGCTTTCCACGCATTTTCCGACCTTGGCAGCCGGCAACACCCAAAACATGAAATGGAAGAAGTACTTCTACCGCAAACTCTGCGAGGCCGAAGGTTTTTCGCTATGCACCGCGCCCACTTGCCGGGAATGCAATGATTTCGAAAGCTGCTTCGGCCCCGAGCAAGGCGAAAGCCGCCTCGCACACATCAAGAACGGGATCGCTTTGGATTAAGCGCCGCTTTCGTCAGCGCTGCTAGGCCGCGGAGCCTTGATCGCCCTCTAGCCATAAGCGCTTTTCCCGTCGCCGTTGCACAGAGGAGGGGATGTTCATCGCTTCGCGATATTTTGTGACGGTGCGGCGTGCAACATCGATGCCGGTTTCCTTGAGCCGGGCAGCGATATCATCGTCGGAAAGCACGTCAGCAAGCGATTCTTCGGCGACTATCGCTTTGATCCGATGACGCACAGCTTCGGCGGAGTGCGCGTCGCCGCCTTCGCAGGAGGCGATCGCGACAGTGAAAAAGTACTTCAGCTCGAAAACACCGCGTGGGGTAAGCATGTACTTGTTGGATGTCACCCGGCTTACCGTCGACTCGTGCACGTTGATCGCTTCAGCGACAGTCCTGAGATTGAGAGGCTTCAGGTGGGAGACGCCATGTTCCAAAAAGGCCTCCTGCTGGCGCACGATTTCAGTCGCAACCTTAAGAATCGTGTTGGCGCGCTGATCGAGGCTGCGGATTAACCAGTTCGCGTTTTGCAAGCATTCGTGGAGAAATGCTTGATCTTTCGAATTTTGGACGGCCGCGCGCGAGACTTCGGCGAAGTAGGTATGGTTGATCAGCAGCTTGGGTAGCGTGTTCGGATCAAGTTCGATTTGCCACCCACCGCCAGGCGAGGGCATGACCCAGACTTCGGGCATGACGCATTCCGGCCCTCCGGTGTGGAACTGATTTCCAGGCTTGGGGTCGAGAGCACGGATTTCATGCAACATGTCTAGAAGGTCTTCTTCATCGACGCCGCAATGCTGCTTCAATGCCTGAAAATCGCGTCGCGCAAGCATCTCAAGGTTGGCAACCAACGCTGCCATCGCCGGGTCGAACCGGTCTCGCTGGCGCAACTGGATCTCAAGGCATTCGCTGAGCGTTCGCGCAAAAAGTCCTGGTGGATCAAAGTGCTGCAAGATTCCGAGCACCCGTTCCACATCGTCCGCCCGGACGTTTAGGCTGCTGGCCAGTTCCACAAGGCTTACCTGAAGATAGCCAGTATCTTCCAGGTGAGTGGCAAGCTGGCCAGCAATCAGCCTCTCCTGCGATGTGAACGCAGTGAGGGCGATCTGACGCGCGACGTGGTCGTGCAATGTTTCGGCGGAGACGGAAAAATTGTCGACTGCATTGCCCGCGCCCGGCGGGGCGTTGGCTGTGTTGCCGGTCGATTTCGATTGCATGAGCCTTTCCGGGGCCTCGGCACTGATCGGCTTGTCAAAGTCCTTTTCACGTACGCCGATGTCGGGAACCACTTCCGGAATCGACCAATCATCTCCAGACGGCCCTTCCTCGCTTGGTGCCAACTCCAAAAGCGGGTTCTTTGCGATTTCCTGCCCCACGTACTGATGCAGCTCGGTATGCGCCAGTTGCAGCAATCGGATCGACTCAATCAGTTGAGGCGACGCAATCATAGATTGCTTCTGACGTTGAAGCAGGCTTGCTGAGGATTGCATGGTGGGCGCGACTCCTGTCGAGCGTTGCTCTGGCGGTGGCCAATGGGATCTGCGAGGCTTTGACGCTGCTAGGTCATGCGGCAGCCTTGAGGGTTTCAAGAACGTTCTGCGGGGATGATACGCCATAGGGGTCGGCCTCGCAGTTGTCGGAGAAACCATCCTCCTCAAACCACTGCTCCACCACGCCATTGTTGATAAGGGCGGCGTAGCGCCAAGAGCGCATACCGAAGCCGAGATTGTCCTTGGCAACCAGCATGCCCATTTTGCGCGTAAACTCGCCCGATCCATCCGGGATGAGCCGTACCTTCTGCAGGCCCAAGGATTTCCCCCACGCATTCATGACGAAGGCATCGTTGACGGAAAGGCAGTAGATGGCTTCAATTCCCTCCTTCTCAAACTCGTCATAGAGGTCTTCGAATTTGGGCAGTTGGTAGGTCGAGCAGGTCGGCGTGAAGGCGCCAGGTAGCGAGAACAGGATGACGCGCTTGCTGGCAAAGTAGTCGTCGGATGTCTTTTCTTCCCAGCGATATGGATTGGGCCCCTGAACTGACTCATCGCGCACACGCGTGAGAAAGGTGACGAAGGGAACCCTCTTGTGGACGGTCATCAGCTTGCTCCTTTAAATGAAAACTTGTGCACGCCTTCTGGGCGTGCCGACATTTGTCGGCCTCGGCGCCCCAGGCACCAGATAAGGCCTTGCGGTTCCCGACCCGCTTCGATTCTCGTGGGATGGGAGCATCTTGGCTTCTGGTCTTCATCACCCGAACGACGTCGACATAGGTGATCTTGGTGGCTTCGGGCGGCGCCGACAGCCTTTTGCGGCGATCGCCTGAAGGGGACATCGACGACCCGCTGCTCGTCATCGAGGAAACAGGCGTGGTGATTAGAAGGGTCAGTTACGAAATAGGGCTGTGACGCGCCAACTGTTGGGTTGCGAGAGAGCCCCGATTTCGGAGTACCGAAGGTGGTTGGCAGTGACGCGCCGACGTCAGCTTGGGCATCCCTTTTTGGGAGTTCTTTGACACTCACACATTGATCAGGACCGGCCAGCAATTGGGGGAGCGCCATGAATTGGCGCGTCGGTCCCAGAACAGCCATGCGCAAGACAGCTACCGAGCACGGAGGTCTGGAAGAGATGATACTTCGATGTATAGCCGGAATGGGCATAGTTTCCTCAGGCGCTTGCATGCAGCTTCGCGTATAGGCCAT
This sequence comes from Mesorhizobium sp. AR10, assembly GCF_024746795.1. NCBI lineage: Bacteria > Pseudomonadati > Pseudomonadota > Alphaproteobacteria > Hyphomicrobiales > Phyllobacteriaceae > Mesorhizobium > Mesorhizobium sp. AR10. The sequence goes on from NZ_CP080523.1 coordinate 504,283, forward strand.
GGTTCGTTCGTGGCTTTCATATGTGCTGGATGCCTTCTAGGGACTACATCGCAAGCGCCATGCCATTTGACTTGAAGCAGGGGTTCACTGCTTCGCAGGCAACCGTTCGGCGCGAGCAGGAGCGGGGCGCGCCTTTAGTCGTTTACTCGCCCCTCAGCAAAGGTACTGAGCTCGACCAGGTCACCGTATCAGCGTTCCCTGGATCGAAGTGGTATCGATCGGCTATGTCGTAAAGCTCGGAAATCCGCGGGCTCGCAAGACAGGCAGTTTGCGGTGGGCGTCCAATCACACCCCGAAGGTCGCACAACGGGCGCGTACTGTCAGGCGGTCACAACTTCCGCTCTGGCTCAGGTGGCTGCCGCGTTCGTTCAGGGCAGGTCGGTCCGTTTGCGCGACTGAGGTGGGGTGAGGTGAGGTATCTACCAGCAAACCATGTTGTGTCTGAGACTGGACGAGAATGTCGAAAGCCCGACGAAATCGTGACCTGGCCGGGCCGCTCGCACGGAGAAGTGGTGCAGCATCATCGGCGCAAGTCCGGCACGCAACTTGCTTCGATAATTCTGCCTGTCGGCCGCGCGTCGCGGAGGGCCCAAGCGGCTTGAATTCGCGACCGATCTCATCCGCGCTTGTGGCGGGTGGACTGCCTCCGCAACAGCCGCCTCCGGCGGGACTGTACAACCTACTGGTGACCGACTGTGTGATCAGCAGTGCGATCTCAATCCGGTGCATGAACACTGACCTCCGAGATAAACCAGATGGCGACCAGACCGGTTTCAGACCATGTTGGGTTCGAAGTAGCGATGGACCCCAACCTGTTTATGTCGCCAGGCATGCCACCGACGCGCAGAAACGCAGCTGGTCGCCAGCGTCCCTGCCCGCCGCCGCCCGTCGCCTTTTTTTGTTCGCCGTATAACACGCGCCATCGTCGGGGTGACTAGATCATCACTTCCTCTAAAGAGACCAGCGCGGGGTGCTGCAGAACACCGAAACCCATCTTCGCCTCCGCATCCGCCGGATCCTTGCTGCTCATCCGCCGCTGCCGCGGCATTGGTAAGCAGAAAGGCGAACGCGACATCAAGATATCCATCCCGTAAATGTGCGCCATCCAACCAATCGATTTTCCAAAGCTCCGCCGAGAAATATATGAAGGCGCTTGGTTTTGGTGGGCCGTATCACAAGTAGTATTGGGATAACAATGGGTATTCGGGTAGCTCAAGTTCCGAAACCCTCGGCAGCGAGGGTCACGACGTGCTCTTGGATTTTCAAGAGCAATGTCTGGAACGACGTTTAGTCGAGGCGATGACGCCACCTTGGCTTGCGAGGGCAAGGATCAATCGGTCGCGAACAAGGCTGGGACGCACTCTCCCGTGACAGCGGCCGCGACAAACCGCGTAGTTTCTGTGAGGAGAATGAGAAGTTCTACGATCCCGGCGAAAAGTCCCCTACGCTGGTGACGGCTGCCGTGGGCGCCATGTTCCAGTTCCACGATCGAATGTCGAAGCACTTTTGCCTCTGCCGCCGCGAATGGCGAGAACAATTCGCAAGATTGTACGCAACCCTAGATGGGGTACCGCCGCGAGTCATTGGTGTGCCACCAAGTTCAGGTCTGCTCAATGTCAATCTGTAATCGGTTAGCCTAAATCAGCGCGGTTGCGGGGTCGAAGCCGCCAGTCTGCTTCATGGACGGAAGCCAAGGCTTGCGCCAGGCGTCGCCCCGCACTTGACCACATGCGTCGCCCTATTGGCGATCAGGGGCCTGCTAGCCGCCTTAATGCACGGCGATAAGCTTTTGACGGCCTGAAGCGACGCTGTGGTCGCCGTTGCGGTGCTTTTCCACGCGCCTCGTCAGGCGCCGGAATTGCTCCGTCGTGATGGCAGGCGGGGGTTTGCAGGTTGCGGTCGACGGGTTCGTTTCGGGGCGTCTGCGCCCCATCGTTATGTCGCGAGTTGGGGATGCGATCGAGGACGATGCGCAGAATACGCTGGTCGGGGCAGGATGTCGGCAGGTGCAGGCGGATTTGCGTTTTCATCTCGACCACCCGCGCGGCGATTTTGATGAGGCGCAATCGCAGCGTGTCGAATTGGGCGACGGCAAAGCTCGAGCGTTTCGGCATCGCAGCGCGCAGCCCCACATCAGCCAGTAGGCGCCGGCATGCAGGAAGAGCCGGAACTGGTTGGCCGTCGCTCTTGTGCAGGATGTGCGGTCGGCGGCAAGATGCGTCTTCCAGGACTTGATGTGGTTCTCGGCCGCGCCGCGCCGGCAGTAGAGGTCCTCGTAGAGCGTCTTGGCCTTGCCACTGGCCAGATTGGTGACGATGAAGCGGGTGTCGGCTCCTTTGGCGCCGACCTCGACCCGCGCGATGATGCGCTCGACGCGGCTCCAACTAGCGGCGCCGTCAACGAACTCCTTGAACCTGCGGACCTTGCCTGTCTTGGCCGACGCTTCGAAGCGCGCCGTCGTGCTGGCCTCCAGATCCGCGACATGCTTGCGCAGGGTCGTGGTCGGCGCGAGGCCAAAGATGAAGTCGACGTCGTTGGCGCGGCACCAGTCGATGACCTGCGGGCTGCAATAATGGCTATCGCCGCGGAGCAGGATTCGAATGTTCGGCCAGTTGATCCGGATCGCCCGCACCAGACGGCGCAGGTGGGGGCGGATCTCAGCCCCGCTCGGCCGCCTGGCCGGTCGCAGGATCGCGCTGACGAACCGGCCCGCACCGTCGAACACTACGATCGGCTGGAAGCCGTATTGTCGTAATGCGCGTTGAACAGGCGAAGCTGTTGGCCTCCGTGCACAGCGTCAAACGTGTCGTCGATGTCGAGCACGATCCGCTTCGGCACCTGCCGGAAGGAGGCGCAATAGAGATCGACCATCGCCCGCCCCATGGCGACCAGCTCCCGCACGCCGGGCAGGTTCTCCAGCCGGCACAGCGTCGATTGTGAGGCCAGATCCCGACCCGACGGCAGCGCATCCTGGGCCATCTTGAAGACCGGATCGCGGCGCAGCCGGTTGGCGTCGTTGCCGTCCTCGTAGCCGGCGGCAATCATCTTCATGCGAAAGCCGATCATGTCCGCCAGGCTGTGGACGACCTGGTCCGGGCAGCGCGGATCGTCGATGCAACGCGCCAGACGCTCGGCCACCCGCAACCGCTTTTCCACCTCGGCCAAAGCCAGAACGCCGCTGTTGGACGACAGCATGCCGCCGTCGAAACGGGCGACGACGGACTTGCCGCCGACTGATGACAAACCGCTCAGCGGCAGCGTAAGATCGTTCATGGTGGGTGTGGTCTCCGGGAAATGGTTCGGATCGGCTTAAGCAACCAAATCCTAAGTCATTTCAACGGCTTGCGCCACATCCACCAACCCCCATGAATTTTTCAGGCTAGGACAGCCGCAATCGGAAACATCAGTTCGCATTAAGGAGCAAAAACAATATGCATCGTCGTAATCTGATTAAAGGGTTCGTCGCCCTCGGCGCATGCCCGGTTTGCGTTCAAGCCGCGCATGCGGCCAGCACTCATTGGGGATATACAGGCCCGGACGGACCGGAGCACTGGGCCGATTTGGACAAGAAAAATTTCGCCTGCTCGGCAGGCACGCAGCAATCACCGATCAATATCAAGAGCGCAGTCAAGGCCGAGATTCCACATATCGCCATCGGTTGGGGAAAAGGCGGCGGCAAGATGGTGAACAACGGCCACACCATCCAAATCAATATGCCGGAAGGCAGCACGCTGACTCGCGGGGATCGTGTCTACGAACTGGTACAGTTCCATTTTCATGCGCCGAGCGAACACCAGATGGCGGGCAAGACCTTCCCGATGGAAGCGCATTTCGTTCATAAGGACACACAGAGCGGTGGTCTGGGTGTGCTGGGCGTCTTTTTGAGGCCGGGCGCGACAAATGTCAGCTTTGCCGGCCTTGCCGCGGCCTTTCCCGGAAAGTCAGGCGAGGAGATCGCGGTCGACGAGGTCGATCCCAACGGGCTCCTGCCGGCGTCGCTTGGCTACTGGACCTACGAGGGGTCATTGACGACACCGCCATGCACCGAAAACGTCGAGTGGATGGTGGCAATGGAGCCGGTCGACGTCGACCCCGCAGACATCGAGCGATTTACCTCACTCTACCCGTTGAACGCGCGGCCTATCCATTCACCTAATCGGCGCTTCATTCTAGGCCTCGGTTGAGTCGGCTCTGTTGCGGTTCCATCCAGCAAAGCTCAGCAAATGGCACGAGCTTTGAAACTTAAGTGCGAGTCGGCGAGAGCTGCCGACCCGCATCACTTCCAACCAGGAGAACGGCCTTGCCCTTTGGAACTTTTATCGCGTCTGACGCGTCACTGGTCCTATGCAGTAAAGCTCTAATTGTCTCGTCCAGCATTCCATCCGCAACAGTCTGCACAACGCTGCGGTTTCGGGCGGCGCATATTCAGCTGGTCGTTTACCCACCCTTTCACCGTTCACGATTATGACCGCACCCTCAAACTGGCAGGCTTCAATAGTCGCTTTCTCGATTGACCGGATATCGTGAACGTGAGGCAAAATCACTTTTGCTGTGAGATCGGCCTGGCGGGCAACACTAATGATCTGCTTATCGGGGAATCGTTCTCTAAACATTTTGGCCGTTGCAACTTGGTCTGAGTCTGCCGTGAGCAGATACCCGACCCGATCACGAACCTGCTGCCCGTTGGTTTGACATAATTTCCTTCTGGCACGTTCGATGCAGGGGACATTCAGAACGCCCCAGCGGATGTCCTCCTATGATCAGCCTCATCGAAAAATACTGTCGCTGCATTCAACACCGCAGCCTTGACGGTCACCAAGCCGGTCGAAGGTCGGCGCATCATGGCCAAGGCGGGCGACTGCGCCGATTAGATACGGGAGGCTTGGAAGCATGTCGCTGACGGCGACGTGGCGGACATACGACAATCCGCCCAAGCGCGACATGTCGCCGGCATGAGTTGTTGATCTTATCACTGGGCTGGATCCACGGGCTTCACACCCGACAACACGAACGCGAGGACAAACTGCTGCAAATCCAGCGGCACCAAGGTCGAGAATCCCTGCTGGAGGGTAAGCCCAACAGCTATGGCCGATACTTGCCGCGAACATCCCTTATTGGGAAACGCTATAGGAGCAAGACAAGTGGAGCACTCTTGCATTGGGGTCGGTGCTGGCCCGTCTAATTTGAGCCTTGCGTGTCAGTTACACGAGGAAATCGGGCAAGGGGCACTGTTCCTGGATCGGCAAGTCGACTTCCGCTGGCATCCAGGCAGCGCATTCGATTCCTCGGAGCTCCAGGTCAGCCACTTCAAGGATCTGGTCACGCTGGTGAATCCGCGATCGGCCTACACTTTCGTAAACTACCTGCACGAGAACGGGCGTCTGTACCACTTCCTGAACGCACAGTTCGAGGCCGTGCTCAGAGCTGAGTTCGAGCAGTACCTGAACTGGGCTTTCCAAAAAAATCCGCTTGTCCGCGGCGGAAAGACGGTGCGCGAAATCCGCTTTGACGGCGAGTTTCGGGTGCGGACGGACGACGCGGTTCTTGGCGCCAGAAACGTGGTGGTCGGCATTGGCAAGCAGGCGCAAATTCCGCCTCAGTTTCAGGGCTGGACTGGGGCCAACCTGTTCCACTCATCTGATGTACTGCACATCCATCCAGAAGTGCGGAAAAAGGATGTCTGCGTGGTTGGCGGGGGACAGTCGGGAGCCGAGGTGCTGTTGCATCTTGTCAGCCGGCCGAACGAACAGCGGCCTGCCTCGATCACTTGGGTCTCACAGCGCGAAAACTACCTGCCCATCGACAACAGCCCGTTCACAAACGAGTTGTTCATGCCCTGCTTTTCGGATCGTTTCGCGGCGATGAGCGAGTCGCAGCGGAAGCTCTTCCTTCGGCGTTTTGTGCTTGCCTCGGACGGCATTTCGGAAAGCACGCTGCGCGCTGTGTATCAGGCGCTGTACCGCCACGAATTTCTCGAGCCAAACCGATGCGAAATCACACTGCGGCCGGGTTGCAACGTCTCGCGCTGCATCAACGCCGGCGCGGGTCACAGGCTGACCCTGCAGCGCGGCATTGACGATATCGAAGAAGTCACGGCCGACATCGTCATCCTGGCCACCGGTTACGAGAACGCGGTGCCAGGCTTCTTGGAACCGATCGCGGACCGGCTGGAACAGATCGACAAAGAGATGGTTATTGGCGAGGACTTTTCGGTGTCCTGGGACGGACCGCGTGACAGACGCATCTTCGTACAGAACGCGAACCTCGGGCAGCGCGGGCTGGCCGATCCGAATCTTAGGCTGCTGGCCTGGCGCGCACGTCGCATCCTCAACAGCCTTCTTGGGCGCTCGCCATACGCGAACCCCGAGCATCCTGGATTCATCAGTCGTACCTCCCTTGAGAGCTGGTGCGACACCGCAGGCGAAGAAATGGGCAGCGGGATATGACTCGTCGACTCTTGGTCATTGGCGGTGGCATCCAAGGAATGATGTCCGCCGCGGTTGCGGCCAAGTTCGGCGCCTGCTCAAAAATGACCGTGACGGAACGAGGCCTTGGACCCATCTGCGCATCGCACTGTTCCGGGAGGGTGTATTTCTCGCGGGTTCAACCCGCTCGCCTCGAACCGGATCTGGCGCCTGACCGAATCGACATGGTTTACCCCCCGGACCACGTACTCACCTCGGGTGATCTGGCTCTTGAGCGCGCCCGTCCGTCCGTCGAACAGGTACAGGTGCTCGTGCCCGTCGCGCTCGGACACCCAGATGATCTCCTTCCCGTCATCGACATCGTGACGAAAGGTTTTTCCGGTACCTTCCTGACCCCGCCGCCAGCGGCCGGTAATCGACGGAGGTCTCACTGGTTTCATCGATCAGGCAGCGCGCGCGGCAGTGGCGGCGTCTACCTCGACGAGCCTATAGAGCTGATGCCCGCGCTGGTTATATTCGAAAGTGAAGCCGCGCCTTCCTCCCACCATTGGAGAGAGGAAACTTCGAAAGGGTTCGAGAACAGGGCGTTGTCAATCGCGACCTAGCGCTGGCTGGCAATGTCGAACAGGTCCAGCTGGGGCAGCGGAAGGACATGCCCGGCTTGGGATAGACCATCGTTGAATATTCGCGCTGCAACTGGTCCGTCGACGAATTGAGGTAGGGGATCTCCCGCTTGTAGCCGGGGCGAACGCGGTAAGCCGCGAGGTGGCGCGAGTCCGGCGACCAGCTCAGTGTCGAAAAGACGTAGTAATTGCCCTCGGATCCGTCCCGGCTCAGCGCAACATCCTGCAATCGATAGAGGCGATCCATTTGCCGTCCGGCGAGACGCTCCTCTGGTCGGGGTTATTCTCAGCCGGTGGCGTGTAGTCATGGCTGAGCTGCGTGTCCGGGGCCTCCACATCCCATGTTGTGCTGGTGCAGGCATAGGTCGCATATCCGACAGCTCGGACAACCTGGGGGGACGGTTGGTTGACAAAAGTGGACCGGCGGGCCGACGGCAAAAGGGCGCACGAGGCGCCCTTAATGTCAGATCGGCTGTCGGAGAGCCACCTTCGCCTTCCGTATCAGAAGCGGTAAGTGACACCTGCGCCTATCAACCATGGATCGAGCTCGGCCTTGCCCGTCAGTTTCGCCCCGGCCACGGTGACGTCGAAGTCTGGCTTCAGGAAAAGCTTCTTCACGTCGAAGTTGACGCCCCAGTGTTGATCCACCATGTAGTCGAACCCGACCTGCAGCGCGGTGCCGAACGTGTTCTTAACCTTGAGAGCATCGGCGCTGCCGGCATGCTGGTTATAGAAGATCGTGTAGTTCACGCCGGCACCGACATAGGGCTTGAAGGCGCCGAAATCGGTAAAATGATACTGCACTGTGAGCGTAGGCGGCAGCAGCCAAACCTTGCCGATGTTGCCCAGCCCGCCGAGCGTTCCTTGGCCGTCGATGTTGGCATAGGTGGTGCCGAGTATGAGTTCGGCGGCGATGTTGTCCGTGAAGAAATACGAGATATCGAGTTCCGGGATCACGGTGTCCGAATAGGAAAGACCGGAGCCGGGCACTCCGTTGACGTAGCCCGAATCCTCAGTGATGACCCCCAATCCACGCAGGCGGATCTGCCAAGGGCTTGGCGCTTCCGTGACCGAGACCCCTGCCTGCGGGACGCTTGCGGCTACCGGAGGCTCCGCCGCGACGGCCTGCTGTCCCACCATCATCAGGACGACGGCCGCTGTTACTCCCCGCGCCACGCCCATTCGCTTTCTCGCCATGATATTCTCTCCTTTATCTTCAGAAATGATGAACTGCACTACTAAGAATCTCCTCTGGTGAATGTATATTGAAACAACCTCTAATGCTAACTTGCACGAGACTGTGCCGACATTACTCGCGCCTTCGCACAATCACCGATCTGTGCTCACTTTTGTTTGACACGTTGTCATTGTTCGGGTTGCGCGCCCACCTATCGAACGCCATCGCCGTGCCAGCCGATGGCACTGCGAAGGAAATTGTTGCCCAGGGCAATGAATGCGGCCCGCTCCCGGTTGTCCTTGCCGTGGCTGTGCCCACCCGCGCTGGGCTCGTAGAAGTAGGCGGGATAGCCAAGAGCCTGCAGCTTTGCGGCCATCTTACGCGCGTGGCCCGGGTGGACGCGGTCGTCCCGCTTCGTGGTGGCGAGCAGGATCGGCGGATAGGGCTGCCCTGGCGCCGCGGCGTGATAGGCGGAGATTTCCTTTAGGAAAGTCCAATCGGCCGGCTTGTCGGGATCGCCATATTCGTCAATCCCGCTTGCGCCCAAAAGCCTGGTGTAGCGGCGCATGTCGATAAGCGGGACTGTGCAGAACAGCGCGCCGAAACGCTCAGGATAGCGGGTAAGCATATTGGCGATCAGCAGGCCGCCATTTGAGCCGCCCTCGGCGGCAATCCGCCTCGGCAGCGTAATGCCCCTTCGCACGAGGTCGGCCGCAACGGCGGCGAAATCGTCATGGGCGAGACGCTTGCCCTGTCTGCGCCCGGCGTCGTGCCAACGGGTGCCGAACTCGCCGCCCCCACGGATGTTCGCCACCACGCACGTGCCGCCGCGTTCGAGCCACAGCTTGCCCAGCGCGGAGTTGTAGGAGGGCAGGAGCGATATGCCGAACCCGCCATAGGCAGTGAGATGAACCGGGGCATCGCCTTTCCCGTCCGCCGGACCGACCTGCGTATAGGGAATCATCTCACCATCGATCGAGACTGCCTCGTGGCGCGTGACCGTCAGTCGGGATGCGTCGAAATTCTCCGGGTTGAGCTTCAGGATCACTGGCTTACCGAGAGGCGGCGCGGCATTGAGGTCAAATAGGAGAAGCTGCGGCGGCGTGATCGGGTCCTGAGCCGAAACGAGGATCTCTCCATTGGTCTCGTGATCTTCCGCATCGAGGGACCACAGGTGGACAGTCCCTTCGGCGGGCACGGTGTCCAGGGCTCGACGCGTCCATTCCTGCCGGCCCGGAGTGAACGCCTCGAAACGCGGAACGAGGTTCGCCAGATAGGAGATGATGAGCTTCCCGTCGTTCCAGAAAAATGACTGCAGAGAGCGCCTGTCGCCAGGTTCGAACAGGGTGACAAAGCCGCGCTCGCCGGCGATGAATGAGGAAAGCGAGATGCCGATCAGTACGTCGGGGGCATAGGTCGTCCCTCCCACCGTCCAGGGTTTGCCCGGCTTTACCGCCAGCCAATCGCCGAAGACACCCCACCAGGCGTCCCGAGGAAAGTCGATTTCAATCTTCGGCCCGCTCTTGTCGCCGGTTCGGACTATCTGCTCGAAGAAGCCAGTATTCTCGATGAACCAAAGGCGCTCGCTCTCGGCGGTGCGGTCCACATGACCAGACACGCCTAGGGATTCGGAACAGCCGGTCTCGAAGATTGCCGGCGCGGTGAGGGGATCCGCGCCACGCTTCCACAACCGCACGGTACGCGCGAAGCCGGAGCGGGTGACCATGCCATCACCAAGCGCACTGGAAAGCAGAAGCGTGTCAGGGTCGAGCCAATCAATGAAGCCCTTGGCCTCCGGGAGATTGAAACCGTCAGCGACAATGCTCCGAGACCTCAGGTCGAATTCGCGATGTACGACCGCGTCGCTGCCGCCGCGCGACAGGCGCAGAACGGCCTTTTCGCGTCTCTGCGGCTCGATCGACGCGCCGCCCCAGATCCAGTCCTTTCCGTCGCTAGCCGCGAGGGCATCCAGATCGAGCAGTAGCTCCCACTGGGGATCCGCCTTCATGTAGGCGGCAAGGGTGGTCCGGCGCCACAATCCGCGCGGATTTCCGGCATCTCGCCAGAAATTGTAGAGGTACTGACCGCGGCGCGTAATCGCGGGAATCCTGTCGAAACGGTCGAAAATCATCGTCAGAGCCGCGCGGTCGCGCTCGAACCGCGCTCCCCCGCAGTGCTTCAGCGTCCTTGCCGACTGGCTGGCGGTCCAGTCAAGGGCCCGTTCGCCTTCCACATCTTCGAGCCAAAGGTAGGGATCGTCGTCGGGATCATTCAGCGTTGGACGGAAATCGAATGCGGTCATGTCCGCACAACCCAGGAAAGAAAAGCGCAATGGCTTCCGTCGGCTTGGGAAAGCTCAGTGTTTGCGGGGGCGACCGCATGTTCGAAAAGGGTGATCATGGGATGAGGTCTTCTCAGTCGGTGCGGCGCGGCAGTGCGATTGCGGATAGGACCGCATGTGTCGTGCCAACTGAGAAAATCGTTTCAGAACAAGCGATCACGCTGATAGCGTTGAGTCTCATGTCCGACATCGTCGGAAATCCGACAACGAGTGGGTAACGCCTGATCGGTCTCCTGCGCGAGCTCGTTGGGCATTGCGGAAGACTCAAGCAGTAAGGCTCATCGTCAACTGCATTGCCCACGCCGTCATCCCCGCCGGCATGGCTGGTGGACCGCTGACACCGCCAGCGTACCATCCAGAACTCCAGCACGATCGCCTGGCGCGGCTCGTCGGCTGCCGCTCCTGTCTCAAACCTTGATTATGAGCTACCTATGCTCTACGCTGCCCTATTCAGCCGCACGGCGATCCAGGTTTGGCGCCGGAGATCGTCGCGAGTTCATTGAGCCCGATCCGCTTGCCATTACCTTTGATCCGGCAATCGGGTCATGCTGGTTCCGGACAACCACACCTTGATCAAGCCATCGCTTTGTCCGGGCAGTATATCGGCACGGCCGTCATGCGCGTCCCTGCCACGCGGTATTCGGATGGGGTAGGTGCTTCCTTGGAGCTGAAGCCCGACCTGGCGGACGCCTGCGCCAACATCCGTATGGCATGGAGCTTTCGGCAAGGCTACGGCATCAATACAGATGGTACGGCAATACGATCGATGAGGCCTCGACGGGAAAAGGCGGCGGAGGGAGCAACGAGGCGATGATAGGCAGCCGTTGCGGTCGACATGCGCGACGAATTCTTGAAGGGGGCGCCGAGATCTGTCTCGTACGATCCGCTTATGAGGGAGTCATGCGCAGCACTTGCCCATTTGAGACCCGCGGCCGAGAAGGCGCAAAGGGCTAAGGCGGGCTAGCTGAAGGGCGTAGCGCCGAGACGCAGCTATCTCGCGAACTGCCCTGTGTCGGTCCTAACTATTCAAAAAGGAAGAACAGGTCGACCGCGAGGGATCGGTGCGCGATTTCTGTGGGTGTTTTAAACCGCCCGGCCAGAATCTGGCACGGTGGTGCCAAAGGAGAACTGAAGCACGGCTCCGGCGCCAAGGTTTCGCGTTGCCCAGCAGCAACTCTCTGCCTAAATCCGATTGAGACGAGGCTTGGCTCTGCCGCCGCGAAGACACGATGGAACCCAGATATTATCCCTCTGCTGATCTGGACGCAGACGGAAAGCCGCCGCCTATCGGGGATCGCGGGGTTTCAATTTACCCGCGGTCCCTGGACAGCCTTCTCAACGGGAAGGCGAGAGCCAGCGATTGGAACGTGCGGATGGACGAGTCCCGCCTGCTCGGCCTCGCGGCGCAGGTTCTGGCGCGGGCGCGGGCCGATCTGCTGGATCACCAATCCGGCCGCCAGTGAGCCAAGATCGCCGCAGGTCTTGAGGTCGCGGCCTTGCGTGTAGCCATGCAGGAAACCGGCGGCATAGAGGTCGCCGGCGCCTGTCGTGTCGACCAGTTCCTTGATCGCCGTCGCCTGGATGACCACGGTCTCGTCGCCGCGCACGATGACCGAGCCCTTTTCCGAGCGGGTGACGGCGGCGATCGTGCAATCCTTGCGGATCTGCGCCAGCGCCTCGTCGAACGACGATGTCTGGTAGAGCGACTTGATCTCGTGGCTGTTGGCAAAAACGATATCGACGGTGCCCGAACGCATCAGGTCGAGGAACTCGTCGCGGTAGCGGTCGACGCAGAACGAATCCGAAAGCGTCATCGACACCTCGCGGCCCGCTGCGTGCGCCAGCTTCGCTGTCTGCCGGATCGCTTCCTTGGCACGCGGAGGATCCCACAGATAGCCCTCGAAATAGGTGACCTTGGCGCCGGAAGCCTTGTCGGCCTCGACATCTTCCGGCCCTAGCTCGACGCAGGCGCCGAGATAGGTGTTCATAGAGCGTTCGCCGTCGGGGGTGACGAAGATCATCGAGCGCGCCGTCGGCGGCAGGCCCTTGAGCGGCCTGGTGTCGAAGGCGACGCCCTGGGCATGGATGTCGTGGATATAGATTTCGCCGAGCGGATCATTCGACACCTTGCCGAAGAAGGCGGCGCGACCGCCGAAGCTGGCGACACCCGCCGCCGTGTTGCCGGCGCTGCCGCCGGAGGCCTCGATCGCCGGCCCCATGCGGCTGTAGAGCAATTCGGCGCGCTGGGTGTCGATGAGGTTCATCGCGCCCTTGATGATGCCGTTGGTCTCGAGGAATTCCTCGTCGCACTGGGCGATGATGTCGACAATGGCATTGCCGATGCAAAGCACGTCATATTCCGGCATCAAAGTCTCCGCTCAACGGTCCGCTGGCCTTCTGCCATGCCGGCCGGGCGCGGGTCTCGGGAGTTGGAATGGGTTGCCGCATGTAGCTGGATCCAACATCGGCGCCTCACGCAGCTGCCGGTCCTGCCTCACGCAGCAAGTCGTCAGCTCTGTCCGTCTTCTCCCATGTGAACTCAGGCTCTTCACGGCCGAAGTGTCCGTATGTCGCGGTCTTGCGGTAAATCGGGCGCAAGAGATCAAGCATCTTGATGATGCCTTTCGGTCGGAGATCGAAAAGATCGAGAATAAGGTGCTCGATCTTTTTTTCCTCGATCTTTGCGGTCCCGAAAGTGTTGACGAGGATAGACACCGGGGCAGCCACGCCGATTGCGTAGGCAAGCTGAACCTCGCAGACCTCCGCAAGGCCGCTGGCAACGACATTCTTTGCGACGTACCGCGCGGCATAGGCGGCCGAGCGGTCAACCTTGGATGGGTCCTTGCCCGAGAAGGCGCCGCCGCCGTGACGACCCATCCCACCGTAGGAATCGACGATGATCTTGCGTCCGGTGAGCCCGCAGTCGCCGCGTGGCCCACCGACCACGAACCGGCCGGTTGGATTGACCAGGAACCTGATCCCCGTCGTGTCCAAGTTGGGAGGCAGGACCGGCTTTATGATCTCCTCGATGACGCCTTCGCGGACCGTTTCTTGTGAGACTTCCTCCGCATGCTGCGTCGACAGGACTATGGTATCCAGCGCCACCGGGCGCAAACCTTCATAGCGGACGGACACTTGAGATTTTACGTCCGGGCGCAGCCAGCCAAGCTGTCCCGCCTTCCGCACCTCCGCCTGCCTTTTCGTCAGACTGTGGGCGAGTTGGATCGGCAAAGGCATGAGTGTATCGGTCTCGCTGCATGCGAAGCCAAACATGAGGCCTTGGTCCCCCGCTCCCTGGTCGAGATCCTGCCCTCGTCCCTCGTCAACGCCCTGGCTAATGTCGGGCGACTGCTCGGTGAGAGCCAGAACGACGGCGCAACGGCGACCATCAAAGCCGATGGCATCGTCATCGTATCCAATATCGAGTATCGTCTCGCGGGCAACTTGGCTGTAATCGACCTGCGCATCGCTAGTGATCTCGCCAGCCAGAACGACCATCCCTGTTTTCACCAACGCTTCGCACGCGACGCGCGCCTTCGGATCGGTGCGGAGGATCGCATCCAGGATGGCATCCGAGATGTTGTCGGCCATCTTATCCGGGTGTCCCGCGCCGACGGATTCGGAAGAGAATACGAACTGCCTAGTCATTGAATGTCCTCGCTTCAGATGTTGGAGTTAGGTGGCAACCTTCGATTTGCCCGCCTTACCTGTCGGTGATGCCAGGGACCTCGAACGCAGCGCAGAAGTCGGCGACCTCTCTCCGCACCCAGGCATGGACATCCGGATCATTGGGCTGGCGGCAGACCAGGTCGATGAAGGCGGCAATCTGCACCATTTCCGCCTCGCGCATGCCCATGGACGTCATAGCTGGCGACCCCAGGCGAATTCCGCTTGTGACCGCCGGATGGCGCGGGTCGCCCGGCACCATGTTAAAATTCGTAATGATGCCTGCCTTTGCCAATCGCTCCGCATAGGCTTTGCCTGACAGTGGTCGATCGCGCATATCAAGGATCAGCATGTGATTGTCAGTCCCCCCGGTGACCAGGTCATACCCTCGCTCCAGAAGCGCCTGGGCCAGCGCCTTGGCATTCTTGACGATCTGCTGACCGTAGACACGGAAGGACGGGTTCGCGGCTTCCTGCAAAGTGACAGCTAGAGCGGCGATGATATTCATATGCGGTCCGCCCTGCAGGAGAGGGAACACCGCACGGTCTATACGTTTGGCCAGATTGTGTTTGCTTTTCGGATGATAGAGCGCCTGATAGCGATCTTCATTCCTTGACAAAATGAAGCCCCCGCGGGGACCGCGGATTGACTTGTGAGACGTGCTGCTGACGACGTCGCAATGGCCGACGGGGTTCGGGTGCGCTCCCGCGACAATGAGGCCGCTTATGTGCGCGATGTCGGCCACGAGATAGGAGTTCACCTCCGAAGCGATTTCCGCCATTGCCGCATAGTCAAAAACGCGGGCATAAGCAGTTCCGCCGACCCAAATGAGTTTCGGCCGTTCCCGCTTGGCCGTCTCGCGCAAGCGGTGATAGTCAATCTGCTGCGTCTTTTCGTGCAGCCCATAGGGGACGCGTTTGTAATCAGCGCCGGAGAAGTTGACGGCCCATCCATGTGTCAGATGACCCCCACCGGGGAGAGACAAGCCCATCACCTTGTCGCCCGGGCTCAAAAGCGCGCGATAGACAGCCTGATTGGCCGGCGAGCCGGAATAAGGCTGGACGTTGGCGTGTTCGCTGCCAAATAGTGTTTTCAAGCGCTCAATGGCGAGGTTCTCAAGCTCATCGACGATCTCGTTTCCCGCGTAGTAGCGCGCACCGGGGTATCCCTCGGCGTACTTGTTCGTGAAAATCGAGCCGGTCGCTTCCAGCACGGCCGAAGAGGCGAAGTTCTCAGAAGCGATCAGTTTGAGCGTCGTGCGCTCCTGCCGCTCCTGTCTAAGAAGCAGTTCGTGAGCGCGGCAATCGACCGCGGCCAAGGGAGACCGTCCGTAGGTGTCGGGCTGCGCGATGGCGCCGTCGGCGGAGTTGTCAATGATAGTTTCGCGCTCCGCTTTTTTGGGTTGGTCTGTCTCGACGATTAAGCAGGAGGTCCCCTTCGCCCGAGCGTCTTGCATCGTCGCTTCGAGGCGTTGTAGGTCTCGTTTATGATGGCCATGGTTGGGGGGCAGGAGATCGACCAAGAATTGAACCAGACCGCCGTCCTTGCCTCCTGCTTTCAGATAGTAGGACCGACGTTGATCGTCGCACCAAAGAAAATCGGCTCTGGCGAGCAGCCTAAGGTGTCGCAGAACGTGCTCGCGACGCAGACCCATAATCTCGGCCAGCTCGCAGACAGTTAGGTCTGCATGCGCGCAAAGGCCCAGGATTCGAAGGCGATCAAGATGCGCTGCCGTCCGCAGACGTCTGACCAGTGTCATCATCGGTCAGCACCAATCCGGGTAGCATAAGCAAACATTGCCACTTCCATCTCCTTCAACCAGGATGAGATCTCTTCTTGGCATTCGCTCAATCGAAGACTAAATGCTGCGCGGCGGTCGGACATATGAAACAAGTCAGGGTTTTGCCGCCAGGGACTTGGATGTTGTGGCGAGCGTATCATTGCCGACAATTTTTTGCGCTAAGTCTCTGTGAATTTCGTTGAAGGATATATTTCAACCCCAGAAAATGGACATTGCGATATGCTGGTCAGGCAGTGGCCGGCGAACTGCTTGGCCAGGCAGGTATGCGGAATCAAACGTCTACCTCGTCTGTCGTTTTTGCACGACTGGATCAGTGTTTTTGGAAGCGCCGGCCGGTAAACCTTTCGATGCCGTCCTTAGCCCGGCCAGTAGGGGGCGCCGCGCTGTTTGCGAAACGTCCTGTCACGTTGAGGGAGTGTCTGTTGGGATTGGTGACAATGTGACACGGTTTCGCCACAATTTAGCCGCGCCGATGCCTCAATGTTTGACGAGATACGCGGCGTTGCCTGAGACGGTTCGGTCCGGCACCGGCTCGTAGCCCCCCGCCCACGGGTCAGCGTCGGATCGAACCTCGGCTTTCCTGGAAAATGAAACTACTCCCCAGAATAGCCCTCCCGAAATTGCAGAGGCTTCTTCTGGAGATAATTCGGTCAAACCGTAAGCTGACATATCCGCCCTTGTCTCCTTTCTAGAGCTCAAATAGGACGATGAATCCGTGATGCCGGTCCGCGGCAGGTGCCGCCGCACAATGAGAACCTCAAGAGTCATGCCAACCCGCGCAGGAAGCGCCTCAGAACAACCGTTCCGAATGTCTATTCAATGGCTCAACTGAGAGTGCGGCGGCACGCCGACTGAAACATCACCCTGTTTGGGACGCGACAAACCCGACAACACGGAGCGCGAGGTGCGAGAACGGCAACGAGTAAATTGTGCAATCGGGCGAGCCGCTGACGCTTGTGCTGAACCGCGCGGCCCGCGAAGTCAGTCTGTCGTCCGGATGCTCGACCGCAGTTGCCCCCGCCCAGAGGGCCAAATCACCGCGGCCCTCATTGGCCTTCGACGACCTTCGACTCGTCGGCTTCTCGAAAGCGCCAGTTGTCAGAGCAATGAGGAAATTCATGGCAGGGTGGCAATTTGCGAGCCTTGATCAACCAGAGGGGCCATAACAGTGTCGGCTGTGAGTCCTGCCGGAACGCACACGCCAGACAGTGACCCACGCAGGGCTGCCGGATCCGCTCCCCCGGAGTGCGCCACCGAACCGGTGGATCTCGGTTCCGGCGGCGACAGGCGTGCCGATCTCGACGGCCGCCACCTCGTTGGCCTCAAGCCCCCCATCTGACCTGCTACCACCACGCGACAAGCGCCCCCGCCATGGAAGAGATCGTCTCGACATCAGGTGCAGTTCCGGCATCCCGCTCGAACACATGCGGTGCTCGCCTCAGCGCCATCGCTTCTCGCGTGCACGCCTCGTGAGGCTAGCAAAGGGGATGGAATGTGCCCGACGGCTCGGCCGCAGCATGCAGGATCAGGAACGACCATGGCTGCCGCGCCCGCGATCGTGCCAGTGCACTCCGCTCGACTTCCCGGAGTGCAACGTCTCTGTTTCGAGAGCTTGCCAAGATAGCGCTTGTGCCGCGCCATGTCGCATCATAGATGCGCCCCGCATAACCACCAGGGCGGGGACGCCGCAGCAGATTGCCGCTTCGCTGCAAGAGCCGCCGCCCCGCGCTGCAATACCGTCTCAAATACTTTGTCGATCATCGCCTGCTCAGTCGTCGAATGTACTCGATCCGGAACTTCCTGACCCAACGACGGATTGTCTCGTAGGGGACCACAATGCCGCGCTCCAGCAGCATTTCGTCAACCAGACCCAAGCTCAGCGGAAATCGGAATAAAGCCGGACCGCGTGAGCAATGACCTCGGGCGGCGGTGGCGATTGTAGCTAACGGGCGAACCGTTCATACCGTCGCCCTATGCTCCAAAAGCTGACCGCCAGTTAACGTAACACCGCCTGCATACCTGCTGTGTCTGCTTGTGTAGGTCCAATGCCGTCACAGCTCGCGTACAGCGCTCCCGCTATGCCTCTATCGCGATGGTGCCAACGCACTCCGTTTGGACTTCCCGTCAAACGCTAGCGACAGGTTGAGATTATGGTGCAACATCTGATTCTCTGGCTCTGCTTCGAGAGCTTGGCGGTATAGCGCTTGTGCCGCGTCATGCCGCCCCTCGTTATCCAAGACAACTCCCTTCGCATTCAATGCACGCAAATTTCCTGGGACGGCAACTAAGACGCTGTCGAGTACCTGAAGCGCCTCATGCGCGCGTTCCTGCGCCAGCAAGGCCTTCGTAAGACGGATTGCCGCATCGACATTGTCCGGATGCTGCTTCAGATCATCCCGCAAAGCCTGCACTTGAGAATCCTGACTGACTGCGCGCCAAATGCGTTCGCGCATAGCCGGATCGATGTTATTGGCGCCCAGCAACTCTGGTGGCGATGTCTCCTTCACTGAAAGACCCGGCTTATTCCAGCTAGCGCAACCCGCGAGAGGCAGAATGGCGAGCACTGCGAAGAGAACTGAGTACGGCGCAGCGACTGCATTCTCATGTGAATTCATGCTTGGTTTTCCCTATCATCGAGCGCTTTGGCTGTCAGTTGGCGGCAACGCCGATATTGCGCGGTTTCCGTGATGTTCCAATATTGGTTCCAGTCGGAGCTTGATCGATCCGGCGGGCTGAATCGTGAAGTCGGAGGCGAGGTCCTGATAAGACAGAACAGCAAGATCGATCCCGTTTCGGCTTAGAAAACCGCGGACGAAGCGTCGGACATCCATTGAAGTCAATACGACAGGGAGGGTCTGACCTGGTGCTGCGCTGGAAAGGATCTGACGCATCTGTGACAGCAGCGCTTCGCTTTGCCGATCCTCTAACACGAGATATGGGCCTGCAGCCGAATCCCGAACCGCGCTGCGCATGAAATCCTCAGTCTCACGTTCGATAACGAAGGCGGGCACGATTCCGTGTGTGGCATAGCGGTGACAGATCTGCCGCTTCATGCCAGAACGAACGTATTCCGTGAGCAGTGCGACGTTTTGCTCACGTTCGCTCCATTCGGCCAATGCCTCCAAGACGAGTCGGGTATTGCGGATGGGGATACCTTCATCCAGCAGGCGGCGCAGCACATCGGCAATCCGAGGGATTGGCGTGGTGCGCAGCACCTCCTTCACCAGATCAGCGTATTCCTGCTCCATGCGACCCAGCAAATGGCGGGTTTCTTGGATGCCCACCAAGCGCGGTGCATAGCGGGTCAAGGTCGCATGGATACGCAACGCGAGGCGTTCGCTGGGACGGTGATGCCCGATGCCGGCGGCATTGAGAGCCGGCGCATGGCTTTGTTCGACCCAGATTTTGTCCATTTCTGGATCATGCCGAAATGGGATGCCGCTCGATTCAATGCTCGCCAGATCGTCTGTGAGGGTGAGCTGTGTCGGATTAATCAAATCCTGTTCGACTGGCACGCCCTCGACATCTATCCTGAATTGCGACTCGGGCAGCTGCTGGTCGACCGCGACTGGGATGCGCGGAACGACAATGCCGAGATCGGCTGAGACTAGTTGCGAAACGCGTGCAATGTGCTGTTGTAATTCAACTTGGTCGATCGCATGCGTAAGGCTCGGCGCAAGGAAGAAGGCGATCGGACATGCCTCTGCAGGGACGGTTTCCTTCTCTACTGGCGCTGCAGTTGCAGCATCGACCTTGCCGGCGCCCGGCACATCACCCTTGACAATGCTTGCCGCGGCGAAGACTGCGGCCAAGATCAGAAAGACGGGCAGGGGGAAACCAGGAACGAACCCCATCACAACCAAGACGCAGGCCGCCAGCCGCAATGCTCGCTTACTGGCGGTGAGTTGCTTGACTATGTCCGTACCAAGGTTGGAACTTGCAGCCCCAGTTACGCGAGTGACGATGGTCGCCGCCGTAATTGAGAGCAGCAGGGCCGGAATCTGCGAGATCAACGCATCACCTATCGTCAGCAGAGTATAGTGATGCAGCACCTCGCCGAACGACATGCCCTTCGAGAGCAGGCCGATCGAAATCCCACCCAGCATGTTGATGAAGATAACCACCAGCCCCGCAATGGCGTCGCCCTTCACAAATTTCATCGCGCCATCCATCGCGCCATAAAGTTGGCTTTCCCTCTCCAATGTGGCGCGCCGCCTGCGCGATTCGTTGGCATCGATGTGGCCGTTGCGTAACTCTGCGTCGACCGCCATTTGCTTGCCCGGCAGAGCGTCGAGCGTGAAGCGCGCCGCCACTTCTGCGACACGTTCAGCGCCCTTCGCGAGGACCATGAATTGCACCATGGTCACGACCAGAAATATGACAAAACCTACGACGATATTGCCTGAGATTACGAAATCGCCGAAGGTGTGGATGATGCTGCCTGCCTCCCCCTCGGCCAGGATCAGTCGCGTCGTTGCGATGGTGAGCGCCAGACGGAATACCGTGGATATCAAAATGACGCCGGGCAACGACGAAAAATCGAGTGGCGTGCTGACATACAGGGCGACCAATAGCAGCAGTATGGCCAATCCCATATTGAATCCGATCAGCGTGTCGATCACCATGATCGGGATTGGCATGACCATCATAGCTACGGCTAGAAGCAGCATCAACGCGACCATTAAGTCCGGGTTGGCCGGCGCACGCTCGATGAAGTTACGCAAAACGTTGGCCATCCGAGGCCCCTCTATGATGGTTTGAGAATTGCTCTGCTGCTACGCAGCTTTCGAAGACCCATCAGAGGGCATCGCTTGCGCTTGAGAACGAGAGGCAGGCACGAGGACGTGCTTGCCAGGAGGTACCCAGTCTGTCCAGAACCGTAAGGGCCTCACCGCTGATGACCTTCGAGATGAACGCATACGCGATCAGCTGTATATCCCGAAAACTACCGTGGGCAGCGAGCCGCAACCGGAGCCGCTAGCCTTTGATCAAGCTGCTCCGGTTCTGCCGGAGCAGCACAATTCGCCGTAACTCGTCCCGCGGGACGACGATGCCTTCACGCACCGCACGATAGCGAGGCGACAGGATAGATGGGGCAGCTTGACCACGGCGTTCTCCTTAATATGGCCTGCGAACTTGGAAATCATTAATACGGGAGAGCAGCAAGGCGGCCATTTCGGCTGAGCAGGACACGACGGTCCTCGATCCGATCGACCATCCACCCATCACCCAAAATGGCGCCGACAAAATACTTCTCACCAGCGATTACGACATACGGCAGGGGCCCGCGCCAAACAGCTTCAACGGCGATTGCGGATGGCGCCTTCTCCTCTTTGATGACCACTCCATTGACCAGTGTTAGAGCGCCCTTCGTGCGATGATCGAACCACTGCTGAACCTTCTGCCAACCGATGACCGATGCAGACGTGACGGTCCCTTCAGCGGTCACAACACCCTTTGCGGAGCCGATCTTAATATCGAGCAGGCCCGCTTTGTCGACTTCCTGTTGCAGGTCTTTGGCCGCTGCCACGTTAGTCTGATCGTCAGCGCGGTTACTGCTCAGCTTGGACTCAAGGTCGGCACCAGGTGAATTGGTGCTCAATGCACCAGCGTTGCCGTAGTAGGAGAAAATGGCCGAGAGCGCGCCGATCCCGAGAGAGCCGAGTAACACCAAGGCAAGCACGGAGATGGAAAGACGTGGTATGCCGATCGCACTGGCTGGCGCAGCATCCTGCACTGACCAGAGAATGGACATCGCGCCTGCATGAATGACGACCGGAAGGGGCACCACAACGCACTCCCCTGCCGCAATATTCCTGTTGTCTTCCATCCTGAGGCCGGCTGCAAGCGCCTCGACCTCGATCGAATTGCCAAGAAGAGCCATACGAAAATGATGCGGCGCGAGTCCTTGCTCGACGAAGATTATATCCGCATCGAGGCCACTGCCGATCAAGCCCGTTTCTAGAGCCGCCTTACCGGTCAGTCCGCAATAGAGCCCCGACAGAACTTCGAAATGAAGGGAAACGGCGTCATTCAAGGATGATCTCCCGAACAAGAAGAGAAGCCGCACGGCAATTGCCATGCGGCTCATCTTGGTTCCACATCGCGCCACCTGGGGGGGGGCACGTTCGGGGCTACTCTAGAGCCCCGCTTCCGACACTACTGAACGCGTTCGTCGGCCGCCTTCTTGATTGTGTTGAGGTTGGTCGTAAGAGTGCGCAGCTGGATACTCCTAGCCGTAGCCTCCAAGCTAACCGCCGTTAGCTCCGCGAGTTGCGCCTGGAACGCGGCAGCCCCAGCAGCTTTGGTAGCTACGTCTACAGCACCTGAAGCGGCAGTACCAGCCGCACTAGTAGCAGTACCTACTTTACTCATGTTGTTTTCCTTTCTGTTCAAACTGTGCCGTCACCAACAGCACGCACCTCCTGACGCGGACCATCCGACGTCAGGCATCCTCTTCAGTTTCTGCCATAGCATCCTCCGCTTCATCCATGGCATCGCTTGCAATTTGCAGCGCAACCGCACGAAGAGTGCTTTCGAACTCGCTTTGAACTGCAGCTTGGTCAGAAATGGTTGGACGATCCGCCGGTTCGCTCCCGCCAACCGGCCTGCTCTGACCAGAAGACCCGGTGGATCCTTGATGCGGCTGTCCATCCGAATGTCCATGGCCCTTTTGGGCCAAGGAAACACCGATGTTGCCACCTCCACTACCAATTGCTGCGACCATCAGTTACTCCGGCATCTGTTTCCATTGGTGGCGACGCGTAACAAGCTCAATCTCCTCAAGCTATGAGCGTGAGCTTTCGAGAAGCTGACGAGTCTCAACAAAATGCGGCGCTACCGCAAAATAAATGGTCGTGCACGATCTGGCCTTCGTGCGCGGCAAGGTCATGATGTGGACAGTCGGTTCTAGCGCGGCAGTTGTAGTGACGCGAATGATGTTGTCGCCTTAAGATGGCGCAAAGAAAGCCAGGACATGTCAGGCCGTGACTGAGCGCCCACCGTCGGTGCGGTCCTCCTCACAGGTGACGCCGGTTGCCGCCTGCCATCAGGCTGTGCTGTGGCCGTACTCCTGCTCTCCGCTCTCTCTTAGTCACCGATTGCACGCACGCGACGCCTGTTTGTGCCGGTATTAAACGTCTGCGATCCGCGCGTCGGCCGCCCAACCTACGGCGCTACCGCGTGCGCATCACCTGGATATCCATTCGGTCGTCCTACGCTTCCGGCGCGTCCAGGCTGCGCCACTGCGCTATCAATAGCCGCTGCCGGTCAGTGACCCGCCGGCCTGAGCGCGTCTGTGCTCCCCGCCTTCGATGCGAAGTTTTTTCAGCGGGCCACCAACGCAGCTTCGGGGAACTAAACGCGGTGTCCACTGGATCATTGCCATCCTTCTTGCGCGAGTTGACATCAAGCAGGGCGCCACGCCGGAATCGACGTGGCACGAAGAGAGGCGGCGGTTGCGTTCATTTGGGCCAGGCAGCGCTCGACGACCAAGCGTCTAAGGATCACCGACAACGCTGAACGTATCTCCCCTGCATCGGAGCTAGACCATGACTGGTATTGGCCGAACCGGGAAATCGTTCATTTGGGAACCTGCAGCCGACCGCATCAGGGGAGGGCACGGCTCTCGCGCTGATCTTGTGAGGAGGCGCTGGGGTAGACGCACGTTCATGGGTTGTGGCGGGCTGTCGAGCAGGACTGATATGTTCTCGACGGGAACGTCCAGGATCGCCGCAGTACCAAGGCCGCTAGGCGCCTGCTCACCGTCTGTTGAACAACAGGCCTGGCACCAACGCGCATCATTACCGACAGCTGCGCTCCTACAGAGCGACGAAACGGCAGGTCATCCCGGATGTCGAGCACCGCGCGCACAGGGGCCCTAACATTGGGCCAAGAATTCCCACGAGCCGCTGCAAAAGCGCACGAGCAAGGCTTCCGTTCGCTGGAAAACCTGCAGCACTTCTTCGATCTTCTCAACCTTCCGTAATCTGTTCGCGCAGCCGGCTCAAAGCGCTCCATCGGTCAACGCTATCGCGGAACGGAAAGTTATGGCCCGAGCCCCCGCCTGACATTTCCGTCTGCGCTCCCTTCACGTCCAACTAAGATACCCCAATCGCTAACGCATGAGCCAGGTCGGTTTTTGCGTCCCGAGGAGCCCTTCGTCAGCTAATCGTCAGATAGGCGGTCTAGACCTGCCACGCCAAGCCAGCCTGAACTCAATGCGAAATATAGGAGTGCGAATCGTCATGTATGGTCAATTGGTGGCTCGTCCGATGTGCACTACCCCCACTTTGGCTAAGCTGACCTTGGTAACCGCCCGGCGATCGGACGCAGAAGCCAAAGGCTTGCAGACATGGCTGCCCGGATGCGCTTAGCCGGAGCAGGTTCCAGCGGCAGCTCATTTTCGGCGTAAGTGGGCGAACAACCGTGCCGGTGAAGGCAGCAAGCAAGCCCACACTAGTCTCTGCTGAGGACAAAGAGCAGTGGTACAGGGCGCACCAAGCTCCCGCAGGTCAGGGCCCAGATCCACTACGGCTGAGCGACATCAGCCCCAACACAATGGCGCATTCTTGCCAATATCGGAGATGTAATATGACGGGCATTGGTCGATCTGGCAGATCGCGCATAGGGAATGCTGGAGCCGACAGCACGTTGGGGGCGAGCAGTTCGCGCTCGCAATCCAGTGTTGCTCCTGGGGACGGCAGTCAATCGTTCGGATCCGTTGTCGAGCGGATCCGCTCTGGGGCTCAAGATAGAGGGACGTCCTCCGCGCGCGGTGCCGATGATGCCCTGGGCGACGGGTCTTCCGGCCACTCCGTTGGCGCACATCGAACCCTGACTGCTGCGCCACGTGAAGCCGCTGCGCCACCTGCGGCGGTTGCGCGGCAACGCGATTTTCCCTCAGTCTCGGAGGGTGGAGCCACGGCGTCCGAGGGCGGAGCTACGGCGCCGGTCGCCAGCCAGCCTGCAAGTTCGAGTGTGGCAGTTCCCACTTCTTTGACAGGCGAAGAAATCAACGCGGCAAAGCTACGAATGCTCGGCCTGCTTAACGAGCTTGACGGTTGCCGTGATGCGGCCCTGCGCGGACACAACTCGTGGGAGGAGGCGCAAGATCAGATGGATCGGCTCATCAATGCAGGCTCGACAGTTCTGAACTACTACGCAAGCCTGCCCCCGGCAGTGGCGCGTAGCATTCTGTCCGACGATCGGGCGCGTGAATTCCGCGACGAAACGCTCAATCGGGCGAAGCAATGCAACACGTTGGCCACCAATATACTCTACAACTTGCGCGAAAAAAGGGAGGCTGCGGACGCGGTACTCCACAAGTTGCGCGCATCCAGCACTCCCCGCGACCAGCTGAGCCGAGCAGTTTCCAGTGTGGCGAAGCACTATGTGGCCCTCATGGAGTGGTGGGAAAAGAAGCTGCGGCGCTGCGAACGGATGCGGTCCGTCTGCGCCGCCACTGCCAACTTACCGAGCGCAACGGCCGAGATGCGAGAGGGCGAACAGGCCGCACTGCGCGTGCACACCGGCTGGGCAGCGAATTTGAAGGTCATGGTGCTGCAATCGCGGGTCGCTCTCGCGCAGCTCAAGATTGAGCCGCTGGCGAGCACATTCGAAACAGCCGTGAGGGAAATCCTCATAGGTGAGGACCGGAAGGTGCGTCTGCTGGGGACCTTCATCAGCGACGTTTTTCCGGCATTCCACTCGACCCGCGACGCTGTGATGTCCAGCGAAGGGCGTCCACTCGACGCAGAGCACCGCGCCGTGCTGGAAGGAGTCATGGAGCGGCTTTCGGAATTTGGATTGGCGTTGCACGACATGCTTGCCAAGTTAGGCGATGACCGAACAGGTGCCGGCCTCCCATTGGAACTGTTGGGCCAGATCGTGGACGACGCATGGATCACTGCGCACGAGGTCATGCACTTCCTGGAACTGCAGCCGAAGTCGCCAGCCATCATTGCATCGCCGGCAGCCGCTGGTGCTGCAAAACCGGCCGGCACTGCCGGCACGGCTACAATCGCCGAAACCTTGGCACAACAACTGCAGACCAAAGCCATCATTGCACCGCCGGCCGACGCTCGCGCTGCGATACCGGCCGACACTGCCAGCGAGGCTGCAGGGGCCCAAGGCACTGCAGTGGGCAAGAAACGGAAAGCGAAAGGGAAAGACAGGCAGGCCGCTGGCGCCGGCACTTCGGCCGCCGGTGCTAGCTCTTCGGCCGCCGGCCAGCCGGAGCCGCAAGTCGCTGCAAACGACGGCGATCCGGCGCCAGCAGCCAAGGTTGTCGTGCTTTCCGATCTAGGTACGAAAAAGCTCGTGAGTGCGGAGGAGGCGCCGGATGCGAGTGCGTCGGCGGCGGCTGCACGCTTGGCGATCTGGCAGGCCCCGGCTTCGGAGCAGATGCTGGCACGGTTGGCCGAACTCCTGAAGTTCGATCTGGCTGGTCAGCAAAAGGCCGTCTCGCAAGCGCGCCAGATGAAACCCGAGAACGCCGAACACGTCGTGGACACCGTGGTCGAGCGTCTGCAGACCCAGGCCGCCGAGATGCAGGCCTGTCTGGCCGCGTTTAAGCAGCATGATAGTCTCCTCCGACTCTCGCCTTCGCAAGTACCCAAAGTGCACGAAGACACAGAACAGCTCAAGAGAATGTTGGGCCAGGCGCAGGGACTGGCCAAGGCTTTGAAAGAGCAAAAGGCCACGATTACGATCGAATGCATGAAGACCTACGCATTTCCGTCGCAGAAGTACCTTGAACACTTGCGGCAGGCCAAGGAGTTGACGCCTGCGGATCCACCGCAGCCGTTGAGGGGGGAGCCAGGGACGCTGTTCGAGATCCGGCTGCAGCCCAAGGCGCTGCGCAATGGTGCAAAGCCGAAACCGATGTGGGTGCACATCCATACGAAGGAGTCGGTACATGCGGGGCAGTTGGCGACGCTGAATGACGCCGACTTCGTCGCTTGCCACGTCAAATCCAATGAACAGCGCGGCCACAATCGCCAGTGGCAGGACGCCCGGGCTGCGATCGGTCACGAGAACGTCGTAATCCACCGCGGCAAGCTCACCCCTGCGTTCTGCAAGTCCCTGTTGACCGGAGGGCTCAGCGGCTACCCACGCCATCCGCTTGCCGCGGTGGAGCACCGGTCAACACCGGCTGCTCGACACGCGATATAGTCGGGGGCTCGCAGTAAAGTGCCGCTTGTGGTGACACCATGAGTCATACCTCCGAAATCTGGAGGCCAGAGGGTCGTTGGTCCAGATGCTGGCAGTTGAGCCTCTCTGGTCTTGAGCCAAACAGCGTATGCCGCGAACTGCACGGGTTGCCGGCCCCGCACCTCAATTATCGCAAAGAGGGCGAGCGGCGCTGGTGCGCGGAACACTCCGGCCAAAACTTGCCTGAAGCGGACGCCCGATTTGAGCTGTCGCGTCGAAGGAATTGCAGATGACGCTTCATGACATTGCGCTCGACGACAAATTCGACCTTTCCAAGGAGCGCATCTTCCTGTCGGGCGCGCAGGCGGTCGTGCGTATGCTCCTCATGCAGCGCGAGCGCGATCGCCGCGCGGGGCTTAACACCGCCGGCTTCGTTTCGGGCTATCGCGGCTCGCCGCTCGGCGGTCTCGACCTCCAGCTCTGGAAAGCCAAACGGCAGCTTGCCGACGCCAGCATCGTTTTCCAGCCCGGGCTGAACGAGGAACTGGCCGCTACGGCCTGCTGGGGTACGCAGCAGACGGAACTGCTCGGTGAAGGCAAATATGACGGCGTTTTTTCGATCTGGTACGGCAAGGGTCCGGGCGTCGACCGCTCCGGCGACGTTTTTCGCCACGCCAATCTCGCCGGATCGTCCAGGTATGGCGGTGTGCTCGCCCTGATGGGCGACGACCACATGGCGGAATCATCCAGCAACGCGCACGCCACCGAGTTCGTGTTCGTCGATACCATGATCCCAATCCTCAATCCGGCGGGCGTGCAGGAACTGATCGAATACGGCCTTTACGGCTACGCCATGTCGCGCTTCGCCGGTACCTGGGCGGCGATCAAATGCGTCAAGGACAATATCGAATCGACGGCTTCGGTGGATGCGTCGCTTGACCGGCTGAACATCATCATCCCCGAGTTCGACATGCCGCCCAGCGGTTTGAATATCCGCCACGAGCTCGACCAGCTCGGCCAGGAAGCGCGTCTGCACGAACACAAGCGTGCCGCAGCGGCGGCCTTCATCAAGGCCAATGATCTCAATCGAATCGTCTATTCGGGCGGCCGAAATCCGAAGATCGGCATCATCACCATCGGCAAGAGCTATCTTGACGTACGCCAGGCGCTGGAGGATATCGGCGTCGACGAGGCCCGCGCCAACCAGCTCGGCGTGCGGCTGTTCAAGATAGGCTGCCCGTGGCCGCTCGACTTCGAGCACATTGCGGATTTCGTGCGTGGCCTGGAGAAGGTGATCGTCGTCGAGGAGAAGCGCTCGCTGATCGAAGTCCAGCTGCGCGAGAGCCTCTACAACACGGCCATGCAGCCCATGGTGATTGGCAAGAAGGACGAGCGCGGCGGCTGGCTTTTCCCGGCCAAGGGTTCCCTCGACCCTAATGATATCGCGATCGCGCTCGGCGAGCGCATCGTCGAGACGATCGGACCGTCGGAGGAGATTTCTGCACGGGTCGCTCGGCTAAAGCAGTTCCAGGCGATGCTTGCCGACAAGAAGGACATTGGCGCGCGCACGCCATTCTTCTGCTCCGGCTGTCCGCACAATTCCTCGACCAAGGTGCCGGACGGCTCGATCGCCGCAGCCGGCATCGGTTGCCACTTCATGGCGCTGTGGATGGACCGCAACACCCTTGGCTTCACCGCCATGGGCGGCGAGGGCGCGCAATGGGTCGGCCAGGCGCCGTTCTCGAAGCGCGACCACATCTTCCAGAACCTCGGCGACGGCACCTACAACCATTCCGGCACGCTGGCTATCCGCTTCGCGCTGTCGACCGAGGCCAACATCACCTACAAGATTCTCTACAACGACGCCGTCGCTATGACTGGTGGCCAGCCGCTCGAAGGCAATCTGACCGTCGACATGATCGCGAGCCAGGTGCACGCCGAGGGCGTCGAGCGCATCGCCATCGTCACCGACGAACCCCGCAAGTATGCCGCCGCCGGGATAGGGTTTCCCGCCGGTTCCACCATCCACCATCGCGATGATCTCGACCTGGTGCAGCGGCAGTTGCGCGAGGTGAAGGGCGTGTCCGTGCTGCTTTATGACCAGACCTGCGCGGCCGAAAAGCGCCGCCGCCGCAAGCGCGGAACCTTTCCGGACCCCGACAAGCGCGTCATCATCAATGAGCTCGTCTGCGAAGGCTGCGGCGATTGCGGCGTCCAATCCAACTGCGCCTCGATCCAACCCGTCGAAACTGAGTTCGGCCGCAAGCGCCGCATTGACCAGTCGAGCTGCAATAAGGATTTCTCCTGCGTCAACGGCTTTTGCCCGTCCTTCGTCACCGTGCATGGCGCGAAGATTCGCAAGGCCGAAGGCATTGCAGGAAAATTCGATCCGCTCGAAGGCGTGCTGGAGCCACAGCTTTTTGCGCTCAACGGCGACGGCTGGTCGTCGATCATCGACGGCGTCGGCGGCACCGGCGTCGTCACAGTCGGCGCCATCCTCGGCATGGCGGCGCATCTGGAGGGCAAGGGCTGCGGCATGATCGACATGGCGGGCCTGGCGCAGAAGGGCGGGGCGGTCTTTTCACATGTCCGCATCGCAAAAACCCCTGAGGATATCCACGCCATCCGCGTCTCGGCGGGCAAGGCCGACCTCGTTCTCGGCTGCGACCTGGTCGTGTCGGGCAACAAGAAGGTGCTGGCGGCGGTGCGCGAGGGCCATACGATCTTCGTCGCCAACACCGCCGAGATCATGCCGGGCGACTTCGCGCGCTCGGCCGATTTTTCGCTGCCCGTGGAGCGGCTGAAGGAGGCCATTCGCGAGGCTGCCGGCGAAAACAAGGCGCATTTCTTCGACGCCACGCGCACTGCGTCGGCGCTGTTCGGCAATTCGCTCGGGGCCAACATGTTCATGCTGGGCTTCGCCTACCAGCATGGCGGGCTGCCGCTGCCGGCGGACGCGATCGAACGCGCCATCGAACTCAATGGCGAGTCGGTCGCCATGAATATCGCAGCTTTCCGCTGGGGACGGCGCGCGGCGCATCAGCCGGATTTCGTCAAAGGAATGCTCGGCCGACATGGCCAGGCGGCGGAGCCCGGTATCGCACAGACGCTTGACGAGATCGTCGCGCGTCGAGTGGAGTTCCTGACCGCCTATCAGAACGCCGCCTATGCGAAGCGTTACGCCGATCGTGTCGCGGCCGTCCGCAAGGCCGAGCAGGCAGTCTTGCCGGGCTCCGCCCCGGTCGCCGAGGCCGTGGCGAAAAACCTCTTCAAACTGATGGCTATCAAGGACGAGTATGAAGTCGCCCGCCTCTACACGGACGGATCGTTCCAGCGCCAACTGGCGGCGCAATTCCAGGAATACGACCGGCTGGAATTCCACCTCGCGCCCCCGATCATGGGCCGGCGCGGCGCGGACGGAAAGCCAAAGAAATCAAGTTTCGGGCCGGGGATGATGAAGGCATTCAGCCTGCTTGCGTCGCTGAAGGGCCTGCGCGGATCAGCGCTCGATCTGTTCGGCTATTCGGCCGAGCGGCGGACGGAGCGCGGCCTGCTCGCAAGCTACGAGGCCGATGTCGACCTTATCGCCCGCATCCTGACGCCAGCGAAGTTAGAGGCGGCTGCTGCCTTGGCGTCAGTCCCGGCTCTCATTCGCGGCTACGGCCACGTCAAGCAGGCCAGCGTGGAAAAGGCTGCGGGAGAGCGGGCCCGGCTTCTGGCGCGCCTTGAAAGCGCAGAGGCGAAACCGGAGCCGGAACGGCGGAACAAGCCGCTTTCTGTGGCAAGTATATCCTTGTACAATCCGACCTTAACGTAAAGATTTCCCTGGTACGCGCATGGTCCTCTTTTAGGCGATTGTGGCAAAGCTTGGCTCCCGGCGAGCTCGAACAATTTGCGCGCGCATTCGCCCTGCTTCGAGTACCGGCGGCGCGTAGCGTTCGCCATAGCCGCCATAGGCGTCGGCCTGCAGGATCGCGGACCAGGTGCCAAGATGGGCCCGTGGATGTTCGGCACGCCGGTAGCGCGAATAATGAAACAGCCCGGCGGACGGATCGACACCGCCGAACGCTGACATAGACCCGCAGCCTGCCATTATCGGCCTTGCCCTTGGCGAGGACCCGCACGTTTGTATCGCCGCCGTGCCAGCGGTCGGCGAGGAGGACATGAGGCTCGATCGACGATGGATGGGCACGAGCGCGAATGTGGCCGCGCCAACCTGGTCGGCGAGCGTCGGCAGGCTCAGCGGCACTCCTTCACGCGCAAAACACCCGGTCCTGGCGGTCTAATGGCCAAGGTCTCTCAAGTCGCCGCGATCGAGGTCGATCCGGTGATACGCCCTCCTGCATCCGTCTGCCCGGTGGCACTACGCGTGCAGGGATATCGGACGAGCCACCAATTCGACCATACGAGGCGGTCGCCTACTAGGCCGGCTTCGGCTACAAGGCGAAAGCCTTCGCGAGGATTGCCGCATCCTTGGGCTCAAGCCCATCCGCATCAAACCTACACGCCAAGACCAACGCAAGGCCGGGCGCTTCATCAAGCGTGGTCTTGGGGAATAGGCCTATGCCGTCCCATGCCCGACTTCCCAGCGCCGTCGAGCCGCCTGCCTGGCTTAATGGCTAGTGGAACAGACCCGCAGCCTAAACCCACAACGCCAATCAGCAGACGCGGCCTCACCGAGGACAGCCTGTTGAGGCGCCACATCTAGGCTAAGCCTGCGGCGAAGAGTGCTCTCGCGACGGGCTCGAAATGTTGCCTAGGAACGGCGTTGCCCAGTTTCGTCGCGCTGATGAGCTGATGCGCTAGGACATGATCATCGACAATAGTGAGATGTAGCGCCTGCGCCTCACAGAACATGTGCGAAGCGGCCTCGCCCTCGGCGCGGCAAACTAGGACCGGCACCCCGGTCTCACCACGAATGTAGCGGAGACCGACCAGTATCGCCTTTCCTTTGAAGATCAACGTGGCGCGATTCAACCCAAGCGGAGCCTCGCCAGCCGTCTCGTCGCGGATGCGACGCCGTTCACTCTTCAACTCTGGCGTCCCCTGCTGTTCCTTCAACTCGCGCGTCACTTCGGTCTTGGTCATGCGCATTTCGCGCAGAAACAACGAACGCTGCAACAGGAGATCGATCAGCCCGCCCACCAGAAGTGCACCGGCGCCAATCCCCATCAGCAGTTTCGCCTCCGTAAAGACCAAGCCGAGACAGCCCATGCCGCAGACTGGCAGATAGATCACCGTCTTCCACATGCCGAAAAGCAAGATAAGAAAGGTGGTGCTGAGGACCACTACCTTAAACAGTGTCTTCCCAAGCTCGACTGCTGAACGCGCAGACACCATGCGTTTCAGCCCTTGAAAAGGGTCAATCTTCTCAAACTTGGGCTTCATAGGCTCGAGAGAGAAGACAAATCCACCATTGGCTATCAATCCCGCCAAAATTACCGCGGCGACGAGAGCTCCAAGCAGCGGGCCAACGGCCCCCAGGGTGAGTTCGATCAGCAGGACCAATGCCTGCCGGACCGCGATATCGAAAGGAAGGTTCTGCAGCTTGTCGACCAATAATAGCGCTTCCTGGCATTTGTCTTCGATCACGCTCCCTCTCAGCCAAAGGTAGCCGAACCCAGCGCAAGTGCCGGCCGCGCGGACGAAATCGGCGCTGCGCGGTATCTGCCCGTTTTTGCGCGCTTCCCTTAGCTTCGTCGGGGTGGCGGCGTGATTCTTTTCTTCACTCGTGTCGCTCATTTCAGTTGCCGAACCACTCAAGCGCGCCATTCGCTTGTGCAATCTCCAGTTTCATGCCCTCGACCAGATAGGCGGTGTAGGTGACCATGATAATCGGAAAGCCGATATTCTTGAGCGTCGGGGACAGTTGGCTCGACTTGAATTGCGGCGCAAAGCGACGGAGTATCATCATTGATACATCCACCAGCAGCAGGAAGATCACTACAGGGCCGGAGACCAATAATGTCGTGCGCATAATGTGGTCGAGGAGCCCTAATAGCTCCATTGCTCCTTGCGGGCTCAATGTGGGGTGAAACCGAAAAACGGGCCAGATCAGGTAGCTGCCATAAAGAGCACTGATGACAGCCTCCATACCTCCTGATGCGACGAAGATCGTGATTGCAGTGATCCCGAGAAAAACGCCCATAGCGGAAGCCTGGCTGTTCGTTGCGGGGTCGGTCGGAGCGGACGGGCTGGTGATGCCACGTTGGTTATCGATAAACTCACCAGCCGCCTGAAGGCCCCATAGGGGGATGCCGAGCAAAGTGCCAAGTAGCACGCCGACAAAAACCTCCTTCAAACCGAGCAGAGTTACATGGATTAGAACCGTTTCAGGATCCAGCGCGTGCAGCCCCTCGCTCACCTGTGCCAAGCACGGCAGTCCGAAGGCAACAGCCAGGCAGCTGCGGATCAGCCCACCGACCTGAGATCGTGTAAATACAGGAAGTACCAGCATAATGCCTATCGCGCGGGCTGCGCCAAGACTGGCCGCAACGACGAGCTCGAGAGCCGCATGGATCAGGATTTGTATCTCGCCCGATGACGCATACATGGCGGAGGCTAGTAGCTTGGTGTCATTGCGGGAAACTCAGTAAAGATCTGGTCGGCAAGCTCTATGAGCGGGGCGCTCAGCACAGGGGCAAACAGGCCAATTACCGCGACAACGACCAGAAGCTTCACCGTGAGCGGCAAGCTTTCATCCTGAATCTGCGTTGCCGCCTGGATGATGCCAATGCCCAGGCCAACAACCACCGATGCAATGAGCGGCGGCAGAATCCAGATCATGAAAACCATCAAAGATTGGCTCATAAGTGTGACAATAGTCGATTCAGTAATAGTTAACCTCCCGGTATCGTGTAACTCAACACAAGTCCGTGCATCAATCTCGACCAGCCATCAATAGCGACAAACAAAAATAGTTTGAAAGGTACAGATATAACCGTCGGGGATACCATTGACATGCCCATCGCCATCAAGATTGTCGTTACGATAAGATCGATGACGATAAAGGGCAGATAAAGGAGAAAGCCGATTTCGAATGCACGCTTGAGTTCTGAAATTAGAAAAGATGGTACGAGAATGGCAAAATCATCAGGTGTGGCTTTGGCGCGCATTTCCTCTGGCCAGACTTTTTCAGTCGAGGAAAGGAAAAATCGCCGCTGCTCTTCGTTCGTGAACTTCTTGAGATGATCGCGCAAGGGTTCACTTCCTTCTTGAGCGGCACTTATCCAGTCATCGATCGTCTGATAACGCAGTTTCGGATCTGTGAGGCGATCATAGGTCTGTTCAATAACAGGCGCGCTAACGAACATGGTGAGGATCAATGCCGCGGCGTATAGTACCACGTTCGGTGGTATCGTCTGGGTCCCGAGCGCATTGCGGACGAGGAATAGAACAACCGATACCTTTACGAACGCCGTCGTCGTGGCGACTGCTAAAACCAGCAGCCCGAGTCCGGCGGTAACCGCAAGAAGCGTCAGGATGGCCGGCTGAATCTCAGTCATTGCATGCCAATCTGCCGCAGAGTCTGATGCCCAGCTCATCTCCGATGCGCACAATGTCGCCACGCCCGATACGCCGACCATTAGCAACTATGTCGACTGGACCATCGATCGGCCGACCAAGTTCGAAAACATGCCCTTCGCCGGCACTCCTCAATTCTCCTAGAGGGATAGGCCAGCGGCCGCATTCAAAGACAAGCATGATCTCGATTTCGTCGAGATCGGCTTCCGACGGCCCTAGTTGAGATTCGGGTTGTTTCATATGCGCATTCTCCAACGGGCACGATCGCGGGCGGAAAGGCGCCCGCAGGATTAGGTGGTCGCCCTCATGATCTGCCTCGGTCCATAACTGACCCACTGATAGGGTGATCTGGCCACGGCCGAACGGCGCTATGTCTGGTATCAGAGCATCACCGGCACATGCTCTTCGAAGAAGCGCCGCCGGAACGCGAAGCGTGCCGATCTCTCCTGCAACTACGACCGGAAGCTCTGTGGAAAGCCCGCGCGGCTGTCGCGGCAACTGCCCAATCAGTACGCCCAAAGCGCGGAACGCAGACGGCACCAAGCCATCAAGAGGCGAGAACAGGCACAGACGACCCTTGCCACTGACGGGACCGAAGACGATATCCAGCTCGAGATAAGGTGCCGGTGTCATGGCTTCACGCACGCAAAGGAGGTGCACGCTCCGCTGTGTCCTATGCTCCAGGCGAGCTATCAGCGGCTCGAGTGCAAGTTCGAGAATGAGCGAAGCAGTTGGCTCGGAAGGGAAAGCAAGGTCACTCTGCACTGTCGAGACGAGCGCCTCTACAAGCGGTCGGGACAGCGACAAGACGACCATTTCACCTCCCACCCGCCAAATGCAGTCAAGCATCGGTATGGCAGTAGGTTCCTGCTGCCACACAACTCCGCCCATCCGCAGCGATAGCGACTTGGCGCCCATCCGGCTCTGAAACGGCGTGCGGGAAGTCGCTATATCATTGAGCCACGAGGCGACCTCGTGGGACAGTGTTAGCGCTGGTTCGAGTATAGCGGGTCTGACCACAGTGGTTACCAAAGCGGCTCTAAACTGCACGAGCGCGTCATTCACAGAACCTGCGGTTATCGGATCTGGTTGCGCGACATCTGGGCGAGAGAAACCCTCCCATACCGAAGCAACATTTCATCGTCGGCCTCTATCTCGCCTGCGGCATCCGACTGAATATCGACGGCGCGCCTGACGTCATCGTCGATTTGTTGCCATTTGTGCGTTGCCGCCGAACATCTGACCCATAGCTCCCTCTTCTCAGATGCCGCTATCTCGGCCTTTTCTTGAGCAAGGCGTGCATCATCAAGCATCTGGCGTTTGAAAGCGATCTCAGCCGCAAGCCGGTCAATACAAAGGTCGTGACGGTCGAGTGCTGCGCTGGACAAGCTGTCGAGCGTCATCAGCTCTTGGTAGAGCGCTGCTTCGGCCGAAGCGCAATGTTGCTGTGCGATTGCAAGCCCCTGCGAGGCATTGTGTACGGCTAAGGTGGCCATATGGCGCTCGGTTTCCTTCCTGGACAGCTCCCTACGGGCACCACGCTCTTGCATTTCCTTCAGGAGCCGTAACCTCGAGGCCTGAACACGATTCACGCGGTCAGACGCGACATCCATGCGACCGTCTCCTCGAAATGCGACGCCTCGCCTTCGGTCTGGCACAAAAATTCCCTCAGCTCGCCAATCGACGCGACAGCCCGGTCAGTTAGGGGATCGCCGCCTTGCTTGTATTCGCCGACATTGATCAAAAACTCGTTCTCGGCATAGCGCGACAGGAGATCGCGGAAGAAGGATGCTGCCTTGCGATGTGTCCCAGAAACGACCGCATCCATCACGCGGCTGCGACTCTGCAGCACATCGATAGCGGGGAAATGCGATCGCGCCGCGATAGCGCGTGAGAGGACGACATGGCCATCGAGAATGCCGCGCGATTCCTCGGCGATTGGATCACCTGTGCCATCACCTTCGACAAGCACAGTGTAGAAGGCCGTGATCGAGCCGCGCTCACCCATGCCGGCCCGCTCCAGCAGGCCTGGCAGCATGCCAAACACGGAAGGAGGAAAGCCCCGTCGGGTCGGCGGCTCACCAGCAGCGAGGCCTATTTCTCGCATGGCGCGGCAGAAGCGCGTCAGCGAGTCCATCATGAGAGCGACGCGTAGTCCCTGTTCGCGAAAATATTCGGCGAGCGCAGTCGCCATAGGAGCACATTGCGCCCGCTCCACTGCTGAGCGGTCGGACGTTTCAACGACAACGACCGTACGGCGCAGGCCGGCCTCCCCAAGATGCCGCTCGATGAATTCACGAACTTCACGTCCGCGTTCGCCTATGAGGGCGACTATGACAACGTCAGCGGCGGCACCTTTTACGATCTGCGACAATAACGTCGACTTGCCACAACCAGGCTCGCCATAGATCCCGATTCGCTGACCCTCGCCGCATGTCAGGAGACCATCCAGGGCACGGACTCCGAGCGGGAATGGCCGCTCAACAATGCGCCTTGTCATCGGATTGGGTGCCCTGCCGCGCAGCGGACGAGTTTCGGACGTTTTAACTTCGCCTTTGCCGTCAAGTGGACGGCAACGGCTGTCAATCACGCGGCCGAGCAAATCGGGGCCGACTGGCACTTCACGCATTCGTCCGGTGGCCACGACTTCTGTGCGGCTGGACAGGCCGACCAAGTCGCCGATCGGCGTAAGCAACACCCCATCATCCAACAGGCCGATCACCTCGGCTTCCAGCGACAGTCCGGTTCGCGGATCCTGTAGGAGACAAAGTTCCCCAATACGAGTGTCCGGCAAGACAGCATGGACCAGTGTACCGATAGCCCGCGTGATCCGTCCGCGCACCACACGCGTGTCGATTTGCTTTGCTGCAGACCTCAAAGACGAGATCGCCGGATCGGGAGCCCGGATGCCAGCGAAATTATTATGCTCTGGTACCGGCGTGGTCACGGTTCGCTTTCCTCAGACAGCAACCCGAAGCCGAGACGCAGCGCGCGCATCTGTGCGTCAAGTCCCAGATCGACATTGCCATACTCGCTCCACAGCACGCACTGTTGAAGCGACAACGTCGGATCCGGATCGATCCGAACCCTCGGCCGACCCTCCCTTCCGTCGCATCCAGCAAACTCGCGCGCGAGCATATCGACTTGCATGGGGCATACATGAAGGCAAACTTCCGCGCCGCTGTATTTGCGCTCAATGGCGTGACGAACAGCCCTCACCAACAGCTCACCCGGGTCGAAAGCGCCCAGAATATCGCTTAGGACCTCCATCACGAGCTGTGGCAGTTCCTGCTCCAGAACCGCCTTTCGTTGCGCCACTTCGGAGACTGTCCCCGCAATCAGCCGTGCCAGTTCCTCCGCGCCTGCATTCAAACCCTCGATTTGGCCGCGCGCCCGCTCACGCTGATAAGCGGCGCGTGCCCAACTGCGAACCCGCCGCTGATGCCGTTCTGCCGCAGCGCGCGCTTCTGCGGCGCACTGCCAGATTTCGAGCTCACTTGCCGGTATCAGTGGCCCAACTGGGCGCATCTGCGGTGCGACGGGCGCCGCGGAAACATCGGCTGTCATAGCGCCGGGATCTCCGTCTCTAAATGGGCTAGCACGAGCGAAAACAACTGGCCGGAGGCATTGCCGTGCTCGGGCGCTGGATTCTCGGCGGCTGTCCCGAGGGGCAACCGTAGAAGCACGCGGTTACGCTCAAGCACTGGACTCTGATCGAGCCAAGCACCAAGGCAGGCATGTCCATCGTGTTCAATTTGGAGCACGAGTTTTTTCGGATCAGCGATCAAACTGCCTGTGATCGCATACGCCAGATGTCGGATGCCAAAAGCGTGCGCATCAGCGCCGATATGTTCAACTAGCACCGTGAGGTGACGTTGTGAAACAAGCTTCAGCA
Organism: Mesorhizobium sp. AR10; assembly: GCF_024746795.1. NCBI lineage: Bacteria > Pseudomonadati > Pseudomonadota > Alphaproteobacteria > Hyphomicrobiales > Phyllobacteriaceae > Mesorhizobium > Mesorhizobium sp. AR10. Next base: position 542,889 of record NZ_CP080523.1, read on the forward strand.
GCGAACGAGCATGCCAAACACTGCCCGCAAAGAGGGCAGCCCGACGCGGGTCATGCCCCTGCAGAAGATCCGGCCGCCAGCCGCATCCGTTCGAATCCGTGTCATTGTCAAGCAGCAATTCTGCCAATTTTGGCTGCAGCCTGGCACAGGTCTGCAACTGCACCACTGTCGCAGCCGATAACGTCGGATCCAGACAGGCGGCAATACGAGTCGGATGGGCCGAAGCAGCAAGCTTGCTCCAGTACACGGAACGTAATTGCGACGAATGATCGCGATCGCTAGTCTGCATCGAAATGGGCATTGAGAATATCACCTATGCCGCACGGCCAATGATTTTTTTTCGAATGGCCTCGACAGCGGAAACACCCGAGCGGCCCCCGATCTTGGATAATTCGCCCGATGATTGTCTGCGCCGATGCCGAAGAACACTTGCTAAGAGATAGCACGCCACAGCGAATACAGCTGCGGCAACACCCATCACGATCGCCAGAAGTGGCGCAGGAAAGGATTTAGACGCTTGGGCCAACGCAGTCGCCGGTACGGAGGGTTGCTCATGTACGGACCGTTCCACTGGCACCAAAACCACTTCGACCTTTTCGTAGGACAAGCCTTCGATGCTGTCGGCGACGAGCATCTTTATTTTCGGCAGCAGAACGGAAATATTTGCTTTGGCGTCGTGCCGGATAAAGACCGAGGCCGAGGATGGCGTGCCGCCCGCTCGTAACAGGTCGTTATTCGGCAGAACGACATGAACACGTACTGAGAAGACGCCATCAATATCGCTGATCGTGCGCGACAACTCTTCGCTCAGAGCATAAACGTAACGGGCGCGCTCCTCGGTCGGCGAGGCAATCACTCCTGATCCTTCGAATATCTCGCCGATGTTCTTGAAAGACTGGCGCGGCAGCCCCTTGGCATTCAAGAGGTTGATTGAGAAGGCAAGCCGCTTTTCGTCAACCTGGATCGTGCTGGTCCCGTCCTTAGCGGCAACCCGGACCGCGTCAACTCCGTTGTCTATCAGAAGCGCGAGCATCTCATTCGCCTCGCGCTCCTGCAATTGCGCGTAGAGATCGACCTTGCAACCACTCAAGGCGAAGAGAAGTGGCAGCACGACAAAATGAACCGATCGCCGACCAGACGGGCGACTACGCATGATTTCGCCATGGGCTAAGCCAATCATTCGCGCCGTTCATCCTTCTTTTATTAGTTTGTTCACCGATGAGGTGATGCCGCTGACACCTTTGGAAACAAGGGCAACCTGGGTGACGCCGTTGTAGAGATCCCGCAGACCAGCAACCATCGCTTCGAAGTCACCCCCTGCTCGCGGAACGTCCGACGTCCCCGTTGCCCCACCTTCGACCGGAAGCCTCTCAGCCGCACCCGGTAGAGCGCCCTTCGGAAGGGCTACCTGATGGTCGGGCGCGGCAGAGGTAACTGCATTGTCCCCGTGCATCGAAGAAATCGCCTGCAGCACGCGGTGTCCCAGCGGACTTGTCTGCGCAGTCGCACGTTGAACATCCAAGGGCGGAGGAACAGGCGCCGCCGCAGCGGCATCGTTTTTCATCGAGGCAGCCGCCTGGGCTAGAGCGTGGTCAAACTGGGCCTGCTCGCCGAATGACGGTGAGCCAACCCTGGAGAGACTGTCAGTAACACTGGCAGGGATCGACGTGACAGGCATCATCATACAAGGACTCGATTGCTTCTCTTTAACGTGTGATGAGTCCAGCCGGTTCATCGCCCGCTGTTGAGTCAATCCCTTAGGGAGGCGAGCTGACGACAAGCTGACGGGAGCGTCGGTTGGCCATTTAAAGTCACTTTGACGACTTTGGTGACTTGTGAAAATTCCATCCTTTGGTTTATCAGGGCGAGATGCCAAGAACGTTCATACGATCCACCATCCTGCACAGCTTGAAAAGACTTCTCTGTGTCGGGTTTTTTCTCTCCGCCGGCATCCAAACAACTGTCGGCGCCCCCCTATCGCTTCCCTCGACACCCTATAGGTATACGGTTCTAGATCAGGATCTCACTGCCGCGTTGCAGGAATTCGGCAACAACCTGAACATCAGGGTCAATATCAGCGCCGAGGTGAAGGGGCGGATTCGCGGGCGTATGCCGGATTTGCCACCGCGCGAGTTCCTGGACCGCTTGACCAACCTGTACCATCTCCAATGGTACTATGATGGGCTTGTGCTCTATGTGTCTGCTGCAAAAGAAGCGCAAACTCGGATGCTTGTGCTCACTTCGGTTCGTTTCGATGCCTTCAACGGCGCCCTCGATAGGCTTGGCATCTCCGATGACCGCTATGTAGTGAGACCCACGCCCGGAAATGGCCTCGTCCTTGTTTCCGGTCCACCGCGCTTCATCGCGCTCGTGGAGCAGACGTTCAACGGCCTTGTGGCCGAGGCGCAGGCGCAGCCTCACGTCGCTGAGACGCCGCCAAGGGAATCGGTACTGATATTGTTTCGGGGTTCCTCCACCACGGTCGTCCGTAACGGACAACCGGAAGTCTCTTATTCTTCTGACGTGCCGCAACCGGATAGCGTTGCAGGGAAGCCTGAGCTGAGCCAGAAATGACATCTAAGGAGACGCCGCAGCTTCTGGAGAAATCATCACGTCGGCCGCTCCTGATTGTGAATTCTTCTGAAATTCGTCAGTTTCTCGAAAGCTAAGCCGCTCATGATGGGAATCGGAAGCCCCATGTCGCTGGCTTTTGGCTGGAATTGACCTTGGGGCTAACAACGAGCGGAGCAATTAAAGGCACTGCTAGGGGCCATTTTTGGCGACCGGCCAACGCTCGGAACGTTCGTGAAACATTGGCTTACATGAGGCCTTTGTTGGGATTTCAACGTCACGTCTGAGGATGCACAATGTCGGCCAGCAACCTTTCATCATCCATCACCTCGAATCTCCCACAGCCCGTACAGGCATGGTCGGGCCTGAAGCCTTCTGCCGCGGTATTGCAGACTCAGCAAAGCGCATCGTCCTTCGAGGCAATGCTGTCCACCTACTTGCTCGGAGACATGACCAATCCTGGCGCGCTCCGGGGTCCGCTGGCGCCGGATGTCGAATCGACGTTGGAAGATTTGCGGCAGCACCCATTGGACCTGCTGCCGTCGCATATGAAGGCGGCAATCGAATCGATGGATCAGGCCCCGCAGCCTCCTGCGATCGCCTCCGATTTCATATCGCCGGCTCCCGTGCCAAGCTCGACGATCACGTGGAACGGCGGCTCGCTAACCAAGGCCGAGTTGCAGATCGTGGCAGTGCTGAACCGTCACAAGGACCAATGCCCACTCAGTTGGGAGTCGCTTGGCGATAAAGCCAAATGATCCCTCTACGCCGCCGGATCTGAAAGCGGCGATCGAAGGACTGCAGCAGGATCCCGAACTCTTTTACGCGATCGGATCGCAGGGCGATGGTCGCTGTGGAGGCAAAATCACGGCGAAGGATTTGTCTGGATTTTCCCACCATCACTCACAAGTTGCCGAATTTCAGGACCGGCAGGCGCAAAGCTACCAGCAGAACTACATTCCATCCGACAGCGCCGGAAATGCTCAGCCTTCGGTCATGACCTTGAGCGATGCATTGCGCGAGCTTTACCGGTACTCCGACGACCTGCCTAAGGATCTAAGCCTGGCTGATTTCAAGCGGATCGTCGACGGCCAAGCGAAAACCGGCAAATGTCCGCCTCAGGTCATTGCGGCTGCTCAACACTTCCTAAATCACCCGGATGCCTGGAAGCAGCTGTGCGGTGGTTCAGATACGGTCCATAAAGACGAGTTCCTCAAAGCCGCTACATCGTCAATGAGCCTCACGCAAACCGAGCTGAACACGCTCAAGATGATTAACAGCAATCAGCGCGCCTTCTTTGGGAGCGGTGACCTGACTCGTGACAAGCTGGCGAGCATGGCCGACGACAAGAGCCTCGATCCGAAGGTACGCCAAACGGCCTCGCAGTTACTCTCCGATCCGCTTTTGTTCGGTTTGCTGAACAATTCAATTACGGGCTATAAGACCCACAATGAGTTCTTCGACTTCGGCGGCGGGCATACGGTCGATTCCGGCAACATCAGCAAAAAAGACTTCGCGCAATTCTACGGCAACATGTCTGTTGCGAACAGCACCGTTCAGAAAACGAAAACCCATGTGCCTGAAGCCGCTGCAGAGCAGGAGGCCGTCGCGGACATGATGATGGGTGCGGCGGACCAGCCCGATATCAAGTCTTCCAAAAAGAACGGCGGGGCCTTCATCCACACAGTCGGCGACGTGCTCAAGGTGTACTCGACAGTGGTTGATTGGACTGCGACGGCGGTTGGTCTACTCAGCTTCATTCCGGCCGTGGGCCAAGTGGCCGATCTCGCATCCATGGCGCTTGCGTGCGAGGCGCAAGCGTTGAATGTTGTCCGTACAGCTATTACCGGAGGCAATATGAAGCAGGCGCTGCTAGAAGCTGGCCTCGGTGTCGCAGCGCAGGCGGTCAGTCTTGTCGCCGGCCCCCAGGTCAAACTCGCGATTCGCAACGGGCTCATCAGGAAGGCAATGGAAGAGGCTGCGACGGCCGGCATCAATCTGCCGCTTTCAACGGCGCAAACCTACGCAGAAGAGTATTTGAACAATCTGCAGGCACGCCTGAATGCGGAACCTGTCCACGCCGCAGGTATTCCTAGCCCGATCGGCACGCCGCAATTATCTCAGAACGTGGCCTGATAAACGGATTGCGCTTCCTCGGCGCGATCCCCCATCCTGCCAATCAGCGGCCGCGTAAAGCTTTGCTGCCGCGGCGCTATCGATCTGACCGGCGCGCCTGGAAGATCGCCAGATCGCCATCTAGGTGCCGTCGCAGGAGTGGTTGGAATTGTGAGTTGGCGTAGTCTCCGGGGTGTCAAACCTCGAATCATCCGGCGTTAGAGCGCCGGACAGGAGACTACGCCATGACAAGGACTACCATGAATGCGGAAGCCGTTCATCCTGGGGATGAGGCGACGAGCTATCTTTTCGACAACTGGTTTGATCCGATTGAAGCTGGCCTGCGCGAGCGGGTGCGCGGCTTCATCGAGACGATGCTCGAGACCGAGCTGGACGCGGTGCTTGCCCGTCCCCGTTATGGCCGGGCAGCCGGCGGCGCGCAGTGATGAGACCACCGGTGTCGCCGGCCACCGCCACGGCAGCCGGACGCGCACGCTGACGGGGACCTTCGGCACCACCGAGCTCACGGTTCCGCGGGCGCGCCTCGATGCCGGCGAGGACAAGACGGTGGAATGGAAGAGCAAGGCCTTGCGCGCCTATCAGCGGCGCACGATGGCCGCCGACGCGCTGATCGCGTCGAGCTACCTGGCGGGCACGAACACCAGGCGCGTGCGGCGTGCGCTCGCCGCGCTGTTCGGCGGCGCGATCGGCAAGGACGTCGTCAGCCGCACCTGGCGCAAGGTGAAGACGGACTGGGACGCCTGGAATGCCCGCTCTCTGGCCGACGAGCCGATCGTGCGCCTGATCCTCGACGGGACGGTGGTTCGTGTCAGGCTCGACCGCAAAGCGACCTCGATCTCGCTGCTCGTGGTCATCGGTGTGCGCGCGGACGGCCAGAAGATCCTGCTCGCGGTCAAGAATATGGGTGGCGAGACGACGGAGGCCTGGCGGGCCATTCTCGACGATCTCGTCGGGCGCGGCCTGCGCCGACCTGAGTTTCTCATGGTCGATGGCGCACCTGGCTTGGACAGGGCGATCGCCGCGCTGTGGGACGGGGTGCCGGTGCAGAGATGCACGGTTCACAAGCACAGGAATCTGCTTGCCCATGCTCCCGAGCGGCTGCATGAGGAGATCAGCGCCGATTACACCGACATGATCTACGCGGCCACGCCGGAGGAGATCGAGAGCCGCCGCAAGGCGTTCCTGCGCAAATGGCGGCTCAAGTGCCGGGCGGTGGCCGATAGCCTGGAGGAGGCCGGCGAGCGTCTCTTCGCCTTCACCCGGCTGCCGCCGAGCCAATGGAAAAGCGCCAGAACAACAAACGCGATTGAGCGTCTGCATGAGGAGTTCAAGCGGCGCATCAAGACCCAGACCGTTCTGCCTTCGGCCGAAACCGCGGCAATGTTGTTCTGGGCGTTGATGGCGTCCGGTCAAATCTCGATGCGAAAGATCGACGGCTGGCAGACGCTTCCTACGAAGCCACGCGATCAGCAGATTGACCTCGCCGCATGAGCCGATAATCTTAACCTACCGGAGGCTGCTCCGCCGAATTCCAACACGACCCGCTACGGCACCGCGGCGCCGCGCCATCTTGTTCGACACGAACCGGCCAATATTTGGGCGCCTGGCCATTGATCCAAGCGGTGGCACTTCAGGTACGCGAAGCTTAAAACGCCAACAAAGGGTCCGTTCAGTGCGCATGCCATCGTCTTGCCCTCAAAAGGTGCCTTGGAGCGGATCCTCTCAAGTCCGTTCACACCATCAGCGTGACAGTAACGGCTGTCTCACCAAGGAAAGTCGCGAGCCTGCAGCGTCCACTCAAGTGCGCCCTAGTGTGGTGAGGGAGCAGCTTTATCCATCTGGATCGTCGCAAGGTCAACGACCTCGATGAGGCGATGATCGGGCGCCAAATCCGATGGGTCCGCGCGTTAGGTGCTGGAGCAGCTGCCGGGGTGTACCAGGCAGAGGCGAGACGACTTGACATCAGCCGTCTTTGCCCTTCGCGAACGTCCTGTATCTGGCTACTGGTACAGCCGCACGATCACCATCGCTTGGTTTGACAGCCTTGTTGTCGAGCAAATCGCGCGGATCGCTGACCATTGCCGCCAGGTTATGGCGTATCGAACAGCCAAGCGTCTGGTCGAAGGACTTGTCATTGAGTAAAGGGCCGGAATACGAAGGACAGACAGGAGGGCGGGCACGATAGACAATCGCCTCTATTCGCACTGCGCCGCCGTTGGTTTGGTCGAGCAAATGGATGTTATAGGCGCCGATGCCCATCTGCCTGGCCTCATGGACGGCCTCTGCGCTGAGCCCGAACGCCCCGCTGATAAGGAGGTGAAGGGCATCGCGCCGGCCGTGACTTGCCGTTTCAAGGAAAACGCGCAAACGCCGCCGTTCGGAAGCGCGAAGGCTGTGTAACGTTAGTACGGTGGTCTCCTGCCCGATAAGGATCGGTGCCAATGGCTCGACAATCGGCGCGGTGCTTGTGCAGCCACTTACGCTTACCGTCAGAGTGATCACCAGACTTATGATCCGCAACGTCATTCGTAGACCGCTATTCAATGATAAAGCCGAGGCCGCCCTTGGCGCCTGACGCACCAGTGCGGGGACTAGGGCGCTGGTCTCCTGGCGGACTTGCCAACGAATTCGTCAGAGTGGCCCCCTGGTCCAAAGGCGCCCCCATCCGGTCCGTCGGTGCGCTCATCTGGTTGGGGTTCGATCCTGGCCTTACGATGTAAGGCGTCACCAGAATAACCAGTTCCGTCTCTTGCTTTTGAAATGAGGACGAACGAAACAGGGCGCCAAGGACCGGCAACTCGCCCAGCCAAGGAAAGACACTGATATCAGTGTTGACGCTCCGCCTGATGAGTCCACCAATCGCGAAGCTCTGCCCGCTGGCGAGTTCGACGACCGTGTCGGCACGGCGGGTGGAAATTGCCGGCACGGAGATGCCGTTGATTTGAACAGCCCCTTGAGACGATAGTTCGCTGACTTCCGGCTTTACGCGAATATTGATTTGGTCGTTGTTGAGAACGGTTGGCACGAATTCTAGGCTGACACCGAAGTGACGGAATTCAACCGAGACTTGCCCCTTTTCCTGCAAGACAGGGATGGGAAATTCGCCACCGGCCAGGAAGCTGGCAGTTTCACCTGACATAGCGGTGAGGTTTGGCTCGGCCAACACGGAAGCGATGTGCTCCTCGGCGAGCGCATCGAGAACCGCGCCGACGTTCACAGCACCATTGTCGAATCCGATTTCTGCTGTACCGCCCCCATTCGCCGCACCAGCGCCAGCACCTTTGCCGCTTAATAAACCCACTTTGAAATTGCCGACTTGACCGAAGGCGGACAGGTTAATGCCGAGTGCCTTCATCGCGCTACGGGAGACCTCCGCTACGCGGACACTGAGGTTAACCTGCAAGGATCCAGCGACCTTGATGTTATTGACGACCTGCGCACCGTCCCCGAGAAATTGCTCAGTAACTCTTTTCGCCGTGTCGACGGTCTCGGCATCGGGCGCTGTACCGCTTAAGATGGCACCGCGCGGCGTATAGCTGACTCGGATCGGATAGTCGCCGACCTGGTCCCTCAACATGGCGCGCAGTTCCCCGATCGGTTGCGTGACGACGATACGAAACTCAGCGAGAGCCTCGCCGTTTTCGTCCAGGGCGAATAGGCTCGTTTGCCCGGATTTCTTGCCAAATACGAAGATGGTTTTACTTGAGGGTGCCTGATAATCGGCGATCTCCGGGTCGGCAACAAAGATAGTCGCGGCTGCCGCGGGCAAATGAACTGTCTTGCCGAGCGAAGAGGAAAGGTTCAGCGTGGCGTTGATGCTGTTGGAAGCGGCACGCGGTGCCGCTTGAACCTGCTTGTTCTGGGCAGTGGCGGGAAGAGGAGAAAACAAAATGAGCGCGCAGAGGACATGGCTCAAGTAGCGCGAAAAAATAAGTCTCTGGCCGACGATGAGCGGCGGCCGCGGATCAGTGCCCGCATGACCAGTTGGAATTATTTTCAAGGCAGTCTTTTCTTTCAATTCGACCAACTATGCGGATGTCACGCTAGTCGGACACTCGAGAATGTAACCAATGCCGCGCACCGTCTTGATCCGCGGCGTTGCACCTGACCTATTGAGATGTCCGCGTAAGCGATAGATTCCGACTTCAAGCGCGTTGGCAGATACTTCATCGTTGAACGAATAGAGGTGATCTTCCAAGTGCGCACGCGGCACGATGCGGCCTGCACGGTTGAGCAGATGCTCTAGAATACATAATTCACGGCGTGCGGCCATCAGCGGATGACCAGCAACGGAAACCTGACGGCCGATCGGATCGAAGTGGAGATTGCCAAATACGATGATCGGGTCGGTCATCTGTGTCGACCGGCGCAGAACAGCTCGCATTCTGGCGATGAGTTCGTCCGTAAACACCGGCTTGACCAGAAAGTCGTCCGCGCCACCATTGAAAACCGCAATTCGCTGCTCAAGATGGTCGATGTTGCTCATCACGACGGCAGGAACTGAATGTCCCTCGCTCCTTAGCTGCCTCAGCCAATCCAGACCATCGCCATCCGGCAGAACCAACTCCAGCAGAAGAATTTCATAGCTCGCGCAACAAAATGCACTCGACGCCTGTTCCAGTGTACCAACGACGTCAACGGCGAAACCGCTATCGCCGAGCGCAACTCGCACGGCGCGCGTAAGATCCGCATGATGGTCAACGAGCAGCGTTCGCATTTCTTCTCCTATCAAGGTAGGACAGGTGACCGACCGCTATGGGACGGCGCGACAGCAGAAGTCGCGCAACTCGTCGCAGTATTCGTAACCCTCTCTCCGACGGGTAATCGCAGGAGCATGCAAGCCGCACTCCTGCAATAGGCGGGGATGGGACATGTGAAGACGAGTTGACGGGCCGAAATGCCGCTGGGTCAACCCAAAATGCCACAACGCCTGCAATTTCTCTGCGCATCGCCCACCTACGTGCGGCCCCTGCATTCGTTAGGCCGAGGTCGCCCTCGAGAACCCCATGATTCCGTGGCTACGAAGGGTTAGCTTTCGAGAAGTGACTTGAACAATCGAATGTTCGGATCGTAGGTATACACATAATGGATGCATTCGCATTTCACCCAGGCGCGGCGAGTCGCACGCTGCCCTGCCGGTGGCATGATGGTTCGCACCGAAGGGCGGGCCCGATCAAGCTCATCTAGGGTGACACGCCGCGGCCAGAGGCTGATGCTCGTGCCGCGGCCGGGAGCTTGCGCTCGGTCATCAGAGCGTCGAGAGCGGCGATCACTGACCAGGCTGCCGCCCCATCTGAGCGCGGAGAAACCGGCTCTGATGGTTTCAAGGCGACCTCGGTGACCGTTTCTGGCCAAATATCGCGAGGCCCGCCCGCCTTGGTACACCATCTATCCGACTGTGCCGGAGTTCTCCGCGGCGGTCAGTGCCGGGGCTTATGGGGAATGGCTGAGGGACTTACCGGCTGACAACTCAGTGTCGCTCTATCTCCACATTCCGTTCTGCCGATCGGTGTGCTGGTATTGCGGCTTCCCTACCACCATCACCCGCCAAGATGCTCCGATCCTCAATTATCTGGCGGTGGTGCGTGACGAGATCAGTTTGGTCTCGGAGCAAACGCCGCAGCCGCTGCCCGTGAGCGACGTCCATTTCGGCGGCGGAACGCCGACCCTCATCGGGCCAGCGGAGTTCTTGGCCAGGCACCGTAACGTTAACCGGGCATCGATCAAAATGTGGGATCTGGCGGCATGACCAGATTTTCCCGTGATCCTCTTTATCGTCGCCACCGATTTCCGGCGCAGGTGATTGCCCATGCCGTTTGGCTCTATTTCCGGTTTCCGCTCAGCCTGCGGATGGTCGAGGATATGCTGGCAGCTCGTGGCGTCATCGTCTCTCACCAGACCGTGCGACTTTGGGCTGAGAAATTTGGCAGACACTTTGCCAATGATATCCGGAAGCGATCGGCCGGCAAGCTCGGCGACAAATGGCATCTCGATGAGGGTGCGCCACGAAGGCGCGAAGGAGGAGCTATGATTTAGGCACTTCCCAAGCAGCCATGCTGCACAGGAGATGAGGGCTGGCCCCTCGAAGCCGGCTTGCAGGAGCGGGTTTCAAACCACCTCAAGCTGCTGTCGTAAAGAGCGATGGTGGTGAGCGTTGAGGAAAAGGCCGGACTTGATCCGGTCAGGTAAGATGCAAGGAGACGAGCGTGAGCGAACCGCTGACGACGTGTCGAAAAGTGCATAGATGGCGTCAAAACCGGGTGGGCTTCGTTAACCCGGGAGAAGTCTGGGAGATACCTGTCTACTGCCCAGATGGCGTCCGGCATGAAGGCGGCGTGACCTTGCTTCAGGCTCTTGTGTGGAACGTGGGAACCTGTCGCCCCGATGCGAAGGGAGACATCCAAGTGGAAGCACCATGAGGATCCGAGTACCGATGCGGGGCACAGGGACGGAGTTGCGTGTAGTAGTGAAGAAGGTGCTGTAATGGCGTTGGAGCGAAGGCGCAACACTGTCCAGCTTTATCGAAAGGTCAACCGTCATGCGGGAGGAGCCTTTGGGTAAAGCAAAGCCGTTCGATATTCCTAAACGGGCTGTTTGGGAGGCTTATCAACGGGTAAAGGCGAACCGGGGTGCAGCCGGGGTCGATGATCAGTCGATCGAGGATTTTGAGCGGGATGTGAAGAACAACCTGTTCAAGCTCTGGAACCGATTGTCATCTGGCAGCTACTTTCCGCCGCCAGTCAAACGGGTCGCGATCAAAAAGCGGCAAGGTGGTACAAGGCCGTTGGGCATTCCCACGGTCTCAGACCGGATTGCGCAAGGGGTGGTGAAGGCATACCTGGAACCGGAACTGGAAAGACATTTCCATCCCGATTCCTATGGGTATAGGCCCGGTGCCGTAGCGGGTCGTGTTGGAATTCGGCGGAGCAGCCTCCGGTAGGTTAAGATTATCGGCTCATGCGGCGAGGTCAATCTGCTGATCGCGTGGCTTCGTAGGAAGCGTCTGCCAGCCGTCGATCTTTCGCATCGAGATTTGACCGGACGCCATCAACGCCCAGAACAACATTGCCGCGGTTTCGGCCGAAGGCAGAACGGTCTGGGTCTTGATGCGCCGCTTGAACTCCTCATGCAGACGCTCAATCGCGTTTGTTGTTCTGGCGCTTTTCCATTGGCTCGGCGGCAGCCGGGTGAAGGCGAAGAGACGCTCGCCGGCCTCCTCCAGGCTATCGGCCACCGCCCGGCACTTGAGCCGCCATTTGCGCAGGAACGCCTTGCGGCGGCTCTCGATCTCCTCCGGCGTGGCCGCGTAGATCATGTCGGTGTAATCGGCGCTGATCTCCTCATGCAGCCGCTCGGGAGCATGGGCAAGCAGATTCCTGTGCTTGTGAACCGTGCATCTCTGCACCGGCACCCCGTCCCACAGCGCGGCGATCGCCCTGTCCAAGCCAGGTGCGCCATCGACCATGAGAAACTCAGGTCGGCGCAGGCCGCGCCCGACGAGATCGTCGAGAATGGCCCGCCAGGCCTCCGTCGTCTCGCCACCCATATTCTTGACCGCGAGCAGGATCTTCTGGCCGTCCGCGCGCACACCGATGACCACGAGCAGCGAGATCGAGGTCGCTTTGCGGTCGAGCCTGACACGAACCACCGTCCCGTCGAGGATCAGGCGCACGATCGGCTCGTCGGCCAGAGAGCGGGCATTCCAGGCGTCCCAGTCCGTCTTCACCTTGCGCCAGGTGCGGCTGACGACGTCCTTGCCGATCGCGCCGCCGAACAGCGCGGCGAGCGCACGCCGCACGCGCCTGGTGTTCGTGCCCGCCAGGTAGCTCGACGCGATCAGCGCGTCGGCGGCCATCGTGCGCCGCTGATAGGCGCGCAAGGCCTTGCTCTTCCATTCCACCGTCTTGTCCTCGCCGGCATCGAGGCGCGCCCGCGGAACCGTGAGCTCGGTGGTGCCGAAGGTCCCCGTCAGCGTGCGCGTCCGGCTGCCGTGGCGGTGGCCGGCGACACCGGTGGTCTCATCACTGCGCGCCGCCGGCTGCCGGCCATAACGGGGACGGGCAAGCACCGCGTCCAGCTCGGTCTCGAGCATCGTCTCGATGAAGCCGCGCACCCGCTCGCGCAGGCCAGCTTCAATCGGATCAAACCAGTTGTCGAAAAGATAGCTCGTCGCCTCATCCCCAGGATGAACGGCTTCCGCATTCATGGTAGTCCTTGTCATGGCGTAGTCTCCTGTCCGGCGCTCTAACGTCGGATGATTCGAGGTTTGACACCCCGGAGACTACGCCAACTCACAATTCCAACCACTCCTGCGACGGCACCATAGGCCCGGCAAGTCGGCACTCGAGGCAGTGGGTATGGCAAGGCAGAGATGCTGGCGCCATGACTGGGTTCTCGATCTCGACATTCAGGCCTTCTTCGACACCATTCCACACGACCTGTTGCTACGGGCGGTGCGAAAGCACACCGACTGCACGTGGGTGTTGTTGTACATTGAACGGTGGCTGACGGCTCCCGTGCAACTGGAGAACGGCACTTTGGAACCTCGGGAGAGGGGAACTCCGCAGGGGTCAGTTATCTCACCCTTGCTGGCGAACCTCTTTTTGCACTATGCGTTCGATCGGTGGATGGCCAAACACCGTCCTGAGATTCCGTTTGAACGCTTTGCCGATGATGCCGTTTGTCATTGCAGCAGCGAGCGTCAGGCCCAAAAGTTGCAAACGGATCTTGAGCAACGGTTTGCTGAATGCGGACTGAAGTTACATCCAAACAAGACACAGATCGTGTATTGCAAGGATAACGTTCGGCGGGGGCATTGCCCCAATCAGAAGTTCGACTTTCTCGGCTACACCTTTCGACCGAGACTGGCAATGAACCGATGGGGCAAGACCTTCGTCAATTTCAGTCCGGGTATCAGCAACCGAGCCGCGAAAGCCATCCGTCAGACAATGCGGGACTGGCAGCTTGACCGCCGTATCGACAAAGCGCATCAATGATCTGGCCAAGATGTTCAATCCGATCCTTCGTGGTTGGATGAACTACTATGGTCGTTAGAGTCGGTTTGGAAAATCACGGATGGGCGTTTCTGCGTAGCATGATGCCGCCCATGGCGACGAGGATCATGGCCTGCGAGACATCGATGCGCTGCTCGTAATCGCGCACGAGGCGTCGCCACCGGATCATCCATCCGAACGTCCGTTCGACGACCCAGCGACGCGGTAGAACCTTGAAGCCTTTCTGGTCGTCGGAGCGGCGGATGATCTCGACGATGAAGTCGAGATAGCAGGCCTTATCCATCAGCTTGAGCCGGTCATAGGCCCCGTCGGCGAAGAGATGCTTGACCCACGGCCAGCGTTTGCGGATGCCGTCGAGTATCGCCTGCGCACCCGCGCTGTCGGAGATGTCAGCGGTGGTCAGGTTGACCATCAGGAGCCGTCCGTCCGTATCGACCGCAATATGGCGCTTGCGCCAACGATCTTCTTACCCGCGTCGTAGCCTCGTGCTTTTGCATGGGGTGCCTTGATCGACTGACTATCAATCACACCAGCGCTGGGTGAAGGTTCGCGACCCTGCCGCTCGCGGTCGAGCATCAGTTCCACGTCGTGGATCGTCTGAAAAAGGAAGCGCCGTGCCAACTCGCGGAACCAGCTATAGACCTTCTGCCACGGCCCAAAATGAATGGGCAACATCCGCCACCTACAGCCTGAGCGCACCAGATAGCGCACCGCGTTGATTACCTCCCGAAAATCCACCTCGCGGGGACGCCCACGCCGACCAGGAACCGGCATCAGTGGCGCGATCCGCTCCCATTCCTCATCTGTCAGATCACACGGATAACGCTTCGTCTTACGCGCGATCTTGGCAACACGGCCACGGCTCTGTTCGGTCCACATCCACGCTCTGAACCAGACTTCATGCGCAAACGAAACCCCTCAAATCCGATTTTCCAAACAGCCTCTTACCACAAATCGGCACTTTCCCGAGCATTGATGCACCTCGATCTGCGCCTGGCACGCTGGGCCATGTCGAAATATCGACGCCTGAGACGCCATCGTCGGCGTGCGCGGTACTGGGTCCAGGACGTAAGGCGTCGGGAGCCAGCGCTGTTTGCACATTGGCGATTGCTGTATCGGGCAACGGCTGGACGGTAGGAGCCGGATGAGTGGAGACGCTCACGTCCGGATCTGTGAGAGCCTGGGGGTGAAATTCCCCCGGGCCACTCGACTTGTCATCACCATCGGTGGAAAGAAACACTGGCTTTGGCGCGCCGTTGATCAGGACGGGTTTGTTCTCGACGTGTTGGTGCAAAGCCGTCGCAATGCCAAGGCCGCAAAGCGCTTGATGCGAAAGCTTCTGAAAGGGCAAGGCCGTTCGCCGCGTGTGATGATCACCGACAAGCTTCGATCCTACGGTGCGGCGAAGCGGGAGATCATGCCAGGCGTCGAGCATCGCTCGCACAAGGGCCTGAACAATCGGGCGGAGAACTCTCATCAACCCGTCCGACGGCGGGAGAGGATCATGAAGCGCTTCAAGTCAGCGCGACATCTTCAGCGTTTCGTTTCCGTCCACGACCCGATCGCCAACCTCTTTAACGTTCCCCGCCACGATATTCCATCCACCCACCATCGAGAACTGCGAGCAACTGCCATGCAAGCATGGCGCCAAATCGCGCGCCTTCACGCCGAATGAACCAAAGCCTCATCCCAGATCTTGTCTTCACAGCGTTAAGTTTACGGTGCCTGCTGCGCGCCACATGCCTGGGCAGGCGCTGGTAGCAGTGCAGAAGTTTTGCACCCGCATTGACGAGCCGATCGAGCTGGTCTTGCACAACCTCCAACGATGTTCGTTTTTGCAGGCTCTTTTCCTCGAGAAGCTGAATTTCCACAACCAGCCGATGCATTTGTCGCTTTGTCTCGTTCATATCTTCGTCTGGCGAGGAAATGGTGACTGTCACACCCGAAGTTGACGGCTGGCTGGCGACCGGCGTCAGGGCTTCACCATCCGACGTTGAGGGAACACTGCGCCTCCGCGAACCGGCTGCACGTGGCCCGGCGGCTGCACGTGGCGCAGCCGTCGGGATTGCATGTGGGGAACGGAAGGGCCTGAAGATTTGCCGCCAAGGTCATCATGGGCACCTCGCGCAGCGCCAGCCGAGGGTGAACTTTTACCTGGCTCAGAGCGCATCCGCTCCAGGACGGAACCGAACCCTTGGCTGCCTTCCCCGGAGGCAAGACCTGATTGCGAGCGCGAACTGCTCGATCCGGCTCCAGCATCTCCAATGCGCGATTTTCCAGATCGGCCAATGCCCGTCATTTTTTATCTCCGATATAGGCGAGAACGCGCTGCCTATGAATTGGGGCTGATGTCACTCAGCCGTAGTGCATCAGGGCTTTGGCGGGTAAGTGCAATCGCCCAGATGACAGGTGGCATGACGTCTGAGAACCAGCGGCATGTTTTCGTCAATCCCCATGGCCAGCCCGGATCGACCTGCCGCGCCGGTCCAGTCTGAAGCCAATGCAAAACACGCAACGACCCGTCGATCTCCACGATAGGAGGCCGCGAAACTAGCGAGTACGGGGGTGCCGGCGCTTGAGACGAACTCGCATTGAGATCAGGCGGCGCCATGTGCGCAAGTGCTTGCCAAAGCCGTCGCTCCCCTTTGACCGTACCGAGTCGCTAGCTTGGTTGGAGCTTTCGGATGAGCCACTTTTCCGACCGTACATGGCATTCGTTCCCTTCTTTTGGCGGAAGTCTATCAATATGATTTTGAGTTTGTTAGATCGCTCTCGAAGAGGGCTAATCGAAGGAGCTGACGGTGAGCTGCCGCGCTGTAAGCTCGTTCCGGCGGCGCGACGCACATTGTGCGTGCGCTTTTGCTCTCAGGGCCGTCGAATTCGCTCGCCTACGGCACTCGCGCAATGCATCGCGGATCGGAATTAACTTTCGGATCATGCGGGTGTGCTGTCGGGAATGCCGCCCTCTCGACTGTTGCGCACGATGATGATGGCGGGCGCAACCGTCGACCTACTGCCGGCTCGGCTTTTCTCGTGGCGGGTTTCAAATCGAGACAAGAACCGCGCGTATTCACCCATCAGCTGGCAAACGCGATCCGCGCTCGGCCGGGCTGCGCAACCTGACCAACTCCGCCCGGCCGAACGCTGATCGCTCCCTGTAGTCTCGGACGGTGAAGGCCGGCGAGGCGCCGGCGCTGGTCCATGCCTGGTCGGCCCCACGCGGAAAGGGCAGTAGCCGCAATCCATGTGGCCTATCGATAGGCGAGACGAAGGCCCGGATCGAAAAAGTATCGGGGGCAGGACCGCGTCGCGCGGCTGGTGCGATTCCACCTCAGCGCTGAGCTTCTCTCCCATCAGGAGGTTAGGTTGCGCGTTTCGGGCCGAATAGGAACACTGTGAGGGCCGCAAGCAATGTGGCAATCGCGGTGTAGGCAAAGACACTGGTGACGCCGGAAGCATCCACCAGTAGTCCGCCGAAAATCGCGCCGGCTGCGATGGCTACCTGGAACGCTGAGGTCATCAGCACGCCGGCGCTTTCGGCCTGCTCGGGAACGGCACGCAGCACCATCCAAGTCTGCAACCCCACCGGCACCGCACCGAAGGCAAAGCCCCATACGGAAACCGCAATCGCCGAGGCAAAGGTCGATGCTCCAAGCATCAGCAACGAGATAGCGGCTATCGCCATAAGCAGGGATGGCAGGGCCGCGACCGCCTTGAGACTGTGTTTGGCCAGGAATGCTCCGGCTAAACTGCCGAAGAAGCCGCTTATGCCAGAAACGAGCAACAGTAGCGAGATCTCCTCGATATCGAGCTCGGGATTGGTCCCGAGGAAGGCCCGGATGTAGGTGAAGCTGGCGAAGTGCCCAGAAGCGACCAGCAGTACGACCAAAAGTGCGACCTTGATGGTCGGATTTTTGGCCACATCCAGCAGACTGCGGAATCCAGCCATTTCAACGGGAGGCAGCGTCGGCATCGTTACCAACTGCACAAGCAGTGTAACGGCATTAACGACCGCGGTGATCATGAAGGGCGCCTGCCATCCCCAGATGTGGCCGAGATAGGCGCCGATGGGAGGCGCGCATACGAGAGCGACCGAAACGCCGCCGAGGATGATTGACATGGCGCGCGGCAGAAGGTGATTTGGAACGAGCCGCATCGCGAGCGATGCCGAAATCGACCAGAAGCCTCCGAGCGCAATGCCGAGCACGACACGTGCCGCCAGGAAGACCGTGGGCGACCACGCGACTTCCGCCAGAATGTTGGACAGGATCTGAAGCAGCATCATCGCCCACAGGACGATCCTGCGGTCCAGGCGCTTTGTGATGATGGCCATCGTCGGCGCCGAGATCGCCGCAGCAATCGCCGTCGCTGTCATCGTCTGTCCAGCGACGCCCTCTGTGATACCGAGATCATGCGCGAGCCGCGTCAGCACGCTGGCAGGCAGAAACTCTGCCGTCACCAGCCCGAAGGTGCCCAAGGCCAGCGAAATGACCGCACCCCATGCGGGACGAGACCGTTGATCCGGCTTTTCTGGGTCTTGCGGAACAGCACCCATGAAGCCTGTCGTGGATCCGGTCATGAATATGCTCGCCAGGTTTGCGTTGCGCTGCAACATGGGTTGGCTGCGATGACCCGAATTAAAGCCAGAAGCGCGCCGTCGCTGCCCGACATGTTGTGACAGTGGGGCGTGCAATTTCGGTGCCGGTTCTCCGTGCCGGACGAGGATGTCATCGTCGGGAGGCAACTCGTCAGGCCGTTCCATGCCGACGTCGCCGTCCGTCTCGAACCAGCCATGCGCAAGCAGCTCCGAGCACGTCTGATGTTGCGCGGCGGGAACGACGCAAAGCCGGTCGCTATGCCCGCCGCCTTTAGGCAGCCAAAATTGGCTCTGACTCGAAGGCCCAACTTCTGGTAGCGGCTCGAAGCTGACGCTTTGTGTCGGGCATTGTCGGGTCCGCTACACGGCTTGTTCCTACCATCATTTATCTGGCAGCGAGCACTTGTTAGAGCCCCAAGCTAACCAGCTGAAAAGAAAAAGGAAGATCCCAGTTAGCTATGCATCGGAAAAGTTGGCACGAGTCTTGAAACCCTTCGTTGTGAGGCGGCAAGAGCTGCCCATCGGCATTTATGTCGCGGGCAGCCGCGACCGATGGAACGAAGGAAGGAAATCTATAATGTCAGGTCTGCGTCAGATCGCCTTTTACGGCAAGGGCGGCATCGGCAAGTCCACCACCTCCCAAAATACGCTCGCCGCACTTGTCGACCTTGGGCAGAAGATCCTCATCGTCGGCTGCGACCCCAAAGCCGACTCCACCCGCCTGATCCTGAACTCGAAGGCGCAGGATAGGCGGTCACCAGGAAAACGTTCGACATTTTTGCCGAGTGGACGCTGCCAAGGAGAGAACTCGCCGCATTGGAGAATTCATGATGCGGACCTCCTTCCGTCACCCGCGACGGCCCCAGAAGGATCCCGGAATATGCGACCCCCATCAACGCGACGACCTGCATCGGTTGCGGCCGCTGTGACAAGGTCTGCTGGCGCGAGGTCATGCACCTCCACGCCATCGATCATGCGGGCGAAGTCCTCGGCCTCCGCGCCGTCCAGGGCGACGACTTCTATACCGAGCTCAATCAATCCAAGCGGCCGAGGCAGAATTGATGTCTTCAGACAACTCAGCACCGATGAAGCCACTGGTCCTGATCTGTTCGCAAGATCGGGAGTTCTATCTGACCTACGGCCACATCCTGGAGGCGGATGTCTTCACGAAAGAACTGGCCGACGGCGTGGAGGACGCGCTTAAATTGGCAGTTGAGCGGGAGCCGAAGGCCGTGCTGCTGGACTGCCAGCCGGCAAGCGCGACAGGATCCAACATCTTTGCCCAGCTCAAGGGGGACCCCCGGACCGGCGGCCTGCCCGTTATTGCTCTGATCGGGCCCGGCGCCGAGAAGCAACATATAGATCTCTTGAAGGCAGGCATTGACGACAGCTTTGTGCGGCCAATCGACCCAGCGAAGCTGCTCGATTGCCTACGGGCGAAGCTTGCGCTGGCAAAGCCGGGTTCAAACGGGATTGCAAACGGCAGATTGCTCCGCTGTGGCAGCCTTGAGATGAACGTCGATGCCCGCCGAGTCCACGCTAACGGCCACGACATCCACCTCGGACCGCTCCAGTTCAAACTGCTGCAGCATTTGCTCGAGACTCCCGGCAAAATGTTCAGCCGATTCGAGTTAAAGAGCGCAGCCTGGGGGGAAAAAATCCATATCGGTGAACGCACCATCGATGTCCATATCAGCCGGATCAGAAAGGAGCTGAAGAGGACGTCGGCCGGCTGCGTCATTCGTACCATCAGGTCCGACGGCTACTCGGTTGAGGAGGCTGACGCTGAACCTGAACCTGACGGTGAATAGGCATCGGTGCGCTGCCACTCCCCTCCGTCGCGCTGAGCGCAAAGCTAAGGGGGCCGAACGCGCTTAAACGGCCCGACATATTCAGAAAGAAGCATTCAGATGCCATTTAAAACCGTGCTCAGTGTGACGGGAGCTGATCACTCCGATCAGGACGTCAGAATAGCTGCCAGCCTTTGTGCCGAGGTCGACGCGCATCTTTCCGTACTGATTATATCGCCTCCGCCGCTCCTCGTGTGGCTACCGCCGCTCTGCGATGGCGTCCCCGTGTGGCCTCAACAATATGCATTGAACAGACTGGAAAAACGGTCTTGGCAAATCGGCCGACTTTCACACGACATGGACAGATGGGAAAAACAGTCCTGGCAAATCGAGAGACCTTCACACCGCCTATTGCCTTGCCAACCCACGCTGGCGGCTCGCTCTTCAAACACACAAGTTTCTTGGAATCCCATGAAAATTACACAGGCTTTCACGTTCGAGGCAGCGCACCGTCTTCCCCGGGTGCCCGAGACCCATCGCTGCCATCGAATGCACGGCCACTCATACCGTGTGGAACTTCGTCTCGAGGGGCCAGTGGATCCGGACACGGGCTTTGTTGTCGATTTTTTCGACGTGGAGACTACTTTCGGCCCCCTTTTGCAGCGCCTCGACCATCACTGCCTGAATGAGATCGAGGGCCTCGAAAATCCCACCGCCGAAAATATCGCAATCTGGCTCTGGGACCGAATTAAACCGATCCTGCCGCAAATTGCGTCGGTGACAGTCTACGAGACCCCCCAATGCTGGGCTGAATATGAAGGGTGAGACGATGCAACAGGATTCTCAGACTGCGCTCGTTCTCTTCTCCGGCGGCCAAGATTCAACCACCTGCTTGGCTTGGGCTCTCGACAAATTCGAGCGGGTCGAGACGATCGGCTTTGACTACGGGCAGCGGCATCGGGTCGAACTCGAGGTCCGGCCGCGAGTGCTCGATCGAATGCGGAGGGGCTTTCCGGGTTGGAGCAGTCGACTCGGCGACGATCACCTCATCGACATAGCGGTGCTTGGACAGGTGAGCGAAACTGCGCTTACCCGTGGTGTCGAGATCGCGATGCAGGAGAACGGGCTCCCCAATACGTTCGTGCCTGGTCGCAACCTTCTCTTCTTAGCCTTCGCGGCCGCCGTTGCGTATCGTCGGGGCGCGAAGCATCTGGTCGCTGGCGTCTGCGAGACGGATTACTCGGGCTACCCCGATTGCCGAGACGACACCATCAAGGCGATGCAACTCGCCCTGAACCTTGGGATGGAGACACGCTTTGTCATCCACACTCCCTTGATGTGGATTGACAAGGCGCAGACCTGGGCGCTGGCGCAGCGCCTGGGGAACGAGGCACTTGTTCACCTCATCTGCGAGGAAACCCACACCTGCTACAACGGCGACCGCACCCACCGCCATGCCTGGGGTTTCGGTTGCGGGAACTGCCCAGCGTGCGAACTACGCGCTCAAGGGTGGGAGCGCTTCTGCTCCTCTCCGGCGAGCGCGCGCCGCAACCGATCGGCGCCCGTGCCGCCGTGCGGGCCGGCACGCTCAATCTGACAGGACCGCTGACGATCGAGGCCACCGCTGCAGCGACGATTCGGTCCTGGCCGAAATGGTTCGGCTGATGGGGGCAGCCAAAGGCGGACGCCCTCGCTGTCGCCGGATCGCCGGTTGCGCTTCCGCCTTTTATTCTTCGGTCGTCGACCTTACGGCCTTCTGGCGTTTCTTGGCTGGGTCGTCGTCGCGGGAGATTGGCAGCAAGCGATCACAATCGCGCCGACCAGCGCGCTGCAACGCTGTAACCGGCCGGGTCGCAGTTCAGGAAGGCGAATTTCCTGAAAAACGTTCACCGGACGTGAAATTGATGCTCCGATTTTTTTCGTTGTCGGCGTGTAGATTTAGGCAGGCCAGGGTCGACGCTGAACGAGCAGAGGAGTCAGGAGCCTGGGTCGTAGGAAAGGGGAGGTGGCCGCCGGACTCTTCGCAGTAGAGGTGGCGAGAGGCTGGCTGAGGAGGCGACGGCATCTTGCACGCGCCATGCAGGTAGTTTTACGCGCTGGTTAGCCGACGAACAGATCGATGTTTCTAACCGGGACCGGCTCCAAGCTCAACGCTATGATGCCAACAACAGCCTGATCCTGGTCAATTTCAGATGTGCCAACCGCCGCGCTGGATAATGGAACATCTCTTGGGTGCTTTCTATAACAAACACCAGGGTCATTAAATCAAGCAGGAAGTCGTCGATCGCCTGGGCGATTGTTTGTGACTTATCGTCGAACTGATCCAGCAAAACGCGCGCCCTATCGATCGCATCCGCGCTGGCCGCATCGACTAACGCCTCGATCCTTTCGAAACAATCCAATTCCGAACTCCTTCAAGCCCTCGCCAGGGTCATGCACCAAGGTGGCGACGTGAACCACCCGGCCGTTGACCCGTGGCGCGAGCCACTATCAGCAGATCGAGCCGGGGCCGTGCAATTTTTCGTTTTTGCTTTGCCTATAGTCTCGGCTATGAAGCGGACTGGCCTTATGGCCTGCCCACGCTGCAATTGTTACAAAGGAATACCCATATGGCGACCGGAACGGTGAAGTGGTTCAACAGCTCCAAGGGATTTGGATTTATCCAGCCCGACAATGGGGGGCAGGATGTTTTCGTCCACATCTCCGCTGTCGAGCGCGCGGGCCTTTCTACCCTCAATGAAGGTCAGAAGATCAACTATGAGATCGAACAGGACCGCCGCACTGGCAAGTCATCCGCTGGCAGTCTCAGCAAAGCTGGCTGATTTTCAGGTCGCGTCCCGCGAGAGCCGGAAGCACGCGGTACGTCCCGGATGGGCTAACCCGACCGGAAGGCCGGAGCAGCAGATTGCTGCAAGCGGTCGCGAAGGCTGTCTGCAAAGGTAAGGCGGGGGTTGCTCCCCCGCCTTTCATATTCCGCGCAGATCATGCCAATGGCAGCAGCGAATCTCGGTTGCCGAGATTAAGCCGCGACCTTCTTGCGAGTCCGCTTCGCCGGCACCGGCGTTTCCGGCTCCTTCGGTTTGCGGCCGAGCCCCATCGTCTTGGCCAAGGCCGAGCGCGCCGCTGCGTAGTTCGGGGCGACCATGGGATAATCCGCCGACAGGCCCCATTTGGCGCGATACTCATCCGGCGTCAGCCCATAGTGGGTCGACAGATGGCGCTTTAGCGATTTGAATTTCTTCCCGTCCTCAAGTGAGATGATGTAGTCCGGTGTCACCGACTTCTTGATCGGGACCGCAGGCTTGAGAGCCTCAGGCTCTGCTGCGGAGACGCTTCCGGTCGTGCCTTTCAAAGCTGCGTGCACTTGGCCGATCAGAGCAGGGAGATCCCCCACCGGAACCGGATTGTTGGAGACATAGGCTGAGACGACATCGGCGGTGAGCTCGATGAGGGTGTCGATGTTCTTGTCGGCTTCTTCTGTCATGAAACTCTCCGGTCGGCTTGAAACGTAGTCGGCGAAGCGTCGCTTCATAGTGGCGGCTGCCGCTGAAAGCAACAAATGTCTCGACAGGATTATTGCGATGCTCGTCCAGCATCGAGGTCTATAGCCGCATCCCACCATTCCCGGGTGAGGCCGATCGCGTCACCTTCGACAACTTGGCCAAGGCAGTTGAAGCCTTTGAGGCGACGTTGAGAGGTGGCTCGGCAAAATTGGACAGGGTGATAAGTGGAATTTCTGCCTGAGATCGGCATGAGTGCCGGAACAGGAGAATCACGAATGAGCAGACGACCACGCCGGAACCACAGCCCGGCTTTCAAGGCGAAAGTTGCGCTTGCGGCGATCAAGGGAGAAAAGACGCTGGCCGAGCTGGCGCAGCAATATGATGTGCATGCGAACCAGATCACGGATTGGAGAAAGCAGCTTCTGGACGGGGCCTCGAACGTGTTTGGCGCGGCGGAGAAATCGGAGCCGACGGTGGACATAAAGGCCCTCCATGCCAAGATCGGAGAGCTGACGCTGGCCAATGATTTTTTAGGCTCGGCGCTCGGCAAGGCCGGCTGGTCGGGGAGCGCAAGACGATGATCGACCGGGAACATGAACTGCCGATTGCCAAGCAGGCGGCCGAACTGGGGATCAGCCGCGGCAGCGTCTACTCCCTACCCAAGCCGACATCGGCGGCAGACCTGAAGCTGATGCGGCGCATCGACGAATTGCACCTGGATTACCCGTTCGCGGGCAGCCGCATGTTGCAGAAGCTTTTGAAGCGCGAAGGCTATGAGACGGGTCGCCTGCATGTGCGCACCTTGATGAAGCGCATGGGTATCGAGGCGCTCTACCGCAAGCCGCGCACTTCGAAGCCGGGCGACGGGCACAAGATCTATCCGTATTTGCTGGGCAAGCTGGCGGTGACGCGGCCCAACCAGGTCTGGGCGACGGACCTGACCTATATCCCGATGGCCCGCGGCTTCTGCTACCTGGTTGCTGTCGTCGACTGGTTCACGCGCAAGGTACTGAGCTGGCGGCTGTCGATCACCATGGATGCGGCGTTTTGCATTGAAGCCCTCGAGGAGGCGCTGGCGACATACGGCAAGCCCGAGATCTTCAACTCCGATCAGGGCAGCCAGTTCACCAGCCATGACTTCACCAAGGTCCTGCTCGACCGGGAGATCAGGATCAGCATGGATGGCAAGGGCGCCTGGCGCGACAACGTCTTCGTCGAGCGTCTCTGGCGGTCGGTGAAATATGAGGAGGTCTATCTCAAGGCCTATAACAGCGTTCGCGAAGGGCGGGCGTCGATCGGAAAATATCTCGATTTCTACAATCGGCGACGTCCGCATTCCAGCCTTGACGGCAGAGCGCCAGATGAGGCCTACTTCACCCCGCTACCGCTTCCCGAGGCGGCCTAACCAGAGGCAGTGTTCCACTTATAAATCGGGAATTCCTGTCCAAACAAACCGAGCCACCTCTGTTGGTCACGCCGGCCCCCTTCGATGCCTTCCTCAATGGCGATGATGCAGCCATGACTTCCGAACAGAAACAGGGCCTGGCGCTTTTCATGGAGAAGGGTGCTCGTCCTGCCATGCCGGTATCAACGTTGGCGGGCAGGACTTTTACCAATTCGGCCTTGTGGAAAAGCCCAGCGCGAGGTCCTGCCGAAAAAGGACAAGGGCCGCTTTGCGGTCACCAATACAGCTGACGATTCCTATGTTTTCCGCGCGGCGCCGCTGCGCAACGTAGCACTCACCGCGCCGTACTTTCATTCGGGCAAGGTTTGGGATCTGAAACAGGCCGTGGCCATTATGGGCGCCACCCGGCTCGGGCGAAGAATTGAAGGCAGAAGAAGTCGACCTGCTCGTTGCCTTCCTCAACTCGCTGACCGGAAAGGTACCGGAGGTGGTCTTGCCCATCTTACCCGCCGAAACGGCGACAACGCCTCGACCTGCATCTCAGATCTTAAGGAAATGAATAGCCGGAGCTGGCTACGGAAAGCTGCAATCAACAATGATTGCGACCATCACTGGGAAGAGATGATCGCAACCTCCTTGAGAAGGCAATGCCTTGCATGATCCCATAGTGCAGACAATGCTTCCGCCGCCAGCCCGTTGCGACGGCATCATGCTAGGTATCTGGCGCGAGACAGGCCAAAGGTTCCAAAAGTTGAGGATTGGCGCAGATACCTACAACGAGAAACGCCCATATGGGGCGATAGGGCACATGGCCCCGATCGCCGGTCTCAGACTATGCCAAAGTCAACGGCGTTTGACCGTCCAGTTCCGCTAATTCCCCGCGCAGCCACCGGTTCGCTTTGCCCGATCTCCGAAGGTCTCTTGACTAATTGGCGGCGATGTAGAGGGTTTTTCCGAGAGCTTAGTCGCAAACTGTGCAAAGCCTGCCACGGATAGGGAGGAGAGGGACGCTGGACGAGCACGATCCGAAGGAAGAGCTGATCGAGACAATTTTCCGCAACGGCACAATCACCGTTGTGGGCATCCTGCTCGCCTTTTCGCTTGGCTTCGTCACGCATTGGGCGGCGAATCCCATGCCATGGCGGCTCTACGACCTGTTCGCCATTGTGCCGATCCTGGTCGGCATCGCGTTGCAGATGCGGGCGCTGTCCATACTGCTCGACATGAGTTCGCTGCGCCGACCCATCTATGAACGCGCCAACCGCTTCTTCATGGCCGGCGTCATCCTGACCGCGTGCGGCGTCGGGCTGGCCATCCTGCTCGATGTCTTCGAGATGTCAGCGAAAGGCGCACTGCCCGGCGCTTAACGGCCTGTCACTCGCTTTGACTCTGCCGCACATCGCTGTCAGTCGACTATTGCATCCGCCCAGGTTCGGCATCTTGGCAGTGTCGCACCATTGGACGCCTTACCCGCTGCATTGGCTTTGCCGGGCGCCGACACCGCTCGATCGTAGGCGTGCAGCGACACATCGCAGCAGTCGCGAGGCACCTAGGCCGAAGGGGTAGACGCCGCTAACTGGGTGGCCGGTGATTTCTACCACCTTCTCGGCGTCCAGCGTGCATGGCTTGCCGCCGAACGCATCACCCGATTTGCGGTTGTCGATGGGCGTCAAGCCGAACGCCGACGGCGATACCCGATGCCGATGCGACTAGATTTACATTAGCGGATGTTAAATTTAGAGCGTTTCGGCTTGCCGGAAATTAGGGTCTCGGTGGCATGTCCCGCATGGTTTCGGGGCGGTTGGCAGGAAGACCGATGCGCGGGCGTGGATGGATCAAAGGCGTCGCGTCAGGACGAGGCTCGACAGGTGCGTGCGCGCATAGCCGAACTGGAGCGCGACCTCATGGTGACCACACCAATGGGGCGCCATCGACGTTTCGAAGCCGGACATGAACTTCGCCATGCGAAGTTCCGCCTGGAGCGTCTCGAGGAATGCATCGCCGGAATACCGGAGAAATGTAAGCGTTAGCGAAGCTTCGTCGCTCACAATCCTTGCCGCGCAGTCAGCTCGTCGGCGCGGAACATATGACGCGGGTCACCCTCGGAAAGAGCCGACTGCCGGAAATCCGGCCGCGCAGATCTGTGAGGGCGAAAGCCGAATGGCTGAGCTACTCGACCACGAGCCGACGAAATGTCGCGCTCTACAATACGCCCATTGATCTCTCGGCGACGATGCCGGGTCAAAGAAAGGCAACTAAGCTTCGGAACAGCCAGACTGGTGACCTTTCCCCAGCCAAGTTCAAGCGGCGTCTTGAACACCAAGAGCTGTCGTTTCCTTTTTCGAGGGTTGCCCGAAAAATCTTTAGCTCAGACGTGATTATTGTGGTCCACCTGTCGTATTTCCAGTGGGTGTTGCACGGTAGAATGACAGCGCTTCCCCGTGTGCGCGGCAGGAAGCGCAGGAGGCCAACGCAAAGGCTGAAACACGGTAGGACGGCGCAGACCGTCACACTTTTCAAAAGAGACTATTCTCCAAGGGGATCATCATCATCGATCCGGCGATCGGGAGGCTCGGCCGGGCTGGAGGAGGGCGATGGTAATGATGATGCGGTCAGGAGATGGATGGCGTGATCCAGGCCAGGCACCACGGATCACATCCGCAAAATGGCGGTCCGGCCCCGGAATCGAGCCGCCGTCGCGAGATTTTCGCGGCCGTGGAGGCTTCGCTGTATCCTGTCCGCAGGGCGAAGCGCGCAGCAGATGAAAGTCAACGGAAGGTGCACCACGCGCGGAGACTTGCAAGCCGCGGCAAGGGCTTCGATTATTCGGTGAAACAAGTCGAAAATTTTCGTCCGAACTCGCAGTTTTCAGCAAGTGCGGAATCCGATCGCATGGTGGAATACGAGACCTCCGCCCCGGTGTTCCTTGCCGAGGTCAGACGACCATGGACGGGAGGGGTTTTTGCTCGCAAAAACCACTGGTGCAGACGGCAGCGCGCACCGTAGAGATTCTGAAAGACGTGCCCATCAGAGTAGCGCAGGCAGCTCCGCGAAAAAAATGTGGCGATCCCTCGGCATCACGGCATGGTCGATTCTCACACCGATGAAAACCGAGTGCTGAGAAAGATCATCGGCAGCTCATGTATTGGGCTTCGACGCCGCTGCCATGGGTTAGTAGACCACGACATCTCAACATCAAAGTAAATTGCGGCACGGAACGTCAACATCGGCACTCGCGACGATCCATATGCACCATGATGATGGATCAATGCCGGAGCTGGCTCGTCGGCCCGTCAAAAACTGAGGAGGGGAGCAGTTAAACGCTGTAGCTCGTAACCGGGGCAGATTACCGGGCGGTGGGGGTTTGCAGGCGCGTGCGTTCGTGATTCACCCTTTGCGTGACGCTACCACCGACTGATTCGCTTGAAGGCCTGTCGCTCGCGGAACTCCGCGGGCTGGTTTCTGCGCTGATCGGCGAAGTGCGCGGTCTTCAAGGCCGGGTCGAGAGCCTTGAGATCGAGAACCAGGCGCTACGCGCCGAGAACCAGACCCTGAAGGATGAGATCGCCCGGCTGAAGGACCTGCCGCCGCGTCCCCCGGTCAAGCCGACCAAGCCATCGGGCATGGAGAAGGCGACGCAGCCGACATCTGGCAAGGGCAAGCGCCGCCGGCGCGGCGCCAAGCGCGACGGCGGTCGCGTGAGCCGCGAGGTGACGGTTGCGGTGAGCGCTCCTGCGGGCTCTCGCTTCAAGGGGTATGAGACGATCCTGGTGCGCGATCTGGCGTTGTCGGCCGAGGTGGTGCGCTATCGCCGCGAGCGCTGGGTGACACCGACCGGCGAAACGATGGTGGCGCCCTTGCCGGCGGGGATCATCGGCGGCTGGGGCGCGAACCTGCGCCGCTTCATTCTGGCCTGTCACATTCAAGGCCAGGTGACGACGGAGCGGTTGACGGCGTTGTTGACCGGGATCGGGGTCGACATTTCGAAGCGCCAGGTGGTGCGGCTGATTTCGGAGGGCCTGGAGGCCTTCGCGGCAGAGGACCGTGACGTGCTGCGCGCCGGGCTGGCTACGGCGCCCTGGATCACCGTCGATGATACGTCGGCGCGCCACGCCCACCAGGACGGCTACACCACCCAGATCGGCGATCGCCGCTTCACCGCGTTCCGCACCGGGCGATCGAAGTCACGGGAGGCGTTCCTGGCGACGCTGCGTGCCGGGCACAGCGATTACTTCATCAATGAAGAGGCCCCGGCCTATATGCGCGGCCGCAACCTCGCCGGTCCGGTGATCGCGCGGCTGGCGGCTGCGCCGCACAAGGCATTTGCCGACAGCGCCGCATGGCAGGCGCATCTGCTCGCGGTTGAGCCCAACCAGTCAGGATCGCCACCGAAGGGGCGATGTGGGGAGCGATCCGCCACCACGGCTTTCTTGGCGATACCGTGGTCGTGTCCGATGATGCCGGCCAGTTCCGCATCGGCGACCATGCTCTGTGCTGGGTCCACGCCGAGCGGCTCGTCCACAAATTGATACCCGTGACCCCGGATCAACGTCAGGCCGTCGACATCATGCGCCAGTTGATCTGGTGGTTCTATCGCGACCTCAAGAGCTACCAGCGTGCTCCTTGTCCGCGCCACGCGGCGGCCCTGCGCGCCCGCTTCGAGCGCCTGTTCAAACGACGAACCGGCTACGTCATGCTCGACCGGCTTCTTGCCAGGCTGCATCGCCGCAAGCATGAACTCCTGCGCGGTCTCGATCGTCCCGAGATACCACTCCACACCAATGGTTCGGAAAACGACATCCGCGCCTTCGTCACCAAGCGCAAGATCTCCGGCGGAACCGTCAGCGAGGCAGGCAAGAATGCCCGCGACGTCCTGCTCGGCCTGATGAAGACCTGCATCAAGCTCGACGTCTCATTCTTCCGCTATCTCGGCGACCGCCTCGGCATACCAACACAAGAGTCGATTCCGCCGCTCCCGGATCTCGTTAGGCAAGCCGCTCAAGCCTGACTGCCCGGTAATCTGCCCCGGTTACCTGTAGCTCTTGCCATCTCGATCAAATGCCGGCGTGCAAGCGACAGTTTCCATGATGACACGCGGATCGAGGGTAGCCATAAACTTCGGAGCACGCGCCCAGCACGGCGGCAGAGCGAGTCTAAACCGTCGATCCCCTTTCAAACAGCCCGATTTTGCCACCAACGACCGATGTGCAGTGTCTGGTTCATGGTCGGGGTTGCGCGAAATCTGCCCTGTTGCGGTGAGTTTTGCTTTCGGCGAACTCTGAAAATCTCGAACAGCGAAATCTCGAACAGCGCCCTCCTCAGCGTGCTGCCCCGCGCCAGCCTCATACATTTCGCCGACGCCTACACTTGCACTTTTCCACTGCCCGACTTGCAGGCAGCGAGCCACTGCATCGCGGAGGTTGCATCTTCCAATATGGCGGCCCGTTTCGCAAAGCCGAAAAAGGCATTGCGCGCCGTACTTACCGGTTTTCGCCCATCATATGCATCGTAGCACGCTCTGAGGGCGGCTTCGTGGATCAGATCTCTGCGATCTCCCGGCCACTCATTGAGGAAATCGATAGCGTCCGCAAGGCTGGCGATCTCTTGCACGATGTACGGTGCACGCTTCACGAAAAGGGGGCTGCTGAAAGCCTCAGAGTTCATTCGGTCCTCCCGATCTGCCGAACAGCTAGTTTGCGTCACGAGGCGCCTCATCGACACCCTCCGACAATTGCAGAATGTGTTGTCAGGGCGATGACAGTTTCAAGAGGAAAGCAGCGGGTTGCAGTCCTCTGGTGCAGTTTGTTGGACGGGGAGATCTGCACGCGTTTCGGGCGTGGCATGGCACTCCCATTCAGGCGCTCGCATACCAATGTGGCTTCGCACCCGCGATCGGTCAAAGTTCGGTGATAGTCGCCAGGCGCCGGGATTTCTGGGATCCACCGGCCGTCCGCGCGGCGTCCGGGATCAAAGCTCCATCCGCTCCGGCGTTCGAACCAACCGAGATTTTCCAATTGAACCCGGCTGCCATATGTTTGACAAGCGCAGCGTGCTGCCCGCCCGTACCCCTGAACAGCAACGTGACACCTGCCGAAGGAACATTATATGTTTTTCCTCGAATGACTATTTCCAGTAAAGTAATCGGTTGGGCATGCCAACACGCGGCAGCCGGTAAATCACCACATGGTTAGGACTCAGGAAGGCCTCCGGCCGGCACTTTCTCCCGAAGCGCCCGGGCTGCAGCGACCATGTTCATGAGGGCAGGGCGGACCTCCTCCCATTTGCGTGTTTTGAGGCCACAGTCCGGATTTATCCACAGCTGGCCGTCGGACAGTCGCTCGCGGGCAAGCGTGACGAGGTCCGAAATCTCCGCGACTTCCGGGACACGTGGTGAGTGAATGTCGTAGACTCCGGGACCGATTTCGTTCGGATATTTGGAGCTCGTGAAGGCGTCCAGCAGTTCCATTTTCGAGCGCGACGTCTCAATCGAAATTACATCCGCGTCCATTTCGGCGATCGCGTCGATGATCTCGTTGAATTCCGAATAGCACATGTGAGTATGGATTTGGGTCGCGTCCTTTACACCCGTTGAAGCGAGCCGGAAGCATTCGACGGCCCAGTCGAGATAGACTTTCCAGTCGGACTTGCGCAGTGGCAGGCCATCGCGAAACGCGGCCTCGTCGATCTGGATCATCCTTGCGCCGGCTCTTTCAAGGTCCGTCACTTCATCGCGCATGGCGAGCGCGATCTGGCGGCAGGCTTCGGAGCGAGGTACGTCGTCGCGAACAAAAGACCAGTTAAGAATGGTCACTGGGCCTGTGAGCATTCCCTTCACCGGCTTTTCCGTCAGCGACTGGGCAAATTGCCACCAGCGCACCGTCATCGGATTGGGCCGCGATACGTCGCCGAAGATGATGGGAGGGCGCACATAGCGGGAGCCATAGCTTTGCACCCAGCCATGCTGGGTGAAGGCGAGGCCAGACAGCTGCTCGCCGAAATGCTGCACCATGTCGTTTCGTTCGAACTCACCGTGCACCAGCACGTCCAGGCCGATCTCCTCCTGCCAACGGATAGCAGCCTCGGTCTCCTTCTTCAGGAAGGTCTCGTAATCGACATAGCTCAGCAAGCCCTTCGCATGAGCGGAGCGCGCCTTGCGCACCTCCGGCGTCTGCGGGAAGGACCCGATGGTCGTCGTTGGGAATGGCGGCAGGCCGAGCGTGCCAGCCTGGACTCTGGAACGCTGGGCAAATGCGCTCTTTCGTTGCTTCATGGCGTCGTCGATGCTGATGATCCGTCCCTCAACGAGCGGATCATGGACCTTTGTGGACGTTGCGCGCGCGGCGGCCGCCTCGGCAGAAGCTTTCAATGCGCCTGCTGCGGCCTCCCTGCCTTCCGACAAGGCCTGGGCCAGCACGACCAGCTCATCGATCTTCTGGGCCGCGAATGCCAGCCAGGATCTGACGTCCACATCGAGCGCGGTCTCCATCCGCAGGTCGATCGGCACATGAAGCATCGAGCAGGAAGGCGCGATCTCGACACGGTCCAGGGGCCAGCCTGCGACGATCGGCTTGATGCGGTCGAGAATCGCAGGCAGGTTCGCGCGCCAGACGTTGCGGCCGTCGATCAAGCCAAGCGAGAGCACCAGATCCTTCGGTGTGAGCCGACCTACCGTCTCCAACTGCTCGGGAGCGCGCACGAGATCGAGATGCAGGCCCGCCACGGGCAGAGAAATCGCGGTCTCGAGGTTGTCTCCCAGCGGTCCGAAATAGGTAGCCAGCATGATCTTCAACTCGGGCGCGGCTTTCGACAGCTGGCCGTAGGCGAACTCGAACGCAGCTCGTTCGTTCGGGTTAAGATCGAGCACAAGCGCTGGCTCATCAATCTGCACCCAGTCGGCTCCCGAGAGCTTTAGCCTGCGCAGGAGTTGCTCGTATACAGGCAGCAGCCGCGGCAGGAGCGCTATCGGATTGAAACCTTCGGCAGGTGATTTTGCCAGCTTGAGGAAGGTGACCGGTCCAAGGATGACTGGGCGTGTGTGAATATCGAGGGCTTTGGCTTCGAGGAAGTGGTCGACCGGTTTCGCAGACAAGAGGGCGAAGGTCTGATCGTCGGTCAGCTCCGGCACCATGAAGTGATAGTTAGTGTCGAACCATTTGGTCATTTCCATCGCGGTTAAGCGGTGCCCCTGAGCCGCATGCTCGTGGCCGGCATGTCCACAACCCGCGGTCTTTCGCGAAGTAGATGTCGAGTGGGACCTCGCCGCCCTTCCAACCGTAGCGGGATGGCACGGCACCGACCATGGCCGCGGTGTCGAGCACATGGTCGTAGAGTGAGAAGTCGTTCGACGGGATTTTTGATACGCCGCGATCTTGCTGCTCCCTCCAACTGGCGGCACGGAGGGCCTTCGCCGTCGTCAGAAGGTCGGCAGCGGAAGATTTTCCGGACCAGTAGCTTTCAAGCGCGAATTTCAGTTCTCGCCTGCGACCGATACGCGGCATACCGAGCGTTGCTACAGGAATCTGCTGAGTGATGGTCATGTCATACCCCGATGGTCGGGCGTGGGGACAAGGAAGGCGCTAGCAGGCCGGCACGAACGCCGGGCTGACCGCGACCATCGAGACACCCCGCCCGTGGACGTTGCTCGCCGTGGCAGGTCTCCTGGCTCGCGGGTCATAACCTCTTCCCGTCTTCCCGAGGCTTTTTGCCTCAGTGACATTGGGCGGTGGGCTCGCCGCTAACAGTTGCGGGGGCAGCGCCGGCATCGCACCGGCTTCCCTCTTAGCTCCGCTGCGGCAGTGCCGTACGGAGAACCACGACACGCAGATAATCACAGTAGTCTACTCTCTTGTCAATACCGCATAAAGAAATGTTTATGTGGTTATGTGATTGCGTCTTTGACTTGTGGGCAATGTTGCCCAAAATCGCTTGGATCGTTATCGTCAGCTGTTGCCTTCCAGGCGCTCCCCGGCAGGCGTGGATGCCGATAAGGGGCCGGCAAATCAGCCAATCACATGATCCCGGCTCTTGAGCGACTTGCGGCAGGCGTCGGCGTCGTGATGATCAAGATCCTGGACTGCTACCGGCAGGTGTCGTCAAAGTTCTGAATTTCGGCAACTTGAAACACAGCGGAAAACCGGCGGATGCGCGTGCGACATTTTGATTTATCCGCCCTCGCCTGGACCGCCTGCATAAGGGGGAGGTGAGCAGCTACTCCTCGAGATGTCCGCCTGACGCAACCCCGCCTGTTCAGCCTCGCGGCGCAGGTTCTGGCGCGGGCGCGGGCCGATCTGCTGGATCACCAATCCAGCCGCCAGTGAGCCAAGGTCGCCGCAGGTCTTGAGGTCGCGGCCTTGCGTGTAGCCATGCAGGAAACCGGCGGCATAGAGGTCGCCGGCGCCTGTCGTGTCGACCAGTTCCCTGATCGCGGTCGCCTGGATAACCACGGTCTCGTCGCCGCGCACGATGACCGAGCCTTTTTCCGAGCGGGTCACGGCGGCAATCCGGCAATCCTTGCGGATCTGCGCCAGCGCCTCGTCGAACGACGATGTCTGGTAGAGCGACTTGATCTCGTGGCTGTTGGCGAAAACGATGTCGACGGTGCCGGAGCGCATCAGGTCGAGGAACTCGTCGCGGTAGCGGTCGACGCAGAACGAATCCGAAAGTGTCATGGACACTTCGCGGCCGGCCGCGTGCGCCAGTTTCGCCGTCTGCCGGATCGCTTCCTTGGCGCGCGGCGGGTCCCACAGATAGCCCTCGAAATAGGTGACCTTGGCGCCAGAGGCCTTGTCGGCCTCGACATCCTCCGGCCCGAGCTCGACGCAGGCGCCGAGATAGGTGTTCATCGAGCGTTCGCCGTCGGGGGTGACGAAGATCATCGAGCGCGCCGTCGGCGGCTCGCCCTTGAGCGGCCTGGTGTCGAAGGCGACGCCCTGCGCATGGATGTCGTGCGCGTAGATATCGCCCAGCGCATCGTTCGAAACCTTGCCGAAGAAGGCGGCGCGGCCGCCGAAGGAGGCGACGCCGGCCGCCGTGTTGCCGGCGCTGCCGCCGGACGCCTCGATCGCCGGGCCCATGCGGCTGTAGAGCAATTCGGCGCGCCGGGTGTCGATGAGGTTCATCGCGCCCTTGATGATGCCGTTGGTCTCGAGGAATTCCTCGTCGCACTGGGCGATGATGTCGACAATGGCATTGCCGATGCAAAGCACGTCATAATCCGGCATCAATGTCTCCGCTCAACGGTCCGCTTGGAATGGACTTTCCGCATGGCGATCGATCCGGCGTCGGCCCTTGCGCGCCGGCGAGTCCCGCCTCGCGCCGCAAGTCGTCCGCTCTGTCCGTCCTCTCCCAGGTGAACTCAGGTTCTTCGCGGCCGAAGTGCCCGTACGTAGCGGTCTTGCGGTATATCGGGCGCAAGAGATCAAGCATCTTGATAATGCCCTTCGGTCTGAGATCGAACAGCTCAAGAATGAGCCGCTCGATCCTTTCTTCCACGATCTTCGCGGTCCCGAACGTGTTGACCAGGACAGACACCGGAGCGGCCACACCGATCGCGTAGGCAAGCTGAACCTCGCAGACCTCCGCAAGTCCGCTAGCCACGACATTCTTCGCGACATACCGGGCCGCGTAGGCGGCCGAGCGGTCAACCTTGGACGGGTCCTTGCCCGAAAAGGCTCCGCCGCCGTGACGCCCCATCCCACCATAGGAATCGACGATGATCTTGCGTCCATTGAGGCCGCAGTCACCGTGCGGCCCACCGACTACGAACCGCCCAGTTGGATTGACCAAGATCCTGATCCCCGTCGTGTCCAAGTGGGGCGGCAAGACCGGCTTAATGATCTCCTCAATGACGCCTTCCCGGACTGTTTCTTGTGTGACCTCCTCGGCATGTTGCGTCGACAGGACTACGGTATCCAGCGCCACCGGGCGCAAACCTTCATAGCGGATGGACACTTGAGATTTTACGTCCGGACGCAGCCAGCTCAGCTGTCCCGCTTTGCGGACCTCTGCCTGTCTTTTCGTCAAGCAGTGAGCGGTGCCGTCGCAGGAGTGGTTGGAATTGTGAGTTGGCGTAGTCTCCGGGGTGTCAAACCTCGAATCATCCGGCGTTAGAGCGCCGGACAGGAGACTACGCCATGACAAGGACTACCATGAATGCGGAAGCCGTTCATCCTGGGGATGAGGCGACGAGCTATCTTTTCGACAACTGGTTTGATCCGATTGAAGCTGGCCTGCGCGAGCGGGTGCGCGGCTTCATCGAGACGATGCTCGAGACCGAGCTGGACGCGGTGCTTGCCCGTCCCCGTTATGGCCGGCAGCCGGCGGCGCGCGGTGATGAGACCACACCGGTGTCGCCGGCCACCGCCACGGCAGCCGGACGCGCACGCTGACGGGGACCTTCGGCACCACCGAGCTCACGGTTCCGCGGGCGCGCCTCGATGCCGGCGAGGACAAGACGGTGGAATGGAAGAGCAAGGCCTTGCGCGCCTATCAGCGGCGCACGATGGCCGCCGACGCGCTGATCGCGTCGAGCTACCTGGCGGGCACGAACACCAGGCGCGTGCGGCGTGCGCTCGCCGCGCTGTTCGGCGGCGCGATCGGCAAGGACGTCGTCAGCCGCACCTGGCGCAAGGTGAAGACGGACTGGGACGCCTGGAATGCCCGCTCTCTGGCCGACGAGCCGATCGTGCGCCTGATCCTCGACGGGACGGTGGTTCGTGTCAGGCTCGACCGCAAAGCGACCTCGATCTCGCTGCTCGTGGTCATCGGTGTGCGCGCGGACGGCCAGAAGATCCTGCTCGCGGTCAAGAATATGGGTGGCGAGACGACGGAGGCCTGGCGGGCCATTCTCGACGATCTCGTCGGGCGCGGCCTGCGCCGACCTGAGTTTCTCATGGTCGATGGCGCACCTGGCTTGGACAGGGCGATCGCCGCGCTGTGGGACGGGGTGCCGGTGCAGAGATGCACGGTTCACAAGCACAGGAATCTGCTTGCCCATGCTCCCGAGCGGCTGCATGAGGAGATCAGCGCCGATTACACCGACATGATCTACGCGGCCACGCCGGAGGAGATCGAGAGCCGCCGCAAGGCGTTCCTGCGCAAATGGCGGCTCAAGTGCCGGGCGGTGGCCGATAGCCTGGAGGAGGCCGGCGAGCGTCTCTTCGCCTTCACCCGGCTGCCGCCGAGCCAATGGAAAAGCGCCAGAACAACAAACGCGATTGAGCGTCTGCATGAGGAGTTCAAGCGGCGCATCAAGACCCAGACCGTTCTGCCTTCGGCCGAAACCGCGGCAATGTTGTTCTGGGCGTTGATGGCGTCCGGTCAAATCTCGATGCGAAAGATCGACGGCTGGCAGACGCTTCCTACGAAGCCACGCGATCAGCAGATTGACCTCGCCGCATGAGCCGATAATCTTAACCTACCGGAGGCTGCTCCGCCGAATTCCAACACGACCCGCTACGGCACCCAGTGAGCGAGCTGGATCGGCAAGGGCATCAGTGTATCGGTCTCGCTGCATGCGAACCCGAACATGAGGCCCTGATCCCCCGCTCCCTGCTCGAGATCCTGCCCTCGTCCCTCGTCAACGCCCTGGCTAATGTCGGGCGACTGCTCTGTGAGAGCCAAAACGACGGCGCAACGCCGACCATCAAAGCCGATCGCATCGTTATCATATCCGATATCGACAATCGTATCGCGCGCAACCTGGCTGTAATCGACCTGCGCATCGCTAGTGATCTCGCCAGCTAGAACGACCATCCCTGTTTTCACCAATGCTTCGCAGGCCACGCGCGCCTTTGGGTCGATCCTTAGGATCGCATCGAGGATGGCATCCGAGATGTTGTCGGCCATCTTGTCCGGGTGTCCCGCGCCGACGGATTCGGAAGAGAATACGAACTGCCTAGTCATTGAATGTCCTCGTTTCAGATGTTGCAGTTAGGTGGCGACCTTCGATTTGCCCGCCTTACCTGTCGGTGATGCCAGGGACATCGAACGCAGCGCAGAAGTCGGCGACGTCTTTCCGCACGCAGGCATGGACATCCGGATCATTGGGCTGGCGGCAGACCAAGGTCGATGAAGGCGGCAATCTGCGCCATTTCCGCCTCGCGCATGCCCATCGACGTCACTGCTGGCGACCCCAGGCGAATTCCGCTTGTGACCGCCGGATGGCGCGGGTCGCCCGGCACCATGTTAAAATTCGTAATGATGCCGGCCTTTGCCAGCCGCTCGGCATAGGCTTTGCCAGACAGTGGCCGATCGCGCAGATCAAGGATCAGCATGTGATTGTCAGTCCCACCGGTGACCAGATCATACCCTCTCTCCAGGAGCGCCTGAGCCAGCGCCTTGGCATTCTTGACGATCTGCTGACCGTATGCGTAGGCGACTGACCAGTGTCATCATTGGTCAGCATCAAGCCATATGGAAAAATTGGGCGCTCGTCCTACTGACTTTGTCACTTGGCGTTCTCCGTCGATGCTACAGCTTTCGAACAAATCTGTTTTTGCTTCCAATGCCCAGACAATCACGCTTGTCGCGAGGCATACGCCTGTTTTGCAAGCATGTACTTGTTTTGAGAAGACGGTGGCGGTGTTCGAACGACCAAGATGAGAGCTGATCTTCTTGCCATTGCCGCTAAACAGAGATTGAATGCTGTTCGGTGGTCGCGTCACCTCGGTTTTGACCCGCTAACCTCAGATGTTGCGATAAGAGTAACATTCACAGCGGTTTTGAGTTGCTAAGAGTCTATGAATTTCTTTGAAAGATCTGTTGCAACGCTGCACGCGAATGGCGAGGTGCTGATCAGGTGGCGAGCAGCGGTAAGACAGGCGGCCAAATCGACAAGCGCTTAATATACCGGCCATCTGATCGCGGCGACCACCGGCTCGCATCGGACCGGCTTCGACAATTTTGGTCGGACGTGGATCTCGCTTGTTACAGCGCGGTTGAACCTTCGCGGTCCCTCCAGCGGACGAGAGCTCAACCTTCAGTGACGAGAGGTCGTCGACGCAAGGAACCCACGTCCGAAGGCTGTCCATGAGTGTCAGCGCTTGAAGACTACACTGGCGATATGACCAGGCGGACCGCCTCGTGGCGCACATGGAGCGGTCGCTATCACGCGGCCGCATTCTCCTTCAGCGTCTCGAAAACAAACAGCTTACCTTCGCGCACGCCGTCTTCGAGTGGGCTCGCTTTCGCCATATTCGCCGCAATCGCACTGGCCAGCATGCATCCCGTCCCGCGCATCGACGTAGGCAGACGCGGTGTGTCGAAGCGGACTGGTTCGTGATCGGAGCGCACCAGAATATCGGTTGATCGAGGTCCCGATGCATGGCCGCCCTTGATCAGCAGGGCCTGCGCTCCGGCGTTCAGCGATTCCTGGCCTTGCCACACCGCGCTGTCCTCATCCACTGCCAGTTCCGAGCCAACCAGGAGCGCCAGCTCGATGAGATTGGGTGTGACGAGACGGCAAAGCGGTATCAGATTGCGCTTCATGACGGCGATGGCACCTGCTTCCAGCAGCGCCCGGCCTGAGGTCGAGGCGAGCACGGGGTCGAGGATTGCCGGCACCTGCGGATTTTCGCGCAGCACGCCGGCAACGGCAACGATGATCTCGGCCGTTGCCAGCATGCCGATCTTGATGGCCGCCACCTCGTTGGCCTGCAGCGCGGCGCGCATCTGATCGGCCACCAGACTGGGTTGCGAATGATGGATTTCCATGACGGCTTCGTGCGTCTGCACCGTTAGCGCGGTGACAGCTAGGCAGGTTCGCACGCCAATCGAAGAGATCGTCTCGATATCGCGCGCAATTCCGGCACCCCCGCTGGAGTCCGAGCCACCGACGACAAGCACATAAGGGTCTCGCCTCAGCGCCATCGGTCTGTCTTTTCGATCCACTCTCGCGTGCGCGCTTGGGGATCGGCATTCAATGTGATGTCGGTGACCACCGCCGCGCTGTCCGCACCGGCCGCAAAGGCGCCGTCGAGCCGGTTAGGGTTGAGGCCACCAATGGCGACCAGAGGAACCGGTGCTACGCGACGCTTCCACTCGTTGATCCGTTCGACGCCTTGCGGGGCCCATTTCATCTTCTTCAGGATGGTCGGGTAGATGGGGCCGAGCGCGATATAGTCGGGCCCGGCGGCCATCGCCGTTTCCAGTTCGATATGATCATGCGTGCTCAGTCCGAGCCTCACGCCGGCTACCCGAATCCGCGAACGATCGGCGGTCTGCAAATCCTCCTGGCCAAGGTGGACGAAGTCGCAGCCTTCCTCGATGGCCAGGCGCCAATGGTCGTTGACTATGAGCTGGCAGTGGTGCTGGGCGCACAAGGCCTTTGCCTTGCGGATCTCCGCGCGCAACCGGGCCTCATCCAAGGTCTTGATGCGAAGCT
Source organism: Mesorhizobium sp. AR10 (assembly GCF_024746795.1). NCBI lineage: Bacteria > Pseudomonadati > Pseudomonadota > Alphaproteobacteria > Hyphomicrobiales > Phyllobacteriaceae > Mesorhizobium > Mesorhizobium sp. AR10. Next base: position 583,287 of record NZ_CP080523.1, read on the forward strand.
GAACCAGATTGACGCCGAGTGGGACCAGCCGTTCGATCCAGGCAGCGCTGTCGACGATCAAGTAGAAGGGATCGAGCTTCATGAAAAAACCGCCCTGCCGATTGTCGGCGTCGATGGCACGGCGACGTCACGCGGTTCGAGCATTCCCGAGCTGTAAGCTTCACGACCGGCCTCGACAGCCTTGCCGAACGCACGCGCCATGCCGACCGGATCAACCGCCCTGGCGACCGCTGTGTTCAGCAGCACGGCGTCAAAGCCGAGTTCCATGACGGTTGCCGCATGCGACGGTCGTCCGAGCCCCGCATCCACAATCAGCGGGACGCCAGGGAAATGTCCGCGCATCGAGCGCAGTGCCATGATGTTGACCGGGCCGAGGGCGGAACCGATCGGCGCGCACCAAGGCATCAAAACCTTGCAGCCCGCCTCCAGCAGCCGCTCGGCGACAACAAGGTCATCGGTGGTATAGGGGAAAACCGCAAAACCGTCCTCGCACAGGATGCGGGCGGCTTCGACAAGGCCGAACACGTCCGGCTGCAGCGTGTCGTGGTTGGCGATCACTTCGAGCTTGATCCAGGTCGTACCGAAAACTTCGCGCGCCATTTTCGCGGTCGTGACCGCTTCCTTGACGGAGTGACAGCCAGCAGTGTTGGGCAGGATTCTGACGCCGAGCGAGCGGATCAACGACCAAAATTGTTCGCCGGCCCTGCCGCCCGCCATCTCACGGCGCAACGAGACGGTCACCACCGACGTGCCCGACGCCTTGACTGCATCGGCAAGGATGGCCGGCGAAGGATATTGAGCGGTACCGAGAAGCAGGCGGGAAGGGAGCGTCGTTCCAAGGAGATCGAACATGGTCTAACCGCCCTGCATGGGTGAGAGGATTTCGATCCGGTCGCCGTCGCTCAACTGGAATTCCGCGCGGTTGGCTTTGTGCACGAGATCGCTGTTGACGGCCGTTGCCAGCCAATCGCCCTCATAGTCGAGCGCGGTAAGCAGCTCGGCCAGTGTGGTGGCGGCAACCTCATGCGCTTCGCCGTTGACCATCAGTTTCATGAGCAAGTCCCTTGGTTCTGTCTTGATTGAAAATCAGGTCGGCCGCCTGGCGCGCCATGGCGGGGGCGAGAAGAAAACCATGGCGATAGAGCCCGTTGATCGCGACGGTGCTTCCACATGCCTCGACACGCGGCAGATTGTCGGGAAAGGCCGGACGGACGCCGGCGCCGGTCTCAATGATGCCAGCCTCGCCGAAGGCCGGATGGAGAGCATAGGCCGCGCCCAAAAGCTCCATCATCGAACGCGCCGTGACCGGTCCTGTGGACTGGCTTTCGATCATCGTCGCGCCAACCATGAAACGGTGATCGGTACGCGGCACCACGTAGAGCGGAAAGCGCGGATGAAGCAGTCGGACCGTGCGTGACAGCGAAATGTCCGGCGTGCGCAGGATCAGCATCTCGCCGCGAACGCCGCGCAGGCCGTCGTCTTCTGCCGCCATCCCCGTGCAGTCGATCCGGCGATCGAAACCGGAAATGTGCCGGGCATCGGCGCCGAAGCGGAATTCGACACCCATGGCAGCGAGCCTGTCATGAAGTGCCGCCATCGCGTGCCGCGGGTCGAGATGAGCCTCATCGGGGAACAACAGTCCGCGCCTGAAGCGGCCGGCGAGGTCGGGTTCCAGGAGCGCAATCTCATCTTCATCGACACGCCGATGGCCGGACGTGCGGCTGGCGAACCGGTCAAGCTCGCCCGCATCGCGCGGTGCAGCCACAACCAGCGTTCCGGCCCGTGTCACCTGGCCGGGCAGCACTGCATCCCACCAGCCGGCGGCATCGCGTCCGAGATCCAGCACCGGCTGCTCGGCGCTTTCACGCTCGCACCATGGCGCCAGCATGCCGCCGGCGAACCACGATGCATTGCCACCGATGCCATGCCGGGTCTCGGCGACTGTGACTGTCGCGCCGCGGGCGGCGAGCTCGAAGGCGGCGGTGAGGCCGGCGACGCCGGCCCCTTTGACCAACACCCTCATGACGGTTCCGGCGCCTCTGGCATGAGCGGTGCGTCGGTCTCGTCTACCGGTAGGTAGAGATCGCCGCCCTCGCGGTATTTCGCCGCCATTGCCGCCATGCCCTCTTTCTGTGCCTCGGCGCGGATGTCGTGAGAGATACGCATGGAACAGAATTTCGGTCCGCACATCGAGCAGAAGTGCGCCAGCTTGTGCGCCTCCTTGGGCAAGGTCTGGTCGTGGAAGGATCGCGCCGTTTCGGGATCGAGCGACAGGTTGAATTGGTCCTCCCAGCGGAACTCGAAGCGCGCGCGGGAAAGGGCATCATCCCTGACTTTCGCTGCCGGATGACCCTTCGCCAGATCGGCGGCATGGGCGGCGATCTTGTAGGTGATCACGCCAATCTTGACGTCGTTGCGATCGGGAAGGCCGAGATGCTCCTTGGGCGTGACGTAGCAGAGCATGGCGGTGCCGAACCAGCCGATCATGGCCGCGCCGATGCCGGAGGTGATGTGGTCATAGCCCGGCGCGATGTCGGTCGTCAGCGGTCCAAGCGTGTAGAAGGGCGCCTCGCCGCAGACGGCGAGCTGCTTTTCCATGTTCTCCTTGATCTTGTGCATCGGCACGTGGCCGGGGCCTTCGATCATTACCTGGCAATCCTTCGCCCAGGCGATCTGCGTCAGCTCGCCGAGCGTTTCCAGCTCGGCGAATTGTGCTGCGTCATTGGCGTCGGCGATCGAGCCGGGACGAAGACCGTCGCCGAGCGAGAAGGACACATCATAGGCACGGCAGATGTCGCAGATCTCCGCGAAATGCTCGTAGAGGAAGCTTTCGCGGTGATGGTGCAGGCACCATTTGGCCATGATCGAGCCACCGCGCGAGACGATGCCCGTGACCCGGTCAACGGTCAGCGGGATGTAGTGCAGCCGCACGCCGGCGTGGATGGTGAAATAATCGACGCCCTGTTCGGCCTGCTCGATCAGCGTGTCGCGGTAGACCTCCCAGGTCAGGTCCTCGGCGATGCCGCCGACCTTCTCGAGCGCCTGGTAGAGCGGCACCGTGCCGATCGGCACCGGTGAATTGCGCACGATCCAGTCGCGGATGTTGTGGATGTTGCGGCCGGTCGACAGGTCCATCACCGTATCGGCGCCCCAGCGGATCGCCCACACCATCTTTTCGACCTCCTCAGTCATCGAGGAAGTGACAGCGGAGTTGCCGATATTGGCGTTGATCTTGACCAGGAAATTGCGACCGATGATCATCGGTTCGCTCTCCGGGTGGTTGATGTTGGCGGGAATGATTGCCCGCCCGCGTGCTACTTCGTCGCGCACGAATTCCGGCGTGACGAAGTCGGGGATCTCGGCGCCGAAGGCCTCGCCGTCGCGTTGCAGCTTGCCGCGCAGGGCCTCGCGGCCGAGGTTCTCGCGGATGGCGACGAATTCCATTTCGGGGGTGACGATGCCGGCGCGCGCATAGGCAAGCTGGGTCACCACCTTGCCTGATCTGGCCCTGAGCGGCCGGCTGCGAACGGAAAATTCCGGCGTCAGGCGCTCGCCAGCCACAAATCCATTGTCTTCCGGCCGGACATGGCGGCCGTCATAGGCTTCGACATCGCCACGCGCCGTAATCCATTCCTGGCGAAGCCGGGCGAGGCCTTTTTCGATACTGGTTTCGACGGTCGGGTCGGTATAGGGGCCGGACGGATCGTAGACGGTGACAGGCGGTTCGCCCGCCGTCGGATGGACGGAGATTTCGCGCATCGGCACCTTGATGTGCGGATGGAGGATGCCGGGCTTGTGGATTTTCCGTGAGGCGGGCAGTGGTCCCGTCGAGACGGCGGGGGTGAGGGCATTCATCTTGAGGCTCCTTTGCTCATGCATTGGAGACCCAGTTCCGTGCCGGAAGGATGAAAAGACGCTTTGGCCGCCCGTTCGAAACAGGACTTCGGGCGTGAACTCCCGCAAAGCGCTTGCACCGTCCCTACGCCAGTATGAACTGGATCAGGTTCAACGGGTCACTGCGCCGCGAAAGCCAGCAGTATCTCAGCCCCTTGCCGGGACTCCCCTGGTGAATGCTCCGAATTGAACGAGCCGGCGCTACTTTGTCAAGCGCCTTCGGGCCGCGGGAGTGGTCGACGGCCAATCAGACCGGGCAGAAAAGCTCGCGCATGCGTCGGCGACAATCACGCCCCGAAAACCTGGGCAGGGATACGGGGATCGCCAAACCTTCGGGGCTTAAAGATCGATTCTTATGATGGTCTCGCCTTCAATCGGCACTAAACGTTTGCGCGTAGATCGCCTCGATCCGACCTGCCGTCGTCATTGGTCAGCGGCGAATTCATTTTCGTGGGCGCCGGTTCGACAGATGACCACCAGTGAAGGAAACGGAAGGGCAGACTGGCCAGCCGCGGCATGTCGATAAGGACAGCCAACTGTTGCCGAATCGAGCTGCAGAAAGGCGGTTTCTTCGGCAGGGTCCGTTCGAAAGGATTGCGACCACCACGCTGCCACGGAACGGTCGTCGAGAACATCGCCAAGCTACCCAAGCCGCTAGCGAAGAGCGGTAATCCCTTTGGCCTCCGCTCATGCCGATTGCTGTGCTTACGGGGCAACCCGGTCGAGAAATGCATCGAATGCGGCAGCAACAGCGCGAATCACAAAGCGATGCTCCTGCCGCACGCGAATGAAACCCTTTTCGATGTCCACTATGCCGTCCTCGGCCAGCATCGCCAAGCCTTCGGCTGAATCGAGAAAACGGATCGGATCAGATCCGTGACCGGCACAGATTGCCGGCACATCCGCCTCGAGATCGCACATCAATCGCTCGATGATTGCCGCTCGCACGCGGTCTTCGTCGGTGAGACGGTAGCCCTTTGACGTCGCCAGACGGCCAGCTGCGATGTGCCGGGTGTAAGAATCCCGTGTAACCTCGTTCTGCACCCGGTTGACCGCTTTTTGAACAACGGATCTGCACGCCGAGGCTTGCGCGGTTCACGCCGGCTGCTCCCCAGGCTTCGGCCATCTCGGCCGTGAAGGTGCGCGGATCAATCTCGACCGCAACCGCAGCCGTTTCCCTGAGCGCGAAGCGGTCGCGCAGGAAGTCCATCAGAGCGAGGAACTCAGCTGGCCCGATGAGGGTCGGCGTTCCGCCGCCGAAATGCACGTCGCACACGGCCAGCGCCTGCGGCGCTTGCTCCGAGACCAAACGGATCTCGTCACGTAGCATCGCCAGATAATTCAGGATCGGCGCATCATGGCGGGCTATGGTGTTAGGGAAGCCGCAATACCAGCACATCGATCGGCAGAACGGAACGTGGAGATAGAGCGACGCCGGATCGTCGGCCGGCAGGCCCCTGAGCCATCCCTCATAAGCGTCGGCACCGACCGCCGCGGAGAACTCCGACACAGTCGGATAGATAGTGTACCAGGGCAGGCGGGCCGGTGCCGTAGCGGGTCGTGTTGGAATTCGGCGGAGCAGCCTCCGGTAGGTTAAGATTATCGGCTCATGCGGCGAGGTCAATCTGCTGATCGCGTGGCTTCGTAGGAAGCGTCTGCCAGCCGTCGATCTTTCGCATCGAGATTTGACCGGACGCCATCAACGCCCAGAACAACATTGCCGCGGTTTCGGCCGAAGGCAGAACGGTCTGGGTCTTGATGCGCCGCTTGAACTCCTCATGCAGACGCTCAATCGCGTTTGTTGTTCTGGCGCTTTTCCATTGGCTCGGCGGCAGCCGGGTGAAGGCGAAGAGACGCTCGCCGGCCTCCTCCAGGCTATCGGCCACCGCCCGGCACTTGAGCCGCCATTTGCGCAGGAACGCCTTGCGGCGGCTCTCGATCTCCTCCGGCGTGGCCGCGTAGATCATGTCGGTGTAATCGGCGCTGATCTCCTCATGCAGCCGCTCGGGAGCATGGGCAAGCAGATTCCTGTGCTTGTGAACCGTGCATCTCTGCACCGGCACCCCGTCCCACAGCGCGGCGATCGCCCTGTCCAAGCCAGGTGCGCCATCGACCATGAGAAACTCAGGTCGGCGCAGGCCGCGCCCGACGAGATCGTCGAGAATGGCCCGCCAGGCCTCCGTCGTCTCGCCACCCATATTCTTGACCGCGAGCAGGATCTTCTGGCCGTCCGCGCGCACACCGATGACCACGAGCAGCGAGATCGAGGTCGCTTTGCGGTCGAGCCTGACACGAACCACCGTCCCGTCGAGGATCAGGCGCACGATCGGCTCGTCGGCCAGAGAGCGGGCATTCCAGGCGTCCCAGTCCGTCTTCACCTTGCGCCAGGTGCGGCTGACGACGTCCTTGCCGATCGCGCCGCCGAACAGCGCGGCGAGCGCACGCCGCACGCGCCTGGTGTTCGTGCCCGCCAGGTAGCTCGACGCGATCAGCGCGTCGGCGGCCATCGTGCGCCGCTGATAGGCGCGCAAGGCCTTGCTCTTCCATTCCACCGTCTTGTCCTCGCCGGCATCGAGGCGCGCCCGCGGAACCGTGAGCTCGGTGGTGCCGAAGGTCCCCGTCAGCGTGCGCGTCCGGCTGCCGTGGCGGTGGCCGGCGACACCGGTGGTCTCATCACTGCGCGCCGCCGGCTGCCGGCCATAACGGGGACGGGCAAGCACCGCGTCCAGCTCGGTCTCGAGCATCGTCTCGATGAAGCCGCGCACCCGCTCGCGCAGGCCAGCTTCAATCGGATCAAACCAGTTGTCGAAAAGATAGCTCGTCGCCTCATCCCCAGGATGAACGGCTTCCGCATTCATGGTAGTCCTTGTCATGGCGTAGTCTCCTGTCCGGCGCTCTAACGCCGGATGATTCGAGGTTTGACACCCCGGAGACTACGCCAACTCACAATTCCAACCACTCCTGCGACGGCACCCATTGGTAGTGGTTGCCTTACTGACCTCGACGACACTCGTGGTCGTACCGGCTGGCCACAAACGACTGACGCCTCTTGGGGCATCGAATGGGTCGGGGACGGCGCATGAGGCGCTTGCCAATCGCATGCTGGCTCTGGTCGCGCTTCATATCGGCGGTGTCCTGGGGAGCTTCAGTCACAGCGAGAACCTCGTGCGCGCCATGATCACTGGACGCGAGCGCGTGCCGGAAGGGGGCTACGTCGCTTGACAGGAAACCGTTCCCGGAGTGCGGCCAAAGCAAACGTCCGAAATTCGCAAATGCACCGACACAGGAGCCTCGTTCGGGCCAGCCTTCTCTTAGAGGCTGTTTGGAAAATCGGATTTGAGGGGTTTCGTTTGCGCATGAAGTCTGATTCAGAGCGTGGATGTGGACCGAACAGAGCCGTGGCCGTGTTGCCAAGATCGCGCGTAAGACGAAGCGTTATCCGTGTGATCTGACAGATGAGGAATGGGAGCGGATCGCGCCACTGATGCCGGTTCCTGGTCGGCGTGGGCGTCCCCGCGAGGTGGATTTTCGGGAGGTAATCAACGCGGTGCGCTATCTGGTGCGCTCAGGCTGTGGGTGGCGGATGTTGCCCATTCATTTTGGGCCGTGGCAGACGGTCTATAGCTGGTTCCGCGAGTTGGCACGGCGCTTCCTTTTTCAGACGATCCACGACGTGGAACTGATGCTCGACCGCGAGCGGCAGGGTCGCGAACCTTCACCCAGCGCTGGTGTGATTGATAGTCAGTCGATCAAGGCACCCCATGCAAAAGCACGAGGCTACGACGCGGGTAAGAAGATCGTTGGCGCAAGCGCCATATTGCGGTCGATACGGACGGACGGCTCCTGATGGTCAACCTGACCACCGCTGACATCTCCGACAGCGCGGGTGCGCAGGCGATACTCGACGGCATCCGCAAACGCTGGCCGTGGGTCAAGCATCTCTTCGCCGACGGGGCCTATGACCGGCTCAAGCTGATGGATAAGGCCTGCTATCTCGACTTCATCGTCGAGATCATCCGCCGCTCCGACGACCAGAAAGGCTTCAAGGTTCTACCGCGTCGCTGGGTCGTCGAACGGACGTTCGGATGGATGATCCGGTGGCGACGCCTCGTGCGCGATTACGAGCAGCGCATCGATGTCTCGCAGGCCATGATCCTCGTCGCCATGGGCGGCATCATGCTACGCAGAAACGCCCATCCGTGATTTTCCAAACCGACTCTTAGGCCCGATGGCACTCGCCCTGAGCTTGTTGCTGCTGCTATCTGCCTCTGAAAGGGACAACAATGCTCGCCCGGCATCTTGTCCCGATCCTGCCCGCTCCATTCGCTGCGCTCCCGTGTTGGGTATAAGTCCGCTTTGAGCGCCGTCTCCTTTGGAACCGTCCTCCGGGACAGAAACCATCAACCAAAGGAAAAGACCATGACCAACAACCGCAACACCAAGTCCGAGGCGAAATTGCGCGCCACATAACCGTTCAACGGCGCGCTTTACGTGTTCCGCTCGAAAAGAGCGGACAGAATCAAGGCGGTCTGGTGGGACGGGTCCGGGGTATGCCTGTTTGCCAAGACGCTCGAGGAAACGAAGTTCTGCTGGCCACGCATCGGGCCCTCGCGTGTTCAGCTGAACCACGCTCAGCTCTTGGCGCTGGTTGACGGGCTGGACTGGAAGAAGGTCCGGCCGGCGGTGGTGAGGCGGCCGCAATCGGTAGGCTGAAGAGCCTGTGGCAAGTTGAATCAGGCCATTGAAAGCGTTGGGAAAACGGCTGCGAACATGCTGTGATGCCAGTCATGGCGATGGCTGCCGAAGAGCTTCCGGACGACGTTGATGCGCTGAAGGCGATTGTCGTGGCGCTCGCCGAAAAGGCCGCCCTTCTGGAGGTGATACCAAGTCGACATCGACGCGAATCCAAAGCAGAAGAGGGGCTAAGGTCGATGACAACACCAATTGCCGATACCAATGCCAAGACGATTATGGCCACAGAGGCACGCGATTGGGGCCAGGTTGGTGCGCGGGGGCTCTACGATCCGCGAAACGAACACGATGGCTGCGGGGTCGGCTTCGTCGCGCATCTCAAGGGTGAGAAGTCGCATCAGATCGTGCGCGATGGCCTCTCCATGCTCAAAAACCTGACCCACCGCGGCGCGGTCGGTGCCGATCCGCTGATGGGCGATGGCGCCGGCATTCTCGTTCAGATCCCGGACCTCTTTTTTCGCGAGGAGATGGCGAAGAAGGGCGTTACCTTGCCGAAGGCAGGCGAATATGCCGTCGGCTATCTCTTCATGCCGCGCGACGAGAAGCTTGTCGCCCATTTCCAGGATGTGATCAGCGAAGTCGTGGCCGAGGAAGGCCAGATTCTACTCGGCTACCGTGACGTGCCGGTCGACAATTCGTTGCTCTCCAAAGCGCCGGACATCGCTGCGACCGAGCCGCATCATGTCCAGGTGTTCATCGGTGCCGGCCGCGAGGCAGCCACGAAAGATGAATTCGAACGGCGGCTGTTCACGCTCCGCAAGGTGATCTCCAACCGCATCTATGCGGAAGCCGGCGGCGATCTCGGTTTCTATATCGTGTCACTGTCGACCACCACCATCGTCTACAAGGGCATGTTCCTCGCCTATCAGGTCGGGGCCTATTACAAGGACCTCGCCGACGAACGCTTCCAGTCGGCGGTTGCGCTCGTACACCAGCGCTTCTCGACCAACACCTTCCCGTCCTGGAAGCTCGCGCATCCTTACCGCATGGTCGCCCACAATGGCGAGATCAACACGCTGCGCGGCAACGTCAACTGGATGGCGGCACGACAGGCGTCCGTTTCCTCGCCGCTCTTCGGCGACGACATTTCCAAGCTCTGGCCGATCTCCTATGAAGGCCAGTCGGACACGGCCTGTTTCGACAATGCGCTCGAATTCCTCGTGCGCGGCGGCTATTCGCTTTCGCATGCCGTCATGATGCTCATCCCGGAGGCCTGGGCCGGCAACCAGCTCATGGCGCAGGAGCGCAAGGCCTTCTACGAATATCACGCGGCGCTGATGGAGCCGTGGGATGGGCCGGCGGCGGTCGCCTTCACCGACGGCCGCCAGATCGGCGCCACGCTCGACCGCAACGGCCTTCGCCCGGCGCGCTATATCGTCACCAGCGACGACCGCGTCATCATGGCGTCGGAGGCGGGCGTGTTGCCCGTCGCCGAGGACAAGATCGTCAAGAAATGGCGTTTGCAGCCCGGCAAGATGCTGCTGATCGATATGGAAGAGGGCCGCATCATTTCCGACGAGGAAGTGAAGTCGTCGCTTGCCGGCAAGCATCCCTATCGCCAATGGCTCGACAACACCCAGCTGATCCTCGAAGAGCTGAAGCCGGTCGGGCCCCGGGCACTGCTGCACCGCGACGTCTCCTTGATCGACCGGCAGCAGGCCTTCGGCTACACGCAAGAAGATACGAAGCTCCTGATGTTGCCGATGGCGACGACCGGTCAGGAGGCGATCGGCTCGATGGGCACCGACACGCCGATCTCGGCGATGTCCGACAAGCCGAAGCTGCTGTACACCTATTTCAAGCAGAACTTCGCCCAGGTCACCAACCCGCCAATCGACCCGATCCGCGAGGAACTGGTGATGAGCCTCGTCTCCTTCATCGGTCCGCGCCCGAACATCCTCGAACACGAGGGCATGGCACATGCGAAGCGGCTCGAGGTCCGCCAGCCGATCCTTACCAATGGCGACCTCGAGAAGATCCGCTCGATCGGCCACACCGAAGACCGCTTCGACACCAAGACGCTCGATTTCACCTATGACATTACCCGCGGTGCCGAAGGCATGCCGGAGATGCTCGACCGTCTGTGCGAAAGGGCGGAAGCGGCAGTCAAGGGCGGCTACAACATCATCGTGCTTTCGGACCGGCAGATCGGCCCGGACCGCGTCGCGATCCCGGCGCTGCTCGCCACCGCAGCCGTGCACCACCACCTGCTCTGCAAGGGATTGCGCACGTCGGTCGGCCTCGTCGTCGAATCCGGCGAACCGCGCGAGATCCATCATTTCTGCCTGCTCGCCGGTTACGGTGCGGAGGCGATCAATCCCTATCTCGCCTTCGACACGCTCATCGACATGCACAAGCGCGGCGAGTTTCCGAAGGAACTCGACGAGAAGGAAGTCTTCCACAACTACATCAAGGCGGTCGGCCAAGGTATCCTCAAGGTCATGTCCAAAATGGGCATCTCCACCTATCAGTCCTATTGCGGCGCGCAGATCTTCGACGCCGTCGGCCTTTCGTCCGAGCTGGTCCGCAAGTACTTCTTGGGTACGGCGACGACGATCGAAGGCATCGGCCTCGAGGAGTTCGCGGCGGAAACCGTCTCTCGCCACAAGGCCGCCTTCGGCAACGATCCGGTGCTCGCCAATGCGCTCGACGTCGGTGGCGAATACGCCTTCCGCATGCGCGGCGAAAGCCACGCCTGGACGCCGGCCGCCATCGCCTCGCTCCAGCAGGCGGTGCGCGACAATGCCGAGGACCGCTATCGCGAGTTCTCCGCGATGATGAACGAGTCGGCGAGCCGCATGAACACGATCCGCGGGCTCTTCACGATCAAGGACGCCGAGGCAGCCGGCCGCAAGCCGATCGCTGTCGAGGAGGTCGAGCCGGCATCGGAGATCGTCAAGCGCTTCTCGACGGGAGCGATGTCCTTCGGCTCAATCAGCCGCGAGGCGCACACGACGCTGGCAGTCGCGATGAACCGGATCGGCGGCAAGTCGAACACTGGCGAAGGCGGCGAGGAGAGCGATCGCTACCTGCCGCTGCCGGACGGCTCGACGAACCCCGAGCGGTCGGCGATCAAGCAGATCGCCTCGGGCCGCTTCGGCGTCACCACCGAATATCTGGTCAATGCCGACGTGCTGCAGATCAAGGTGGCGCAGGGCGCAAAACCCGGCGAAGGCGGCTACCTGCCGGGCCACAAGGTCGATGCGACCGTCGCCAAGACGCGGCACTCGACTCCGGGCGTAGACCTGATCTCGCCGCCGCCGCACCATGACATCTATTCGATCGAGGATCTGGAGCAGCTGATTTACGATCTGAAGAACGTCAATCCCGAGGCTGACATCTCGGTCAAGCTGGTTTCCGAATTTGGAGTCGGCACGGTTGCGGCCGGCGTTGCCAAGGCGCGCGCCGATCACATCACGATTTCCGGTTTCGACGGTGGCACCGGTGCTGCGCCGCTGACCTCGGTGAAGCATGCGGGTAGCCCCTGGGAGATCGGCCTTGCCGAAACGCAGCAGAGGCTGGTGCGCAATGGTCTGCGCTCTCGCATCGCTCTGCAGGTCGACGGCGGCTTGAAGACCGGCCGCGACGTCGTCATCGGGGCACTGCTCGGCGCCGACGAATTCGGTTTCGCCACCGCGTCGTTGATCGCGGTCGGCTGCGTCATGATGCGCAAGTGTCACCTGAACACCTGTTCTGTCGGCGTCGCTACCCAGGATCCGATGCTCCGGAAGCGTTTCAAGGGGACGCCGGGGCATGTCGTCAACTACTTCTTCTTCGTTGCGGAGGAAGTGCGCGAAATCCTCGCATCGCTTGGAGCCAGAAAGCTTGACGACGTCATCGGGTCCTCGGACCTGCTGGATCGCGACGGAATGATCGAGCACTGGAAGGCGAGGGGCCTCGACTTCTCGAATATCTTCCACAAGGAGGAGGCTCCGAAGGAAGCGACCTATTGGACGGAGCGCCAGAACCATCCGATCGACGACATTCTCGACCGCAGGCTGATCGAGAAGGCGAAGCTCGCGCTGGAGACCAAGGTGCCGGTCGCCTTCGAGGCCGAAATCAAGAACGTCGACCGCTCGGCCGGCGCGATGCTTTCGGGCGCACTTGCCAAGCGCTGGGGCCATAGAGGGCTGAAGGACGATACGATCCACGTGACCATCAAGGGCACGGCGGGCCAGTCCTTCGGCGCGTTTCTCGCCCGCGGCATCACTTTCGACCTAGTCGGTGACGGGAACGACTATGTCGGCAAGGGGCTCTCGGGTGGACGCATCATCGTGCGGCCGCCGGAGAACGCGCGGATCGTGCCGCATCAGTCGATCATCGTCGGCAACACCGTGCTTTACGGTGCGATTTCCGGCGAGTGCTACTTCAACGGCGTCGCCGGCGAACGCTTCGCGGTGCGCAACTCCGGAGCGATCGCGGTCGTCGAAGGCGTCGGCGATCACGGCTGCGAATATATGACCGGAGGCGTCGTCGTCGTTCTCGGCGGCACCGGCCGCAATTTCGCGGCCGGCATGTCGGGCGGTGTCGCTTATGTGCTCGACGAGGAGGGCGATTTCGCCCGGCGCTGCAATATGGCCATGGTCGAGCTGCAGCCGGTGCTGGAGGAGGACGACATGCTGGAGAAGCTGCATCACCACGGCGGCGACCTCATACACGAAGGCATGGTCGACGTCTCGGGCGACATGACGCGGCATGACGAGGAGCGGCTCTACCGACTCATCTCGAGCCATCTGCACTACGCCGGTTCGGCCCGCGCCAAGGAGATCCTCGATCACTGGGCGGACTACCGGCCGAAGTTCCGCAAGGTGATGCCGGTCGAGTACCGCCGCGCGCTCGAGGATACGGAGCGCATGAAAATGGGCGGTGGAGAAAACGTTCCATGATCACATCCACAAAAAGCGCCGTTACTCCGATCGGACGGGATCTAAGCTCACCTTCACCAATCCTAGGCCTCAGTGCAGAGGGCAATCTTAACAGGCAGAAGAGGCCAGACATAATGCAGACCGCCAAGACTGTGCTTAAGTTTATCAAAGATGACGACGTCCAATACCTCGACTTCCGTTTCACCGACCCGCGCGGCAAGTTGCATCATATCACTGTCGACGCCTCGACAGCCGACCAGAACACGTTTGCTGACGGCATTATGTTTGACGGCTCGTCCATTGCCGGCTGGAAGGCGATCAACGAGTCCGACATGACCCTTATGCCCGATCCGACGACCGCCCAGATGGACCCGTTCACCTCGGCGTCCACCCTGACGATCAACTGCGACATTCTCGAGCCGGAGACGGGCGAGCCATACAACCGAGATTCGCGCCGCATCGCGAAGAGGGCCGAGGCCTACCTGCAGTCCACGGGAATTGCCGATACGGTCTATGTCGGCCCCGAATCCGAGTTCTTCGTGTTCGACTCCGTGGAGTTTGCGTCTGACCCCTACGACACCGGCTTCAAGCTCACATCCTCCGAGCTGCCGGTCAACGGCGATCCGCATCGTGAGGGTGGCAACCACGGTCACCGCATCCAGACCAAGGCCGGCTACCTTCCGGTTCCGCCGCTGGATTCCGGTCAGGACATGCGCGGTGAGATGCTGGCAACCATGAAGGCCATGGGCGTGATAGTCGAGAAGCATCACCACGAGGTGGCTCCCGCCCAGCACGAACTCGGCATAAAGTTCGACACCCTAGTTCGCAGCGCCGACGCGATCCAGATCCTTAAATATTGTGTTCTCAATGTCGCGAAGTCCTATGGAAAGACGGCGACCTTCATGCCTAAGCCGGTATTTAGCGAGAGCGGCTCGGGCATGCACGTGCACCAGTCGCTGTGGAAGGGCGGCAAGCCTCTCTTCGCCGGCGACAAGTATGCCAGCCTGTCCCAGGAATGCCTGTGGTACATCGGCGGCATCATCAAGCACGCCCGGGCGCTCAACGCCTTCACCAACCCGACGACGAACTCCTATAAGCGTCTCGTCCCCGGCTACGAGGCTCCGGTTCTGCTGGCCTACTCAGCCCGTAATCGCTCTGCCTCCTGCCGCATTCCGTTGGCGACCTCGCCGGAGGCCACGCGGGTCGAGGTCCGCTTTCCTGATTCAGCCGCCAATCCTTACCTCGCCTTCGCGGCGATCCTGCTGGCCGGTCTCGATGGCATCCTGAACAAGATCGATCCCGGAGTACCGATGGATCAGGATCTCTACGAATTGCCGCAGTGCGAGCAGCAGAAGATCCAGACTGTCTGCGGTTCGCTGCGCGAAGCTCTTACCAGTCTTGACGAGGACCGCGCGTTCCTTAAGGCTGGCGGAAGCTTCGATGACGACTTCATCGATAGCCATATCAAGCTGAAGATGGAGGAGGTCACCTGCGTCGAGAGGACCACGCAACCCATCGAGTTTAAGATGTACTACTCCGTCTAATGACCTTCACAAGAGCGGTGACCGGCAACGTTTGGCGCATCTAAAGCCGGAGCAGTTCGAGGGCGCCATCCGTCGGCAAGTACAGGCACCGTGCATGGGGTCAGCTCGCAACGGACCGTCCTCGTCGAGGTTTTCGGCGGAGACCGGTAACTTCTCTGGGGTTAGGCGGCGCGCAGGAGAGGCGGTTTGGGCTTGAATAGTGGTGGCACGTTCGGCTCTGGCTGTCGGAACGGTGCCCGCAATCGATTGCGAAGCTCGCCGTTGAGATCTGCCGTCCTGACCTGCATGAGCATGTGAGCACCGTGGAGCGACCAACGGATCTGCTGTTTCTTGACCATCCGCTTGCCGACAAGTGAATTCACCGCCGATTCAGCCAGAGTCGTTGCGACGCGAAGCACTGTCGTCAAAGCGCTCGGCGAAGATTCGTCGACGGCACAACGTTGCATCGCAGACGAAGCGCCGCGCGACGAGGCGGAGCTCTACCTTCGTCCCACTACAGGGAAGATCGGACACGCGTCGAACATAGCGGCTGTGGACCCGGCTCGACACTCTGCTGCAAAGAGGGCAAGGCCGCGCCGGCGTCCCTGACCGCGCGGTAATGACGATCACTCCTTCGTTCTCAGCGATGGCCTCGACGACCAATCCCGCCGGGGTGCCGTAGCGGGTCGTGTTGGAATTCGGCGGAGCAGCCTCCGGTAGGTTAAGATTATCGGCTCATGCGGCGAGGTCAATCTGCTGATCGCGTGGCTTCGTAGGAAGCGTCTGCCAGCCGTCGATCTTTCGCATCGAGATTTGACCGGACGCCATCAACGCCCAGAACAACATTGCCGCGGTTTCGGCCGAAGGCAGAACGGTCTGGGTCTTGATGCGCCGCTTGAACTCCTCATGCAGACGCTCAATCGCGTTTGTTGTTCTGGCGCTTTTCCATTGGCTCGGCGGCAGCCGGGTGAAGGCGAAGAGACGCTCGCCGGCCTCCTCCAGGCTATCGGCCACCGCCCGGCACTTGAGCCGCCATTTGCGCAGGAACGCCTTGCGGCGGCTCTCGATCTCCTCCGGCGTGGCCGCGTAGATCATGTCGGTGTAATCGGCGCTGATCTCCTCATGCAGCCGCTCGGGAGCATGGGCAAGCAGATTCCTGTGCTTGTGAACCGTGCATCTCTGCACCGGCACCCCGTCCCACAGCGCGGCGATCGCCCTGTCCAAGCCAGGTGCGCCATCGACCATGAGAAACTCAGGTCGGCGCAGGCCGCGCCCGACGAGATCGTCGAGAATGGCCCGCCAGGCCTCCGTCGTCTCGCCACCCATATTCTTGACCGCGAGCAGGATCTTCTGGCCGTCCGCGCGCACACCGATGACCACGAGCAGCGAGATCGAGGTCGCTTTGCGGTCGAGCCTGACACGAACCACCGTCCCGTCGAGGATCAGGCGCACGATCGGCTCGTCGGCCAGAGAGCGGGCATTCCAGGCGTCCCAGTCCGTCTTCACCTTGCGCCAGGTGCGGCTGACGACGTCCTTGCCGATCGCGCCGCCGAACAGCGCGGCGAGCGCACGCCGCACGCGCCTGGTGTTCGTGCCCGCCAGGTAGCTCGACGCGATCAGCGCGTCGGCGGCCATCGTGCGCCGCTGATAGGCGCGCAAGGCCTTGCTCTTCCATTCCAC